>JAJZQN010000068.1 GCA_021847605.1 Pseudomonadota bacterium | reverse complement strand
ATGCCACCACGTGAGTGGACCATGGCGAAGGCGCAATTTGCCGTGATCTTCGGCGAACGTTTCATCAGAGCCATGGCGGCCTGATGATCAACCGCCCGGCCGCACACGGAAATCCTGACAGTCCCACGATCGGACGACCCAATGTAGTAAAGATGGGCCTGTTGGTGCCCACCTTCGACGATCTGTTCAAGGCGCCTGGCGCGGCGCTCGCTGAACCCGAACGGTATTACGTCAAGAAGGAGCATTACGCGTCGGGCGACACGCCTGCCCCATCGAAGCTGCTTGCCTATCGCGCAGTGCTGAGCGTGCTCAGCATCCTTCGGGAAAGCGCGTCGCTGGTCGATGAGACAATGAGGCAGCTCATCTTCATTGGCAAAGAGAAGGTCGTCGTACCCATTCAGTTCGGCTCCATGGATCTCCGCGGTGACGTGGTGGGTCAGGCGGCTCGGCTGACAATGCTATTCGCCGACGAACTACATCTGGATGAAAAGCGGACCATCCTGCAGACCACGCTTATCGAGATGGTGTGCTCGCTGCGGGAGAAGGACCGGTTTGGTTTTCTGATCCGCAATCTCGATCGCTTGGCAACCGAGGTCGACAAGGGATATCGGCTCTTCACGTCGAGCTTCTCCTACTCGAAGATCAGAAATGAGGTCGAAACAGCGCGGCTGGATTTCGTCGGCAAGATCCACAAGACTATCGTCGATATCCAAGGTCAGTTGCTCGGCATCCCTGTCGCAACGATTGTGGTCGTATCCCAGCTTAAAAAGGTTCCTCCATCCTGTGGGCTGGAGTTCTGGACGAACCTCGGGGTGCTCTTAGGAGCGATCGTGTTTGCTGTGATGCTGGGGATCGCCGGCTTAAACCAGTGGAAGACACTCAACGTGATCGCCGCAGAGGTAATGCGCCAAAACACGCGTCTGAGCGACGATTTTGCCTCGATCGCAGACCAATTCACGGACGTATTCGACGATCTCCATGCCCGCATTAAGTGGCATCGCACCGCCCTTATCGTCGCTGGCGGCGTGCTGTCGCTTGGCGTCATCATAACGGCAATCGCGGTCTGGAGGCTCCTCCCGCTCAACCCATGGCAGTGCGTTTAATCTGCCGCTTACCGGATCGCGTGATAGCAGCCGCTCGAATGCAAAAGCGCTATTCAATCCCTTTCCCAAAATGGACCGCGCCAGCTCCAACAAAGCCTTCCATAACACCTGCCGCGTCCACGACGTCATCACCGACTCTTCCAACTGGGCAGGCGGCAATACCCAGCGCGGTAGCAACCAGACACATTGTCGCGACCAGCGCACCAGCATCTCGCCAGAGGATGCTGCTCGCATTGTCGTAGCAGGCATCAAGCAAAGCCCGGTCAGCAGCGAACTGGATAGTTGTTCCCCGGCTACGGCCCAGGATCGTGGAGATGCTCTCCCGGTTTATCGCTATGGCTGCCGGCGCCACGGTACCAAGGCCATGCTGCCGATCATCATAAAACCCGGCGATGCTGTCCTCCAACGGTAATACGAGCAATTTGATGGGGTGGAGCCCGCCCCCCGATGGAGAGTTCCTGCTCTCGGCAGACACACCAAACCGCCCTGGTGCCCGGCTGCGCAAAGCGGTCGAATGCCACAGGAGAGCAGAGAGATCGTCGATGCCCAGCGGGCCGCCGACGCCAGACCGCCGAGATCCCAACACATCGAAAAAGTTCGTATCTGGCGCACGCACGTCACGGGGAAGGAGCTGCACCGACCCGGAAGTAATCAATCGCCGGCTGGCATTCCCGTCAAAACGGGGAGCCGGTTCCGGATCAGTATGGCTCGCCATACAAGTCCCGCATGACCTCGTAGTGCTTCACGCACCCACGACAGCCGCCACACGCCAAGGGGCCCGTATGGCAGGAATGAGCCCAACCGATGATCTCGCGCGGTGCACCAGAACGCTGCACAAGCTCGACCGTAGACATGCCCACCGCAGGCGCCGTCACGCGAATCGCGCCCTCCTGCATCGCCATGAGCGTGTCGACCTGAGTGTAAAACTCAGGCCTGCCGTCAGCATGAGACCCGTCAGATGCCACCGAGCCAAGCATCAGCTCGTTGACGCCTATGGCCGTCGCTCGCATGCCCGCCAGCGTCAGCAGCAACTGATTTCGAAATGGCCACCATTCCGGAACCGGGGCGTGGACCGACGCTGGCTGCGCGGCCATGTCGCCTGACCCCAGCGAACTGCAATCGACCTGGATGATCTCATGTTTGGCACCAAGCAAGCCGGCGATGTGAGCAGCGGCGGCGAGTTCAGTCTCGGCCGCGCGCTGGCCATAGTCTATGGTGATCGCATATTCAGGCCGCTGCCAATATGTCAGCGCAATCGAATCCACACCGCCCGAAAGCAGTACCGCTCTCACCGCAGCGCCCATACAGCGTGGTAGATCGCTGACACCAGATCGCCCACGATACGACAGCCGCTGCCCGCTGGCATCTTCACATCTTCGGGACGCATGTTTTGCGCCAAGCCCACGACCGGAATGCCGCGCGCGACAGCGTAGCCAATCTCGAAGATCGTCCCAGCGTCCGCGCCGTTGAGGATGGCCAGTACAGCCTGGCATTCATCGAGCCCCTGCAAATCCAGGGGAGCCACCACCTCCCCGGGGCCTTCACCAACGTCGTGCAGCGGCGAAAACACAGGGACATTCATGGCGAGCAACTGGTTGCGAACCTCCTCCACCACCCAACGCTCTGCTAGGTTGAAGAATGGTGCCGCGATATAGATCTTGCCGGTGCCTGGGATGACGGGCTCTGCTGCGAGCGTCATCAGGACGTCTGCCGACGGGATGGGCAGTCCATGCGTGTTCACATAATGACAGGTCGCGCGCGAAGCCAAGTCAGCGGCCTCCGCCGGCGAACGCTGCTCAAGCGCCCAGAACTGCGTGAAAGCAGCGGAAAATACGTCTCCCGAGCCAATCTTGAATACCGTCTCACTGCGGTATGCCGGCACCTGCCACTGACCGTCTCGCGTGGCGACAAGTGCGCCATGGCCGCCCATCTTGAGAACTACGACGTCCGCTTCGTTTCGCTCCAGCAGAGCTACGACACCCTCACGAGGGTCGTCCTCGCCAGAGAACTGGCGCGCCTCCTGGCGGTTCAGAATGACAGCGAGCTTGTCCGCGCGCGATCCATTCTCCGCAAACGGACGGGGATCGAAAGCTGACTGCGGATCATAGACCGCGACCTTGGCCGATACCTTCGCTTCGCCTTCTAACATGCCGAAGCGCAGTACTACATCGTCGCTGACCTCGAAGGCCGGATGGCGCACGATCGCGTCTGGCCTGGGTGTGATCTTGGGTGTCGCCAGCGAGTGGAAATAATCGAAGGCGATCTCTCGATCCGCCATCGGTCCATCGACGACGATACCATAAGCCGACCTCAAGCTGGCTTCTGCATCTTCGAGGCTAGTGTTGCGATAAGTGTGGAGCTTAATGCCCGGAACAGCGCCGCTCAGAGCAGCCGCTGCTCGGCCGCCCGAACCATAGGCATCATCCCACCGCGGTTCGATACACCGCTCAACGTAAAGCCCGCCGGCAACCGTGATCACGCAGGCTCGATCCGAACCTCGACGGCGCCACCCCGGATTGACAACACCACCGCCACATAGGCCCGACCCTGATCGATGCACCCGATAATACGCACGTGTCCGCGGTGAGTCAGTGCGCCGACCCTCTGGCCGCCCGCTCCCAAGACCTCCACGACCGGGTTCGGACCTGAGCGATTGAGGTTGATCGTCAGGATGTCGCCCACGTTCAACGAGCCGACAGCAGCGGGTTGAAGGCTGTTCAATGCTGCAGTCTCGACAATGTCGCACGGGTCTGGTGCGCCACCCGCTCCGCCGCTGCCGCCACCGGTGCCTGGCTTGCTTGGAGTCACCCGAGCAGGAGTTGCCGAATATCCATCGTCACGCGAACTGCCACTTCCCGACACGAGACCTCCGATCGAACATCAACGTCCGATCGAAGCTATATCAATACCGCCTGACGAATGTCGACCGCCTTGGACGCCCTATTCTTCTGAGTACGCACATCTTTTACAACTAAACTCGCGACGATATCTTGTGGGAGCTGTCGCATTGTCATCCAAATGACAGAATCCAGTATGGACGCCCGCGCGCCGACAGCCTTTGCAAAAGCAAGATAGGCCGCCTCCATCTGCGCGTAATGGCGCTCGACCCGCCAGGCAGGGTCGAACAACCCAAGGGAGTGGCATGCACGGATGATGTGAATGTCGAGGATTGATACCTCATCGCTATCTCGCCAGTTACGCACAATCCACGATGCGGTCTTAAGGCCGATGCCCGATAAGCCCACCAGCGCGTCACGCAGATCGCGATCGCCAGCCGCCGTGTCGATATCTGCCAACCCCGCCACGCAACGCGCGACATGGTGAGCTTTCTGGCGCGCAAAGCGATAGCGCACCGGACGGCCTTTTACTTCGAGCGGTGTGGTCAGCATTTCCAGGACAGACTGTTCGTCCTCCAGAAGTTCTGCCGGAGCCGCACGCAGGCGATCATAAGCGGCCAAGCCAACTTCGGCCGGTATCCCATAGCCACCGAGCAGACAGGCGAGCATCTCTTCACGCAAGGTACGGCCCAACCGATAGTGGTCCGGGTCTTCGGCTTCCCACATCCACGTCTGAGCCGTCCAATAGGCCGGAGTGCCGATCTCCTCTGCTCGGCCCCATCGCAGCTGATGTCCAAAGACGTGCGTCGTCGCCGCAGGGAGCATCAGTTCAACCAGTTCGCCATCGCGATACGACAGAACCTGCTGCATTGACGGGCGTTTAGATGAATGCATATATGCATAATATGATGCATCTCGTTCTTGTGCAATGGCTGAAGTGATCCATGAGATCGAACGAATCCGGCTTGCTGCACGGATTTCGCAGGCTGAAATCAGCCTGACGCTCGGCGTGACGCAGGGCCACTACAGCAAGGTAATCAACGGAAAAGCTGAGCTTTCATCAAAGCTGCAGGAGCGGATGCAGGCCTGGATCAGCGCTCAGGGCGACGCAGGGCACGAGACCACGACCGCCCGCCGTATGAAGCAGCTTGCTGTCTCGATCCGTCAGCAATGCATGGAGCTTATGCATTTGGCTGGGCTACCAAGCGAGGTGATCGACGGATCCTCTCGATCCTAAGATGCAGGATCATGCTCGCTCACGCGCTCACTTATCGCGCGCTTCTCGAGGTAAGCCGCTAACTGCTGGCAGGGCTATGGCCTGCATCGAACTCTTCTAACAAGTCGACGATCGACTGATCGCGTTCTGCACCGCGCAAACCTAGTGATAGTGCGCCAGCAATGATGTCGTCGCGCGCCCGTCCTGTCCGACTGGCCAAGGCCTCAGCGCGATCGGCCAGTTCAGTTGATATGCATATCGCCACATAGCCTTTCTTTCGATCAGACTTCGCCATCGCTCTGGTTAGGTAGAATCAGTCGCATGTGACGAAGTACACTGCTCATGGCAGGAGCAAAACCAGCCGAATGATCAGCACAAACCGTTGCGTAAAATCCATCGGCAGTTTTCGACCATACGCCTAAAGATCCGCAAGTCTGACAGATTGTTTTGGACTGCTTGGACGCTTCGTCGATCAGATCGTAAATCTGTTCGTTGAAGGTCTTCATGTAGATACGCAGCTCTCCAAACTTTTCCTTGGTCTGGATTACCATCGCATTCGGATCAATGTCAGCGATGCTCTGAACCACCGTCCGATAGAGCGGTCGCCATCCTTCCGGAAGCTCGACCTCCTTGCCAAGATTCTCATCAAATCGCCCGCCGTCAGTCATCGTGCCGCGCCCCAACCGCGAACATGCTGACGTCCATGTCATCCGGGCGATCGCGGAATGATAGGGTGTCAGGCATCTTGAATTTGAGCGCCAGGGTTGCGGCAATGCTCTCGGCATCGAAAGCGAGAGAGGTAATGTGACCATCGCTCCCAACGAGCTGACGTCGTTCGCCGCTGACACCCCACGCCAGGAAATTGAGCTTGATACTGTTCATCTTCGCAACGCCTTGTTCCGCGAGCAAGGCTGCGATCGGAGCGATGATTTTCGACAGATCTTCAGGACGGACATTTCCCGTCAGTTCGATAAGCATGCTGGCCCTCCGCTAAAAAAACTGGGGCGGGCCGGCATGAGCCGGGTGTTCGTAACCAAAGCTCTCGCCACGGCGCCGTCACCTTTAGGCCGAAGCCTTGGACATGCGCGACGGCCACCCGGCCGCATAAGCTGCGACCGGCCGAGAGCATTGGGGTTACGACGCCCCATCACCGGGGTTCACCGATGACGTCCGAACCGTCGCAGATGGTGCGCAAACAAGCAAGATAACTTGGAATTTTGCATGATTTTTGCAGGATTTATCCTTATTTTCCGTCATTCCTGCCCAATTGTCTTTGCGCAACTATGGCGCTGAAAAATCTACCGAAACCTTGAACCCCGAGGTCGATTCGATACGTCCCGTGCCTCATCGGCGGACCGATTATGCATCTATTCGGTCCGCGTTGACGATGCCGGTTCGCGAGACCCAAAATTCGTCGAAATTTGGCAAAACTGAGTAAGCCCGATAATGGAGATTATCGGTTGTCATAGTGCTTATCGCGCTTATGATCTCGGGCATGTCGAACGAGATCATCCCCTTTTCGCCCAAGAGGGCAGAGGACAAAGTTCGGGCCGAATTGATCGATGCAGTGTATGGGCCGGAGATCCCCGACTTCGAGGTCCACAAGCGTTTCGTTGCTTGGTCCGAAGCTGCAGCGCCCAACTCCTTGCGGGCACTGCGCAGCGACCTCAAGATCGTGGACCAGTTTCAGCGCGCTGGTGGCCGACCGACGCTACCGTTATCCCCGACCCATCTCTATATGCTGATCGAGGAACGAGCTTCGATCGGCGCGGCGAAGAGTTCAATCAGCCGACTGGTTTCCAGTATGGTGCGCGCCCATTCGCTGGCGCAGCTACCGCCATGTGTCGATGATCTGGTCCGGTGGAAGCTCAAGCAGGTCCGCCGACTGGATTCTCGAGAGGTTCGGCAGGCCCACGGCCTTCGGCTGAAAGGCGCCGTGGCAGACGTCATCAACGACGACCCAGAGGGCCCCTCGCTTCTTGGCATCCTCGCCTCCCTGCCAGATAATCCCCGCGGCATCCGCGATCGCGCCCTGTTGACGGTCGGGTACGATGCCGGGCTTCGCCGGTCCGAATTGGTGCGGATCCGGGTCGCCCATCTCGAGCGCTTGCCGAACAACGAAATGGCGCTGTTCATCCCGCGATCCAAAACCGACCAAGCCGGCGAAGGCGCCCGCGCATGGCTGTCGTCTCGGGCGGTCTCAGCGTTGGATGCCTGGCTGGCCCTGACGGAGATCACCGAAGGATTCGTCTTCCGATCGCTGTCCTACCGTGTCGGTGCTCAGGAACATCTGACCGAAGGGACCGTGTCCCGGATAATCAAAGCCCGTGCAGCATCTTATCTAGACCTGCTTGTTGTTGACGAGCAGATTTCCAAGAATCAGCGCGATCAGCTGGTGCGGGCAATCTCAGGCCATTCGTTGCGTGTCGGCTGCGACCAGGACCTGTTTGCCGCTGGCGTCGATATCGGGGCAATCATGCAGGGGCTACGGTGGACCAATCCCAAGCAGCCCCTCGCATACGCCCGTCATCTTGCGCCCGCGACATCCAAGCTCGCCGCCAAGATGCGGCAAGTTCGGTGAACCGGTAGCGGCAGGTTTAGGCCCGATCGGCTTTCACGTCGAATGGATGCTCGCCCGAAGTGTCCACCAATGAAGCAAGCGATAACCGACCATCTGGACTTAAGGCCTGTTCAGCGCGAGCTTTCATCTCAGACCAAAGGCCATTGGCCCGCGCGTCATATCGCCATTGCACATAGTCCGCCTTGAGTTCGACCAGCTGCTCGCAGGCGTCTGCGACTTCCTCGAAGAAGGCGTCGACCTCGTCGGCCGGGACGACGTCTCCGGTCGATAGCTTCAGCTGCCAGGCCCCACCCTTCTTGCTGACCGCTGTCTCTCCGCGTCCACGAAGAAACTTCATCATTTCGCCGCTGTCCGCCTGCTCCCACAGGTCGTGAATGTAGCGGTTGCGCTGATCATGCATGGACGTGCTGATGGCTTTCAGCTGGGTATCCAGTCTTGTGAACCAGTCGCCATCCGGCCGACGCACGTAGGCCACCTTGCGCAAAATCTCGATCTGGTTGCGCAGTGCGATTTCCGACAGAACGATCTGCTCGACCGCGTCATCGGCACTGCCTTCGAACAAAACGTCAGCAGTAAACCGCCGCACTGCATCCTCTACCATACCCCAGATCACGACGACCGATCCCAACGCCATCATCAAGCGATCGAACTCGGATTTTTCAGCTGGATCGGTCATATGCGCCTGTGCTTGTTGAGGTGCGGTTCCTACCCGCTGCGACTATCTAATGGAGCAAGGGCGATCCCTTGCCAGCCATACTCTACTGCCGCCGCCAGGCGCCGGATCAGGCTGGCTTCTTCGCCTTCTTCTAGGGCGGCTTTATGGACTTTGCCTCGGTGGTGTCCTTTGACAGCCAAGATCGCCCGCTCAGGCGAGACATACCATGAACTTGGCACAGGTGCGTGACACGGTTTCTGCCCGATGCCGTTTCTTCAGAGGGTTACGAGCAATCTAAGGTGATGACGGAGGGGTAATCTCGCCATCCATCATCTGATCCATACCCACCTCTTCCTCTTTCCTTAACCGTTGTAAGGGCAATCCAACCGGAGGTTGGGGCAGCTCCCCGACCAGAACAAGTCATTTGCATCAACTCATACAAGCGCCTGATCCGCCAGAAGCAGTCATTTGATACTCGATCAGGATTTAGTAGTACGCTTTCAAGGGCGTAATGCCTGCTTGGCGCGCCCGTTCGTCGATGCGCGCGAGCATGGCGCGTTTGTCCTCTGTTCGCCGTGCGCCTTTATTGCGCATCGCCTCTGTAAGCTCAGGAGTATCGACGATTCCCAGCTCGGCCTTACGCTGTCGAATGCCCTCAAGAAAGTCTTCAAGGGTAATTATCATTTTTCGCACCACTTGATAATGTGGCTCACCTCATTCGAAGCCACCCGCAAGCCGAACTCAGGCTTAGCATGCTGTTTCGGGCGTTTAGCATACCATCAAAAGTTACCGGATACGAGAGGCGCTGGAACCAATGGTTCTGTCACAGACCAACGCGTTCGACGCTGAGGCTGTTTGAAAAGCAGCTACGCAGCCGTGCGCGCGTCTTTCATAGTCGCGCAGTTACTGCCTTAGTCTCGAGATAGGCGTCTATCCCTTCCTGCCCAAATTCACGGCCCCAGCCCGACTGGCCATAACCGCCAAAAGGAATGTTGGTGCCTACCGCCCCATGGCAATTAATCGAGACGTGGCCTGAACGAATTCGTTTCACCAAACGCTGCCCGACAAACCATAAGGCGTGTCGTTTGCGAAAGCAGCCAAGCCGTCGATATTGGTCGTCGAGACCTTCTGCACCGCCATGACAGGCTCAAATATCTCCTCTCTGACGACGGCCATGTCAGGCCTGCAATCCGCGAAGATTGTCGGTCGCACAAAATTGCCCTGACGCGCCAGTTTGTCGCCGCCCGCCACAAGCCGCGCACCTGCGGCAATCGCACCGTCGATATAGCCCATCACCTTCGCGCAATGAGTATCGGAAATCAGCGGCCCCTGCACGGTGGCTGGATCAAGACCATGACCCATTGTCATCCCTTCCACAAAGCTGGCCATTCCTTCGACCAGCGCATCATGAATGGCCTCGTGCGCGAAGACACGAGTTCCGGCCATGCAATTCTGGCCCTGTAGAAAGAATGTCGCCATCGCCACGCCGGGGATCGCCAAATCCAGATCGGCGTCGGGCATGACAATTACGGGGCTTTTACCACCCAGTTCCAGACTAAGCTTCTTGAGATTGCCCAGTGCCGCCATGACAATCCGTCGCCCGGTCGTCGTCGAGCCGGTAAAAGAGATTTTGTGGTCATCAGGGTGGTCGGCGAGCGCCTGTCCCACGAAGCGGCGGTCCGCTTCCCGGCCTGCCGGCAAGCGCAACCGTTTTGACATCCAGGCTCCGCATCAGCACCCGCGCGGGCACCTGTCCGGTTTGTATAAGTGCTACTGATGGCAAAAATCCAATCATGTGATTTTCCGTGGCCTTCTGGTGTTGTTAGGCCGCAGACACGAACACAGAACCTCACATGGGGCGTACTCGAGAGGAATGCACGCCAAGCCGCCGGGCTCTGTCGAATGACACGAAATCCCTGCGCCTTATCGTAAATGCTCGAAGGTGCCGTTTCAGGTGAATCGGTTCGAACCGGGCCGGACTGCACGCCAGTTCGGTTCGAACCGTAACGGTCTGCACACCGGAGAAGACATGGCAATTCTGGGTATAGAGACGCTCATTTATGGCGTCGATGATGTAGGCAAATGCACCGACTTCTTCGAGGATTTCGGACTGCCTTTGATTGATCGATCCGCTGAGCGTGGTCTGTTCAGGCTCGCCGAAGGTTCGAACGTCGTTATCCGGAGCATCAACGACCCCTCACTTCCCACGTCTGAAGTAAAGGGTATCGGCGTGCGAGAGGTTATCTGGGGCGTCGATACCGCCGAGAACCTCGAGCAGTTGGTCAGCAATGTGGCTCAGGAAGTCGAAGTTCGTCGTGATGCCGACGGCACCGCACATTTCCTGACACCCTGTGGCTTGCCGATGGGCCTGCGCGTATTCCGACGGGTGCCAGTCGTTACAGCGCCTGACGCGTTGAACTCTCCTGGCCGCGTAAACAGGCTCAATTCGCACCGGCGGTGGCGTACCCGAGCAGTGCCCAAGGTCATCAATCACATCGTCTTCACGGTGAAGGATTTCGACGCCTCTTTCCCGTTCCTTCGCGACCGCCTCAATTTCCGGCTTTCCGACTACCAGCGGGGTTACGGGATCTATGCGCGTTGTGACGGAACGGGCAACCATCACTCTATTTTCCTCCTGAATGCCAAGCTCCCTTTGCCGGGCCTCGACGGCGAAGTGCGGTTTCACCATGTCAACTACGGCGTCGAGGACATCGACGAGATCATGGTTGGCGCGAACTACATGCAGCGACGCGGATGGGCGAAATCACATCTGGGTCTTGGCCGTCATCGCATCGATTCGGCCCTGTTCTTCTATCTGCCTTGCCCGGCGGGCGGTGAGGCGGAGTATGGCGCAGACGGGGATCAACTCGATGACAGCTGGATTCCTCGAGACTGGGTCGAGCCGGGGTTCGGTTACATCTTCTTCGTTCATAACATGCCTGCCTTCCTCGACGCTGAGCCGGCTTGGGAAGTGAAGTATCTTGACGGTGCTGTCCCCAACGGCCAGCCACTCGAAAAGCGCGGCGCCGGTGCATGAAGTCGGCTTGTGACACCCGTTCAATCCTGGTCGTCGGCGGGGGTATAGGCGGTATGGCTGCCGCTGCCGCCCTTTGCCAGGACGAGCGGAATGTCGACATCGTCGGGCTGTCCTCTCCCAGTTTGGGGAACGTCGATATCCGCATTGCAAGCGTGCGTGGAGGTTTCTGGGCATTTGGGGGCCTGGGAGATCGCCGAGTGGAGCAGGCAACCTGATGCAGCTGCCAAACCAGCGGAACTGATGGATGGCGTGTGGGCCGAAATGGCCGAACCCTTCTGATGACCGCTATATCGCCAGATCGAAAGAAAGATAAATGAATATCAAAGGCAAAGCTATCATCTCGTGCGCCGTCACAGGGTCTGCACACACCCCGACAATGTCCGACGCGCTCCCCCTGACGCCGCGGCACATCGCCCAGGATTCGATTGATGCCGCTGCCGCGGGCGCTGCGATCCTTCACCTTCACGCCCGCGTTCCAGAAGACGGCCGCCCTACAGGTGCCCCAGAGATCTACGACCAGTTCCTCCCTGTAATCAAGCAGGCGACGGACGCTGTAGTTAACATCACGACCGGCGGGGCCGCCACCATGACGGTAGCCGATCGCCTCGCTGCGGCCGTGCGCTTCAAGCCGGAAATGTGCTCGCTCAACATGGGCTCGCTCAATTTCGCATTTTTCCCGGCGGCGCGTCGCATCAAGGAATGGAAATATGACTGGGAGGAGGCCTATGTCGTTAACAGCGACGATTACATCTTCCGTAACACCTTCCGCGACATCGAAACCATCCTGACCACGCTCGCGGATGCCGGAACTCGCTTCGAGCACGAGTGCTACGACGTCGGGCATCTCTACAATCTCGCGCATTTCCTCGACCGTGGTCTCATCAAGCCGGGCTTCTTCCTGCAGATGATTTTCGGCGTTCTTGGCGGAATCGGCGCGGATCTGGAAAATCTCCATGTGATGAAACAGACGGCCGATCGTCTGTTCGGGCGCGACACCTTCCAATGGTCGGTGCTTGCAGCAGGTCGCCACCAGATGCCCTTCCTTACACAAGCAGCCCTGATGGGTGGCCATGTCCGCGTTGGGCTTGAGGATAGCCTCTTTATCGAACGAGGTGTGCTCGCAACGTCGAATGCCCAGCAAGTGCAGAAGATCGTGCGGATTCTCGCAGAGATGGGAATCGAGCCAGCAACGCCGGCCGAAGCGCGGGAAATTCTTGGCCTGAAGGGCGGCGACAGGGTGGAGTTCTGACCATGGGACGGCAAATCATCGATATCTCGATTTTTCTCGAGAATGACGTGGTCTCGGACCCCGAAATCTATCGTCCCAAGATCCAGTATATCGACCATAAGACCTCCCTGCCTGATCTGGCGAGTTTCTTCCCGGGGCTGAAGGAAACTGACCTTCCCGACGAAGAAGCGTGGGCGATCGAGAAAATCGAGCTGATCACGCACAACGGAACTCATCTCGACGCACCCTACCATTTTGCAAGCACGATGGACGGTGGAGAGCGGGCAATCACGATTGATGAGGTGCCCCTCGATTGGTGTTTCCAGCCCGGAGTTAAGCTCGACTTCCGTCATTTCGAGGACGGCTATGTCGTCACTGCGCGCGATGTCGAAGACGAGCTGGCACGCATAGGCCATACCCTTTCTCCGCTGGAGATCGTGGTGGTCAATACGTCAGCAGGCAAGCGATACGGCAATGACGACTACGTCACTGCCGGGTGTGGCATGGGATATGAAGCGACCATGTATCTCCTGGAGCGCGGCGTTCGCCTCACTGGGACGGATGGGTGGAGCTGGGACGCGCCCTTCGTTTACACGCGCGAAAAGTATCTCGAGAGCGGAAATGCAAAGCTGATCTGGGTGTCCGTCGTCAGAACATTTGGCGCAACTCGCGGCGTAAATTAGCGGAGTGCGGGCCTCGTCTGGGGGTTGATGTTAGGCGGCGAGCTTGCGGTGAAGCAAGCGCCGATGTTCGATGGTCTGCC
>JAJZQN010000024.1 GCA_021847605.1 Pseudomonadota bacterium | reverse complement strand
GGCAGACCATCGAACATCGGCGCTTGCTTCACCGCAAGCTCGCCGCCTAACATCAACCCCCAGACGAGGCCCGCACTCCGCTAATTTACGCCGCGAGTTGCGCCAAATGTTCTGACGACGGACACTCCTACACTACGAAAGTTCGATAACAAAGATTATGTTAAACAAACACAGGTGCAAATTCAGCAGAAACTGTCTATCTCGCCGTTTCGTTCGCCTTCAACCGAAACGGCCAGTCCCGCTGCTGCGGCCGCGCTTTCTCATACCAGCGTGATGCCCTCAGCACGCCCATATCGTCGAAACGACGACCGACAATCTGCAACCCGATCGGCAGCCCATCGCCCGTGTAACCGCAATTGATCGAACTCGCCGGCTGCTCCGTCATATTATAGGGCACGGTAAACCCGATATGATCGAACGGTCGTGCCGGATCATTGGTCGGCGACGGCAGTTCGGCGGGAAAGGCCGGCATCGGTGCCACCGGCGAAAGGATCAGATCATAGGCGTCATAGGCGCGACCACGTTCGCGCATCTTCATGATCTGGTCGAACCCGGTATAGACGGCTGCCCCGTCATAGCCTGCTGCGGGTTCCACCCATTGCCGGATATATTCCAGGATCAGCGCATAGCGCTCCGGCGGCAAATGTCGCGTCTCCTCCCAGAAACGGGTGCGCCAGAAGCGGTCCAGCCCATCGATCATCGCAGGCGTCATGAACGGTTCGATCGGTTCGACGATCGCGCCGCCTTCTTCGAACAGACGTGCCGCCGCGCCTACCGCCGCGACCACCTCCGGTTCGGCATCCGCGCCGCATCCGGCATCCAGCATCAACCCGATGCGCAGCCCTGCGACATCCGCGTCCAGATCGAGCCAGGGCAGATCCTGCCAAGGCAGATCCATATAATCACGTCGGTCCGGGTTCGACAGCATCGTCATCATCAACGCCGCATCCGTCACCGTCCGCGTCATCGGCCCTGCGACCCGGCCGATATAGGGCGGATCGATCGGTATTCGTCCGTTGCTCGGCTTATGGGCGAAAATGCCGCACCACCCTGCGGGCAGACGGACCGAACCGCCAATGTCGGTGCCGACGTGAAACGGGCCATATCCCGCGGCTCCCGCTGCGCCAGCTCCTGCGCTCGATCCACCGGGATTGCGGCTGACGTCCCACGGGTTGCGCGCCAGCTTGTGAAAGCTCGACAGGCCCGACGATAGCATCCCGTAATCAGGCACCGTCGTCTTCGCGAACATCAGCGTTCCCGCCTCGCTCAGCCGGGCCGCAGGCGGCGCATCGACCGTCTGGGGCGTCATATCGCCCGCCGCCGTGCCAACGGGCTTAGGCATGCCTCGCGTGGCGATCAACTCCTTGAGCGTTACGGGAATGCCGTCCAGCGGACTGAGCGCAGCGCCATCTTGCCACCGCTGCTCCGATGCCCGCGCCTTCTCAATCGCGGCCTCCGGATCGAATGCGTAAGTTGCGCATAATATGGGTTCCAGTCGTTCGACGCGACGAACCACATGGGTCATGACCTCGACCGGCGACAATGTCCCTGCCGCAAATGCCGTGGCCATCTCCGCGCCGGTCAGGTCGGCCAGTTCCTCACTCATGCTCATATCTCCATGATGGCCGGCGCACAGCGCAGCGACCCGATGTCCGCTCGTCTCCTCTCCATTCGTCGGGTCGCTCAAACGACCTCTGTATTCTCCGATTGCGGGCGTCTATTCAGCCGCCGTCGCAGCCGCGCGTCGGGCCGCGAATTGTTGCATCACCGACGCATGACCGCTGCGGGGCCAGAGCATCGTTGCGATTGTCAGGATGACGCAGTTGACGCCCAGTCCGACCAGCCCCGCATTCACCCCTGCCAAATTGATCGCCTCGATCTTGGCATAGAGAATGAACGCATCCCCGCTCAGGATGCCGGCAATCACCGCCCGCGCCGAAACGCGGGGCAACAGCATGGCCGCGACGAAACCGGGCAAGGGCTGCACGATCCCGAAGTAGAAGATATTGTTGAGCGTCGCGATCAGCGGCACCGACATTTCCGCCGCGATCAGCGAAAACAGGATGAACAGGGCAATGATGATCTGCGACCATCTTTGCTGAGCCGATCCGTCCAGTCGGGGCACAATGTTGCGCGTAAATAGCGGTCCGATGGCAAGGCATACGCTGCTCAGCACCACCAGCCCAGACAGCACCACCGCCGCCATCACCACGCCGACCAGCCAGTGCGGCAACAGTGCCTCCGCCGTCGCCAGAAACACATAATCCGGCTTGTGCGGGTCGATCCCGCTCGCCCGCGCATAATAAGCGACGATCATCAGCAGCGGGAACATCAACATATAGATGGGCGCGACAATCTGTCCTCGCTGGATCGCCCGGGGGGACCGCGCCGAAAAGATGAAGGCCCAGTTTTGCGGGATCATCAGAAAGCCCGCCGCCTGAAGGATGATGGTCGTCACCGCGAATGTCAGGTCTACCGGACTGGCTGCCGGGGGCACCGTCAGCACCGATCCGGCCGACGTAGCCGTGCCATCCCACATGATGATCGCCATACCGCCAACCATCAGGATCGACCCCATCATCACAATGTCTTTCAACACCGCAACGAAGGCCGAAGCTCGTAACCCCGCCAGCGCCACATAGGCAAAGGTCAGCAACCCTGCCAGGCTCGATAACCAGATGGACGGCACCTCCGGCGCCAATCCGCTGAATACCAGCTTCAGGCCCAAAAACTGGGTCGTACCGATCGGGATCAGCAACATGATGGCGCTGGCTGCGATCACTATTTCCAGCGTGCGGCTATCATAATGGGATCGAAAGAAATCGGGGATCGTCGCCGACGCATAGAGCGCCCCCGCCCGCCATATCCATGGCCCCACGAAATAGATCGCCGGAGCGGCCATCAATATGTAGCCGAAAAACCACAGGACGAAGCCTTCCCCACCCGCATAGACGCCGCCCGGAAAGCCCAACATCGTCGCAATCGAATAGGTTTCGCCGACTGACAGGAAGAAGAAGAGGATCGGGCCGAACTGCCCCGACGCGGTGAAGAAGGACCGTGCATCGGGTCGTTTATGCCCGCGCCGCGACCATAGCGCCAACGCCAGCGACAACAGCATGACTGCAGAAAAGGCCACCATCATTGGCTCGATCCGAACCGCCAGCAGATCAGCAGGCACAGGCTCACCAGCGGCGCGCAGGCAAACAGGCACCAACTGCTCAGCGATATACCCATGAACTGCGCGGCATCTGCGGGTATCGCCAATCCACTCAGCAACACCAGCAATAACGGGACTGCCAGTCCGACCAGCACCAGCCATTGCGGCTGCCGCCCGTCAGGTATGTCGGGCAACCGATCCTCGGGAATCTCATGCATCGCCTGTTCCTGTTGCCAATCGACCCACGGCCCGCCTGACGCTTATTGGCCCTTCAATGACGACCAGGTTTTCGCATCCGATCCCGGCGGCGCGCTGGCGGCATAGACGCCCCGCGCAATTGCGCGGGACAAGGTATCGGCGGCGACGGCTCCCACTTTCAACACAGCCAGTTGCCGCGGTTCCTTGGGCTGAATGCGCCCAGTGGAAATAGCGAACACCACGTCTCCGTCGAACGGCGTATGGATCGGTCGGATCGCGCGCGACATGCCGTCCTGCGCCATGATCACCACGCGCTTCATCTCATCGGCGGTCAGCGCCAGATCGGTAGCGATGCAGGCGATCGTGGTATTTTCTCGCGCTGCTGCCCCTTTGACATACCCCCATTCTTCCGGCCCTACCCGTTGGGCAGCCGGTGCCATGCCGCCAAATTCGTCGCCAATTTCATAAGGACCAGACCAGAATTGGTGCGTCCCCGGGATAACGGTCGACCCCATCGAATTAACCGCAACGATCGCACCAACCATGACCCCATCACTCGTCAGGGTCGACGCGGAACCAAGTCCCCCCTTCAATCCGCCCGCCATCGCGCCATAGCCAGCGCCCGACGTGCCGAGGCGGAACTGCGTACCCGCTGCCGCCAGCGCCTTTGCACCCAATTCCCGATAGGGCGGCTCGGTCCCCCAATTTTTGTCGCCCCCATTGGCAAGATCGTAAAGGATGGCCGCCGGCACGATCGGCGACACCGGCACGCCCTTGGCCGCCATGCCGCCATAGCCGATGCCCTTCGCACCCAGATGCGCGGCTACGCCGTCCGCCGCTGCCAGCCCCCAGGACGACCCGCCAGACAGGACGATCGCATTGGCGGCGCCCACCAGATTATAAGCGTCCAGCGCGTCCGTTTCGCGCGTGCCCGGCCCTCCGCCGCGTACATCAACCGCTGCGGTCGATAGCTTGTCGGCCAGAATGACGGTAGTGCCGGTACGCACCTTGGCGTCTTCCGCGCAGCCCACGGTGATACCCGCGACATCGGTGATCAGGTTGAGCGGACCCGTCCGCCCTCCCGCCGCCGGCACGGTTGCAGCCTGCGCCACCCGCATCATACCCGTAGATGTCAGTGAAAGTCCGGCGACATATCCCGCGCCCTTCAACAGATTGCGACGATTCATTACGACCCTCTGCTCTTGCATGATGACCGGCCTTATCAGCCTCCCCGACCCTGCCACACCGCAGCAGCGCCGATAACGGATTGAATAGATAGGCTGTGACGGCAGGCGGCAAGCCTGTTTTTTTGCAATGCAACCAATATGAAATATTGATCACCCCAAGCGCTTTTGTCACACTTCCTCCGGCGGACGATCGCAGCAAGGGGGCGTGGCACCCGCCGGATACCATAAAATATCGGGGGTCTTCATGGATAATGAAGTTGGAATGCGCCTTCGGCTCGTGCGGGAAAATAAGCGGCTTAGCCAACGTATGCTGGCCAAGGTGGCGGGTGTACCCAGCAGTACCATATCGCTGATCGAAAGTGGCCGGACAAACCCATCTGTAGGTTCGCTCAAACGCATTCTCGCAGCGATCGACATGCCGCTGGGCGAGTTTTTCAATCTGGAAGCCGCGGATGAAGGGCGTTTCTATTTCCGCAGCAACGAACTTATCGAAATCGGTAAGGATGGCGTCAGCTATCGCCAGTTGGGCAGCGTTGCCTCGTCCTCCATCCAGATGCTTTATGAAGTGTACCAGAGCGGTGCCGAAAGCGGCCGGGTCATGCTCAGCCATGCTGGCGAGGAAGTGGGCATCGTCATTTCCGGCAAGCTGGAAGTCACCGTATCAGGCGAAAAGCAGGTGCTGGAAGCTGGCGATGCCTATCTATTCGCCAGTACAAAGCCTCATCGCTTCCGTAATGTCGGCAAGGAAAAATGCGTGGTTGTCAGCGCATGCACCCCGCCCAGCTTCTGAAACGATGCGGCCTCAGGTGATTAAAGCGCTCAGGATAATGAGCGCGAAAACAGAAAAAGCCTTGATTCCGTTTACGCTGCAACCGGACATGGCGCGCAGTAAATAACAGGCTTGCGGTGTACCTGCCGCTGCCATCAATCTGTCATACAGAATGAAACGACATCAACCGCACTTCTGCGGCGGACGGCATAAGAACGAAAACGGCAGGCAACAATCATAATGGGCGGAAAATCGCCCGAAAAAAGAAGATCAGGGACGATAACATAAAAGAGGGTGCCTCCTTTGGCCGATCCGCCGCGCAATTTCGCGTGTCGGCAATTCGTCGAGGAGCCATGATGAAGCGTTTATTGTGCAGCGCAGCCATCTGCGCCATCTCCGGGGGATATGGGGTACCCCTTTTCGCCCAGGAAGCCGCACCGCAATCCGGCGGCGATTCCGAAATCGTCGTCACCGCCCAGCACCGCGAACAATCGGCGCAGGACGTTGGCATCGCGCTTAGCGTTGTGAATGAATCCATGCTCAAGGAGCGTGGGATCACCAACGTCAATCAGTTGCAGGATGCAACACCCAGCCTTCAGGTCGAACCCGCATTCGGCGGCGGCGCCCCCCAATTCCGGCTGCGCGGCGTGGGCTTTCAGGATTATGCCTCCAACAACTCGCCCACAGTCGGCATCTATGTCAACGAAGTGGCCTATCCCATCCCGATCATGACGCAGGGGCTGATCTTCGACGTTAGCCGGGTCGAAGTGCTACGCGGGCCGCAGGGGACGCTCTACGGCCGCAACACCACTGGCGGCGCGGTCAATTTCGTAACCAATCGCCCTACCGATGAACTTAGCGCCGGCGCGACCTTTGAATATGGCCGCTTCGACGCCTTCACGGGCGAGGCCTATGTGTCCGGTCCGTTGGCCCAGGGTATCAATCTGCGTGTCGCCGGCGCCACGCAACAAGGCGGCGCCTATCAGTATAATCGCGATACCGGCGCGTCGCTGGGCGATGCGAACCGCTGGGGCGGCCGCGCGCTTCTCTCGATCGAGCCTGCCGACACCGGCTTTTCTGCGCTCATCGATCTCCACTATGGCCGCGACAAGTCGGAAGCGACCGGCCTCTATCTCCTCAATCCGCTGGCAACGGCCGCTGGAACCGGCCCGACCATCCCGGCGGATACCGACCGCTTCGCCACCGGCTGGGGCGTATCGCCGCAACTGGTTGCCGACACCGAACTGGAAGACGGAGCTAAGCCCGGCGTCAACAATAAGACCTGGGGTGCATCCGCCAATCTCTCTTATGATTTCGGTGGTGCGACGCTGACCAGCATCACTGCCTATGACTGGCTAAAGCGTCTTCAGTTCGGCGACTGGGATTCCTCCGCCTCGATCGAGGCCGATACCTTCTTCGGCTCCAAGGTGGATGTCTTTGCACAGGAATTGCGGCTCAGCAACTCCACCCCCGGTCGCCTGACATGGGTCGTGGGCGCCTATTATTCCAAGCAAAAGCTCAATGAACGCTATTATTCCGACTTCATCGATGTTTACGGCACCTACGCCCGCGTCAACTATGCCCAGGATGTAGAATCGATCAGCGCCTTTGGTCAGGCTGAATATGAACTGACACCCAAATGGAAGGCCATTTTCGGCCTGCGCTACGAGCATGAAAAACGCTCGCTCGATGGTTTCGGCAGCGCCTTTGGCGGTGCGACCGCCCTGCCGCCGACCAGCGTCGATACCAGCATGAATCCCCTGACCGGCAAGCTCGCGTTGCAATATAAGCCCAATGAGCAGGTGATGCTCTATGCCTCGGCCAGCCGCGGCACCAAGTCGGGTGGCTTCACCACCTATAATACCGGCAACAGCAGCGGTATTCAGCCCTTCGCGCCGGAAAAGATCAACGCCTATGAAGTCGGCTTCAAGACCAATCCGCTGCCCTTCGTTCAGTTCAACGGATCGGCTTATTATTACGACTATCGCGATCAACAGGTACTATCGGCAGTCTGGGGCGCCAACGGCCCGGTCGGCCGCTTTACCAATGCCAACAAATCGCGTGTGGTCGGCGCCGAACTGGAACTATCGATCCAGCCCGTGCAAGGTCTTAACATTACCCAATATCTGGGCTTCAGTCAGGGTCGCTATCTCGACTTCTTCGACCTTGACGTGCCGGCATCTCAGGCTGCGAATGCGGCCGTCTATGCCGACCGCTCACACACCAACATCCCCTTCCCCAAATGGTCCTGGGGCGGGTCGATCAGCTATGCCGCGCCTGTCGGCGACTTCATCGTAACGCCGTCGACGACGTTCACCTATCGGTCCAAATATCCGTCATGGCTGGGCGAGACCTATGACATTGGCCATTATTTCGTGGCCAATGCGGAAATTTCGCTCAAACCTTCAGATGAAAAATGGACGATGACGCTGTGGGGCCGGAATATCTTTAACGAGAAATATGACCTGACCCGCAATTTCTTCACCAGCGCGGACATTGCCCAGCCCGCCCGCCCGGTGACGTATGGCGTCCGTTTCAGCGTCAAATATTAAAGCCGGAACCTCCGGTTCGCTGATAGAGCCTGTCCTTCGCGGGACAGGCTCTATTTGCTTGCGACTTACAGCGCGCGGAACTGAAAATTACGAAACTTCGCCTCTCCCGGTCCTGCGGCATACAGGCCAGGGCGCAGCATCAGGAATCCGCCCCGGACATTATGATGATAGCCTGAAACCTCCATCCCCCGGTCGAACCGCTTCCATGTCCGCCCGTTATCGTCGCTCAGATGATAAGCGATGATATGATGGTGGTTCGTCACCTTCATGGTCATCTGCCGACCGTAAGGATTGGCCGGACGCCCCCGCTCCGCTCCATATTGGTGGGTCACGAACCGCGCTTCATCGAAGCCCAGCCCGCAATAGAGCTTGTCATCGTAAAAGAGGATCAGCCCCGCCGTGCCGCCCGGCGCAATCTCAATGTCGCACTGAAATTCATAGGATGGATCGCCCGCAATCAACAGCAGGGGCGATCCATCGACGGGCGCGCTGCCGCTGCCTCTCAACAGCAACGCCCCGTCCTTCACCCGTACTCGACTGGCTTCGTCGGGGCCGGGGCGGAAGAAATTCCACTTCGCCCCCATCTCCAGTTTCCGAAAATCATCGGACAGCCCCATGCCATGCGGCACAGCGCTGCCCCCGCGCGGTTTGGGCAAAGGCTGTGACAGGTCGCCGCCGGTCATCCGGAACCATCCGTCCGCTGTCCATTCCACCGGGTCCATCAACGTCTGTCGCCCCAGCGTCCACAGCCCGTTTTCAAAACCATGATAGACCGCCCACCAGCTCTTATCCGGCCCCTCGACCAGACTGGCATGTCCGCGGGACCACCATTTCTCGTCCAGACTTTCCGTCCGCACCAGCGGGTTGTTCGGATGCTGCTCCCATGGCCCATGGATTGACCGGGATCGCGCGGCGATCACCATATGCCCGGTCGGCGGCCCTGCCGTCCCGCCTACGGCGGTCAGCATATAAAACCAGTCGCCATGGCGATGGATCTTCGGCCCCTCGGGCGAGAATCCCTCTACATCCCATGTGTCGGGGTAGCGCCATGGATCATAGACATGCTCGACCGCACCCACCGTCGATAGTCCGTCATCGGACAGGCGGATGCGATCTCCGCCCGACAGGAACAGCCATCGGCTGCCATCCTCACCCACCGCATGGCATGGATCGATATGTTCATGCAGTTTCAGGTCGATGGGGTCGCTCCACGGCCCGTCGATGCTGTCGGCATGGATGACGAAGATGCTGTTCGGTTCGGCCTTGACCGGAATATAAATGAAATAGCGGCCCTTATATTTCTCCAGACTGACCGCCCACACCGCCCCAATATTCTTGTGCAGTGCTGGCTTGCGTGGTTGCCAGTTGATGAGGTCGCGGCTGTGCCAGATAGTGATGCCGGGATAGCTGTCGAAGCTGGAGAAGGTCATGTAATAATCCGCGCCATCCTTTAAAATGGCAGGATCAGGTCGATCGCCTGAGATAAGGGGATTGAGGAACCGCCCGTCGCCCAGGTCGGCGATACGCTGATTGTCGAAACCGCGCTTCCAATCGGGTGACGCAGCGGGTGCGGTCGAAGGCGACGCAGCGCGTGCTACACCTCCGCTCCCCAGCGCCAGAGCGCCTCCTATCAAAGTTCCGCTCATCGCCTCGCGCCGGCTGATCGTCATGCATCCTCCTTCAGAAATAGAGGGGCCGGATCATGCGTGCAGACATGATCCGGCCCTGGCGCCTTAGAGCTTGAAGCGTGCGCCGATCTGGATTGTGCGTCCGAAATGCAACTGCTCATAATTGCGGTTGGCATCGAGGTCGGTGTAGCGATCACGATAATCGTCGGTCAGGTTGATCCCTTCCAGCGACAATTCGATCCAGTCGGTCAGCTTGTAGCGCACCGACGCATCGACATTGACCGTGCTGTTATAGCCTTCGAAGACGTTGCCAGTGCCGCTATTCTGATCGATATAGCCGCTGCGATAGCTGGCCGACACGCGGGCCGAGAATTTGCTATCCTCATAATAGAGCGTGCCGTTGAACGCGCGCTTCGACAGGCCGAACAGGGTCGCATTGCGCACCGACGCGATGTTGCCGCCACCCGGCACGATCGCCGGACCGGAAACGGTATAATCCGCGCTGGAGTCCACGAAAGTCGCGTTGAAGATGCCGCCAAAGCGCGACAGGAAACCGGGCAGGAAGGTGAATGGTCCCTGCACCGCGACCTCGATCCCCTTCAGGCTGGCGCCGGTGCCATTGACGATGGTGTTGATCGCCCATCCCTCGGCCCGTTCCGGCTGAAGCGCGGCCGGTGAACTGGGCGGAATGACCGATAGTGGCAGGCCGGTCGACGCGAAAGTCCCGGTGATGGTCTGGCTGATCGGGAAGCTCTGCACATCCTTCTTGAACGCCGCCACCGAGAAAACCGACTGCGGCGCGAAATACCATTCGACCGCCAAGTCATAGGCCGTCGCCCGGAACGGGTCGAGGAACGGGTTGCCGAAACTCACCCGATAATTGAACCCGTCGACCGAACCGCCCGGCGTCAGATTGCCGAGCGAGGGGCGCGTCATCACATCGGCGACCGACGCACGGATGATGATGTCGCGATGCGGGAACAGCGCCAGGTTCGCCGCCGGCAACCAGTCCTCATAGGATCGCGATACCCCGACTACCGTGCCGTTGTTCAGCCCTTCCGAGCTTTGTTGTGTCTTCACATAGCGGATGCCGGCATTGGCGGCATATTCAAGGCCGAAAATCTCGCCCTTGGCATCAAACTGGAGGTAGCCGCCAGTCGTCTTTTCCACCACAGCGCGCGTATTGCCCGCGTCGATCGCCAGCGGCCGATCATAGAGTCCGGTATAGGCCGTCCCTGCCTGCAAATTGGGGACAAGCCATTGGGTCGTCGTTCCTGCCGGCGCATTGGCGCCCTTCAACGTAAACATCTCCGCCAACTGGCTCGTCACCGGCAAGCCATAGATGGCGGTGGGGCCAAACGCGCTGCTGGGCGAGCAATTGACCGTACCCAGCACCCGATCGACGCCGCCATTGCCGCACACCACCGTATCGCGGGTATAGCTTTCCGTATCGAACGAGAAGCGGCGATACATGGCGCCGGCCTTCACGGTAAAGCCTTCCGTTACATCCCATTCGGTACGCAGTTGCGCTGTGCGGAATTTGTTGACGGTGGATGATGGCCGATCGCGAATTTCAGCCAGTTGGAAATTGGCTGGGTCGGTCACACTCGTCCCGAATGTCAGCACCGGACGCCGCCCATTGCCATAGTCATAGCTATAGCCCTGCGCATCGCGATCATCGAATACCAACGTCGTTTCGACCGGGATCGACGCATCCGACTTGGAGAAGCCACCGAGCAGGGTGAAGCGGAACGCATCGCTGACATCCTGATCCCATGTACCGCCCAACTGATAGAATTTGGTCTGCGATTTGCGCAGATAATGTTCCGTCCGCACCCAGGCATCGTTCAGCGTGGCCGACACCATATTATTGTTGCTGTCATAGACCGGGTTCACAACGTCAATCGACCGCTCGTTCGATCGCAGCAGCACTTCACCCCATTTCTCTTCGCGCGTCTCGCGGAAGCGGGAGAAGAGGCCGTCGATCGATACTTTGGTGGCGTCGGACGGCGCCCACTGGATCGATCCCGTCACGCCCAGACGTTCGCGTTCCTGCGCGATCTCGCCATAGCGCGGAATACGGGGATGGAATGCCAGTGCAGCCTGATCGCATGCCGCATTCCGACCCACTGTGTAGACCCCACCGCTATTGGCAACGCCGGTGCTATTTGTCGCGCTCTGCGTAAAGCACCGCGCTCCATTCACGCTGTCGAACCGCGCCTGCGACCAGCGCACCGTGTTATTGCCCATCTGCTTGGTGTCGAGCTTGGAATAGGCGGCCGACAGCGATACGCCCCATTGCCCGTCCGCAGACTTCCAGGACATCAGCCCGGCAAGGCGCGGTCCCCATTTCTTACTGAGGTCGTTATAGGATCCGGTCGCCGACCCGACGAAGGTAAAACCATCCTTGCCCGCCAGCGGATTGCCGGTGTTGAGGTCTACAACCGCGCCCAGCGATCCTTCATCCAGTGACGCTTCGGCCGTCTTGTGGACCACCAGCGAACTGAACAGCTCGGACGCGAACACGTTGAAGTCGAAAGCACGGTCGCGGTTGGAACTGGCGCCGTCGGTCGATGTCGCCACCGTCTCCAGTCCATTGACGCGAACACGGGTGAATTGCGCGCCGAGGCCGCGTACCGTGATCGCACGTCCTTCGCCGCCGTCACGCTGGATCGAGATGCCCGGAATACGCTGAAGCGATTCCGCCAGATTCTGGTCCGGGAATTTCGCGATGTCCTCGGCGACGATCGCATCGACCGATCCCACCGTCTGCCGCTTCAGGTTGATCGCTGCACCCAATGATTGGCGGAATCCGGTGACGACGATGTCGGCCACCGGGTCGCTGGCGACATCATCCTGTGGCGCCGCTGCTGGTTGCGCGGCCGTTTCCTGCGCCATGACCCCCAACGGCATCGCCAGAGCCAATGCCGCGAGCGATACGCTGCTCAGCCCATTAAAGCCCAAAAAGCTCCGTTTACGATCGCGAATCTGCACTTTCCGCTCCTTCCCTGTTCTCTCGTCCCCGCCCTTCTGGGGAACGGTACGGTGTCGCAAAAAGGGAAGCTGCCTGACGACATCTGCACCCCCTCCTTATCACTCCATCGCCGGCTTATGCCGATCTCGGTCGATTTGGACACCGGTGTCATAACTGCACCTCGCCGCCGATCCTGTCAATATGTGGCGGGACCAATGCCATAAATGCAATGACGGACGCAGCCTAGTATAATGATTAGGCTAGATAATATTCTCGTGCCGCAACAGGATTCCGGCGATAGCAAAGCTTTGCGCTTCTTGCCGGGAGCAGCGACAACGGAGCCATTCAATGTCAAAATTGCAGACACCGGTGTCAAAATTGATTGCCTAGGCTCATCCCGGCTGTCACAAAGACGGAAGGAGAGGAGATAAATCCATAATGACTCGCATCCCCACGCTGCCATTCCGCTCGCTCGCACTGGCTGTAGCTCTGCTCGCCACGCCAAACGTAGGAACCGCCGCCACACCGCAGAAAAGCGCCGTCGCCAGTCCGCTTGCCTTTCCCGGCGCGGTCGGCTGGGCCGCATCGACACCCGGCGGCCGGGGTGGGCGCATCATTCGAGTCACCACGCTCGCGGCTGATGGCCCCGGCAGTTTCAAGGCAGCGCTGGAGGCTAAGGGACCACGCATCATCGTCTTCGAAGTCGCCGGCATCATCGATTTCAAGCGTGAAACGCTGAAAATCACCGAACCCTTCGTCACGATCGCAGGCCAAACCGCGCCGTCGCCCGGAATCACCCTTATCAAAACCGGCATCGACATCGCGACCCATGATGTCGTCATGCGCCATATTCGTATCCGTACCGGCGTCGATGGTCAGCCCAAGATGAGCGGCTGGGAAGCGGATGCTATGTCGACCGTGGCAGCGCATAATGTCATTATCGATCATTGCAGCTTCACCTGGGCGATCGACGAAAATATGTCTGCGTCTGGCCCCCGGTTCGAAGGAAAAACACCGGACGACTGGCGAAACGGCACATCGCATGCCATCACCTTCTCCTATAATCTCGCGGCCGAAGGACTAGCCGACGCCTCCCACCCTAAGGGTGAGCATAGCAAAGGCACGCTGATCCATGACAATGCCAGCCAGATCATGATCTGGCGCAACGTCTATGCCCATAACAAGGAACGCAATCCGCTGGTGAAGGGCGGCGCTCAGGTCGAATTGGTCAACAACCTGCTTTATGACCCAGGCGAGCGCGCGGTTCATTATAATCTCATGGCGCTCGAATGGGGCAATCACCCCTATCAGAATGGCAAGATTTCGGCCGTCGGCAATGTCATGCGGGGCGGCCCGTCGACCGATGCGGGCCTGCCGTTCCTGACGCTGGGTGGCGACGGCGATCTGGATTATCATGGCAAGGATAACATTGCCGTCGACAAATTCGGACAGCCGCTTCCCATGTTTGGCCGCTACGGCGAAACCCGTGCAAAGATCAACGAAGTTGCCACACCGCCCGTCTGGTGGCCCGGCACGCACGTTCTTCCCGTGCGCGATGTCGAAACCCATGTTCTCGCCCATGCCGGCGCCCGCCCATGGGATCGCGACGCCGATGACCTACGCGTCCTCTTCTTCGTTGCCGAAGGACGCGGCGAAATCATCGATGATGAAAAGCAGGTCGGCGGTTATCCCAAAATGGCGGAAACCCGCGCTCCTTTTGTCGAGGCCGACTGGAACCTCGACACGATGGAGCCGAAATCAGGTCGCTATCCGGGGCAGAATGACGAAATCGCCGAACATCTGTCCGATCGCGACAAAATGATGCGTCAGGGAGAACGGAAATGATCGCCTCACTTCTGCTAATGACCGCTGCGGCTGCCACACCAACCCCCTCGTCCAAACCCGCCCCACCCATGGCGATCGTTGACGAACGCAGCGTTCAGAAGGACGAGCCTAACCCACATGGCAAGATCGGCATGAGTACCGCCTATCGCATCAGCGATGCTGTACCCCAGCCCCGCCGCATGGAGTTTCGAAAGCGCATCCTCCATGTCGGATCGGCCATCGGCCTGCACCCGATCGCCCATGATGAGGTCTATTATGTCCTCTCCGGCACCGGCGACGTCACCTCCGACGGGGAAACCCGCGCCCTGACGCCGGGCATGGCCGCCTATCTCTATGACGGCGCCAACGTCGGCATCAAACAGACGGGCAAGGAACCCCTCGCTCTCATCATCGCCTACCCGGTAAAACCGTAAGTCTAATCGAGGATGATCGGTTCGTCCTGCGGCTCCGACGGTGCGGCCTTGCCGATCACGAACCGGATCGTCTCCACACAGGCAGAGGCGCCGGTCGGGGATTTTTCCTTTCTGGCAGCACGGATCATTTGCATAGCCTGCTGACCAAAGGCCGCACTCGGCTCGCTCGCCAGCACCTGGATATTGCCCGTCTCTCCCCATGGCGCGACGTCATAGGCAATCTGCGCCCATCCCTCGATCGAACGGCGCCGATAGGCCAGAGGATAGATCAGGCGTGGCGTCGTTGTCCAGCGCAGCTCCCCCGCGCATTGGGCATTCGCCGGCTTTTGGTCCGGGGGAGTAGAGAGAGGCGACAGCAAAGGCGCCGCGGCAAGCCAATAGGGCGTCAGGCACCCCTTGCGTGCGCCATCTACATAACGCGAATCCCGCACTGCCTTGATCGATGCCTTATCAAGCGCGCCATTACCCGATCCTGCCAGAATATGGGGTCGAACCGGATGTCCCCCGGCATCCAGATCATATCCGACCATCGCCCAGTCCCGCGTGCCGGGCGACGCCGGAATCCTGTCAAAATCGGGGAATGACATTCGTAATGGCGCAGGGCGCGGCCGCGCCATACATCCACCCGGCGTTGCCTCCAGCCTTTTCTGAGCGGCCGAATATAAGGCTCTATCAGCTGGAGCGAGCGTGTAGAGATAGAGATCGGCGAGTGGAACCTGATCCAGCGGCGTAACCGTAGAACGATATTCGACATGGCAATCGCTTTGCGGCGCACCCTGCTTGAAAATCGATGCTGTCAGCGCTGCACCTACATCATCGGTCACGGCGGTGTAGCTTGGCCCTCTCTCGCTCACGACCGAGAGCGCACGCCCTTCGTCGTCGATACGAAAATGATAAGCCTGCCTGATAGAGCCTTTCGTATAACGCAGGTTTGCCGCCGGCCTCTGCATCATAACGGGTTCTACCGGATCGCCCGAGCAGCGCACCTCGCCGGGCGTCCATTGGAGGAACATTTGCTCTCCGGGATTGAAGATCGGTGGCGGCGGCACTGACAATGCCGGCGCGGATGACAGTATCAGCACGACGGGCAACGCAATGGCGCGGGACAGCAAAATGCTCTTCATGCAGAGCAGCTTATGGACGGCGCATGACTGGATCAAGACAAAGGCACAGTCTGACAAAGCCTGAAAAGGCTCAGCTACCCGGCTGGATATAGGGCACGCGCGCGAACAACTCTCTTTCCCATCCGCGCGGATCATCTTTGACCTGGGTAACATGATCGAAAATCATGGTCGTCCGCCGATCCAGACCATAGGCTGGCCAGTCCGGCATCCCGACACCGTTCGGATCGCCAGCGCGGGCGAAGGCGACGAACCGCTGCATCATCGCTCGCGATGCCGCCCGAGCGCCCTCTCCCGTTCCGGTCAATGATCCCGGCACATCCAGCGTTCCGAACGCCAGCCCAATGTCCATTGTGTGCGGCGCGCCGCGCCTGGGTTGTGTCGGTGACTGGAAATCAACTTGATAGACCCATGCCGGCGCTCCGGCTCGCGCTCTCGCCTCCGCCTCGATCACCTGCCCCGGCCAGCTTCGCCCTGCCGTCGTTGCGGCATAGAATATCCGCTCCGCCGACCAGTCGGGATAATGCGTCCGATATTGCGCGACGATCCATTCGGGCGACAGGTCCATGCGCAATTCCGGCGCCATGCGCTCGGGCAAATTGCGCCAGTCCAGCCCCGCCAGCTTCGGCCCGCCCGGGTCAATGAAGGCGCGTGTCTCATCCCGGGTATTGCCTAGAATCATCGGGATCGCATTGCCCTGTGGCGCGGCATCGGGCCAGAATGGGTGGCGCGACAATGTCCGCATATCCAACACCGGCCCCATATAGATGCCGCCACCCAATATCGGATCTTCCGCACCCAAAGCTTCGATCAATCGTTCGACCGGCATGGTCAGCAAGGGCGACACGTCATCGGGCCGCACACCAACCTTGGCCAGATAGGCCGCCGTCCGTCGCGATGCGTTGATCGGCCCACTGGCCGTCACCTGCTGCCCGCTCATCGTGATCGCCCGGTGGAACAGCCCTTTTGCCGCCGGCATCGCCATCATCGTTGCGATCTTCGCGCCGCCGCCCGATTGGCCGAACACCAAAATATTGCCCGGATCGCCGCCAAATGCGGCAATATTTTCTCGTACCCACTGGAGCGCCAGGATCAGGTCCATCTGCCCCACATTGCCGCTATCGGCAAAACGCGGATCAAGCCGGGCAAGGTAAAGATAACCGAGCGCATTCAGCCTGTGGTTGACCGTCACAACGACGACATCATGACCCGCCGCCAGATGCCGCCCATCATTCAGCGGATCGACCACGCTTCCGTTGGAATAGGCGCCGCCGTGGATATAGAGCATGACCGGACGCTTCGGCCCCGCCTTGGCTTGAGGCGTCCAGATGTTGAGGAACAGACAATCCTCGCTGGTAGCGCCAATCTCAGCCCGTTGCGGGCAGGATGGAGCAAAGCGGTCGGCATCCACCACGTCCCGCCACGACTGAGGCGCCACCGGCGGCTGAAACCGGGACAGGCGTGTATCCTGCCCATAACGCACACCGCGAAAAACATGCAGCCCACCTTCGCGCAGCCCGCGCACCCGGCCATGGCGGGTCGTCACGACCGGATCGCCACCGGCCGACAGCGCGGGCGCCGCGATCAGGCTCAATCCGGCGCCAAGACCGGCTCCGACGAAATGCCTTCTGTCGATCGACACGCCGCTCTCCCAACCATATTGCCGGGGGGATCACCGCCCCCTGGCCCTATCTCATCGGCCTACCCGCACCCGTTTCCACCCCCGAACGGCGGGCGCATGCCTTTCAGCGAGCGAGCCAGCCGCCATCGACCGCGAGAACATGGCCGTGAATATAGTTGGCGGCAGCCGACGACAGGAACATGGCAGCCCCGCCAATGTCGCTCGCCTCGCCCCAGCGCCCGGCGGGAATGCGTTCCTGAATCTGCCGATTGCGGGTTTCGTCAGCCTGCAAGGCAGCGGTGTTGTTAGTGGCGATATAGCCCGGCGCAATGCCGTTCACATTGACGCCCCGCGCCGCCCATTCATTGGCGAGTAGCTTGGTCAGGCCCGCCACCCCGCTTTTCGACGCGGTATAGCTTGGCACGCGAATGCCACCCTGAAACGACAGGAGCGAGGCGATATTGACGATCTTGCCCTCGCGCTGCGCCAGCATATGCCTCCCGGCCGCCTGACACAGGAAGAAAACCGACTTCAAATTGGTGTCGATCACCGCGTCCCAGTCCGCCTCGGTAAAGTCCGTGCTGTCGGCGCGACGGATGATCCCGGCATTGTTGATCAGGATATGCAGCCCGTCCAGCTTCTCCAGCGTCTCGTCGACGACACGTTGCACCGGCTCGATGCTGGAAAGATCGGCAGAGATGATCTCTGCCTTGCGCCCCAGCGCCCGCACCTTTTCTACGGTATCCTGCGCCGGCGTCCGGCCCACGGCGGCGATGTCCGCGCCCGCCTCCGCCAAAGACAGCGCGATCGCCTGCCCGATGCCGGTATTGGCCCCGGTGACGATCGCCACCTTGCCGGAAAGATCGAAAATATGGCTCATCACTTCTTCTCCCCCCTCCCGTGCCGGGAGGGTTCGGGGGTGAAAGCGTCCCGATCCAACGGGACGCCCGAGATTAGAGCATCGTGCGGGAAAGTGAGGAACCGGTCTTAGCTACGCTGGCCTCCGGCTCCACATTAAACGATGCGACAACAAAAACTTAGAGCGCGCGACCTGCGTCTGATTTAACGCAGCACGCTCTAAGGCCTTATGCGAGCTGGCAAATATCCAGCACATTCATGTCGGTATAATCCTGATTTTCGCCCGCCATCGCCCAGATGAAGGCATAGGCTTTTGTGCCCGACCCCATATGGATCGACCAGGGAGGCGAAATCACCGCTTCCTCATTGGCCATGACGATGTGCCGCATCGCTTCGCCTTCGCCCATATAGTGGAACACGCGATCGGCCGGGCCATCCAGTTCGAAATAGAAGTAAATCTCGCTGCGACGCTCATGAATGTGCGGCGGCATGGTGTTCCAAACGCTGCCGGGCTTCAGCACCGTCAGGCCCATCACCAGTTGCGCGCTGTCGCAAATGCCGGGGATGACGAGTTGATAAATGGTCCGCTCGTTCGATTCCTCGAGGCTGCCACGCTCCAGCGCATTGGCGTCGGCAATGCCCAGCTTGCGCGTGGTAAAGCCCTTATGCGCCGGGCAGGACGCCAGATAATAGCGCGCGCCAGCCCCGGCAAAGGTCACGTCCTTGGCGCCCATCGTTACATAGAGGCAATCCTTGTTGCCCAGCGTGAAGACTTCGCCATCGACCGTCACGGTCCCTTCGGCGCCCGACACATTGACTACCGCCAATTCGCGCCGCTCCAGAAACGGATGCCCTGCCGCCGACGCCGGTTCGGTTTGCTCGGGCAGCTTCACCGGCGCATCGACCACCGCCACGCCACCGATCACGAAACGTTCGGCATGCGTGTAGTTGAGAACGCATTCGCCGTCGCGGAACAGCCCGCCGATCAGATAGCGGTCACGCAATTCCTCGTTCGATACGCATTCCATCATGTCGGGGTGGGTGGCGTAATAGGTCTTGTCGAACATCGCGCGTCCTCTCATTTTAGGTCCATGTCCATTTTGGACACCGGTGTCATGAAATAAGCCTCTATCAGCTTGCCGGGGGCGGTGCAACCGATGCGCGACGGATCAATGTCGAACTGAACATCGACGGTTCATTCACCTCCGCCCCCTCGCCAATCGCCGTGCCGATCAGCTTCAACGCAGCCGCCCGCCCCATCGCGACGATGGGCCAGCGCACCGTCGTCAACGGCGGCCAGACACGAGTCGTTACCGGCGTATCGTCGAACCCGATGATCGACAATTCCTCCGGCACAGCAATTCCGCGCAGCCGCGCCGCATAGAGGACGCCGGCTGCCATTTCGTCATTGCTGGCAAAGATCGCGGTCGGGCGCGGCGATAGATCGAGCAGGCTTTCCGACGCGGAAATGCCTGATTCGAAAGTATATTGGCCATCCGCGATCAGACTGCGGGGCAGGCTTATGCCTGCCTCCGTCAGCGCCAGTTCAAACCCCTCACGCCGCTCCTGCGCCGACCGAAAGCCATGCGGCCCGGCGATCAGGCCAATCCGCCGATGCCCCTGCGCGATCAGGTGGCGCACCGCATCGGCCACCGCTTCCCGGTCGTTCGACGCCACCATATGCTCGGCGTCGTCCAGCACCGCCGATCCCATGCGGACATAACGACAGCCTTCTTCGTCCAGCATCCGCGCCAGCGCATCATTCTCCGACATGGGCGGCAATATGACCACGCCAAACAGCCGTTGCCGCGTCACGAATCCGCGAATATCGTCCATTACCAGATTGGACCCGCGATCGACCGGACGGATCACCAGCTCGAACTCGGTGCCGTGCAGCGCCTCCAATATACCCTTCTGCATGCTCAGGATCATCTGAACGTTGGGATTGTCGTAGATCAACCCGATCAGGAAGTTGCGCCCCAGCGCCAGCGCGCGGGCCTGCGGATTGGGGACATAGCCCGTCTCCTGGATGATCGCCTCGACTTTATCGCGCGTTTCCCGGTTCAACAGGGGAGATCGGTTGATGACGCGACTGACCGTCTTCTTCGACACCCCCGCCATGCGCGCAATATCGTTGATGGTCAGCTTGGGCGCCTGCCCGTCATCCTGTTTCTGCTTCGCCATGTCGCCTTATAACGTGCTTATCGCGAACGACCATATCCGCCCTGTCGCCTTGACGCTTGTCAATGACACCGGTTTCCTATACCCGTGATCGCAAATGATCAAGGAAAGGATGCCCACTTGAGCGCTAGCAGTCCGGCCGACACGATCGCCCGACATTTTCTGGATGCACGCCGCAGCGCGACAGGTTTCGCCGATTATCCGGGCACTGTGCCTGCGACTCTGGACGACGCCTATGCCATTCAGGCAGTCGCCCTTTCCCACATGCACGATCCCGTCGCCGGTTGGAAAGTCGGTCGTATCCTGCCGCCGGTATCGGAACGTTTCGGTGCCGATCACCTTGCCGGGCCGATCTTTGCTTCGACTGTCTTTCCGGCGGACGACGATAGCCGTGGTCTGGTCTTTGCCGACGGGTTCGGCGCGGTAGAAGCGGAATTTCTTTTCCGCATCGGCACACCCCCTGCCCCCGGCCAGACCCATTTCACGCTGGAGGAAGCGGCGTCCCATGTCGACGCCGTCCATATCGGCATCGAAATCGCCAGTTCGCCTTTTCAGGGCATCAACCAACATGGTCCAGCCGTCACCGTTTCCGACTTCGGCAATAATAACGGTATGCTCATCGGCCCCGCCATCCACGACTGGCAAAATGGCGCCTATGCCGATCAGCGCGTCGTCACCCGCATCGATGGGGAGGAAGTGGGCGTCGGTACAGCATCCGCCTTCGCCAATGGCGCAATCGGTTCCGTCAGCTTCCTGCTGGAAAATCTCATCGCGCGTGGCATCGCGATCGAGGCGGGTTGGTGGGTTTCCACCGGCGCCGTCACTGGTGTCCATCCTTGTCGGCCCGGACAGTCCGTAGAGACGGATTTTGGCCCCTATGGCACGCTCCGTTGCACCATAGAGGCGCAACCGCCACGCTGAACCAGATAAACAGGGTCCAAAAGAAGAGAAACAGGAGCGGGATGATGAACCAGTCGGACGGGATACAACCGCCAGTCGGACGCTATCGCTGGGTCGTGGTGGCGCTGCTTTTTGCCGCGACCGCGATCAATTATGTCGATCGGCAAATGATCGGCGTGCTGAAACCCACATTGTCGGCGGACATGCAATGGTCTGAAACCGACTATGCCAATATCGTCTTCTGGTTTCAGGCCGCCTATGCTGTCGGCTATCTCGGCTTCGGTCGGATCGTCGATGTGCTGGGCGCCCGCCTTGGCTATGCCGTCGCCGTCACCATCTGGACCATCGCCCATATGGCGCATGGTGGCGTCCATGGCGTGACTCAGTTTGCCATGGCCCGTTTCGGTCTGGGCGTCGGCGAATCCGGCAATTTCCCCGCCGGTATCAAGGCTGTGACCGAATGGTTTCCGCAAAAGGAACGCGCCTTCGCCATCGGCCTGTTCAACGCCGGGGCCAATGTCGGCGCCATCGTCACACCCCTGCTCGTGCCATGGCTGACCGTCACCTATGGCTGGCGGGTCGCTTTTTACGCGACCGGCATTTTCGGCATCCTCTGGCTGATCGCCTGGCTCGTCTTTTATCGTCGCCCGGACGATCATCCCAAAGTGACGCAGGGCGAACTCGCTTACATCCGGCAGGATCCTGCCGACCCTGCCCAGCCCATCGGCTGGACCCGCATCATTCGGGTCAAAGAATGCTGGGCTTATGCGATCGGCAAATTCTGCATCGATCCCATCTGGTGGTTCTTCCTCTTCTGGCTGCCGGGCTATCTCGGCACGCGTTACGGTCTTGATCTGGTCAGCTTCGGTCCACCGCTGGTGGTCATCTATATCCTTTCCGATGGCGGCAGCGTCTTTGGCGGATGGATGTCCGGACGCCTCATGAAGGCTGGGCGCAGCGTGAATGCCGCGCGCAAACTCACCATGCTGCTGTGTGCCTGCGCCGTGCTACCGATCTTCTTTGCCCAGTCGATCGACAATCTCTGGCTCGCCGTATTGGTCATCGGCATCGCCACCGCCGCGCATCAGGCCTTTTCCGCCAATCTTTACACTTTACCGTCCGACCTGTTTCCACGCGGCGCCGTCGGATCGGTGGTCGGTATCGGCGGTACGGTTGGCGCGATCGGCGGCATGGTGATGGCCAAATATGCCGGTTACGTCCTCGACAGCATCGGCAGCTATACGCCGCTTTTCGCCGTCGCGGGCAGCGCCTATTTCGTCGCCCTCGCGGCCGTCCACCTCCTCTCTCCGCGTCTGGAACGTATTACGGTTCCTACAGTGGACTAATTCCCCCGGCTCCGTTTCTCCCGCCTGGTCAGGCGCGCTCTATATCGACATGGCTGATGCTGGTTGAATGGCGCGCCTGACAGTTTACCAACTGGCAAAGTGTCACAGCCGACAAAGTGCGACTCGGTGGAAAAAGGCGATTCACATTCGTCTCCGACTGTGCTTGATTCACCTTATGTTTCACGCCACCGTCTCGCCGCGCACGCCTCGGGGCAGCGACCTCTCGCTGCTGCTGGATCAGCTTTCGCAATGCTGTACCCGCCCGCGCTACGCCTTCATGCTCCTGACGCTGATCGCCGACGTTGCCCGGCCTGACGGCAGCGCGGGTCCACTGGTGCGTCAGGATAGTGGCCTTGTGCCGCTGCGCGACTGGCTGTGCGATGCGCTGACGCCGATGGGACATCGTGATCCGCGCCGTCAGGCGCTGACAGACCGGGTGCGGGATGAGCTGAACCGCGAAAAGCGCATGTCCGGCGACCCTGCCATCGATGAACCGCTCTTGCAGGATGAAGTGCGCCAACGGGTCCGTGCTTCAGGCAAGACCAATCTCAGCCGCGCCGCGTCCGAACTGGTGAAGGCCGGTCTGCTCAAACGCCATTATCAGGGCTATCGCGTCGATCATCTCAATCGCGGAGCGCAGCGGCAGGCGGTCTATACCCTGACCGGGCGCGCTCGCCTATTGGTTGGCGGCCCTGCAAAAACGTCGTTGCGCCAGTCCCGGCCGATACAGGGCGATCTATTTGCCCGGTGACGATGGCCTGACCGGCTACACATCGCCTAGCCCCTCCTGATCTCGGTCCCCTTTTCCTGCCGATACGAACTGATCCATCAGCCAGGATGCAGCGGGACCGGGCGGCGTATCGCGGCGCCAGATGCTCGAAAAGCGATAGATACCGCCCACATGGTCCGGCATCGCCAGCCGCACCAGCGTGCCTGCCACCAGATCCGCCTCGATCATCGGCAGCGGCATATTGCCCCAGCCGATTCCTTCACGCAGCAATGCATGTTTCGCACCCAGATCGGCGAGCCGCCATGTCTTGGGACTGCTCACCGAAAAGTCCCGCCCTTCGGTGAAGCGTGACCGGTCGCTAAGCACCAACTGGATATGGTTGCGCCCCGCCCCCGGTGCGATCCGATCCATCCGGCCCAGCGGATGATCCGGCGCCGCCACGGGCACCATCGGCACCAGCCCCGCTGCCATGCTCTCGATACCCTCGACCCCTGCCGACAACGGACCGGAAATACCGATCACCGCCTTACGGTCCAGCACCATCGCTACGATCGCGCCCAGCGCCTCGACATGCAGGCGCAACTGTACCGTGGGAAATTCATGCCGGAACGCGCGGAGCAATTTGCCCAGCCGTTCGGCCGGCAACATGACGTCGACCGCCAGGTCGATCTCTGCCTCCAGCCCGTCGAGCATCCCTTTCACCTTGGCGCGCAGCCCGTCGATACCCTGCGCGATGGTGCGCGTTTCCGCCAACAAGGCTCGTCCGGCAACCGTCAGTTGCGGCTTCTTCGTTCCTTCCCGATCAAACAGGCTCAGCCCCAACTGTGCCTCCAGATTGGCGATGCCATAGCTGATGACCGATACTGCGCGATTGAGCTTGCGCCCGGCTGCGGCAAAGCTGCCCGTATCCACGATAGCCAGAAATATGCGCAACTGGTCGAATGTCGGTGTACCCGGCTCACTCATATTTCAACTTTCTCGAACGTTTCGAACGTTTTTATCTCTCTGAGAGCGAAAGTCCATAACGGGTAAGACATCTTCAACAGGGCGGCACCCCGCCCCTTTGTGGAGACAGACCATGATCGAACTTCGTCCTTTCGACAGTCTCGGCGGCGCCAACCATGGATGGCTGGACGCCAAGCATCATTTCTCGTTCGCCGGCTATCATGATCCAGCCCGCATGCACTGGGGCAATCTGCGCGTGTGGAATGACGACACCATCGCACCGCAGACGGGCTTCCCGCCGCACCCGCATCGCGACATGGAAATCATAACCTATGTCCGCGAAGGCGCGATCACGCATCAGGACAGCCTGGGCAACAAGGGCCGGACAGAAGCCGGCGACGTTCAGGTGATGAGCGCAGGCACCGGCATCCGCCATTCGGAATATAATCTGGAAGATGTCACGACAAAGATTTTCCAGATCTGGATCATCCCCACCCGCGATGGCGAAGCGCCAAGCTGGGGCGCCCGCCCCTTCCCCAAGGGCGAACGCAGCGGCCAGTTCATCACCCTCGCGTCGGGCTATGATAATGACAATGACGCCCTGCCGATCCGCACCGATGCGCGGATCGTGGCCGCCACGTTGAAGGCCGGCGAAAGCGCCGATTATCCCATCGGCCGCGATCGCAAGGCGTATCTGGTCCCCGCCACCGGGGCTATTCAGATCGACGATGTGCGGATCAACGCCCGTGACGGCGCTGCCATCAGCGACATGGACGTCATTCGCGTCACCGCGATCGAGGATAGCGAAATCGTTCTGGTCGATGCGGCCTGATACCGAGAAGGGCGCGGCCCATGCCGCGCCCTTTTCAATTTATTCGAACAGTATTGCCGATTTTATCCCTCTGATCCGTCAAGCCGCCCCGCGCTATCAGGATCATGTCACCGCAACCGGAGCTTTCGCCATGCTGCCCATCGCCACGCCCCATCTCAGCCCCGCCGAATGGCACGATGTTCAGGCGATGCTCACCGCCGTCGCTGATTGCGGTTGCGGTGAACCGGCGGCAGTCGGTTCGCTCCGTTCGCGCCTCTCTCACGCCGTCGACGCGATTATCGGCCCGCGCAAAAATGCTCCGGCTCCGATACCCGATCATCTGCGGCCGGTCCGCGACTTCCTCTGCGAAACCGGCCGCACCCGCCGCATAGCCCCGCATCATGTCTCAACCCTCGCGGCTCAGGGCTTCTCCCGTGCCCAGATCGACGCTCTGGCGCTGCTCGGCGCCTGACCCCCATTCTGAAAGGAATCACCCATGTCCATCCGCACATCTGACATTGCTGGCGTCGATAGCGTCATCCTGCCGCCGGTCCGCGATCTGGGCGACGGCTTTTCGGTCCGCCGCGCCCTCCCTTCCGCGCATCGCCGCATGGTCGGCCCGTTCATCTTCTTCGACCAGATGGGCGAAGCGACATTCGACGGTGGCGAAGGGCTGGACGTTCGCCCGCATCCCCATATCGGCCTTGCAACCGTCACCTATCTGCTGGAGGGTGAGATATTGCACCGGGATTCGGTCGGCTCGATCCAGCCCATCCGACCCGGTGAAGTCAACTGGATGACGGCGGGCAGCGGCATCGTCCATAGCGAACGCACTTCCGACGAAAATCGCGCCAAAGGCGGCAAGCTGTTCGGCCTTCAAACCTGGGTTGCCCTGCCCAAGGCCGCCGAAGAGGTCGATCCGGCTTTCGCTCATCACAAGGCGCACGAAATCCCGAAGATCGAGGATGCCGGCACTCGCCTCACCCTGATCGCGGGCAGTTCGGACGGATTGGTGTCGCCGGTCAAGACCTTCTCCGACATGGTCTATGCCGACATCGTGCTTCAACATGGCGCCCGCTATCAACTGCGTGCCGAGCATGTCGAACGCGCCATCTATGTGATTTCCGGCGCGGTCGAAGTGGTCGGCCAGACGGGCGGCTTTGCAGCTGGCGAACTGGTCGTGTTCAAACCCGGCGCTGAAATCATCCTGCGTGCCGACGGCCCAACCCGCCTCATGCTGCTAGGCGGCGAGCCGCTACCGGAACAACGGCACATCTTCTGGAATTTCGTATCTTCCTCGCCCGACCGCATCGAACAGGCGAAGCAGGACTGGAAGGCGCAACGCTTCGCCCCCGTGCCGCAGGAAAGCGAGTTTATCCCGCTTCCCGCATGAAGAAATGAGCCGGATGCGTCATGCATCCGGCCCTATCACTCACACCCGTTCCCAGATCGCGGCAATGCCCTGCCCGCCGCCGATACACATGGTGACGAGGCCATAGCGGCCGCCGATGCGATGCAATTCATACACCAGCTTGGTCGTGATGATCGCGCCGGTCGCACCGATCGGATGGCCCAACGATATGCCGCTGCCATTGGGATTGACCTTTGCCGGGTCGAAATCCAGCTCCTTGGCCACCGCACAGGCCTGCGCCGCGAAGGCCTCATTCGCTTCGATCACATCGATGTCGGCCAGCGTCAGCCCCGCCCGCTTCAGCGCGTTGCGTGTCGCGGGCACCGGGCCGATACCCATATACGCGGGATCGACCCCGGCATGGCCATAAGCGACCAGACGGGCCATCGGCTTCAGGCCATGGCTGTTCACTGCCGCTTCGCTGGCCAGCACAACGGCCGCCGCACCATCATTGATGCCTGACGCATTGCCAGCCGTTACCGTACCGTCCTTCTTGAACACAGGCTTCAGCTTCTCGAAATCGCCGATCGCCGCATCCTTCCGCACATATTCATCGGTATCGAACACCACCGTTTTGCGTCCCGCCTCGATCTCCAGCGGCACGATCTGATCGCGGAAATAGCCCTGAGCGATGGCATGGGCCGCGCGCGTCTGGCTTTCCAGCGCCAACTCGTCCTGATCCTCTCGCGAAATGCCATAGCGTTCGGCGACATTCTCCGCCGTCACGCCCATATGGATATTCTGGAACGGATCGGTCAGCGCCCCGACCAGACCATCCTGTACAGCGGCATTGCCCATCTTCCGACCCCAGCGCGCATCCGGCAGATAATAGGGCGCCCGGCTCATCACCTCGACCCCCGCTCCGATCGCGATATCGCAATCGCCCAGTAACAAAGATTGCGATGCGTTGATGATCGCCTGAAGCCCCGATCCGCACAAGCGGTTGACGGTCATCGCCGCGCTCTCCTGCGGCGCACCCGCGGCAATCGCGGCGATCCGCGCATTATAGGCATCGCGCGGCTCGGTATGCACCACATTGCCCAACATGACATGGCCAATCAGGTCCGGCGCAACCCCGCCCCGTTCCATCGCTGCCTTCATGATGCTGCCTGCCAGCTCGCCCGGCTTCTGGTCCTTCAGCGAGCCACCGAAACTGCCGATTGCGGCACGCGCTGCCGAAATCAGGAAAACGTCCGTCATATCCTCAATCCTTATTATCCGGCGTTCAAATATAGTCGACCGGTTAAAATCTCGATCAGAAGGCGTCAATATCCATTGCCATCATCGGCGCAGCCCCTGCGGCAATCTGCGTCGCCAGTCCTTGCGCCTGCGGCAGCACCCGCAGCGCGAAATAGTCGGCTACCTGCTTCTTGGCGGCATGGATCGGCCCGTCACCCGGCGCACTGGCCATGCGAGTCCACATCCACCCAAAGGATATAAGCGCGAACAGCCGAAGATAATCCACGGCCGCCGCGCCCGTTTCGGCCACGTCAGCGCCCTTCAGAGCATCCGTCGCCTGCCGCAGCAGATGGAGCGCCTCGCGCGTCTTGTCCGCCACGACCATCGGTCCCGCGGCTTCCAGATCGGCCGCAACGATGGTCAGAAACGCCTCGACCACCGATCCGCTTCCCATGGGCAGCTTGCGCCCGACCAGATCCATCGCCTGCACCCCGTTGGTGCCTTCGTAAATCTGGGCGATGCGCGCATCGCGCACATATTGGTCCATGCCCCATTCGCGAATATAGCCATGGCCACCCAGCACCTGCTGTGCCTGCACCGCGCTTTCGAAGCCGAAATCGGTGAAGCCCGCTTTCACGACCGGGGTCAACAGCGCAACCATCGCATCCGCCTTCGCTCGCTCACCCGCGTCGGGATGACGCTGCGACCGATCATGCTGCAAGGCTGTCCACCCCGCCAGCGCCCGGCCCGCCTCGACAAAGGCGCGTACGTTCAGCAACATGCGCCGCACATCGGCATGTTCGATGATCGGCACGGGGCCGCGCGTTCCATCGGCGCTACGCCCCTGCAACCGATCCTTGGCATAGGCGGTCGCCTGCTGATAGGCGGCACCCGCAATACCCAGCCCCTGAATGCCGACCATCAACCGCTCGGCATTCATCATCGTGAACATCGCCGCCAATCCGCGATGCGGCTCCCCCACCAGCCATCCGATGGCCCCGTCATAGTTCATGACGCAGGTCGGCTGGGCGTGAATGCCCATCTTCTTTTCCAGCGCCCCGACCGACATGGCGTTGCGTGTGTCGTCGGGCAGGAATTTCGGCACCAGGAACAGGCTAATCCCCTTCACACCCGCTGGCGCATCGGGCAGGCGCGCCAGCACCAGATGGATGATGTTGGGCGCCATGTCATGGTCGCCCGACGAAATGAAGATTTTCTGCCCCGTCACCGCAAAGCGATCCTCGCCCGCTGGCTCTGCCTTGGTCTTGAGCAGCGCCAGATCAGTGCCTGCCCCGCCTTCGGTCAGCGCCATGGCGCCTGTCCATTCTCCGCTGATCAGCTTGGGCAGATAGGCCGATTTCAGCGCCTCGCTGCCATGGGCCGCGATCGCTTCGGCCGCGCCGCGCGTCAGGCCGGGGAACAGGCCAAAGGACAGGTTCGACGCCGACAGCATCTCATCCAGCCACAGTTGCAGCAAGAACGGCAATCCCTGCCCGCCATGGGCCGGGTCCGCCGCCAGCGCAGGCCATCCCGCCGCTACAAATTCGCGATAAGCGTCAGCAAAGCCGGGCGGAGTCGACACTTTGCCGCCCTCCAGACGGCTGCCATGCTCGTCCCCCTCACGATTGATCGGGTGCAGTTTGTCTGCACACAGCTTGCCCGCCTCGTCCAAAATCGCCGTGGCGAGGTCGACGTCGACCTCCAGCCCCAACTCGGCCATCGCCGCATCGAAACCCAGCACATGCTCCATCAGGAAGCGGTAATCGTCGATCGGGGGCGTATAGTCCTGCATGATAATCCTCTCGCTATCGCGACTTTATACCAAACACTTGTTACAATGACAATCGTGCCACTGTCATCTTCGACCAAAGCATCATTTTTAACGACTATGCACCACGGGATGAAATGCTGAAACAGGGTCGCTCCCGCAATGACTCTGGCAAAGGTTGCTGACCATCAGTCAGGCCTTGAACGTGCCTTTGCCGCGGATTAGGCACATATACCCGCTGGCCGACCAAAGGACGTTGGATTTGCGATTTCTGTTTCCCTGGCTTGCCCTATGGCCCGCAATTGCGACGGCGCAGACCGGAACGATCATCGACAACCGGGGCGTGGAAATTTCTACCGGAAAGACCTTCAGCCAGTCGGAACAGCGCCAGCTCATGGATAGATTTGCGGCCTGCACCGTCCGTCGCTGGAAAAGCGGCGTGGTCCGTTATCTGGCCAGTGCGCCTGGGTCGCCTGAGGCTGAGGATATGGCAAAGCGGCTGGCATCCGATGAATGCCTGGCCAGCGGACAAATAGAAATCTCGGAACCCTTGTACCGCGCTGCGGCGTATGAAGTCATGTACCGCATTAACTTCGGCCGAAAAGCGGTCTCCGATTTTTCGTCAGTTCCACCGATCAATTATGCCCAATCTGGAAAAGCCTCGCCGTCGCCAGACCTGACGGCTCAGGCGACGTTGCGCCGCTTGGCTGATTGTGCGGTCCGTCAAGCGCCGGTTGAAGCGCAAACCCTCATTCTATCTCCGATCGGTGGATCGGAGGAGGCCGCCGCCTTCTCTGTGATCACGCCATTCATGTCCTCCTGCATGGCCAGCGACGCCACCGTCACCTTTTCCAAGCTCAGCCTTCGAGGGTTTGTCGGCGAAGTGCTGTATCGCCTCTCCGTTGCAGCGCGCCATGACCAAGGCTGATCGACCTCTATCATCGTTAGAGAGGGCGCGAAGGAAGCAAAAGAGTCAGCTTGCCGCCGCCCCCTTTACCAGCAACGCCACCTGCCTCCCAATTTCCGTCGGACTTAAACGCCCGTCCGGCCGATACCAGTCCGCCACAGAATTGAGCTGCGCCAGCAACAGGTTGCGATAGACGGATCGATCCGCCCCGTACGGCAAGGGCAACGCAGCCACCAGATCGCGGAACGGTTTTTCGAAGCGGTCGCGGCGCGCAACCAGTTGCGCGCGCACATCCGCCGGCACCTCGCGAAAATCATTCATCATCGGCGTCGTCAGGGAATCCGGCGCGAGTTGAATTTCCAGCATCGCTACACAGGCCGCTTCCAGTCGCGCCCACGGATCGTCCAGCTTCGATACCGCAGCAACGATCCGTGCCTCTGCCGCGTCCAGCGCGGCATTATGCAGTTCCACGAACAGCGCGTCCTTGGACCGGATATGGTGATAAAGCGATCCGCCCAGCACGCCCGCCTCCTGTCCGATGTCGCGCATCGACGTGCCGCGATAGCCCTTGCGCGCAAATAATCTGGCCGCAATCGCCAATATCTCTCCACGCCGATCGCGCGCACCCTGGCTCATGCCGCCCGTCATTCCTTCCCTGCCGTTCGCGCCGACGCGCCGGAACCTACGTGCATAGGATTGGAAAGCGCCAGGATCAAATCGGGCGTCATGGTCAGCCAGCCACAGCGAGGGAAGAAATCGATCCAACATCGCCCAACCGAGTGATTTTTCGCTGCCCTAGGCCAGCGGTCGCGCTTTAGTCAGGGCCGGTCTTTGATATCGCCGCACATACCGCCTTACGCTCGCGCGCCGATGCGCAGGTGCGCGCATATTTTGTGAACTTGCACGCTAATTTCCAGCGCAGTCTGCCGCGGGATATGCCGGGAATCCGTCATTCCCTCCAGCAGATCGGACCAGGTTGACGATATGTCAACCTGGCCAGCCATCCTACGCAAAGCCCTTAGGGGTCAGCACGATCCGTTCCGTCAGATACCCGCCATGCACAGATATTTCATCTCGACATAATCCTCGATGCCATGGCGCGATCCTTCGCGGCCCATGCCGGATTCCTTGACGCCGCCGAACGGCGCCACCTCGGTCGAGATCAGCCCGGTATTGATGCCGACCATGCCGACCTCCAGCGCTTCGGCCACGCGCCACACCCGCCCCAGATCGCGGGTGTAGAAATATCCGGCCAGCCCGACCTCGGTATCATTGGCCAGCGCGACGGCCTCTTCATCGGTGTCGAAGGTGAAAAGCGCGGCCAGCGGCCCGAACGTCTCTTCCCGCGCCAATTCCATGTCCGCCGTGCAATCCACCACGATGGTCGGTTCAAAGAAGCGGCCACCCAGCGCATGGCGATGCCCACCGGCCACCAGCCTGCCCCCCTTGGCCAACGCGTCGGCCACATGCTCCTCGACCTTCTCGACCGCCTTCTCATCGATCAGCGGCCCCTGCGTCGTTCCCTCTTCCGTCCCCGCACCAACTTTCAGCTTGCCCACGGCCACAGCCAGCTTCTCGGCAAAGGCGCCAGCGATGTCCCGCTGCACATAGATGCGGTTCACGCACACACAGGTCTGACCGCTGTTGCGATATTTGGACGCAATCGCCCCTTCCACCGCCGCATCCAGATCGGCGTCGGCAAAGACGATGAAGGGCGCATTGCCACCCAGTTCCATCGACAGCTTCTTCATCGTCGGCGCGCATTGTGCCATCAACGTCTTGCCGACTTCGGTCGACCCGGTGAAGCTGAGCTTGCGGACCAGCGGATTGGCGGTCAGTTCCCCGCCGATCACCCGTGACGATCCGGTGACGACGTTGAACACCCCGGCCGGAATGCCCGCACGCTCGGCCAGGACCGCCAGCGCCAGCGCAGTCAATGGCGTCTGAGTAGCAGGCTTCAGCACCATGGTGCATCCCGCCGCCAGCGCCGGTGCAGCCTTGCGCGTGATCATCGCAGCCGGGAAATTCCACGGCGTAATCGCCGCGACCACGCCGACGGGCTGGCGAATGACGACAATCCGGCTGTCCGCGCGATGCGCCGGGATCACTTCGCCATAGACGCGCTTGGCCTCTTCCGCGAACCATTCGACGAAGCTCGCCGCATAGGTGATTTCGCCCTTCGCTTCGGCCAGCGACTTGCCTTGCTCCCGCGTCAGGATCATCGCCAGATCATCCTGATGCTCGATCATCAGGTCGAACCAGCGCCGCAATATTCTGGATCGCTCACCCGCAGTCCGCGCCCGCCACGCTGGCAAGGCCTTTTCCGCCGCCTCGATGGCGCGCCGTGTCTCCTCGATGCCCAGATCGGGGATGCGTGCCAGTTCCTCACCGCTCGCCGGATCGTTCACCACAATGTCCTGCCCACCGATCCACGCTCCGTCGATAAAACATTGATCGCGAACGAGCGTGGAATCGGAAACGGCGATGGTCATGACGACAAACCTCTTTGGAACGGATGCAGAAGCAGAAGCGCAGCTACCACATCCATACGCATCACCCCGGTGCATGTTCAGCCCGATGAGGCGATATTTTCGCACCGCTCGCCCCATATCGGGCGAACGGTGCGCTCTTCATCATTGCATCGTGGGAATGACGAAGCTCTGGTCGATCACCGACCCGCCGCTCGGCCAGCGCTGCGTCACCGTCTTGGTCCGGGTATAAAACCGCACCCCGTCCATGCCATATTGGTTGAGGTCGCCAAAGCCCGACCGCTTCCATCCACCGAATGTATGATAGGATACCGGCACCGGGATAGGAACGTTGATGCCGACCATGCCGACCTCGACCGACGCAGCAAACTCGCGCGCCGCATTGCCGTTACGGGTAAAGATCGCGACGCCATTGCCATATTGATGCTGGCTGGCATAGCCGATCGCTTCTTCCAGCGTCTGCGACCGCACGATCTGAAGCACGGGACCAAAAATTTCGTCCTGATAGCTTTTCATCTGCGGCGTCACCCGATCGATCAGCGTGGGAGCCAGAAAAAACCCTTCCTCATAGCCCTGAAGCGAGAAACCCCGGCCATCCACGACCAGTTCGGCGCCTTCGTCGACCGCCATCTGAATATAGGATTCGATCCGTGCCTTATGCTGCGCGCTGACGACCGGACCATAATGGGCATCTTCATCAGTCGAAATGCCGACCCGCAGCTTCGCGATTTCCTCGACCAACTTGCCACGCAGCACATCGGCGGTCTGATCGCCCACCGGCACGACCACCGGCAATGCCATGCACCGCTCCCCGGCCGATCCATAGGCCGCACCCAATATATCGGCCACAGCCTGATCGATGTCTGCGTCCGGCATGACGATGCCATGATTTTTGGCCCCGCCCATGCACTGCATCCGCTTGCCGTTGGCGGCGCCGCGCCCATAGACATATTGCGCGATGTCGGACGACCCGACAAAGCTGACCGCCTTGATGTCGGGATGGTCCAGAATGGCGTCGACCACCGTCTTGTCGCCATGCACCACGTTCAGCACGCCCTTGGGCAGGCCCGCCTCGATCATCAGTTCGGCCAGACGGACCGGCACCGACGGATCACGTTCGGATGGTTTCAGGATGAAGGCATTCCCGCATGCAATCGCGGGCGAGAGCATCCACAACGGGATCATCGCAGGAAAGTTGAATGGCGTGATGCCAGCCGCCACGCCCAGCGGCTGGCGCATCGAATAGACGTCGATGCCCGGCCCGGCGCCCTGCGTATATTCGCCCTTCAACAGATGCGGGATGCCACAGGCGAATTCGACCACATCCAGACCGCGTTGAATATCGCCCTTCGCGTCCGACACGACCTTGCCATGTTCGGATGCCAGCAATTCGGCCAGTTCCTGCATATTGGCTTCGATCAGCGCCTTGAAATTGAACATCACCCGCGCGCGGCGCTGCGGATTGAAGGCAGCCCATTCGACCTGCGCCGCCTTGGCAGAGGCAACCGCGCGGTTCAGCAAATCCAGATCGGCCAGTTCGACCTGCGCCTGCACCTGACCCGTGGTAGGCGCGAAGACATCGCTGGAACGGCCCGGATGCGGCGCGGCGGCGCCATCGATGAAATGGGTAATCGTCCGCATGGCTACTCTCCTTCTTACCTGTTCTGCCTTTTAGGCTATGCTTATCATCCGGGATACATGCGAACTTGCCTATGGGATGTGCAAAAATGCATACACTAAATTGGGACGACCTGCGCCTTTTCCTCGCCATAGCACGCGCCGGACGCCTCACCCGCGCAGGAAAGGCGCTGGGCCTTGATCATACCACTGTCGCCCGGCGATTGACGAGCCTCGAAAGCGCGATTGGCAGCCGTCTGGTGGAGCGCGGGCCAAGAGGCATTACCCTGACCAGCGCAGGCGCCACCATATTTGCCCATGCCGAGCGGGTCGAAGTAGAGATATTGTCGGCCAGTTCGCAGGTCGCCGAAGAAGATGCCCGGGTGTCCGGTTCAGTCCGCCTCGCCACGCCGGAAGCGTTCGGCACCTATCTGGTTGCCCCGCATATCGCCCGCCTGCACGCCGCCCATCCCGACCTGCATCTCGAACTCATTCCTGAGTCCCAATATGTAAATCTCAGTAATCGGGAAGCGGATATTGCCATCCTGCTGAACCGCCCGGCCAACGGTCCGGTAGTCGCGCGAAAACTGGTGGACTATCGGCTTGGCCTTTTCACCTCGCATTCTTACTCGCAGGCGCATGGCCCGATCACGGCCGAAACACTTAGCGACCATCCTTTCGCCTGGTATATCGACGAACTGATCGACCTTCCCGAACTCCGTTTCCTGCGGGAAATATCCGCCGACGCGCGCACCATGTTCCGCTCTTCCTCCACCGCCGCCCAGCATGAAGCGGTCGCGGGCGGCCTTGGCATCGGCATATTGCATGGCTTTGCTGCTGATGCCGACCCGCGCCTGCTTCGTATCCTGCCCGACATCGAAATTCGCCGCAGCTACTGGCTGGCCTTCCACGCCAATCAACAGCGCCTGCCTCGCATCCGCGCCGTCATCGCCTTCCTCGACGACCTCATCGCCGACCGTCGCGACTGTTTCTGATGCGGCTCGTGAACGGCGCGAATGGGACGCGCCAAAGGCGCATCACCGACGCAAACCCAGCGCGTTTCTCGTGCATTTCCGTCGATTGTAGGAAAAATAGCTGTTTGACTGTGAACTTCGGATGGATGGTCAATCCGGCCATGGCAGGCTATGATCGAACCGCTTTCATCACCCCCTATGCGGCTCTCCACTATCCATGACCATGCACATCCTTCTCGTCGAAGATGACAGGCATCTTCAACGGCAACTGGTCGAACAACTCGCCCATTTCGGCCATAGCGTACAGACCGCCGACGACGGGCTGGCCGCCCTTTCGATTATCGGCCGGGAAACATTCGACGTCATCATCCTCGACTGGATGATGCCATCGGTCGACGGTATCACATTGCTGCGCCAGATGCGCGAAAGCGGCATGCTGGTTCCGGTCCTGATGCTCACCGCTCTGGGGCAGGTGCTGGACAAGGTGGACGGGTTCGAAGCGGGCGCGGACGACTATGTGGTCAAACCCGTCGATCCGCTTGAACTCAATGCCCGCCTGCAAGCGCTCGTCCGGGCGCGCAAGGTGAACGAGCAGACTGCCGATACCGTCAGCGCCGGGGACATTGTGGTCAGCCCGGCCCGCTTGCGGGCATGGCGCAACGGCAAGCCGCTCAACCTGTCCCAGACCGAATTCAAACTATTGCTGGAACTGGTGCGCAATGCCGGGTCGGTTGTCACCCGCCCCATGCTGATCGAACGGATATGGGGCCATGACTTCGTACCGACGACCAACATCGTCGATGCTCATATCCGCCATTTGCGGGTGAAATTGATGGAGCAGGGCGACGACCCAGTCGGTACGCAACGCGGCATGGGCTATTTCATCCGCACATGATCGGCCGACCGCTTTCTCTGCGCGGACTGACGATCGCTTTCATCGCGCTGTTCCTCACGGTGACGGCGGCAGCGGGACTTGGCACATTTTTCGCGACGCTATCGATGATCAATCATCTGGTCGAACGCCGGATCGAATCCGAAAGCCACGCGATCGCTCCACTCGATGAGAAGGTGAGTCTGGATGAACTCCGCCGCCATATAGAAGTCATGACCAGTGAGCGCGACACAGGCGATCTGGGTGTGTTGCTGACCGATCGGGAAGGGCGGCGGCTCGCAGGCAATGTCCGGTTTTCTCGCCCTCTTCCCATCGGCTTTTCCGCATTGGGTAAGGACGACCGGATCGTAGGGTTAAGTCAGGGGCGTGTCCTGGTACGGGAAATCGGCGACGGCTGGCGTCTAGCGATCTTCGCCGAAACCGAGCCGATCGACGATTATTTTTCAGTCCGACAACGCCTCTATATTGCCGGTTTCGGGTCCATCATTCTTGTCGTGCTGATCGGGCTACTGCTTTTCCGGCGCCTGATCGGCCGCCGAATAGAGCAGATGCGCGTGACCGCCGAAGCGATCGCCGATGGCGACCTTTCGCAGCGCGTGCCACTGATGGGCGATGGCGGCGAATTTGACCGACAGGCACAGGCCTTCAACCATATGCTTGACCGCATGGCCGTCCTGATGGCGGAAATCCGCAATGTCTCAAACGACATATCGCATGAACTGCGCACACCGCTGGCCCGTTTGCGCAACGAACTGGCGCTGATCGAACATAGAGAGGAAGCAAAACCCGTTCGTGAAGCGCTGCAACAGGCAACCGAGCAGGCAGATTTGCTGCTGGGCATGTTCGGCGCGATGCTGCGTATTGCCGAAATCGAAAGCGGATCGCGCAAGGCGGGGTTCAAACCAATCGCCCTCGACCAACTGGTCTGTGAGATTATCGATATGGCTGGTCCTTTGGCACAGGACCAAGGGCATGTCATCAGCCTGGGCCAATGCGATAGGGCAAGCCTCACCGGGGACCGGCAACTTCTCTCCCAAATGCTGCTCAACCTGGTGGAAAATGCCATCCGTCATACGCCACCGGGCACCCATACCCGCCTGTCTCTGGAAGGTTCCGACGACAGCGTCATCCTGCATGTCCGCGATAATGGTCCGGGCATCCCTGCCGATAAGCGAGCGCTGGTCATGCGCCGTTTCGGTCGGATCGATCCTGCCCGCCAACGTAGCGGTCACGGCCTTGGCCTGCCGCTGGCCGATGCTATCGCCCGCCTGCATGGCGGCCAGATGACATTGGACGATGCTGCGCCGGGCCTGCATATCGCTGTGACATTACCCCAATAAAAACCGGCGTGGCTGCGAAACAGGCACGCCGGTCAAATGCTCAGATCAGCGCGTGATCAGAACTTGATGCTGGCATCCACGCCAAAGGTGCGCGGCGCATTGAAGTTGCCATAATCACCCAGAATATTGCCGATGCTACCGGTCGTCACATTGCTGGTGGGCGCGCCGGGCAGGCTGTTCGACGGATCGCGGCGGAACACATATTGTTCGTTGAACAGATTGCGACCCCAGACGCTCAGCGTCAGGTTGCGGCCATAGCCGACATCGATATCCGCAAGCGAAATGCGACCGTTGAAGATCAGCGATGCGTCATTCTTCGTGGCGAACTGGTCGAAGGCCTGCGTCGCCTGCGAATAGTTGCCGTCCATATGGAATTTCAGCTTCGTGTCACTGCCAGCGATCGGCAGGGCGTAATCGATCGATCCGCTGGCTGCATTGCGTGGCGTGAATACGATGTAGAAATTCTGATAGACGCTGGTCGAACGTCCCGCAGCATCGCTGGCGGTGATCAGTACCGGCGGGATTTTTGTGTAGGTATAGGCATAAGACGCATTCAGCGTCAGGCCTTCGACCGGGTTCAGCGTCAGGTCCGCTTCGATGCCACGGATTTTGGTCGTACCGGGGGCATTGATCGTCACCAGATTGTTGAAGCTGCTGGAGCCGACGAACTGGATCGAACTGATGTCGACCTGGCTATCCTTGCGGTCCATGATGTAACCGGCCAGATTGAAGCGTGCGCGGTGATCCCAGAAGTCCGACTTCAGGCCGACTTCATAGGACTTCACATCTTCGGGATTGAACGCCTGATAGTTGGACGTACGCGAACTGGCACCGCCGGCGCGATAGCCGGTCGCATATTTGGCATAAACATGCAGGTCGTTGTTCACGTCATATGCGATGGTAGCCATCGGGTTGAAGCGGTTCCAGGTCGCGTCCAGCGGCTGATAACCGACGCTGGCGGCTGGCGGGTTGGTGTCATAATTCACGTTGCGCGAATAATGCAGCACGCCCTTCTTTTCATCGTGGGTATAACGCCCGCCAACGGTCAGATGCAGCGCATCGGTCGCATTCCAGGTCAACTGGCCATAGGCGGCATAGCTCTTGGACCAGACTTCCGATGCACGGTCGATGGAACGGCAACCTACGTCAGAGCCGAAGCCGCCCGATCCGGTGCAGCTATTCAAAATGGTATAAACCGGCTGCCCGGCGCTATTCAGATAGACGCCATTGGAGTTGGGGGTGGCCGCGTCATCGCTGACATGCTCGTTAAAGTAGAAACCACCGACAACATAGTCGATCGAACCAACGGTGCCGACAGCCTGCAATTCCTGGCTGAACTGACGCTGGCGCAGATCGGCTAGGCTGTAGCGGCTGAACTGGCAGGGCGCAGCCTGCGTGCAGGACGATGTCAGGTTCACGACCGGCGGGCGATGCGCGCCGCCCGAATTGTCCCACTGGGTCGCGTCAACGCCGCGCCATGCGGTGATGGAGCGCAATTCGATTTCCGGCGAGACTTCCCACTTCAGATTGTTGGTGAAGCCGTGCGTCTTATCGATGCTGGGCTGTTGCGGCACGCCAATATCGGCGGTCTTCATCCGAGTGTCGCCATTGACGACCACGCCGGGCAGCGGCGGGCGGACAGTGCCGGTCAAGCTGCTATAATTGGTGCCGGGCAGGGTACAGGCGGGCTGCGACGCCTGCGTACCGGCAGCGCACCCATTGGGATTCACATTCAGCAACTGGCTGTAGAAGGGCGTGTTGGCGTCCTTTGCGACATCATAGGAAAAATCGTTGGTGATGGTGCTGGTCGGCTGCCAGCGCACCGCCGCACGGAAGCCCTTACGATTATAATAATTCCAACCGGCCTGGCCTTCGAGCGGGTTCTTGGTGGTGGCGTCCTGATGCTGGATAACGCCGTCCAGCTTCACGCTGAAACCCGCAACCTTCGGCAGGTTCAGGTGGAAATCGCCATTGCGCGAACCATAATTGCCCATGCCCGCATCCACGCGGCCACCCCATTCGCCGGTCGGTGCCTTGCTCACGATGCTGAGCGCGCCGCCTTCAGTGTTGCGGCCAAACAGCGTGCCTTGTGGCCCCTTCAGTACTTCGACGCGCTCGACGTCGAACAACGCCGCGTTCAGGCCATGCTGACGGCCCATATAGACGCCATCGACATAGATGCCGACTCCCTGCTCACGGGCGGGCTGGTTGGCGTCAAGTGGTACAATGCCACGAATGCCAATGGTCAGCGCGCTCTGACGCGCTTCGAAAGTCGCGACGCGCAGCGACGGTACTGCGCCATCAGCCAAGTCGTACAGGCTCTGGACGTGCCGGTCCTTGAGCGCTTCGGTACTCATGACCGTCATGGAAATCGGCGTTTCCTGAAGATTGGTCTCGCGCTTCGTCGCGGTCACGACGATCTCGCCCAGCCCTTGTTCTCCGGCAGCGTCAGCAGCGGCGGTATCAGGCGCCTGATCCTGCGCAAAGGCAATCGGCGCGGCCATGCTCGCCAAAGCGGAACCGGCAAGAAGCGCGGCCCGAGCGAATCGGTTCAACATCATGTAAAATCAACCCCTTATTGGAGATTTCATCCCTGTACCTCGGGGCTGATATGGGGCGATGAAGACGGTAATGTTTAAGATTAAAGACTAGGCCATCGACCAATCTTCATCTTCACCTCATCTTTCTGACAAGATGCTGAAAAATTCAGGAAATCTTTGCGCAACAGCGCGCAGGAAAATTGTCAGACGGCGCGATTTTTAAGCGTTCGGGCCGCTGCACTTCCAGAAGCTCCCGACACGAGTTTCTGAAGGTCGAGCATGGCCCGAGCCATCGATACCCCATGTGGCCCGCCGATGAAACGAGGTTCCCACACGGGCGAGAATTTATCCTTATAGGCTCGCAGCCCTTCGAAACCATATAGGCTTTCACCATGGCGATACAGCAAAGCCCCGGCTTTTGCCCAGAAGGGAGCCAACCGACGCGCTTCCAGCCCCGACAATGGCGCCAATCCCAGCGTGAACCAGGCATAGCCCTGCGCCTGACCCCATTGCATCAGGCGGATGAACAGGAAATCCATCGTGCCATAAGGCATGTCCGCATCATGCCGCATCAGGTCCACGGATAATTCATTCCGGTTTTCGGTCGCCCAGATATTGGCGAATGCAACGATCCGTTCGCCTTGACGCACGACGACACAGTCGCATCTGCCGATATAATCGCGATCGAAGCGACCGACGCTGAACATCTTCTCGCTATGCCCTTTAGCGGCGAGCCAGCGATCCGAAATACCGCGCAATTCCTCCATGATCGGAGGCAAATCCGTTTGCCCGATAATTTGGAAGGACGCCCCCTCTCGCACGGCCCGGCGTTCGGCATAGCGGAGTGGTTTGCCGTTGGGACCATCCAGTGTGAAGCGGCGCAGTTCGACCCGCGCTTCCTCTCCATATTTGATGATGCCTAGGCCCAGGTCGATGGCCAAGGGCAGCGTGTCGAGGCTGATCTGATACAGCAGCAACCGCCCCTGACTTTCATCCGCCATCTCGCGCAGCGCCCATAGCAGGTCAGGCCATTCCGCCCTCTCCCCTACCGGATCGCCCATCATGATCCAGCTATGCCCTTGTACCTGATACATGATGAACGCACGGCCGGAGGCGGACGTCAGGAACAGTTTGTCGCCCGTGATAGCGAGAAAGGCATCGCTGCGATCGGCGAGCGCCAGTGCCACCATATTGGGCAGGTCATCGACATGCTGCCCCTGGGGCTGGGCCGAGGCAGGCCGGGACAAACGCCACAGCGCCGCGGCCACGACCAGCAACGCGCTCGCCAGCGCCGCCCGCAAAAAGCGGGAGGCATCGCCGCGCGAGCTGAAATCCCACCACAACGCATTCTGATACGCCACATGCTTATAGGCAAAAAGACCGATCCAGATGGACAGGCCAACCGCTACAGCCAATGTCGCAATCCATGCCGGGCTTAGTGCGTCGGCCGTAAAGCGGGTACGCCGATAAAAAGCGCTACGAGTCCATTGGAGCAGGCCAAGGATCAGCAGGAGTGCGCCCGCCTCCTCATAATCCAGCCCCTTCACCAAGGAGAAGATTATCCCTGCCAAAAGGAGCGCCCGCGCCATCCAGAATGCCGCATCGAGCCGACGATAAAGGCCAGACGCCAACAAAATGAGCAGAGTGCCGACGACGCTCGCGGCAAAATGCGATGCTTCCATGAAGGCAAGCGGAAACAGGCCATGCACCATATGGGCGCGCGCCGGGATAGCTGGCAGCGCCCCGGATATAAGCAGGATAATACCGCCCACCGCGACCAGCAGAGCCAGCATCGTTGGCGCCATGCCGGCAGCGGCGGCCTGTGCCCCATCGATGAAGCGCCCGACTGGCCTGCGCCACACACCTCTTTCATGCACGGCAATCGCGATCACGCCCAGCAACAGGGGCAGCAGATAATAGATGCAGCGGTAAGCCAGCAGAGCAGCCAACAGGTCGGGACGATCCACTTCCGGCAAAGTGGCCACGATGACGGCCTCGAACACACCAAGTCCGCCGGGCACATGGCTGACCAGAGCGATGATGATAGCCATGGCATAGCCCAGAAAGAAGCTGGGATAGAGCGCAGGGTCCGCATGAGGCACCAGCACGAAAAGGGCGGCACTGGCAGCGGCCAGATCGATACTGGCCACCAATATCTGCGCCAGCGCCTGCCCGCGACTGGGCAGCGCGATCCGCCAGCCCAGCAGCATGATGTCGCGACCCACGCGGCCCGCCAGAGCGATCAGTACGATTGCCGCGAGCAGGATGATCCCGCCCGCTCCATATTGGAGCGTCACGGACAGGCTGGCACTACCCAACGTCATCGCGACCGGATGGACCAGCATCAACGCCCCTGCCATGACAAAGACACCGCCCCAGAAAGACAGACTGGCCGACGCCACGATGCGCGCAATATCGCCCGGTTGAAGCCCGGCAGCGATATAGATGCGATAGCGGGCCGTACCGCCGGTCAACAGGGACAGGCCCAGATTATGGCTGAGCGTATAGCTGCAAAAAGAGGCCAGCGCCGCCGTGCGCCAGGGTAAGGGGCGGTCGATGACTCGTAATGCGACATGGTCGTAAAAAGTCAGCGCCAGATAGCTGATTATCGTCAGCGCTAATGCCATTCCCACCTGTTCGGACGAAATCAAATGGAAGGCCGCCCTTATGTCGCGCAACCGGACATCGGCAAGCAGCGTATGGAGCGCCACCAGCCCCAATGCCGCAACGATCAACATCACAGCGATCGTCAGCGCACCGCGATGCGCGCTCAGCCATGTTACCACCCTCTCACCCTTCATTTCGGCAGGCGTCCTATGATCTGCTGCGCCAGTAAAGCAGCATTACGGTCGAAATGATGACCACCCGGCACAGATACGACCTGGACGATACCAGGCGGGATGGAAGGACAGGCGCTGTCTGTCTCGGCCTGTCCCATGATGCATAACATCGGCAACCCGCGCAGGCGCGCGATGGCGGGTACGGTAGGATAGGCGTTGTTATCGCTCATATTGAGCCAGCTACTGAGATGAAACTGAAAATCCGCCGATGGGCTTAGACCCAGCATCGCCATTCCCGTGATCCGCCCCCGCACGTCGGACGGCAAATGCGCGACGATATGGGGCAGTACATCCGCACCGAAGCTGTAGCCCAGCATGATGACATGTGGACGTTGCCATTGGTTCGAATAGGCACGGATGACCGGAGCCAGGTCAGCAGCAGCCCCCTTTGGCGTACGCTGGCTCCAGAAATAGGAAAGACTATCCAGGCCAACCACGGGGATTCCCCGTTTGGCCAGTTCGTTGGCGACATCCCGGTCCAGCCCGACCCATCCGCCATCGCCGGAATAGAGGATAGCCATGCCGTCCCCGTGCGGCGCGGCAGGGTCCGTAACGACGGTGATCGGCATGTCTGCCGGCAGGGATGCGATCCCACCATCCGGGGGTGGGTTCAGAAATGGCGTCACCAGTTGGGAGATATGTCCATCTCCATCCGGGCCAGTGGCAACATCGATCGCTTTGCCGCCCTCTACATCTTTCCAATAAGCAGGAGACAGGCTTGCATCGCCGGGTCCCAAGGCGACAATCCATGGGGAAGGCAGGGATGCAGCCGGCATCAAAGTCCAGCCCGTCGGCTGCCGCCGCGACGTCATATGCAATGTTCCAGATTTGCACCATTGCCCGTGCCCGGGCAGAAATGATCCAAACCCGATAGAGAAGGCAGCATGATAGGAACCACTCGGTCCTGCCGCGAGTGTGGCATAGGCCAATGCCCCGCCCTGTCCCCGTCCCATCAGAATTGGTTTCATATAAATTGGTAAGTTCAGCCGATGCTGAATGTCCCGGGCCAGATCGATGATCGCGTAATTGGGATTGATGCAGCCATGCTGGCGGCTCAATGCATGCAGGAAATCGGGTGTCGGAACCCCCGTGACAAGCGCGCCGTCGGCTTGCAACCGCCGGGCCAGCGATCGGTCCTGCGCACTCCATCCCACTTTGTCCGACAGCAGAATGACCAGCCCTCGAACAGCACCGGCAGGCCGATAGACGGTGACACGGCCCAGAAGCGGTCGTTTATATCCGATATCGCCCCTTACACTTGTGGGTGCGGCAATCGACCTGGCCCCCACATGGTCCGGCACCGGACCCGAGAGCGTAAGCAGCGACAGGGCGAGGGAGCTGATTATCCGGCCGATCATATCCGTCCCCGTCCTTCCCCCATACTGCGGTCAGTTTTTGTTGGCCGATGGTACAGGAAGAATGGCCGGGTCGATGGAGCGCAACTGAGCCGTGAGCGTCGAAATCAGACGGTCCTGATCATGATGCAGAAAATGCCCCCCGGGCAGGCCTGTCACTCGGGCCGCGCCACCGGCAAGTGGTGGGCAGAGGCTATCCTTCTCCTCCACTCCATAAATGCAGATCAGCGGTGTTGCATGAAATCGCTGTATCCCCTTCAATGGTCGGGCATCGGGTTCACCATGATAGGCCAGACCCAAGGGATCAGACCGGAAATAGACCGTCTGCGCCGGCACGATCATGACCACCCCGGCCAGATGATCGCGCACTTCAGCGAGCAGGTTCGGAACGGTGGTCGCAACGATATCCGCACCATAGGATTGTCCCATCAATATCACCTGCTCCGCGCCGGTGCGCCTGATCGTCAGCCGGATGGCATCGGCCACGATGCGGTTCGCTTCGTCCAAAGTGCGGCGATGCGCAAAATAGCGGGGCGAACTGAAGCCAATGACAGGAACCCCCTTTGCAGCAAGGCCTTTTGCCACCTTGCCGCTCATCCCAAACCCGAAACCCATGTCACCCGAAAAGAAGGCAATGGCGGTTGCGGCGTCTCGACGGCCGCCAAAGTCCTGCACCGCATCCCCGGCGAGCGCGGGATACCCTGCGACCCAAGCAATCACTCCGACAAGGACCGAAGCCGATGCCCATAACAGGAATCTTCTTACACGACCGCGTTCACGCATCGGGTATCCTTTCGATCCGGGTCCAGAGCTGCGTCCGGCACAAGAAGCCCCCCAAAATGCAGCCCTTGATCTTTAGTTGACCCGGCGAAATTTGCTGAATTTGCGATGCGAAATGCCGGCCCATGTCGGGGACATAGACCGTGCCGGTCCATGCGCTTTTCCCATTTGGCCGATAATCCTCCAACAGGCGAGTTCCTATCAGATTATCGACGCCGCTATCGCGGGCATCGGCGCGCGCTTCGGCATCGGCCCATACGACCCAGCCACATAGATGATCGCCGCAAGGTCCGGTTCGCACAGCAACGCTGTTGCGCGGATTACGCCACAATCCGTTCGGTGTGGTATCTACCGTTTCACCATGAGCGGCCGAGGCCAGCATGGCGAGCAGAACCGCAACCAGCATCTTGCGCATTTCAACGTCCTCGCGGGCTACTCCTGCCTTATAGACTGCCTAGGCCTCTTTGCCCTACCTGAAGTTGGCGGGAAGATGACCGATCCTTAATGACCCAAAGAATGGCTACGCGGGGCGAAACTTCATCCTGCCTTGCCATATCGGATGGTTGGAATAAGTGCAGGGCTGAGCGCGTATATATTCCCACCAGTTCAGGGCCGTAGAGAGTAGATGACATTCAACCCGCTTTATTCTCTGGCTGGATTGCTGGTGGGCGTTCTGGTCGGCCTGACCGGCGTGGGCGGCGGATCGCTGATGACGCCCATCCTCGTCCTGCTTTTCAATTTTCATCCGGCTGCGGCTGTGGGTACCGACCTTCTCTATGCCTGTCTGACCAAAAGCGTCGGCAGCCTCATCCATGGCTGGAAGAAGTCGGTCGAATGGCGGGTCGTGGGATGGATGGCGCTTGGCAGCCTGCCCGCCACTATCGCTGCCCTTTACCTCCTGTCCAGACTGGGACCGCCGTCCCACTCCATCGTCGATCCGATCAAGCTGACGCTGGGTTGCATGTTGCTGCTGACCGGTGCAGCGTTGCTGGCGAAAGAGCGTATTCAGGCTTGGGCGCGGCGGCATGACGGGCAGGATAATCCTGTCCTGACCCGCAATCTGACCATCCTGTTGGGCCTGCTGGTCGGCGCCGCCGTAACGGTCACTTCGGTCGGCGCTGGCGCGATCGGCGCGACGGCTCTGCTGGTCCTCTATCCGCGTGTTCCGCTGGCGCGGATCGTGGGCACGGATGTCGCCCATGCGGTGCCTCTGACCTTTGTGGCGGGTATCGGCCATTGGTGGCTGGGGACGGTGGATTTCTCTCTGCTTGGCTCTCTTCTGATCGGATCGGTGCCGGGCATCATCATCGGAAGCTCGCTCGCATCGCATGTGCGCGAAACGATATTGCGGCGGACCCTGGCAGTGATTCTCATCATCGTGGCGCTCAACCTCATCCTTTGACGTCTGCCTTAGCTTCGCACATTTCCCGGCGATTTTGACATTTTGTTACCGATTCTTATAATTATCGAATAATACGGGTTAAATGCGTACATGTCGGGCAGGTCGCGTTCCCAACGGATATTCATGTCTGCAATCCCGTAGGACAGCGAAATCTGACAATCAGCAACCGCTCGGCGAATGCAGCATGATTGTCCAAAAACCATCCGGCTTAAACGCGACCGCGCAGCGCCCAACCTATAGCCTGGCCCCATATGAAAGGCGGCCAGCCATGTCCGTCCCAAGGATAGGGATCAAAGCCGATTGGATGGGATCAAGGCGCAACAGATGGGCGTCTATCATAAGATGTGCTTTGAAGTCGGCAGGGTCGATCCGGTAGAAGCCGACGTCGATCTGTTGATCGTGGGCATGCCCATCATTCCGGCTTTGGAAGATCCGGCCCAAAGTACATGCGAGTTGGATTGCGCCCTGCTGGGAACCCTGTCGCACCTGCGCGCTGGCGGTATATTTAAGGGGGACTTTGGCGAGACGCTGATTTTATCCAGCCTGCCCGCCCAGGTGCGGGCCAGATCCATTCTGATTATCGGCATGGGCCTTGCTGCCGAAATCACCCCCGGCATCATGGGGAATCTGGCGGGGGTCGCTGCCAGAGCCGCCATTCCACTCGACAGTTGCACCATCGCCTGCCTTCTGGCCCTCCCCAATGGCGATGCCACACCGGCATCCATAGCGCAGACGGCACAGCATATGATGGATCATATGCTGGATGCCATGGACGCCTGCCACGATCCGACGCGCTTTACCGACAGGCGATGGATTTTCGACCTGCGTACGCCGCATGACACATATGTGCAGTCTCATTTTCAATCGGTTATCGATCGACGTGGCGGGGCAGGATGATCATAGCCCAAGATCGCATGGACTTGGAGCCATCCAGACGCTTATCTGGTGCGATGCAGTCCGGTCCGACCCATAGCCATGATATGCAGCCCGCGACATCGCCCATATCGATTCTGGTGGTGGATGATCATGCGCTGCTGCGTGAAGGTGTGCGTGCCATGCTGGCCACGCAAATGGACATGCAGATCGTCGGCGAAGCGGATAATGGCCGCCATGCCATCGCAGAATATGACCGGCTGCGTCCGGACATCGTCCTGATGGACCTGCAAATGGCAGATATGTCCGGGCTGGATGCCATAGCCCAGATCAGGGAACGGCATCCGGGCGCGCGGATCATCGTCCTCACCACTTATTCGGGCGATGGACGGGCAATCAAGGCCTTAAGGGCGGGTGCCATGGGCTATCTGCTCAAGGCCAGCCTGCGCAAGCAACTACTCGACGCGATCCGATCCGTGCATCTGGGCGGCAAGCATCTGGACGCCACGGTCGCGACCGCGATCGCCCTGCATGTATTGGAAGACCCGCTGACGGAGCGGGAAATCGCGGTCCTGTCACTCGCTGCCTGGGGCAACAGCAACAAGCTGGTCGCCGCCCGACTGAACATCACCGAAGAGACGGTGAAGGGCCATATGAAATCCATATTTTCTAAGCTGGATGCGACAGACCGCACCCATGCGGTCACTCTGGCGATCAAGCGCGGCCTGATCGAATTGTGACGATGTGGCGCGCGCGTACAGGCCGCCCTTTTCGTTCGGATGATCGCTAACGCATCAGCCTGATCCAATACGGTCAGGGCAGTATCCTCTAGCATTGCGCGCGTCGGGTACAGGGACCCGCTGCGTCGGCGCCGCGTGCGTCGACGTAGCGGACCTCTCACCAGACATTTCTATTTATTCGAACATTTCAGACAATCTTATCCGAGTATTTCAGATAAAAATGGCTGTTAGAACGATCCCCAGAGCAGCGAGACGCTGCCTGAACGCCACGTAAACCCAAGGAGCCGACCCATGACGATCACCGCCACCCCGACCCCTGGCAAGTCCCTCATCTCGCCGACCGACCACACCCTCATTCTCATCGACTTTCAGTCGCAAATGTCTTTTGCAACCAAGTCGATCGCGCCTGAGCTGCTCCGCAACAATGCCGCCCTCATCAGCCGCGCGGCCAAGTCGTTCGGCGTATCGACCATCCTGACCACGGTCGCCGAAAAGAGCTTTTCCGGTCCGATGTTCGACGAAATCACCGATGCCTTCCCCGGCCAGCCGTTGCTGGATCGCACCAGCATGAACACCTGGGAAGATGCCGCCGTGATCGAGGAAGTGAACCGCATCGGCAAGGAGCGGATCGTGCTGGCTGGCCTGTGGACCAGCGTCTGCATTGTCGGACCGACTGCATCCGCGATCGATCAGGGCTTCGACGTCTATTTCATCGCCGACGCCTGTGGTGACATCAGCGAAGAAGCCCATGAACGCGCCGTGCAGCGCATGATCCAGCTCGGCGCCAAGCCGATGACGTCGCTGCAATATATGCTGGAGCTTCAGCGCGATTGGGCACGCACCGAAACCTATGACTCCACCACCGGCATCGCCAAGGAATTTGGCGGCGCATACGGCCTGGGCATCAAATATGCCAAGACCATGTTCGGAGCCTCCGAAGGCGGCCACTGACATGTGTCGGGACCGGCGGCTGCCCCCTCTCTCCCCGGCTGCTGGTCCCCTTTCTCCCCTGAAACCGACATTCCCCGAAAGGAAATCCCCATGAGCTTCGTGACCACCAACGATGGCGTCGGCATCTTCTACAAGGACTGGGGCAGCAAGGACGCCCAGCCCATCATGTTCCACCATGGCTGGCCGCTGTCGTCCGACGACTGGGACGCGCAGATGCTGTTCTTCTTGGGCGAGGGCTATCGCGTCGTCGCCCACGACCGTCGCGGCCATGGACGATCGGCTCAGGTGAGCGAAGGCCATGATATGGCCCATTATGCCGCCGACGCTGCCGCTGTCGCCCGTCATCTGGACCTGAAAAACGCCATCCATATCGGTCATTCGACCGGCGGTGGCGAAGTGGCGGCCTATGTCGCCCGTTACGGCCTGCCCGAAGGCCGCGTGGCCAAGGCCGTACTGGTCAGTGCTGTCCCGCCGATCATGCTGAAGACGGAGCGCTATCCCGATGGCCTGCCCATGGATGTGTTCGATGGCCTGCGCGCCGGGCTTGCCGCCAACCGTGCGCAATTCTTCCGCGATGTTGCCGCCGGGCCTTTTTATGGCTTCAACCGTGAAGGCGCCGACGTAAAGCCCGCCGTCATCGACAATTGGTGGCGTCAGGGCATGATGGGCAGCGCCAAGGCCCATTATGAAGGCATCAAGGCTTTCTCCGAAACGGATCAGACCGACGATCTGACCGCCATCACCGTCCCGACTCTGGTGCTGCATGGCGACGATGATCAGGTCGTACCCTACAAGAATGCCGGAGTGCTTCAGGCCGAAATCCTGCCGAACGCGACGCTGAAGATTTATGAAGGTTATTCGCATGGCATGCTGACGGTCAATGCCGATGTGCTGAACGCCGACATCCTTACCTTCATCCAGAAGTGATGCGTTGAATAGGAGACCGGCGATGAAAGTCTATCTTCTCTCCCTTGGCGCCGGTCTGCTGGTCGGCATCGTCTATTCGCTGTTGGGGGTGCGGTCGCCCGCTCCCCCGGTGGTGGCTCTGATCGGCCTGCTTGGCATATTGGTCGGCGAACAGGTCATACCGCTCGCCAAGCGCTGGGCCGACAGTCATGAATTGGCCCGCTTCGTGCGTAATGAATGCCGCGACCATGTGCTGGGCCGCCTGCCCAACAATCAGAAGAGCGACGCATGATTACGCGCCGCGATGCCATGGCCGGGGTGGCCGCCTCCGCCCTTCTCTCCTCCCTATCTGCCAATGCCAAGGAACGCCCCATGACCGACATGATCATCATCAATGCCAAGGTGACGACGCTGGACCGGGGAAATCCAGTCGCGGAAGCAGTCGCTATCCGTAATGGCAAGTTTCTGGCGGTGGGCAGCGAAGCAGAAGTGCGCGCTGCCGCACCGGATGCCACGATCATCGACGCCAAAGGGCATCGCCTGATCCCCGGCCTGATCGACAGCCATATGCACATCATCCGCGGTGGCCTGAATTTCAACATGGAATTGCGCTGGGACGGCGTGCCGACGCTGGCCGAGGCGATGGATATGCTCAAGCGGCAGGTCGACAACACCCCCGCCCCGCAATGGGTGCGCGTGGTCGGCGGCTTTACCGAGCATCAATTTGCCGAAAAGCGTCTGCCGACGATCGCTGAACTCAACGCCGTGGCCCCTGACACGCCGGTCTTCATCCTGCACCTCTATGACCGCGCGCTGCTGAACGCCGCCGCGCTGCGGGTCGTTGGCTATACCAAGGATACACCCAACCCGCCGGGCGGCGAGATCGTCCGCGATGCGGCGGGCAACCCGACCGGGCTTTTGCTGGCGCAGCCCAATGCGACGATCCTCTATTCGACGCTGGCCAAGGGGCCAAAGCTGCCGCAGGACTATCAGCTCAATTCCACCCGCCATTTCATGCGCGACGTCAATGCACTGGGCGTCACCGGGGTGATCGACGCGGGTGGCGGTTTCCAGAATTATCCCGACGATTATGAGATTATCGAGAAGCTGCATCAGGATGATCAGCTGACCGTCCGCATCAGCTACAACCTCTTCACGCAAAAGCCCAAGGAAGAGCTGGCCGATTTCTCCGGCTGGGTGAAACAGGTCACGCCGGGTCAGGGCGACGACACCTATCGCCACAATGGCGCGGGCGAAATGCTCGTCTATTCAGCGGCGGATTTCGAGGATTTCCGTCAGCCCCGGCCAGACATGGCGCCCAGCATGGAAGGCGACCTCGAACCCGTCATCCGCCTGCTGGCCGAGCATAAATGGCCCTGGCGCCTGCACGCCACCTATGACGAGACGATCGGACGTGCGCTGGATGTCTATGAGAAGGTGAACCGGGACATCCCCTTGCAGGGCATCAACTGGTTCTTCGACCATGCCGAAACCATCAGCGACCGCAATATCGACCGCATCGCCGCGCTGGGCGGTGGCATCGCCGTGCAGCATCGCATGGCTTATCAGGGCGAATATTTCGTGGAGCGCTATGGCGCCAAGGCGGCTGAGCGCACCCCGCCGATTGCCCGCATGATCGCGGCGGGCATTCCTGTGGGTGCCGGCACCGATGCGACCCGTGTCGCCAGCTACAACCCGTGGGTATCTTTGTCGTGGCTGGTGACGGGCCGCACCGTCGGTGGCTTTGCCCTCTATCGTGGCGACAATCGCGTCAGCCGGGAAAAGGCGCTGGCCATGTGGACCCATGAAAATACCTGGTTCTCCAACGAGATTGGCAAGAAGGGCCAGATCAAGGCCGGGCAACTGGCCGACCTTGCTCTGTTGTCAGCCGATTATTTTTCGGTGCCGGAGGATCAGATCGTCCATATCCGGTCGGTGCTGACCCTGCTGGGTGGCAAGGTGGTCCATGGCGAGGGCGACTATGCCCCGCTTGCGCCCGACCTGCCAAAGCCCATGCCCGACTGGTCGCCGGTCGCCACCTTCGGAGGATACCACAAAACCCGCGAGGCCCGGGCACAACTGGCGTCGGCCTGTGGATGCGCCAGTGCCTGCGGCGTTCATGGCCATGATCATGCGGCGGCCCTTGGCGCCAATGTGCCTGCTGCCGATGTCCAGACCTTCTGGGGATCGCTGGGCTGCGGCTGCTGGGCCGTCTGACCGGCATCAAACTATTCTATTATATCGAACATGACGGCCGATTTTATTCGGATCGATCGAGCGATGCTTGCTGTCTAAACTAGCCGTGCCCCCTGACAAACCGGAGCCACAGACATGACCCGCTTCACCATGATCATCGCGACCCTGATGGTCGCCACAACCCCGATCGCCGCGCCCGTCGTCGCAAAGCCGGCCACCACCGCCGATTATTCGGTCGGCGCACAATATGACACCACCCATGTCTATGTGCCCGAAGGTCAGTTCGACGCCTTCGTCGCCAGTTTCGTTGCGACCTTCGGCGGAAAAACGTCGAAGCAGGGCGAATTTCAGGTCACGCCCACGCCCAGCCTGACCAAATCGCAACTGGCACTGACCCCGGCCGGAACCGTCTCCGTCTTCGGCTTCAAGACGCCGATCCCCTATCCCTTTGGCGATGAGCGCACCGGCTATCTGGTGAGCGACATGGACGCCGCCGTCTCCTCCGCCGTGAAGCATGGCGCGGTGCGCCGCATCACCACCTTCCCCGACCCCATCGGCCGCGATGTGGTGGTGCAATGGGCTGGCGGCGTGAACATGCAACTCTATTGGCACACCGCCAAGCCCAACTATCCCGCGCTCGGCACCGTGCCGGAAAACCGCATTTATCTGACCGCCGATGTCGCCGACCGCTTCATCAAGGATTGGACCGGCTTTGCCCATGGCAAGATTGTCTCCGACGACCGTGCAGCCAAAGGCGATGAAATCGGCCAGCCGGGCAAGACCATCCGCCGCGTCGCCATCGACAGCGGCTATGGGAAGATGACGGTCTTCGTTTCGGACGGGCAACTGCCCTGGCCCTATGGCCGCGACATGACCGGCTATGAAGTTGCCGACCTCAATGCGACACTGGCCAAGGCTTCGGCGGCGGGTGTCGAGACGCTGGTCGCGCCGCAGACCGTAGCCGGACGTCAGAGCGCTATCCTGCGCTTCCCCGGCGGCTATATCGCCGAAGTCCACAGCGATAAGAGCAATGGGGCGGCGCAGTAAGATGCGCCCCGTCCGCGATCCCCGCTTTGTCGACGCTATCCTTGACTGGAAGCCGACATGGTTCATCGCCCGGCTGTTGCTGGTCGGCGCCTATCTTCTGGGCGGCATCGTCAAGCTGACGGACTGGCCGGCGGCGGTCGCGGAACAGGCGCATTTCGGCATGAACCCGCCGGCGCTCTGGGCCGCGCTCACCATTGCGATCGAATTGGTTGGACCAATGCTGATCCTGACCGGCCGCATGGCATGGCTGGGGGCGGGGATGCTGGGCGTCTTCACGCTGCTCGCCGCATTTACCGCCAACGCCTTCTGGACGATGCCGGTGGGGCAGGATCGGTTCATGGCCACCAATGCCTTTTTCGAGCATCTGGGCCTGATCGGTGGCTTTATCCTTGCCGCTCTCGTCGCCGAACAGGCGCAGCGTCATGCTTAAGAAATCGGCCTGCCTTGCCCTCTCGCTCTGCGCCTCTGGCCCGCTGGCTGCACAGACGACCGAGGCATGGCAGGCGCCCACTTTATCGATCACTCGCTATGATGAGGACTGGTCCGATCTGGCCGATGCGGAAAAGCGCGGCCATCACTGGACTGGCCAATTCAAATATATCCCGCTGGCCGATGATGCATGGCTATCGACAGGCGTCGAAGTCCGGCTACGTAACGAAAATTACCAGAATAATCTTTGGGGTGGCGCCTCCGCGCCCGATGACAGCTTTCTTTGGGCGCGAGCCATGCCCTATGCAGACCTGCATATCGGCATAGGCGACCAAATTCACGCCCGCGCTTTTGTCCAGCCGATCATCAGCTATGCCGTCGGCGTCGCCCCCTCTGCCAGCCCGATCGATCAGAGCCGGGTCGACATGCTTCAGAGTTTCGCCGATGTCAGCCTTGGCCCCGTCACCCTGCGCGGCGGACGGCAGATGCTTTCGCTCGGTACCGAACGGCTGGTCGGCACCCGCTATGGTCCCAACACGCCTCTGGCCTTCGATGGCGTGCGCAGCAGCATAAAGCTGGGCAAGGGATCGAAGCTGGACCTGTTCCTGTTGAACCCGGTACAGCCCGGCCCCGATAGTTTCGACGATCCCACGTCCGATATGCGCAAATTGTGGGGAGCCTATGCGGCCCTGCCGGAACTGGACCTCTATTATCTGGGCTATCGTAACCGTGCCGCGCGTTTCGGCGCTCTGATCGGACGAGAGGAGCGCCACAGCCTGGGCCTGCGATCGCATGGTGTGCGCGGCGCATGGCATTGGAATGTCGAGGGCGTCTGGCAATTCGGCCATTATGAGGATCAGCGTATCTCCGCATGGACTCTGGGCACCGAGGTTGGTCGCAGTCTGCCGTTCCTGCCGCTGAAACCGGATGCGACGCTGCGCTTCAACATCGTCAGTGGAGACACAAAGCCCGGCGATAACCGTGTTGGAACGTTCAACGCTCTGTTCCCCAAAGGAAAATATTTCGGCGAACTGTCACCAGTCGGCCCCACTAACATCGTCAGCCTGAATCCGCGCATCAGCGCACCATTGGGCAACGGTTTTTCCGCTAGCATCGCCGCCATGGCCTATTGGCGTTACGCCCGCCACGACGGCATCTACGATATTCCCGGCAATCTCATCCGCGCGGCGGGCGACAGCCGCGCCCGTTTCATCGGCAAGGAAGCCGAAGCGACGCTTGCCTGGCAGGCGACTCCCGAACTGGAGTTGTCGACCTCCTTCTCCCTTTTCGCGCCCGGTGCCTTCGTTCGTCAGACCGGCCCGGCAAAAACCATCGCCATGACCGGCTTTGAAGCCAATTTCCGTTTCTAATCGATCAGGAGCATCCTCATGCCGCCTTCTTCTTCTCCCGCATCTCCGCTTCCCGGCCTGCTCCTGCTGCTGTCGGTCACGACCGGCCTTGTCGATGCAGTCAGCGTTCTTGGCCTTGGCAAGGTGTTCACCGCCAACATGACCGGCAATGTCGTGTTCCTGGGCTTTGCCGCAGCCGGGACACCGGGCTTCAAGGTCGCGCCCTATCTGGTGGCGCTGATTACCTTCTTCATCGGCGCCCTGATCGCCGGCCGGGTCGGACAGAATTTCGGCAAGCGCCCGCTGCGACAGTGGCTAACCGTCGCTGCCATGATCGAAGTGGCCCTCCTGTGGATCGCGGCTGGCGTGGCCCTGAATTTCGATGTCCCTACGCTGGCGCCAAAGGTCGGCCTGTTCGCTATCATCACTCTGACCGCCATCGCCATGGGCTTTCGCAACGCCACCATCCGTCAGTTGAAGGTACCGGATCTGACCACCACGGTTCTGACCCTCACGGTAACAGGCCTTGCTGCGGATTCGAGCATGGCGGGTGGCGGTAATCCCAATCTGATCCGACGCATCGGCGCAATCGTCGCGATCTTCGCAGGGGCAGCGGCAGGCGCGTTGATGGTCGTGCATATGGGATTGGCGCTGCCGCTGATGGTATCGGGCCTGATCGTCCTGCTCGGCACGATGCTGTGCGTACGCCACCCCGCCGCTGCCGTACCGCACGGCGCCTGATGTTCAGCGCAGCGCCACACGCGCAAGGCGCCGATCCGGCACGAACCACAAGGCAATGACGAGAATGTAAAGTGCCACCGCAATCCAGCGGCTGACGAAACTCAGGGGAACGGCCGCGCCATAGATGGCCAGCGTTCCCCATCCCTTCCAATCCATGCCCAGCGCACGGGCCAATTTGGATTCGATACCATTGCAGGCAATAATTGCGCGCTCTGTCAGAAAGTAGCCGATGGCAGCCGCCCCCAGCACGATACCATAGGCCGCCGTTGCGCCCGTCGAGTAGCTGCTGTCGTCCAGCCAGCGGATGACGAAGGGAACCAGACTGAGCCAGAAAAGCAGGAAGAGATTGGCCCACAGCACCCGCCCATCGACACGCGGATTAAGCTGGAACAGATGATGATGATTGTTCCAGTACAAGCCGACATTCACGAAGCTCAATATATAGGCGATCAGCAGCGGCAGGCATTGCGCCAGATCGGCCAACGAGCCGCCGCCCGGCACCTTAAGCTCCAGCACCATGATGGTGATGATGATAGCGATGACCCCGTCGGTAAAGGCCTCCAGCCGTTTGCTGTTCATGCGGACGGAACCGGCAATTCCTGCCATGTGCGCCGCCATAGCAACGGGGTCGTCCCCACCAACCGCTTGAACAGGCGCGTCAGATGCGACTGATCCGTCAAACCGCAGGCACCAGCAATGTCCGACAGGCTTTGCCCGGTATCCAGCATCAGCCTTTGCGCCCGGCGAATGCGCTGGCGGATGATGAAGGCATGGGGTGTTTCCCCCATGCTTACCTTAAACGCGCGGCAAAAATGGCCGGAGCTAAGCCCAACGATCTGCGCCAGTTCTTCGGTCAGCATGTGCCGGCCAATGCGCCTTTCTACATGGGCCATGACCTTGCGGATCTGCCAGCCTGCCAGCCCGCCGGTCGCCGTGGCCCGCTGCGTGTTCGCGCGCGGTGACAATAATGTGGCCGGCACTGGCGCCGGCCGCGCCGGACTGAGCAGGCGACATGCATGATCCAGCGCATGATTGGCGCGCACCGGGTCGGTGCCGATGATTTGTCGTACTTCAGTCAGCAGCGCCAACACCTGCCCGGCGTCGACGCCACGGACGGGCAGGTCGGCCATCCCCGCTGCAACGTTTCCGTGGGACAGTTCGGATTGGAGGCGCAGAGATTCTGTCATTTGTCGAAGGATGCGGATGCGTTACGATTTCACATAGCCCTGTTGGAGGGGCCGTATCCCCCTCTATCGAGGGTCTTGTCCGCGCCGGCCGCTGCGCGCTAGGTCTGTTCGACTGGGTGTCCTTGCCCGGTCAGGGTGGGAATGGCTGACAATATATGGTGAAGCGCTGTGCGATCATCGCCATCTTGCTGGCGGTCTTGATCTCCGGGCCAGTCCGGGCGATCGACCCCACCCAATCGATCGATCAGATGCGCCGTAGCAGTTGGACGCTGAAGGATGGTGCGCCTGGCAATATTCGCGCACTGGCGCAAGGTCGTGACGGCTTTCTATGGCTTGGCTCTTCGACAGGATTATATCGGTTCGACGGCATACGGTTCGACCGTATCCTGCCCGATCGCGACGATCCGCGGCGATCACTTCAGGTCACGGCGCTGCTGACCGCCCGCAATGGCGATATATGGGTCGGCTATGATTTTGGCGGCATCGCCATCTATCGCAACGGGCATCTGCGCGACGCCAATCCATGGCCACCGCAAGGGGGCGTTAGCGCCATCGTGCAGGCGCGTGACGGGGCCATATGGGTTTCGTCCGAGTCGCGCGGCAAGATGTTGCTATCCCGCTTTCACGATGGGCGCTGGACCCGATATGGCGCGCAAGATGGGCTGATTGATGGACTGATGGGGCCGTTGCTCGCTGCTTCCGACGGCAGCGTCTATGTCGCCCTGCCACCTGCACTATTGCGATTGGCCCCAGGTGCGAAACGCTTCGAACGGCTGCCCGGCCACGTTGCACCCTTTGCTGCCATGGCCGAGGATCGGGGACACCATGTCTGGCTGGCCGACGATCAGGGAATCCGCATTATCGGGCAAGATGCGCGCGTCACGCCGCTCGCATCGGTCAACACCCCCTATGTTACCCGCCACCTGTATATCGATCGCAATAACGGCATGTGGATTACCGGACAGAGCGAGGGTCTTGTCCACCGCAGGCCCGACCGGGCGCAGACGGAAACCGCAGCACGACATATCCGCACCCCGACCCCACTCAGCCTGTCCGCACTGGAAGATCGCGAGGGGAATATGTGGATCGGTACCGAAACGGGGATTGATCGCCTCGCCTCGGCAAGCCTCGTCCATGCGGCGACCGACGATTCCATCGTCACCGGGTTCGTCGCTCCGCCGGGCAGGTCTTATGTTTATGTCGCGGGACTAGCGGGCGTTTATCGCAGCGGCGATAGGCAGGAAACGCCCAAGCTGATCTTTCGTCAGTCCGACATCGGGGTGCTGTGCGGCGACGACCGCCGGTTATTGGCCATCAGCCTGTCGGGTACCTTCCTCCTGAACCTGAACGATCAGGGCGATGTTCGCCACATGACGAAGGTGCAAGGCCCGCTCTCGGTCAGTTGCGCGCTGGATGACAAGGGGCAGTTCTGGACCGGGATGGATCGCCTCTATCGGTTGAGCGGAGACAGGCTGGTCCCGGCGAGCGGCCCCGCCGGGCAACCCGGTGGAACCTTCACCCTGTTGCGACCGGACGGCGCCGGCGGCCTGATCGCAGCGCGTAGCCGCCACGGCCTGCTACATATCCATGACGGCACAGAGGCAACTATCCTGCCGGCAGGCATGAGTCCGATCGGGTCCGTCATCACCCTGACAAAAATCGGCGACCGCCTGCTGCTGGGCGGTCAAAAAGGGATAGCATCGATCGAGCATGGCCGGGTTATGACCCTGTCGGAGCGCAACTATCCCCATTTATCGGGCATTACCGCCATTTATCGCACATCGGACGGATGGACGTGGGTCAACGGCGCGACCGGCATCGTGCGGATGCGCAGCGTGGATCTGGATAATGGCTTTACGCATCCCGGCCGCCCCATCGCCTATCAACGCATAGGATATGAGGCGGATTATCGGGCGCGATCCAATCTGTTCGATGCCAATGATATTGCCAGCGACTCCCATGGCCGGCTCTGGTTCGCGACGGATCGCGGCCTTGCGTGGAGCGCGCCCGATCGGCTGGCACCCAACAGCACGCCGCCACCCGTCATCATTCGGTCCTTGCGCGTCGATGGGGTAAACTATCCACTCGATAAAGGGCCGCCCCAATTGCCGCCGCTCAGTCGGCGCATACAGATTGAGTATAGCGCGCTCAGCCTGACCGATGCGGGCCGAAACCGATTTCGATACCGGCTGGGCGGCACGGGCGCCGGCTGGTTCGACGCGGGCGGTGAACGACAGGCGCTTTTCACCAATCTTGCCCCCGGCACCTATCAATTCCGGGTTTTGGCAGCCAATAATGATGGATTATGGAACAGGGAGGGGGCAAATCTGTCCTTCAGCATCGCCCCCACTTTCTATCAGACACGCTGGTTCCTGTGCCTGTGCATTGCCGCGATTTTCCTGATCGGCTGGCTGCTCTATCGGCACCGGTTGCAGGTCGTGTCCGATCGTGCGCGTGGTCGGGTCGAGGCCCAGCTCATGGAACGTGAGCGCATCGCCCGCGAATTGCATGATACGCTGCTTCAGGGGTTTCAGGGGTTGATGCTGCGCTTTCAGGCCGTCGTGGAACTGCTGCCGAGAGGGGGACAACCGCGCAAGGAACTGGAAAACACGCTCGATCGGGCGGAGGATGTGTTGGTCGAAAGCCGGGAGCGGGTCCATTCGCTGCGACAGGAGCTGAATCCCGTCCTGCTGGCCGATCGCCTGCAACAGCTTCTGGAGGACGTGGTCGGCAAAGAGATGGACTGGCGTGTGGAGGAAGAAGGCACAGTGCGGGAGATTTGCGCACCCGTTGCCGACGAAATGGCGCGGATCGCGCGCGAAGCGCTCAGCAACAGCCTGCGCTATGCCTTTGCCCGATCGATCCTTGTGCGACTGCATCATGGTGCCGACCGCATCTCCCTATCGATTACGGATGACGGCATCGGCCTGCCGCCTGAAGTGGTAGAAAGCGGTGGGCGGGAAGGACATTATGGCCTTGTCGGCATGCGTGAGCGCGCACGCCGTTTGCAGGGGCGACTGGACATTACATCCAGCGCCAGCGAAGGGACTACTATTATCGTCAGCATCCCTTCGCGCATCGCTTACTTATGACGTCTCGTGCTGATGGGATTCAATATTGCACCCCTTTGGTCAGACCGCCATCGACAGTCAGATTGGTGCCTGTGGTAAAACTGGCTGCGCCACTGGCCAGAAACAATACTGCTTTTGCAACTTCATCGGGACTGTCAGGATTTCCGTGTGTGGCCGGGCATAATGGGCAACAAGGAGTCCCACTATGTCACGACGCAAAGAACCTGCCATACCGAATGAGCTTCTCGATCAGCTTTTGGCGGGCGGCGCTGCC
>JAJZQN010000023.1 GCA_021847605.1 Pseudomonadota bacterium | reverse complement strand
TTCCGCTCCGCTACAGCCGCTTCCCCGCTGCCGATGCTGTCCAGCCTCAACCATGGGGCTTTTTATTCAACCCAACTGGCCCCTTTTTAAACCGGTGCCTGGCCCGTTTTTATCCCGGTGTTGACAATCGCCAGCTATCCGTTCGATCGGGACTGGTATCTGCTCCAGGCCGAGTTCGGCCTCTATGCCTTGCGCCATCCTGCCATGGCGAGCCACTATGCCGAACGGCAAGGACGGATCCTCGCCATCATCGAGGGCGCGCTCGCCGACATCCTTCGCGAGGACTCCCGCATCGTTGCCCGGGGCCTCCCGCGCATCGCGCGACTGATCCTGGCTGTCCACGAGGGAAGCATGTTCCAGGGCCTGCTCGAACCGCACGAGGTCGCAAGCGGAGAGCTTCTGGACTTTCTCGTGGATCTCATGCTGGCGAGGGCGGCAACGAGAGTCGACTAAGAATGGATTGCTGATCTTGCCTTGCGGGAGGCCGCGCAACAGCATGCCTGCCTCTATTTGTGACGTGGGAGATCGTTTAGTGAAGGAGACCGCGCTGTATCGCCGTGGCGACGGCCTGGGTGCGCCTGTTGACAGCGAGACACTTGAAGATCACGCGAAAATGCCATTTTACGCCATCTTCGCCGATACCCAATATGTTGGCGATCTCCGCGCTCGTAAGACCATCCCGCGCCAGGCCGAGGATATGGAGTTGGCGGCGAGACAGGTCGGATCCTTCGGTATGTTGTGAACTCGGCAAGTGATGTTGTGCTGCGGACCGATCAAACCTCGCCTTTACGGCCCATCCCGCGTGAATATGCTCCAGGATATTCCGGAACTCCCGCGCTGTTTCCTTCAGTCCTGTGCTGTCGCGAATTTCCGAGGCCTCTTCCGCTGACCGTATGGAAAGTTGCAGCGCCTCTTTACGTAGATGCAGCACCGAACGCAGCATGAGGGTTTTGAGTATGATATGTTGCCATCCTGCCCTGCGGATGCGGGCCAGGATACGGTCCGTCAATTGGCGCGCGAGGTGATCCTTCCCGTCGGCAAGCGCCCGCGTCGCAGACAGAAGCATGCACTCGACGTCCGCAATGGCGAGGTGAGCCGAAGTGATGGCGTCGTTCCTGGGAATATTGGGGATGGTGACCGATCGACCCGACGCGATTTCATGTTCCGCAGTCAGGATATCGGCCATGAGTTGCAGTCGCGGCATGTGGTCGCGTACGGCTTTCACGTTCAGTTCGGTCAGGATTTTTTCGCAGAGGTCCGCATCTCCGGCCAGACGAGCGGCCCGTAATATGGCCCGTGCCGTATGAATGCGGACGTCGACGATCTGGTCGCAGAAAAGCAACGGCCATTCCAGTTCTGCCAGAGGCACGCCGCTTTCGGCCAGCACAGCGAGGCGCAATGTTTTCAGCGTCTGCTCGGCGACCGGGGAGACCATATCCGTCAGATGCGCGTCGATCCTATTTCGTGCGGGAATGATCTGCCCCTGCGTCAGCAGGAGCAGCACTTCGGCAATCTTTGCCCAGTCGCGGGAAAAGCCCTGATCGGCCAGGGCACAGGCTTGATCCAGTAGGGGACGTAGTGCCGCGAACTCGGCCGCGTTCGACTGGCTCGCCACGATGCTCGCGAGGCAGGCCAGGGCGGAGGCCTTCATCATCGGATTTTCCCGGGCGTGCAGCTCGAGCCATTGCCGGCAGAGCATTTCCGCCCGGACGACATCGTCCCTCAGCGCCGCTGTCGTCGCACCGAGCAGCGTCAGCAATTCCTCATGCGCATCCGTGCGTGACAGCAACTTCAAAAGGTGCGTCGCCCCTGCATGCTGCTGCTGGAAGGAAAGGGCCCATATCTTTCCCAGGCCAGCCATGGGATTGGTCAGCAACGCTGTGTCGGGCACGCCCTCGAGCCAATGGGCCAACTCATCGATACGGCCTTGTCGCAGGGCGACATCCATGACGATCTCACCGTCCAGCCCCCGCGCCCAGGCCGGATCGCCGGCCCGCAGCGAAAGCGCTATCGTTTGCGCTGGCCGGCCGGCGCGCCAGTGATGAAAAGCCGCACGTTTTAGAAGATGGCTTGGAGAGGAACGAAGCTGCGACTGTCCGCTCAAGGCAAGATGGTGTCGCAGCGCCGGATTGAGCGCAAACATTCCGTCACTGTCCGGCCTCAATAGGAGGCATTCGCGTTGCGCACGTGCGATCCATTGCGCGCCGTCGTGGACGCGCAGGGCAAAATCGTGGCTTTCGGCATCGAGGGGAGCGATTAATGCCGCCTTTTTCAGCCATGTGCGCAGAGCGGGCGATAAGGGCGCCAACACCATCTGATCGAGATAACAGATGATCTCGGGCCATAAATGCAGTGGCTGCATCCGGTAGGATACACGGCCCGCGATGCGGCACAATGCGGGCCAACCCTGTGTGTCCGATATGATCCGGTCGAGGGCTGAAGGGACCCGGATCAATTCCTTCAGATCCTGGGCGCGGCAGGCCAGGGCATCGGGGCCGACTTCCTGCCAGTCAGCGTTGAGGACGCCAAATCCCCAGGGGGCGGAGGTTGCAAGGACCGCTCGCCAATCATCGGGAAGAGCATCCATCATGTCTCTTGTCAGCGTTTCGAGATGCGGCGCTTCCTGAACATCATCGAGGCAAATAATCCCGGGCCTGTCCTGATGCCATATCCATTGGAGAATGGACTCGATGTCCGCGGCGGTTCCGGCCTGAAAGGCGAGGCGACGCAGGGTGCCCTTCTTTGTGTCGTCGCTTGCAAGACTTGCCCAAAGCGCCGGGCGACCAGTGTCCGCCGCCTCCTTCCAACCGGCCGCGAGCGTCGCCGATTTGCCGTAGCCGCAAGGTGCGCGCAGCAGGCTGACGCGCGCGGTCAATTCCACACGGCGAAGTGCCGTTTCCGCCAGTCGCGAAAGCAGCGTTGGAGTCCATTCGGTTCCCAGGCCCATGTCGGGTCGATACTACATGTTCGTGTAGTTCCCTATTGCTTTTGCGCTCGTAAGACTCGCGCGAAGGTCATGTTTTCGACGAGAATGAAATGATTGAAGAGAGCCATTCGATTTCGCAGGAACCCTGTGATGGCCGCCCGGTGGAAATGCTCTTCACCGCGCAAAAGGCAATGTCGGACGAGCGCCGGATGCGCTTTGGCCTTGCTGAAAGACGCGCTGCGCTGGCGCGCCTCGCGGCTGCCATACGAAAGTTCGAAGGGGAGATCGTCCAGGCCATGGCGACCGACTTCGGCAAGCCGGAGGCCGAAGTGTTTCTGACGGAAATTCTTCCGGTCATGCAGGAAATCCGCCACAGCCGTCGTAATCTGCGCCGATGGATGCGGCCAGTCCATGTCGGACCGACATTGATCGGTTTCGGCACGGCCGGACGGATCGTGCCGCAGCCACGCGGCGTGTGCCTTATCATCGCGCCCTGGAATTACCCATTCAATCTCTGCCTGGGGCCGCTTGTCTCCTGCCTTGCTGCCGGCAACAGCGCTATCCTGAAGCCTTCGGAGATGACACCTGCTACCTCGGGCGTCATCGCGCGGCTGATCGCCGACACATTTCCGCCAGACTTGGTTACCGTCGCCCTCGGCGGGAAGGAGATGTCTCAGGCCCTGCTCGCGCTGCCCTTCGATCATATCTTCTTCACCGGCAGCCCCGAGGTCGGGAAAGTCGTAATGCAGGCAGCCTCCCGCCACCTGACCTCCGTTACGCTGGAACTGGGTGGCAAGTCGCCCACGATCGTGGGACCGGATGCCGACATAGAGACGGCCGCCAGTTGGATCGCCTTCGGCAAATTCTCCAATGCCGGTCAAACCTGCATCGCGCCCGATCATGTGTTCGTCCACGCTTCGATCCGCGACCGGTTCGTGGAAGCGCTGCGCCGCCGGATCGCCGCCGCTTATGGTTCGGGCATGACGAGCCCCTATCTCGCAAGGATCGTCAATGATCGCCATGCGGACAGACTGGGGGGCCTGATTGCGGATGCCCTGGCCACGGGCGGGCGGATCATTGTCGGCGGCGAAAGGCAGGGAAGGGCGCTGGCGCCCACAGTGCTGGAGGCGATCGCTCCCGAGGCGGCGATCGACCATGAGGAGATATTCGGTCCCGTCCTGCCGGTCCTGACCTATGATGACATTGAAACCGTGATCGGTCGGATCAACGCAAGACCCAAGCCGCTGGCGCTTTATGTGTTCGATCGTGACCGGGCGAGAGTGGATCATATCCTGGCGGCCACGACTTCCGGCAGTGCAGGCGTCAACCTTACCATCGTCCAATACGTCCACGATCATCTGCCGTTCGGCGGTGTGAACAATTCCGGGATCGGGGCGGCACATGGCCATCACGGGTTCCGGACTTTCAGTCATGAGCGCGCCGTTCTCCAGAACCGCTTCTCCGCTCTGCCTCTCGTCTTTCCTCCGTATTCGGGCCGGGCAGCGCGTCTGATCCGACTTGCCAAACGCTTTCTGGGGTAAATCCATGTACGACTATATCACGATAACCGATAGCCTAACTATCTAAATTAACGTGGCTTTTCCTGCCTTCTGGCGGTCGCCAGCATCTCACGGCGAAGTATGGCGTTCATGCGGGCTTGGTAGCCCTTACCCTGCGATTTGAGCCAGGCGAGCACATCAGCATCAAGGCGTGCCGTCACCTGCTGCTTGATGGGCTTATAGAAGCGCCCACGCTGCCCGTTCCGCCAGAAATCCTCTGTCAGCGCCGGAGAGTCGCTATAGTCGATCCCGCTATCCGGCATCGCCTGCAGGGCATCCAGTTCGGCCTGTTGCGCTTCGGTCAACGGCGGCAGATTGTCCGGATCGAGTTGGAAACGGACGGTATCAGCGTCTTTCTTCTTCATAACGTCGCCTTTCCGTTCGATCGGCCTTTCGAGCCGAAATGATATGAATGATCTCCACATACTCGCCGTCATCGTCTTGCTCGACGACAGTGTGGGCCACGAGGAGGAGCAGATGCCCTTCCACGAGGCCCAAGGTTTGCCATCGTCGCTCGCCACCTTCGATCCGATCCTGATCGCTCAGCGCGAAACGATCTGTGAACGCACGAGTAGCGATCGCAAAGCTGACGCCGTGCTTCTTCAGATTGCTCTCGGCTTTGGCCGGATGCCAGGAGAAGCGCATGGATGGCATTACGGAAATATAATTATGTTTTTGTCGTTACGCAAGGCGCGGCGGTTTGAGCCATCCGGCCCGCGCGAGCGTATCTGCGAGGGTCGATCGGGGCACGTTGAACGTGCGGCTGATCGACGACTTGCTAGCGCCACCGGCAAGGGCGGCGGTGATCTGATCGAGCTTTTCCGCATCGATCGTTCGCGGGCGGCCACCGTAGCGCCCGCGCCGTCTGGCGGCCGCAAGGCCTGCCATGATGCGCTCGCGCGTCAATGCCCGTTCATACTGGGCCAGCGCGCCGAACAGCGAAAACAGCAGCTCGCCATGCGGCGTTCCCGTGTCCATCTGCTCGGTCAATGACCGGAATGACACGTCACGCTCCCTGAGATCGGTCAGGATCGACAGCAAATGCGGCAGGGAGCGGCCGAGCCGATCCAGTTTCCACACGACCAGCGTATCGCCGGCTGCGAGATATTCGAGGCAGGCCCGCAGGCTCGCCCGGTCCTCGCGAGCGCCGGATGCCTTGTCGGAATAGAGATGCCGGCTATCGACGCCGGCTGCGATCAGCGCATCGCGCTGAAGATCGACCGATTGCCGGTCATCTGTGGAAGAGACGCGCATGTAGCCTATAAGCATGTCGGAAAACCCCTGATAGCTTGTTGTGGGACAGTCCTCCTTTCCGGCAGAGTTTATCGGACGCTACGGATTTTGGGCGTGCGTAGATTGCTGGAATTTCCGGGGGGATGCCTGCTAGCGGCGGAATGTGTCGTCGGGCGCATCAGGCGGGGCGCTTATCGTGTGATTTCCATTAGGTTAATCTGTTCGTGCAGCCGCTGCCGCAGCGGACCGTCTTCTGGCCGCGACGATCAATAACGGATTATCCGCCTGCTTACGCTGACCAAGTCGCATGCCCGTCGCCGAATTGATCCCGTGGCGGCTGCACACATCGCTGTCGCCATGCCCGCTTCCTGCTCCGCGCCTCTTCAATTTATCGTAGAAGCTTTTGATGTGTCTTATTAAAATCCTTGGCTTGCCGCTCTCGGTCAGACGATGATTGGACGGATTTCAGTTCACTTTCGTCCATATCTGCGATTTGCACATGATCCGCCCTGTCAGGCACCCCTTTCCCTCCATCCGCCGATCGTCGAGCGTGGTGATTGTTCCAGAGAAGGTTTGGCCGATGTCGGGTACAAAAACACTGCCGCGCCACACGCCCTTCTTTTCAGGAACAAAATCGCGAAACAGGATCAGACCTACCAGATCGTTTGTCCCGCCGCGCCGCGCATCCGCCTTGGCTTTGTCACTTGCCCAGACCACGACCCCGCACATTCTGCTTCCGCACGGCTGGGCTCGCACATGTACGCTGTCCTGCGGATTCTTCCACACTCCGAAAGAAGCGCGCTGTGCCTCGACGGACGCAGATGCTGCAAGTAGCAGCATGGCTGCCAATACGAAACTGAACCTCATCGCCATTCTTCCTCAAGGCCGGATCATCATTTGCGCGACATTTTCCGCGATCGCCATGGTAGGCGCGTTAGTGTTGCCCGACACGATCGACGGCATGATCGATGCATCGACCACGCGCAAACCGTCAATGCCACGTACACGGGCTGCCGGATCGACCACGGATGCCGAGTCACTGCCCATGCGGCATGTTCCTACCGGATGATAGATTGTTTCAGCGCGCGCGCGGATGTCGTCGATCAGAGCCTCGTCGGTCTGGACCGCGGGTCCCGGTCGCACCTCCTCGCGCAAGTGACGGGCGAGCGCCGGCGCATGAAGGAGCTTGCGGGCTAGCTTCGCGCCATTCAGCAAGACGCCCACATCATCGGGATGACTGAGATAATTGCCCTCTATGCGCGGATGAGCCGTGGGATCGGCGATCTTGAGCCCGATCCTGCCGCGGCTCTTCGGTAGAAGGTCGCAGACATGCACGGTCATTCCGTAGCCGAAGGCTGTCTTGCGGCCATGGTCACGCAGGATCGCCGGCAGGAAATGGAATTGAAGATTGGGCCGCTCCCGGCCGGCGTCGGATTTGAGGAAAGCGCCGCCCTCCGAGGCATTTGACGTCAATTCGCCTTCATGATGAAGGAAATAGCTCCATGCGCCGCGTATCGCACGAGGCAGGAAACTGGGCGCCACCCCAAATCCTTCGCGATCGGCCGTGGTTGCCACAGCCGTATAGTCGAGGTGATCGGCGAGATTGGCTCCGACTTCGGGCGCATCCAGAACGATCTCTATGCCATGCTGCCTGAGTTCGCTCGCCGAGCCGACGCCCGACAGCATCAGAATCTGCGGCGAATTGACCGCGCCAGCCGAAAGGATCACCTCTCCACCGGGGCGCAGCAGCAGGTCCCGGCCGCCGACGCGGACCCCGATGGCGCGACGGTCCTTGAACAGTATCCGTTCGACGAGGCCGTTCGTTTCGATGGCGAGATTCTTGCGCGAGCGAGCCGGATCGAGAAACGCTCGCGCCGTGCTGAACCGTTGCCCGTCTTTCTGGGTCACCTGATAGACACCAAAGCCTTCCTGGCTCACGCCATTGAAGTCGGGATTTCGCGGGTAGTGCAGTTCCACCCCAGCTTCGACGAAGTCTTCCGTAAGTGGGTTCACTCGCCCAAGATTGGAGACGCAAAGTGGCCCGGCATTGCCATGATGTTCGTCGTGGATAGCCTGATTGTTTTCGAGCGCGATAAAAAGCTCGCGCATGCGCGGCCAGTCCCAGTCAGCTCCGGCGGCCGCCCCCCAGCCCTCATAGTCCGCCCGATCGCCGCGAATGTAGACCATTGCATTGATCGAGCTGCTGCCACCCAGCGTCTTGCCGCGCGGCCAATAGAGCCGCCGGTTGTTAAGGTGAGGCTCGACTTCGGTCTCACAGTTCCAGTTCACCCATCCCGTGCGGGCAATGACGCCGACGCCAAGCGGCATGTGAATGAAGGGATTGCGATCGCGCGGCCCCGCCTCGATGAGGCAGACAGCTTTATCCGAATCAGCAGAAAGGCGGTTGGCCATGACGCAGCCGGCCGAGCCGCCGCCAATGATGTGGTTTCCGTCAGCGCCGAACCGTAACATCTAGCTACTCCTCTTCTATCCCCATCGCTTTCAAGTCCAATCCCAATTCCTTTAAACTGGGCAGGGGAGGAGGATCGAAGGCTACCAGTGCATCGATAAAGTCATGAAAGCTGTCGTATACGGGGGTTATCGCCCTAGAAGGCAGAGCTTCATCGTGCAGTCATACGGATATCTTTCCATCAATTCTGTCAATTAACAGCATATTGCCCAGACCGATTTCCGCAAAAACCACAGATGTTTTTGGAATCTGCATGGATAATTGTTCGTTTATGCGAATTATTCCTAAGCTTCCGTCAACAGGGCCATATATAACTGAAACGCCAATTCTTCCTGAATCATCGGAATAGGCGCATTTTTCCGCAGGAAATTCAACATCCTTATTGAAAACTATCGCTGATCCAAATTCAATAAATAAATCACGAAGCTCAGACGGCAGCAATATTCTTAATGAACTCTCTATCTGGTCTAATTCGATCAAAGAATCTCCCGGCATGTGGAGTGATTCTGCATCGAATGATGGATCAAACTGAAAGGTCATATATTTTCTGCCTTACATCATTAGCCCGCACTATTCATGAGCCCGCATGACTGAACGTATCCGGCCGGATTTTTCGGTGATCGTGTAATCAGGGCGAGCGCCATCGTCGGCATTTTCACCGAGTCAGGATCAATTGGCTTTTCAAGGTTGATGGACGAGGGCTCAGGCTTTGTGCGGCACGGCCGCGCTGACTATGTAGGTGCTGGCCGGAGGCTGATGGCGATGGCCTTGAACACGTTGGCATCGGGGCAGGCTGACGCAAAGGCGACACGGATGCGCGTGGCAGTCTCGATGACGCGGGCGGCGACCTTGAGCAGCCGCAAGCGCAAGGTGGCGAACTCTGCAACGGCGAGAGCCGTTGTCCTGGGGATCGCCTGCTGGATGCGCCACATCAGCCAGTAAGCAGCAGTATGCAGGATCAAGCGCATCTGGTTGGCGTTGGCCGAGCGGCACGAGGTGCGGTCGCTGGCGAGTTGGGTCTTATGCCGTTTGATCAGGTTCTCGGCCTGACCACGAGCGCAGTAGAGTGTGTCATAGATGTATTCGGCCGAGCCGTCCGTCAGGGAGGTCACGACGTAGCGGATGTCCATGCCGAGCTTGCTGGCCTCGATCCGGGCGGCGACGCGGCGCTGGCATTTCCAACTTTTAGCACCGTAGCGGGTCTCGGCATAATTGCGCAGGACGGCCCGATCTTCCTCGGCGCGCTTGACTGCACAGGCATCGGCGGCTGCAACGATGACCGGATCGGCGCGCAGCGCGGCATTGGTCGGCAGGCCGAACACGTAATCGACGCCAGCTTCCTCGCAGAAAGCCATCACCTCTGGTCTGCCATAGTGCCCATCGCCGCGGACGGTGATGCGGGTTGTGGGCCAGTGCTTGCGGATGTGGTGCACCAGGCGCCGGATGTGACCTGCCGCTTCGGCGCCCGATGGCGTCTTGCCGGTGCGCAGCAGCATCGCCACGGGTCGCCCTGTCGCGGTATCGTAGACATGGATCGGAAGGAAGCAGCGCTCGCCGTGGTGGCCGTTCCAGAATGAAAGCTGTTGGTAGCCGTGCACGACATCACACGTATCATCGATATCCAGCGTCACCGCCTTGGGCGCTATCGGATAGCTGGCGCAGTAGACGCCGATCATGGCCTGCATCATGCGCACCAGTTCGCGCGTGGTGGCTGCGTTTTCCCACCGGCTCATCGTCGGCTGACTGGCAAGGCCCGCGCCGGCGCCTGGCAGTTTGCCCAGCGCCAGGCGGAAGCCGGGATCATCGCGCAGAGCATCAAGGTCATCGGCATCCTCGTAGCCGCAGCAGATTGCCAGAACTCGCGCCCGCAGGATGTCGTCCAGCGCATGGATTACCCGAGAGGGATCGCGCAGATCGGCAATACAGCCGGCGAGCTGCGCGCAAATTCCCATCTCGCGTTCGGCCTGCGCCAGCAGTAGAACTCCGCCGTCCGAGGTCAACCGGCCACCGTCGAACGCGGCGCTGACTTTCTTGCGCCCGATGGCTGGAAACGAAAACCGGGGCGCGCTAACCTCGCTGTCGACGGGTGTGGCTTGTGGCATTTTCTGTCCTGAACAGGAACGGTGTAGACAACCAATTTCCTACTTTAGAACAGTGCCTTACGCCACTCCCGTCAACTGCCTCATGCGCCCCGGTGAATAACAGCGGTTAGGGCGTCGCTATCGTGTCCGTTCCGCACCGCGCCTCAATCACGCCACCTGATTGGTATAGCCGTTAGCGGAGGGGCACGACAATCAGGTCAATCTTGGCGCGTCGATGCTTTGATTGGTGCTGCGCTCCATCTACGATTGAATATCCGCCATCCGACTAAGCCCGCGACAACGCCCAGCAGGCCGCCCACGAGATAGGCGGTTGGCGCATCATTCGGCACAAAAAAGAAGCCGCCAGCAACATAGCCGCCGATTACGGCGGTGCGTGTCACCGCACCATAGATCGCGGCGACCTTGCCATGATCGGCGGGCGGGCATTCCGACTGGAACAAGGTTCGGACAGCGACGTTGTGGATGCTGTTTGCGCCGCCGCCTAGGATGAAGGCGACGGCAACGATTGCCAGCCCGATCGGCGCAAGGCCGATCCACAGCATGGTCGCGCCCATGACAGCGGCCGTGCCGAACGCCGCCAGTCCGACCCTATGGCCAATAACCCTTTCGGCCAGCCCAGCGCCGATCAACATCCCAACCGCCCATAGTGCCGTCAGCATTCCAAACGCGGTCGGCCCGCTCCCAGCGTTACCATCACGAGAAACACGAAAGCAACGTCGGCTATGGCGGTCGCAAACACTTCGAGGCTGAGCGCACCCGTAACCACCATCAACCGTCGATTGCGGAGCAGCGGCAGGTAGTCCGCGAACAGGGTCTCTTCCTCCTGATCGTCCCGTTGTGGCTTGCGGCGAAGCCTGCTCGCCATCACGACGAGGGCCAAAAGGGCAAAACTGGCGGCATCGGCTAAAAGCGCATTGCGCGATCCGATCCATCCCACCAGTACGCCCCCAGCGACTGGACCAGCGAGCATTCCAAGGCTGCGAACCATTTCCATAAGGGAATTGGCGAGTGCGAGGTCATTCCAAGCCGCTCGCCAGCACTGGAATCAACGCGAATGTTGCGGCGCTGCTGATCGTGAACAGCACGCTCAACAGCGCGACCCCGGCGAGCGTGAACATGGGATAATAGGCGATAAATGCTATCACGCCCGCTTGCAGAACTGACACCATGACCAGAATGCGGGCCGCCTCCCGGCGGTCGATCAAGCGGCCCGCCCAGGGGGCGGCGATCAGACCGGGTAGCAGCTCCGCGGTCAGCAGCGTCGGCACCGCATAGCCGGATGCGTTCTCGGCAGTGCGGAACATCAACGTCAGCAACGTGATTTCATCGCCGGTCGTCGAAATCGTAAGCGCCACAAGGACCAACCATCCCCAGCCTTGCCGAAACTCAACTCCCACTCACTTAACCTTCCGCACAGCCCCGCACTTTCCGGGTCACTCTGCACACTTCAAATCTCAACCGACAATCAGGTGAATAGCTTTAGCGTCGTTCTGCCAACCACTTAAGCGCCGATAGGCTTGGCATGAACAGATATTCGCCGCCCTTCATGACATTGAAAGTCTGCACACCGTCGATGCGCTTGCGCGCGGGCGCCTGCGGGATGGTGAACCGACCGTCCTCCTCATGCAGGCCGACGATTGGATCGCGCTCTTCGCCAAGGTCGACGAAATTCCCGCGATTGATCCATTCCTGCTGCATGAACTCGATCGTGTCATAGGCACGCGCGCTGATGAAGATGAAGAACAGGCCGCGATCGCCTTTCTTATCGTCCTGCGGCGTGACATCCTCGGAATAGACCGGCCCGAAGGTCGAGGAACGACGGATGATCCTGTGGATGTTGACGTCGGTGAGCAGCGTCAACTCGGAGTCGCGGGGATTGAGCCGGCGCATATGGCAGCCAAGCGGCACAACGCGACCTTTGGGGTCATCCTTGAAGCTGAAGTCGTTGTTGCGCTGCGGGTCGGCGCCGAGGTCGGGATCGTCGTGATCGGGCGACAGCGTCAAGGGCGCGCCGGAACGCCAGCGACCGAACATCTTGGCGGCAAGGCGCTCGCGTTCCTCCGGCGTGTCGCTATGTGCCTTGAGGAAGGCGTTGAAGCAACCGACCCGGCTGTTATACTTGCGCATTACGACGAAGGTGCCGTTCCTTCCGAGAACCGCAGGCTCGGGCATGCCGAGCGGCTGGCCGTTCTCGCTCTCGTAGCCGAGGATGAATTCGCCGGCCTTGATCGGCCGCTCCTCGCCTGGCAGCGGATCAACGCCGCTGCCCTCCACTGCGGGCTGGGAGATCGAATCCCGGAAACCGAACGGGTTTTTCGCGCCATCCGGCGCGCCGAAGCGATGCTCGCCGAGCAGGGTCACGCCGCTGCTCCGGTCGAGTTCGGTGCGCGCCGTCGCCAGCGCCTTATCGAGCGCAGCATCATCCACGGCGTAGATAGTCAGCGCGAGATGGCAGTTGCCGGGCTTGAACACCTCTTCCCAGTTTTCAGGCGCGTTGGGCCCGAAGTCGCGAAGCTGCTCCGCGCGTGCGGCCATGCCCTGCTGGAAGGGGAGCGGGAATGTCTTGAGCTGCGCTTCGGGAACGCCGAGCGCCTTCAGCCCCTCGAAGCTGAGTGCGGCCCCGATCCAGAAATCAAGATCCTCGCTCCAGTTGTCGGCAGATGCGATATGGGGCGCGAGCCGGCCGAGAAGATCGCGCGCGCCCTCCGCCTCGTCGAAATGGAGCATGGCGTGGATACCGACATAAGGCTCGGGCCGGCTTCGCAGGATCAGCGCCTGAATGTCGTGCAGATCGAGCGTAACGCTGTCGCGCCGGAAGCGCTCTTTCAGTTTCTGAAGGATCGCCATGGCTCAGCCCACCTTGTCCAGGAATTCGTTGACGGCATGTTCCATCCGCTGAAGGCGGCGCACGTCGACGACGGTCACCTGCGGGTTGGCGACGAACCAGCCGGCAGCGGTGATCTGATGCTCGGCGATGAAATCCTTGACCTTGGGGCTTGCGATGCCAGGCCAACCTTCGACCGAAGCGAAAAGCAGGTCCATCAGGTCGGGGATCTTGGTGGCGAAGTCGTTGATATAGGTGTCCCAGTCGCCGTCATAGGCGGTGGCGAACAGGATTCGTGTGTCGTTGTCGAAGAACACGAACCGCATATTGTGGAGCGTGCCGACCTTCTGTGCGCCATCGAAATTGCCGTTCACCAGCCCGAAGATGCGTTTCAGCCGGTCCGCGCCGCCTGGCTTCAAGTTTGCGATGGCTGTGAGCTCGGAGACATTGCCGGACTGGGCGCCGACACGGCCAGCCGAGCCCGCCGTGCCCTTGAGGTCGGGATTGTGCTTCGTCACCATCTGCTCAAGGGCGAGCTTGGCGAGCTGCGGCGCGTCGCCGGCCACTTCCTCGATCCGCCGCCGGATGGCTTGAAGGCGGGTTTCGTCGATCTGCGGGGTGTCTTCGGTTTCGGCCATGGCTGGCCTCCTTTCGTGATTGCGTGTGACGATCGGTGCGTCAGTCCGGGATGGCGTCGATGTTTGTCGGCTCGACACGAGGCTGGGCGTTCATCTCATGGCGGTAGCGGGTGGATCGTTCATAGGCGGCGATGCGCACGCGCATGATCGAGCCGAGTGGCTGATGATCGCGGATACCGTGCCAGGGATTGAACGACAGCACATCATCGCCGTAGACGCGCCGCGCCGGCGAATAGGCCTCCTGTGGCGGGATGCGCAGGGTCGCGATCGGCTGGTGCGGCGAAAGGTCTTCCGGCCAGAGCACGGCGGCGTCCTCGACCGGCATCCTGTCGAGATCGGCACAGAGCTGAGCACGGAGCTGATACTCTGCGCCTTGCTCGCGGAAATGTTCAACCACCAGATCGCGCATGGTGGAATCCTCAACCGCGCCGACATCCTTGCCGGTCAGTGCACGGACGTTGTCGGAGAACGGCGCGGCACTGATCTTGGCGATATGGTCGCCGAAGCGGATCGCCGCCATCGAATGATAGGTTTCGCCCAGCAGATGGTTATTGTCGCGAGCGAGCCCGCGCAGCGTGGCGCCGGGCTCGACGCCGACCGCTTCGACTGCCGCCTCCACGCCGCGCGCGACCCCAGCCATCGCTCGCTGGAGAAAGGCCGGGTTCTGGGCATTCTGCTCCAGAAGGCCGATGAGCTGGCGATATTTACCGATCGTGCCGAAGCTCAAGGTCGGGATGTTGACGAGCAGGAAATCCTGGTTGTGGCCCTGGTCTTCGGGGAGAAGCCGCTCGCCATCGACACCGATCACCTTGATCGCCATGCCGCGTGGGGCGGGAATGGTATCGGAGTGGATGTCGCCCGGCGCCGAAGAGAGGCGGATCACCACGGAATAGGTGGCCGGGCGAGCGAAAAGCCCCTGGCGCAGATGCTCCGGCAGTTCCGGGACGACGAGTTCGCCCTTCAGGAACCCGTGGCTCTTGGCATGGGCGTCGCGCACCGCATGCCGATGGCGCTCGAACGCCTTGCGGTTGGTGCTCGCCATGATTTCGAGGATTTCGGCGGTGAGCCGCTCCTCGTCTTCGCCGAGCACTTCGACGCTGGTGGAGTAGGGGATATAGGTCTCAGCCAAGGGCGATCCTTCGAACCGGATTTTCGTTGCATTCGAGATATCAGGTGATATCTGGTTTTACGGTGAACGCCGACATGGGTAAAAGGTTTCCATGCCGTGCTGAATTGGAGGTCGATCGCTCATGCGCCTCACGCGAAAGGAAACGCAGCGCCAGACGCGGGATAAGCTGCTCGCCGCAGCACATTCGTCCATTGTGGAAGAAGGGGTGGCGGCCATGTCGATCCGCAACATCTGTAGTGCAGCGGGTCATTCGCAGGGGGCCTTCTATTCGAATTTTGCAAGCAAGGACGATCTGCTGGTCGAGATTCTGCAGGCTCATATCCAGGACGAGGTCGTGCTTCTGCGCGATCTGGTCGCCCACTGCTCCGGCGATGATATCGAGGCGACTCTGCAAGTGCTTGCGGCGCGGCTGGCTAAGCTGGCTGACGAACAGCATTGGTCGCTGCTTTCGATCGAATTGCAGCTTCATGCGCGGCGGGACCCCGCGTTCGCTGAACGGCATCGCGAAGGAAAGGCCGCCTGCCACCATTTGTTCGGAGAACTTGTGGCGGATCTGACGCGGCGCTTTGCGCTTCGGCCTGCCTTGCCGCCGCTGCAGACCGGGATCGGCCTCTATGCACTGTGGATGGGACTGGCGGTCCAGGGCGATGTCGAAGGCGCTATTCCCCGAGAGCAAATGCTTGTCGGCTTCTTTCGCGCGATGGCAGGCCTCGATGCGCCATCCACCCGGTCATGAGCCTTCCTGGCGAAGGACGCCGCAGGATCGGCTGCGATGCTTCAGGCGTGCCCTTGGCTGGAAAAGTGGACGAACGTCGGCGCTTCCATATCCGTTTCCAGGCAACCGAAGAAGACATCGATGAACTCGGCCATGTCAACAATGCGGTCTGGGTGACCTGGATTCAGGATGTGTCGGTGGCGCACTGGCTGACAGCCGCGCGTCCGAGGGATGCCGACACCTATGTTGCTATGGTGCTCAGGCACGAGGTCGATTACCGCGGCAATATCCGGGCGGGCGAAGAGACCTTTGCCATAACCTGGGTCGAAGGGAAGCCGCGCGGAGCGAGATACGCCCGGTGCGTCGAGTTCAAAGACAGTAACGGTCAGACGCTCGCCGCGGCCCTGTCGCAATGGGTGCTCATCGAGAAAGCTACCGGCAAGCTGGTTCGCGTGCCCGCCGAAGTCGCTGCGCCGTTTCTCTATGAAACCCGACGCAAGGAAGAGAATGAATGAGCGACATCCTGAAAGTGACGGTGCTAGGCACCGGTGTCCTCGGCAGCCAGATCGCCTTCCAGGCCGCCTATAGTGGCTTTGACGTTACCGCTTATGAGATCAGCGACGAAGCACTCGACCAGGCGAGGCATCGGTTCGAAACGCTTGTAGAAACCTACGTGAAAGAGGTGACGGGTGCGGCTGACGGCAAGGCAGCCGAAGCTTCGAGACGCATCACGCTCACCGCCGATCTTGGGGCTGCGGTTGCGAATGCCGATCTGGTCATCGAAGCGGTTCCGGAAGTGCTCGAGATCAAGCAGGCGCTCTACGAGAAACTGGCGGGGCTCGCGCCTGACAGAACGATCTTCGCCACCAATAGCTCGACTTTGCTGCCGAGCGACCTCAAAGCCTTCACCGGCCGCCCGGACCGTTTCCTGGCGCTGCACTTCGCCAACAGCATCTGGAAGTTCAACACTGCCGAGGTGATGGGTACGGACGACACCGATCCGGCCGTGTTCGATACCCTGATCGCCTTCTCCTCCGCGATCGGCATGGTGCCGATCCCGGTGCGCAAGGAAAAAGCGGGCTACGTCCTCAACTCCCTGCTGGTGCCGTTCCTGAACGCGGCCACCGATCTGGCTGCCGGCGGCTATGCCGAGCCGGAAGATGTCGACAAGGTCTGGCGGATCGCCACCGGCGCGCCGATGGGGCCGTTCCAGATCTACGACATCATCGGATTGAACACCCCCTACAACATCCTGTCGCACGGTGATGAGCACGCACAGTCGCTCGCCGCGTGGCTGAAGGAAAACTACATCGACAAGGGCAAGCTCGGCATCGCGTCGGGCGAAGGCTTCTACAGCTACAAGCCCGCCGACTGATCCCAACAAGAAAAACAGGAGTTTGCCATGCATTATAGCAGTGGAAACTATGAAGCCTTTGTCCGTCCACGCAAGCCGGAAGGCGCCGACAAAAAGACGGCGTGGTTCGTCGGCTCGGGCCTCGCGGGGCTCGCCGGCGCCGCCTTCCTGATCCGCGACGGCGGCGTTTCGGGCGACCGCATCACCATATTGGAAGAGCTGGAAATCCCCGGCGGCGCGCTCGATGGTCTGGACGTGCCCGAAAAGGGCTTCGTCATTCGCGGCGGCCGCGAGATGGAGGAGCATTTCGAGTGCCTGTGGGACCTCTATCGCTCGATCCCCTCGCTGGAGATCGAGGATGCCAGCGTGCTCGACGAATTCTACCGGCTCAACAAGGACGATCCGAACTTTTCGCTCCAGCGTACGACGCAGAACCAGGGCCAGGACGTGCCCGACAAAGCGCTGTTGACGCTCAACGACAAGGCCCAGAAGGACCTGCTCTCGGTCTTCCTCGCGACGCGCGAGGAGATGGAGAACAAGCGTATCAACGAGGTCTTCGGCGAAGACTTCCTCAAAAGCAATTTCTGGCTCTACTGGCGCACCATGTTCGCCTTCGAGGAATGGCATTCCGCGCTGGAGATGAAGCTCTACCTGCACCGCTTCATCCATCATATCGGCAGTCTCGCCGACTTCTCCTCGCTCAAGTTCAACCGCTACAACCAGTATGAATCGATGGTCCTGCCGCTGGTGAAGTGGCTGACCGATCACGGCGTCACGTTCCGCTACGGCGTCGAGGTCACCGATGTCGATTTCGACATCCAGCCCGGCCGCAAGCAAGCGACCCGCATTCACTGGAAAGAGCGCGGCGTCGAAGGCGGCGTCGATCTCGGGCCAGACGATCTCGTCTTCATCACGATCGGGTCGCTGACCGAGAACTCGGACAATGGCGACCACAAGACGCCAGCGAAACTGAACGAGGGACCGGCGCCGGCCTGGGACCTGTGGCGGCGGATAGCTGCCAAGGATCCGGCCTTCGGTCGCCCCGATGTATTCGGGGGCCATATCCCGGAAACGAAATGGGCCTCGGCATCGATTACCGCCCTCGATGCCCGTATTCCGGCCTATGTCGAGAAGATCACCAAGCGCAACCCCTTCACCGGCAAGATCGTCTCAGCGGGTATCGTCACGGTGAAGGACTCGGCGTGGCTGCTGAGCTGGACGGTTCATCGCCAGCCGCATTTCAAGAAGCAGCCCAAGGACCAGATGATCGCCTGGTTCTATGCGCTCTTCGTCGACAAGCCAGGCGACTATGTGAAGAAGCCGATGCAGGAATGCACCGGCGAGGAGATCACCCAGGAATGGCTCTATCACCTGGGTGTACCGGTCGAGGACATTCCGGAACTCGCAGCCTCCGGCGCCAGCACCGTGCCCACGATGATGCCCTATATCACCGCCTTCTTCATGCCGCGCCAGGCGGGTGACCGGCCGGACGTGGTGCCGGAGGGCGCGGTCAACTTCGCCTTCATCGGCCAGTTCGCGGAATCGAAGCAGCGGGACTGCATCTTCACCACGGAATATTCGGTGAGAACCCCGATGGAGGCCGTCTATACGCTGATGAATGTCGAGCGCGGTGTGCCGGAGGTCTTCAACTCGACCTATGACATCCGTACGCTGTTGGCGGCGATCGGTCCGCTGAGGGACGGCAAGGGTATCGACCTTCCCGGACCGGCCTTTCTGCGCAAGCTGCTGATGAAGAAGCTCGAAGGCACCGAGATCGCCAAGCTGCTCGAAGAGTTCCATCTGATCGAGGAGTGAAGGCAAACCAATAGGCCCGCGGGGCGTGCGAAAGGTGATGAATGGCCGACGACGATCAGAAGAGCGAACGCGCCGCCGAGGTGACTGGGGCGCACGGCCATCATCACCATCATGAGCCGGACGGCGAAACGCCGTCCGGTCACGTCGACCATGATCCGGTCTGCGGCATGGTGGTCGATCCCGCCAGGACCGCTCACAATGCTGAGTATGAAGGCGAGCGCTACGTCTTCTGCTCGGCCGGCTGCAAGGCGAAGTTCGACGCCGACCCCGTGCATTATGCGGCACTGGCAGCGCATGCTGCACATCACCATGAGGGTGCTGCCGCCCATGGCGATCATTCCCACCATAGCCACACGCATGGACCTGATACCCATGAGCATCACCACGTTGCGGCAGTAACGGCAACCGCAACGGAAGGGACGATCTGGACATGCCCGATGCATCCGGAAATCCGCCGGGATGCGCCGGGTAGTTGCCCGATCTGCGGCATGGCGCTGGAGCCGCTGATCGCGGCGGCGGATGCCGGATCAAGCCCCGAACTCGCCGATATGACCCGACGCTTCTGGATCGGCCTCGTGCTCGCCTTGCCCGTGTTCCTGCTGGAGATGGGCGGTCACCTGATCCCGGCGCTGCACCATTTGGTGCCGATGCGCATCTCGATCTGGATCCAGTTCGCGCTGGCGACGCCGGTGGTCCTGTGGGCCGGATGGCCGTTCTTCGAACGTGGCTGGGCGTCGATCGTCAACCGCAGCCTCAACATGTTCACGCTGATCGCGATGGGCACCGGGGTCGCCTGGGGCTACAGCATCGTCGCGACATTCGCGCCGCAGCTCTACCCGCAGGCTTTCCGAGGCGCCGATGGCACGGTCGCGGTCTACTATGAGGCCGCGGCCGTGATCACCGTGCTGGTGCTGCTCGGTCAGGTCATGGAACTGCGCGCCCGGGAGCAGACCTCCGGCGCAATCCGCGCGCTTCTCAATCTCGCGCCGAAAACCGCCCGGCGGATCGGGCGGAACGATGCTGAAGAGGATATTCCTGTCGAAGCCGTCGTCATCGGTGATCGGCTCAGGGTCCGGCCCGGTGAAACCGTGCCGGTTGACGGCGTGGTCGAGCAGGGTCGCTCATCGATCGATGAATCGATGGTGACCGGCGAATCCATGCCGGTGACGCGTGTAGTCGGCGAAGCGGTCGTAGGAGGTACGCTGAACCAGACCGGCGCGCTCGTCATCCGGGCTGAAAAAGTCGGGCGCGACACCATGCTCGCCCGCATTCTCCAGATGGTCGCGGATGCCCAGCGCTCGCGCGCGCCGATCCAGCGCATGGCTGATCAGGTGTCGGGCTGGTTCGTGCCGGTCGTCATCGCCGTCGCGCTGCTCGCCTTCGCGGCCTGGGGTGTATGGGGGCCGGAGCCGCGGCTGGCGCATGGCCTGATCGCGGCCGTTTCCGTGCTGATCATTGCCTGCCCCTGCGCGCTCGGGCTCGCGACGCCGATGTCGATCATGGTGGGTATCGGCAAGGGGGCGGCCGCCGGCGTTCTGATCAAGAACGCGGAGGCGCTCGAGCGGATGGAGAAGATCGATACTCTGGTGGTCGACAAAACCGGGACGCTTACGCAAGGAAAGCCGGCGGTGACCCGGATCGTCGTGGCCCCGCGATTTGTCGAGGAGACCATCCTGCGGCTTGCAGCCGGCGTGGAGAAGGCGTCCGAGCATCCGCTTGCGCGGGCGATCGTGGCGGCTGCCGACGAGCGAAAGATCACCATCCCCGATGTCGCCGACTTCGACTCGCCGACCGGCAAGGGGGCGATCGGTCGTGTCGAGGGCCGGCATGTGGTGCTCGGCAGCACCACCTTCCTCGCCGAACATGGGGTTGATACAGCGCCGCTCGCGGCACAGGCCGATGAGCTACGCCGCGACGGCGCAACCGCCATCTATATCGGCATCGATAAAGCCATCGGCGGCATCTTCGCCATCGCCGACACGATCAAGGCGACCACGCCTGAGGCACTGAAGGCCCTGCATGCGGAAGGCATCCGCATCGTCATGCTGACCGGTGACAATCGCACCACAGCCGAAGCCGTTGCGAGAAAGCTCGGCATCGATGAGGTCGAGGCCGATGTGCTGCCGGACCAGAAAGCCGCGGTCGTCGAGCGCCTGAAGGCGCAGGGCAAGGTGGTGGCGATGGCGGGTGACGGCGTAAATGACGCGCCGGCGCTTGCCGCCGCCGATGTTGGTATCGCCATGGGATCGGGGACCGACGTTGCGATCGAAAGTGCGGGCGTGACGCTGCTCAAGGGCGATCTCACCGGCATTGTCCGCGCGCGACGCCTGTCGCAGGCGACGATGGCCAACATCCGCCAGAACCTCGCCTTCGCGTTCATCTACAATGCGGCAGGCGTACCGATTGCGGCCGGTGCGCTCTATCCCACGTTTGGGCTGCTGCTGTCGCCGATCATCGCTGCTGCCGCGATGGCGCTGTCGTCCGTCAGCGTCATCGGCAATTCGCTGCGGCTCCGGACAGTGAAGGCATGACGGACCGAGGCCCCGACCTTGTGGCGGGGTCTTGCGTGGGGTCTTAGTCGGCGCGCCTGCCGTTGGGGCGGGACCAGATCAGCGAGAAGGTGTCTTCGCCCTCGTTGTCGAAGAGGTTGGCATAGATCAGAGCGCCGATCTTCTCATGATGCCCTCGGCTGTCAGGGCGTCCGCGATCTGACGGTCGAGTGATCCCACAGCATTGAGCGTTCGCACCATCTCCTCGATGCGTGCGAAGTGAGCCAGATCGTCATAGTTGGCGGTATTGCGGATGATCACATGCTCTGTTCGCGCGCCGGTCTGCCACAGGATCGCGAACCAGATACGGCCTTGCGCACGGCTCTTGTCGACCGTCACGCTGTCGATCACGAGCCGCATCATCTCTTTGCGTTCGTCGATGCCAGCCCGCTTCGAGAACGCGGGCAACAGGGTCGGCAATGGTCAGGATACGCGTTCGCGCGGCGGCGGCCAGGGCGTTAACCTGCTCGACATGCCACCGCGCGTAATCCTGTTAGACGCGTCGGCTTCGCGTATTTTCTCTTCCCACAACGTTTCCAGCGAACGTGCGACGAGCCGCTTTTCCGACTCCACGGCATCATATTGTCGGCGTGCACGCTCCGCTTCGTAATGCGCCTTCTCCCGATTCAGCGCCCATTGACGTTCCAGCAGCCGGTTTTCGCCGTTCATCTGTTCATGAGCCGCAAGCGCAAGGTCGATGCGATCGGGTTGCAGAGCTTCGATCAACAGCCGCTCGACCTCTGCATCAACCTGGTTTGCGCGCACATTCTGGCAGTGCCCGCTCTGCTCGCTATCGATGCAGTGATAGACGGGGGTCTTCTTATGGGCAGAGTGAGTGAAGACCCATGCGGTGTCCGCATATCCCGCAGACCACGATGCCTTGAAGCATCGCTGCGCCACGCAGGGCGCTCCGCGCCGGCCAGCGCTGAAGTTGCCGATATTGTCGGCGAGCCGCCCGACGTTGCTCATATATGCCTCCCATTGGCTATGCCGATGAGCCCGCGTAGGTGGTGACGCCATAGCCATATAGACGACTGGTCTATTATTCGTTATATATGCTGATCATGAATTTGACACCCAAAGCAGAAGCGACCCGGCAAAACATCCTCGACACGGGCTACAGCCTTGTGTTGAGCAAGGGCTTCTCCGCGCTCGGCCTTCAGGAAATCTTGAAGGTTTCCGGCGTGCCGAAGGGGTCTTTCTATCATTATTTCCCGTCCAAGGAGGCGTTCGGCTGCGCACTTCTTCGTGATTACGTGGACGGTTACGGCAAGAAACTGGACTCGCTGTTATCCGCGGAAGCCATAAGCGGTCGCGAGCGGTTGATGCGCTATTGGCGAGCGTGGCTCGATGATCCCGGGGAAGGTGATCAAGCCGGAGACGGCTGGGCCGAGGATTGCCTCGCCGTCAAACTGTCCGCCGAAGTCGCGGACCTGTCGGAGGCCATGCGGGCCGTTCTGAGCGATGGCGTCGCACGATTGCTGCAACGCATCGCCTCCATGATCGCCGAGGCGCGCGAGGACGGATCGCTTCCACCGGGGGCGGAGCCGTCCGCGCTGGCGCAGGTTCTCTACCAGATGTGGCTTGGCGCTGCGCTGCTCGCCAAACTCACCCGTTCTCGTGCGCCGATGCAACGGGCGATGATCGCCACCGAGCAGATTCTGGTCTGCACGCCGCAATCCAACCATCCGTGAAAGGAACCGAAGAATGAAAATTTTCTACAAGACCCGCGCAACGGCGACCGGTGGCCGTTCAGGCCACACGGCGCTCGACGACGGCAGCCTCGGCCTCGATCTCGCCATGCCGAACTCCGGCAAGCCGGGCGCCAACCCGGAGCAGCTGTTCGCGATGGGGTATGCAGCTTGTTTCGACAGTGCGCTCAACCATGTCGCCCAGCAGAAAAAGCTGGCGCTGATGGGTAGCAAAACGTCCGCGGAGGTCGGAATCGGGCAGACGCCTGAGGGCGGCTTCAAGCTGGACATCGACATTCATGTGGAAATCGCGGGTCTCGATGAGGCCGCCGCGCAGGAACTGGTCGAGGCGACGCATCGGGCCTGCCCCTATTCCAACGCCACACGCAACAACATCGACGTGCGCCTGCACGTCATCACGGTTTAAGGAGGCGTCATGCGTAGCGCCATTCACACCACATTCGGCGAACCGGCCGACGTTCTCGCTTTGGAAGAAAGCCCGGTTCCCGAACCCGGCCCGGGCCAGGTGCGGATCAAGACGATCCTTTCGCCGATCCACAATCACGATCTTTGGACCGTGCGCGGCAGCTACGGCTACAAGCCTGAACTGCCCGCTATTGGCGGTTCGGAAGCCGTCGGTACGGTCGATGCGCTCGGTGAAGGCGTGACCGGCATCACCATCGGTCAGCGCGTCTCGGTCGCCTCGGTTCATGGCTCATGGGCTGAATATTTCCTCGCGCCCGCTGCCGGGTTGGTCCCTGTCCCGGATTCGATCTCCGATGAGGCGGCGGCGCAGCTTATCGCCATGCCGTTCAGCGCGATCACTCTTCTGGACTTCCTCGAAGTGGCAAGTGGCGACTGGGTGATCCAGAACACCGCCAGTGGCGCGGTCGGCAAAACGCTGGCAATGCTGGCGGCCGCGCGCGGTGTGCATATCGTCAATCTCGTGCGCCGCGATGCCGGCGTGGAAGAGCTGGCGGCTCTCGGCATCGCCAATGCCGTCTCGACTGCGACCGATGGTTGGCAGGATCGGGTGCGTGCGATCACCGGCGATGCGCCGATACGCGCGGCTGTGGATTCGATCGGCGGACAGGCCAGCGCTGAACTCCTGTCGCTTCTGGGTGAGGATGGGCTGCTGGTGTCCTTCGGCACCATGGCCGGAGAGCCGATGCAGATTTCCTCTGGCAATCTTATTTTCAAACAGGCCGTCGTGAAGGGCTTCTGGGGCTCCAAGGTGAGTGCCGCCATGCCCGCCGAAGCCAAGCGCCGGCTGCTTGGAGAACTTATCCGCCTCGTCGCCAGTGGCGAGCTGAAACTGCCGGCAGGGGCGGTATTCGGGCTGGATCAGGTCGCTGACGCCGTTCGCGCATCGCTGACAGCGGGCAAAGCAGGCAAGGTTCTTCTCAAGCCCTGAGCGACGAAGGAAAGACCGGCGATCGCCAACATCCTGATGTTCTCCAGCCATCAGCGTTGCCAAGGGCCAGACTATCCGTGGTTTGGTCAGGCGACGGAGAGGACGATCTTGCCCTGGATATTGCCACGGGCGGCGCGTTCGTGGGCACGGGCGGCGTCGGCGAGCGGGAAGATGCTGTCGACGACGATGCGGATGGTGCCGTCGTCAAGCAGGCGGGCCGCCTCGGCCAGTTGCGCGCCACTCGAACGGACCTGTGTCGTCGAGACGGTAATGCCCAGCGTCTCGGCTTCGGCATGTCCGGTGAAGCCCAGCGGATAGACCGGGTATAGAGAACCGCCACGCTTCAGGGTGCGGAAGAAGCGGCCGGTATCCGGTCCGCCCACGGCGTCGAGCACGACGTCCACGTCGCGCACGATCTCGTCGGCCGCCGTCCTGGTGTAATCGATGAACTGATCGGCGCCGAGCTCGCGCATCAGCGCCTCGTTCCTGCCCGACGCGACCGCGATGACGCGCGCGCCCTTCCACTTCGCCAGTTGCACGGCGAGGTGCCCGACACCGCCGCCGGCGCCGTTGACAAGGACCGTTCGGCCTTCGAGCTGCGCGTGTGCATGGGTAAATGACTGGAACGGGTTGGGTTCGTCATGACCCAGATCGATCAGGAACTGCCAGGCCGTCAGCAGCGACATGGGCGCAGCCGCCGCGTGAACATGGTCGATGCCCGGTTTGCGCGCGAGGTCCGATGCCGGCACGCTGACATATTCGGCATAGGCCTTGCTGCCTTCCATGACGTTTTGCGGGAAACGGACCATCGCGTAGACCTCGTCGCCGACGCTAAATCCCTCCACGCCATCGTCGAGCGCGGCGACGACGCCGGACACGTCCGATCCGAGGATCAGCGGAAAGGCGGGATGCGGTTGCCACTCGGGGGGAAGCGAGCGGTAGCCGTCACGGAGATACCAGTCCGGCGGATTGAGGCCGACCGCGTGGACGCGGACCAGTACCTCACCAGCCGCCAAGGTGGGGCGGGGCGCATCCTCGTAGCGGAGCACGTCCGGGCCGCCGAACGCGTGCAGGCGAACCGCCTTCATTGTCTCGCTCATCATTGCCTCCTTCGGAAACTTCTAAACTGAAGGAGATGTGGCGACGCGCATTAAGATTGATAATATTGGTAGAAATCGTTTTAGTATTTCCATGAAGGAACAAATAGCATTTGAGCGCCTCACGGGGTTGATCGCCTTCGCCCGTGTCGGGTCGCTGGGCAGCTTCACGGCCGCCGCCCGGTCGCTGTCGATTTCGCCATCGGCGGTCAGCAAGAGCGTCCAGCGTCTCGAGCAGACGCTTGGGGTGCCGCTTATCACGCGCACCACCCGTTCGTTGGCTCTGACGCCCGAGGGCCGGGATTTGCATGAACGGGCGCTCCTGCTTCTTCGCGACGCGGAGGAGATCGAGCAGATGGCGATCACGGCGCGCTCGGAGCCGGCTGGCACGCTGAGGATCGCCGCCTCGCTGCCGATCGGCATCCATGTGCTTGCTCCGAAGCTGCCCGCATTCCGGGAGCGCCACCCCCAGGTGATGGTCGAGCTTCGCCTGAACGACCAGTTCGTCGACCTCGTCGAGGCCGGGATCGATATCGCGGTACGGATCGGCGATCTCGCGGACACGCGGCTCCTGGCGCGCCGGCTCGCGCCGCATCGCTTTTGCTGCTTTGCATCGCCCTCCTATCTGGCATCCCGGGGCAGGCCGTCCCATCCGGACGAACTGGTTGGCCACGATACGGTGAACCTGCGCTACCAAAGCAGCGGCCAGGTGTTGCGCTGGCCTTTCCGCGTCGGGGATCGCGAGGTCGAGATCGTGCCGTCGTCGGGTATCGTCATGGACGCCAGCGAGGCGCTGATGGCGGCGCTGGCCGCCGGTGGTGGTGTCGGCATCAGCGCGGACTTCGTCGCGGCGCCTTACGTGGCGCGCGGCGAGCTGGTGCCGGTTCTGTCGGAATTCGCTGTCGAGCGGCACAATATCACGGCCGTCTGGCCGGAGAGCCGTCGCACCAATCCGGCGGTGCGCGCTTTCCTGGCCCATCTGCAGGGCACCATGCCACGATCAAAGAATATCCACCCCTCATGATCTTCGGCCGCGATGTGATCTGCCATCGCCATCTCGGTGGCGCGGCGCAGGAAAGCCGCCGGATCGGCCCAAGGTAACGCGCTGCCACCGGAGGCCAGTTCTTCGGCTATGATGCGACGGCCACGTTCCTCGACGATTGTACGGCCGCGCGCGCTCAACTCAGCCAGAAGAGTCGATTTCCCGCCGCTTGAGCAGCCCGAAATTGCCCCAAGGCCTTTGTTCAACAAGCACCATCCTTTCGTGCCACGTCGGTGGCTGCGAGACGGGCTTCCAACCGCTTCCTGGCCGAAAGTCGCGACCACCGTTTCGATAGACAGAAACAGGGTGCGGCTGTCCTGCGGATAATCGATGAGTTCGGCGCAGCGCAAATAGAAACGACGTGCAGCGTTGTCCTTCGCGTGGACCATCACCGCGCCGAAGCCGATAATCCGGGACGGCGATGCGATCCGCCTCAGCGCATCCGACAGCACGTTCTCCCCAAGCCCCTGGCCGGCGTGATCGAAGCTTACCGCCAGCCGTCCCAACGGGAGCACATTATGCGGCACACGGGGATGCTTCTCTTGATATGCCAGCGTTACGTGTCCAAAACATCAGCAAAGGCTTCCAGATCCTTGGCAACGAAGTCCCAATCCTGCTCGGCAGAAAGATCGCTCGTTTGTTTGGGGCCGTGTTCGGTAATGCGGGGCACGCAAGCAGTCCTGAAGCCGCAATTCCTCGCGGCGAGAAGATCGCTGTTGTGCGCGGCCACCAGACAGACCTCGTCAGGACGCATTCCCAGTATCTCCGCGGTCCTCAGATAGGCTTCAGGGGTCGGCTTATAGGCGCGAGCGACTTCGGCACCCAGGATGGCGTCCCATGGCAGGTTTGACCGCCTGGCAATGTCGATCATCAGGCTGATGTTGCCGTTTGAAAGCGGAGCTATGATGAAACCGGACTTCAGCCGCCGAAGACCGGAAACGACGTCGGGCCAGGGGTCGAGCTTGTGCCAGGCCATGTTCAACGCGTCAATTTCCGAGGACGGGATCGTCTCTGGATCGAGCCCGACATCCAACAACGTCAATTCCAGATTCTCCCGATGCAGAACGTCCAGCCGGGTAAAAGGCCGGCGGCCACTGCGCACTTCCTCCATCGACGGGGAATAACGGCGGCGCCAGGCATCGGCGAACTCTGCCGGATCGCAAGCTACTTCGTATCGGCGGAGGAATGGCGCCACTTCACGCGCAACGCCGCCGCGCCAATCGACAAGGGTGCCAAAAACATCGAACACGAGGGCTCGCACGCCTTTCAGGATCATGGCGCCAAATCTCCGCTGTCAGTCTGAGACAATACCCGGTCGAGAGCAGCGATGAGCGTCCTGTCCGCGTCCTTCGCTATGCTCGCGAAGATTTGGGAGGCTGCATCGAAAATGCCGGAGGCCGGATCGTTTTCTCCCAGGAAAGCGGTGATCTCGCGCATTTCCGGAACCCATCGGTAGGCTTTGCCATACATGTCCGGAATAGCATGCATCAACTGGCCCCGGAGGTTGGGGAGGCTTTCACTCATTTGCTGCGACAGGGCCTGTGCGCAGCCGGCGCGCTCCGAAGCCAGAAACATCGCGGTCCCCAAAGCAACAAGTCCTTTGTTGATCCCGGCGTAGACCATCTTCAATGCCGATGCTGCACCCACCGGACCATCGATCTGGCGCAGCTTCAGGCCAAAGCTGGCGAGGACATCGGCACGACCGTCCGGGTCGCCGCTGATGTAGAATGTCGGGCCGTCCCGGCCCTGTTGCGGAGGAAGGCCGATGATCGCTCCATCCAGCACATCGCAGCCCGTTCCGGACAGTGCCGCCGACACGTCTTGCATGGTAGCCGGATTGATCGCGTTGAAATCGATGAACGCCGGTTTCGTCGGGCTCTGGCGCAGCACGGGTGCCAGCATTTGCGCCAGACCGATCGCCGCGTCCGGCGGAACGATCGACAGGATGAGGTCGCAGCCGGGCAGATCGGACAGGTCGGCGGCGATCATGCCTGCATCGCGTGCGCGCAACGTGCTCCGCTCACTGCGGCTGTCGATGACGGTCAGAACCTGCGCGCCTCTGCCGACAAGTTCGCGTGCGACAGCACTTCCCATCGCTCCCGGCGCGATGACGGCGAGACGCGTTGTCATCTGGTCTCCCTTCAGGTTGCCATCGTTGTGCTTTGAACTGTACATTCATCAAACGAGATTGTTTATGATATCTGCGATCTCGAATCTGGATGACAAAATGAACACGCTCGATCTCGATGCGGTGAAAATCTTCCTGATGATCGTCGAATTGCGCAGCTTCACCAAGGCAGCGGCGGCAATGGATCTGGCGCAGTCGGCGGTCAGCACAAAGCTCCGGAAACTGGAAACGGAACTCGGCCACCAACTGGTCGAGCGTACCCCGCGTTCCGTGCAGCTATCGGCAGCCGGTGCAATGTTTCTCCAGCCTGCCCGCGACCTGATCACTGCCCATGATCTGGCCCTGAGCTCCTTCGGCAGCCGACAAAGAAGGCTCTCCATTGGCTTCAGCAATCATATCTTCGGTCCGCAGATCCCGGCGATGCTTTCCCGCCTGCATTCTCAGGATCCCGGCCTCGTTCTGGAAATGAAAGTCGGTACGACCCGTGAAATCATGGAAGCAATGGATTGTGGTTCGATCGGTGCGGCCTTCGTGCTCCCGCTCGATGAAACGAGACGCGGGGGAGAGGTCGTCGGACAACAGGCGTTCGGCTGGATGGCAGCACCGGGATGGACATGGGACCGTTCGACGTCCTTACCCATCGTCGTTCAGCCTAGCCCCTGCGCCGTCCGGGCGATGACAATCCGTGCGCTTGAGGATGCATCTATTCCATGGATGGAAGCCTTCGTCGGCGGCGGGGTTGCGACGATTGCGGCTGCCGCCGCCGCGGGGCTGGCTGTTGCCGCCCTTGGGCGGCAGGTCGCACCAGCGGACGTGATCGACATGGGGGCGGCGCTGCACCTGCCACCATTGCCTGCTCAGGATATCCTTCTGTATTCCAGCTTGTCTGACGGAGCTTCGAGAAAGTCGCTGCGTCTGATCGGCGCTATGTTCGGCTCGGTCCTGTGACGCGGCACAGAGGAAAAGTCGCCTGACGTCATAAAGATCAGCGATTTCACACCGTTTCCCCTCAGCTTTGGATCAGGAAGGGGAGGGGAAATCGCTGGTCGACTGCGTATCCGACGCAAACAAGGTCGAGCAGTGTCAAGGCTGCGCCATGCGAATTGTCCTGCCCCGATCGGGAGCAACGAGGCCTCCGCGCTCCATGAAGGTTGCAAAGCGCCCCGTGTCGCGCTCGCTCGTCGGCTCGCGGTCATCATGCATGCCATGCTGCGCGATGGCACTTTGTTCCAGGCGTGAGGTAGGATAGAACCAGTTTGCCAGCGGTGCAGCGTCAAAGCTGATCCGAGGGCGGTGTCCGCAGAGGGAACGCAGGGACGAACGATCTGCGAAGGCAGTCAGTTGTTTCAAAGCCCGCACCGAGTCAATGCAACGTTCGCCTCTGTGAGACCCGATACAGCACGACCAAGCTCCAGTTCGGCCAGATCCATGAGAACCTTAAACGATCGGCACCGCCTAGCAACTGCAATTACAGATCCTGACCCTGAAGCGCGGGGGCGTCGCGGCGCTCGATTGCATGCATGCCACGAAAGACTATGGGCAGGGCATTGGTCATCGGCTAGATCGGGGCTGATCCGTTGCTCCTGAAAGATAGCGCAGTCCCTCTGAAGGTCATCACCAAAGCAGCCCCAGGAGGCTGTTCGCCCACTTGACGTATTGCCATGCAACCAAGTGTACCCGCGCTATCGCTTGGGAAGGTCAGCAAGTAATGCTGGTCTCGATCAGACTGACGCCATGACGTTCGCATGTGGAACGGAGATTCGGATCGTCGATCCGATCAGTGACGAAGAAATCGATCACATCCATTCCACACACGCGCACTGGAGCCGAGCGCCCCACCTTGCTGGAATCAGCTACAAGGATCACCTTGCGCGCGTTACGGATGATCGTCTGCGAGACTTCCACTTCATCGATCGCGAAATCGAGCAGACTTCCGTCAATATCGATCGCCGAGATGCCGATGAGCGCATAGTCGACGCGAAAATTTTCGATGAAGCGCATTGCGAGCGCTCCCACCACGGCACGATCGCCGGTGCGCACCTTGCCGCCTACGCAGACAAGTTCCATCGCCTGATGATCTGAAAGGGTGTCAACGACGTTGAGATTGTTCGAGACCACCATGAGGTTGCGATGATGCACAAAATTTGCAGCCACAGCCTCGGTTGTGGTGCCGATATTCACGAACAGGGAAGCGCCATTGGGGATCAGCGCGGCAGCTGCTGCCCCAATACGAGCCTTCGCATTCGATGCGACAGTCCGACGTGCGTCATAGGCCAGGTTGTCAACGCCGGAGGTCACCAGCGCTCCGCCATGAATGCGGGAAAGCAGCGACTGTCCGGCTAGCACGTTCAGGTCCTTGCGGATCGTTTGCGGTGTTACGCCAAGCCGCTCGGCTAGATCTTCAACGGCAACGCTGCCAGCGCTGCGGGCTATCTCCAGGATATGCTCTCGACGTGCTACGACGACATCGCCTTCAGCCGCGGTTCCTCGCTCCATTGCTCCTGCTTCCTGTTTCCTTGTGATCTTGCTGATCACTAAAGCGAAGCGACGCACCGGGAAAGTGTGCTGAGATAGGCATCGATTTCAGTCTCGGTCCCAGGCGGCACATGCAAGCCCAGCTTCGAGCGTCGGTAAAGAATATCCTCTGCTGTACGCGCCCATTCGGCCGCGAACAGATATTCTATCTCGGCGGCGTGGAGCCCGGCCCCGAAGTCCTCGCCCAGGTCAGCCGGAACGCTTGCGGCGCCAAGAATCTGGATCGCTTCTGTGCCATATGCCCGAGCGAGGCGGCGAAGCAACTTTGAGGGCATGGCTGGCCACCGCGATGACAGGTCAGCCACAAACCGATCAAAGTCCTGCCCCGGCAGATTTCCACCGGGCAGCGGTTCACCTGCTGTCCAGGCCTTCCCGGCAGTTGGGAACACTTCAGCTATATGCTCCATCGCATGCTCAGCCAATTTGCGATAAGTGGTGATCTTTCCGCCGAAGATACTGAGTAGTGGCGCCCGTGTTTTCTCGGGTTTCTCGAAATCGAGCACATAGTCACGCGTTACCGCAGAGGCGTTGGCAGCATGATCGTCATAAAGCGGGCGGATGCCGGCATAGCTCCACACGATATCGGACGGTGTAATCTCCTTTTCGAAATAGCGATTCACCGTCGCGCACAGATAGTCGACTTCGCCCTGGCTGATTTCAGCCTTGCCGGGTTCGTCCGTCCAGGGCTCATCGGTGGTGCCAATCAGTGTGAATTCGCCTTCATAAGGAATCGCGAAGACGATGCGACGGTCCGGATTCTGCAGCATGAACGCATGGTCGCCATCGTAGAGGCGCGGCAATATCATATGACTGCCCTTGACGAGCCGCACGCCGCGATTGTTGTTGCTGCGCCCGATACGGCCAAGAACCTTATCGACCCATGGACCGGCGGCATTGACCAGCATCCTTGCGCGCACCTGACGGACTGTACCGGCTTTCGTTTCGAGCGTTGCAATCCACTCGCCATTTTCGTTTTGTGCTTGCGTTAGCTGTGTGCGTGTTTCGATCCGGGCGCCGCGGGCAGCCGCATCCATTGCGTTAAGTACGACGAGCCGGCTGTCTTCCACCCACCCGTCTGAATAGACGAAAGCCTTGCCCCGTTTCTTGCCCTTCTGGGGCTTGAGCCCGATCCCGCCCGGGCTCCGGTCGAGGTTTATCGTTTCGGTTCCGGGCAAGTTCTTCCGGCCACCCAGATTATCGTAAAGGAACAGGCCAAGTCGGACCATCCAGGCGGGGCGGGGGGAAAGTGATTGCGGGAGGACGAACCGCAGCGGCCACATGATGTGCGGCGCCATAGCCAGTAACCGCTCGCGTTCGATCAAAGCCTCTCGGACTAGGCGGAATTCGTAATATTCCAGATAACGCAGCCCGCCGTGGATTAGTTTTGTCGATGATGAGGAGGTATAACTGGCCAGATCGTCCTGCTCTACCAGCAGGACCGAAAGTCCGCGGCCGGCGGCGTCGCGTGCTATCCCGGCGCCATTCACGCCTCCCCCCACGATCAACAAATCATAGGTTTCGACGTGCATACCGGTAGCAGGAGAGGGGGGCGGGCATGCGGTCATTCGATCTTCTCTCGATAGGAAGGCGGCGGAAGTGTCCTGGTTCGATCCGAAGGGCATCATTCCCAGGTTTCTTTCGATAGAAAATAATATGCCGAAACCGAAAATGCAAACGAAAGAGTTGACGTTAATATGAAAGCGTGTGCAGATGGGGCAGTTTCAGATGAAAATTGTTCCAACGTGGGGAGACTTGAAGGTGGAATATCGCCGCGCCCTGATCGGCGAACTCATCTCCGAGGCCTTGGCGGTTGCGATCATAATCCTGATCGGTGATGGTGCGGCAGCCATGATCACCCTTTATGACCCGAGTCCCTACGCTCAGGCCTATTGGGGCGTTTGCATCGCCTGGGGGCTGGGCGTGACAATCGCGATCTATGTCACGGGTGCCGTTTCCGGAACACACGCCAATCCAGCGGTCACGCTGGCGCTCGCTTTTTTCCGTGGTTTCCCCAAACGCAAGATTTTGCCTTATTGGATAGCGCAGGTGATAGGTGGGTTCATCGGTGCCAGCCTGGTGCTGCAACTCTATCATCCGGTGATTGACGCTTATAATGCAGCCCATGGCTTGACGCGTGCGACAGGTGGCGCCGCTGGGGTATTCTTCACTCATCCCGGCGAACATATCACCCCGATCCACGCATTCTGGGATGAAGTGATCCTGACCGGCCTCCTGTTGCTGGGAATCTTCGCCATCACGGACGAGTTCAACGATGTTGCGCCACGGGCGAATTCGAGCGCTCTCATGATCGGTCTGCTGGTCGCGACCATTGGCGCGTCCGCAGGATATCTGGAAGCCTGGGCACTCAATCCCGCTCGCGATTTTGGGCCACGGCTTCTGGCTTGGCTCGCCGGATACGATCAGGCCGCTTTTCCAAGTCCCGAGAATTACTGGTGGGTCCCGATTGCCGCGCCGTTACTTGGTGGAACGCTCGGCGCTGGTCTCTATCAAATTGCCGTCAAGCCATATTTACCTTCGCGAAGCAAGTCAGGTGCGCCGGGCGATACGGACATGCCTGTCAAGTAAACCTTTGAAGAAAAGCCCGGAGAGCCGCCTAATGCCTCAGCCTGTGCACATTCTGGCCATCGATCAAGGCACGACATCGACGCGCGCCATCGTGTTCGACAGGCACGCGCGTCCCGTTGCAAGCGCGCAATGTGAGTTCGAACAACATTATCCCGACCTGGGGTGGGTGGAGCATGACCCGGAGGACATTTGGCGCGACACCCTCCGTCTTGCCAAAGAAGCTATCGAGAAGAGCGGGGTGGGTACCGGCGGCATTGCCGGCATCGGCATCACCAACCAGCGCGAGACAGTGGTCGTTTGGGAGCGCGGTACTGGGAAGGTGATCCATCGCGCCATCGTGTGGCAGGATCGCCGTACCGCCAGACTATGCGCCGAACTCAAGGGAGAGGAAGGATTTGAGGCGGAAGTGCGCTCGCGTACCGGCCTTCTCGTCGATCCCTATTTTTCGGGCACCAAGCTCGCCTGGATTCTTGATAATGTCGGCGGCGCCAGAGAGCGCGCTGAAAGGGGTGAGCTTGCGTTTGGCACCATCGATAGTTTCCTGATCTGGCGCCTGACGGGTGGGAAGGTTCATGCCACGGACGTGACCAATGCTGGTCGGACGATGCTCTACAACATCCGCGAGCAACGTTGGGATGAGGAAATGTGTCGTCTGCTGCGTGTGCCGATGCAGGTGCTTCCCGAGGTGCATGATAATGCGCATCATTTCGGCACGACTGACGCTGCGCTTCTGGGCGCAGCAATCCCCATTGCCGGTGTTGCCGGGGATCAGCAGGCCGCGCTGTTCGGTCAGGCTTGCTTTGGCGTGGGAATGGCGAAGTCGACCTATGGCACCGGTTGCTTCATGCTCCTCAACACGGGTACCGAGGCATTGGAATCAAATAACCGCCTCCTCACGACACCAGCCTATCGCCTGAACGGGCAGATGACCTATGCTCTTGAGGGTTCGATTTTCGTTGCTGGCGCGGCGGTGAAATGGTTGCGGGACGGGATCGGCGTCATCACGCATGCTCGTGAAACGAACGATATGGCTACGCGGGTTCCCTCCAGTCATGGTGTCTATATGGTTCCGGCTTTTGTGGGACTTGGCGCGCCTCACTGGGATCCTGATGCGCGTGGTGCGATTTTTGGCCTGACGCTTGACGCGACCCAGGCCCATCTCGCTCGCGCCGCGCTTGAGGCGGTCGCCTACCAGACTATGGATCTTGCAGAAGCGATGGTCTCAGATGGCGGCGCAGCCCCTGCCAAACTGCGCGTCGATGGCGGTATGGCCGCCAATGACTGGCTTTGCCAATTCCTTGCCGACATGCTCGAGACGAAGGTTGAGCGGCCCGTTCATCTTGAGACGACAGCGCTTGGCGCTGCTTTTCATGCGGGCCTTGCAACAGGGCTCTGGGCGGATCTCAACGCTCTGGCCGAAACCTGGACGCAGGGACAGATTTTTGAACCGAAAATGGCGAATTTTGAACGCAAAACGCTCGTTGCCGGATGGCAAGATGCAGTTCGCCGTACGTTGCGTTAGCAAGACGATCTGAGCCAGAAATGCTATAACGGCGGCATTACTAATCTGATATCGGACGTGTCGTCGTACTTCGTCGCCATGATTGCGCAGCTCAACCGTGAGCGCTTCTTGCGGAAAGTCCGGCAATGATGTGCCAAAGCGAACGGGCAAGAGCACGCTGGCCGGCGGTTCTCCGCACAATCGCGGGAACGCTGGGGGCCTACGGCGTGACATCGCTTGCAACCGTGGCCCTCTCGCTGCTGTTGGTCCGGATCGGAATGGGGCAGGCCGAGGCCCTTATAGTCGCAACTTTGGCGAGCTTCGCAATGTTTGCCTTCATTGCCATGGCGACCTTCCATTTCCGCGGTGTTGCTGGTGTGTGGGGGTGGCTGCGACGCTTTCCGTTGTGGCCGGCATTGTCATCCTGCTGACGGCGCTCGGAACAAAGGTATGACGCTTGTGATACCCCAACCGCAACCCGCGCAATGCGGCGCGGCCCTGTCCGGGACAAGCGCTGCGCCGGCTATGCCGCCCGTATATGCATCAGCGTGGCAGCCTTCGAGCCGGTATGCCGATCAACCCATGAGCCTGGGGACGCGACAGTTCGGCATTGGGGGCGTGTCGGTGATCGGGCTGCTGATCCTGTGTGCGGCGTTGTTTACCTGGCGGACCTATAGCGCACCGCCTGCATCGACTACCCTTAACGTATTCGACGTCCGGGCTCCCGCATCACCCCCAGAGATTCAGCCGGAAGAGAAGGATGCGCTCAGGCCGGTCGAGAGGACGGAAAAGTCTACGGAGCGGCCCAAGGTGCAACTGGTTGAACGCACGATCGTGCCGATCCCGCCGGTGTCGGTGCCCTTACCGCGAGTGACGCCCACGCCCACTCATCCGGCGCCAACGGAACCGGAGACGGCCGCGCCCGAGACCATGCCCGCGCCATTGGCGCCTCAGGTGGCAAGCCACGGAGCCGATAGCTGGGAAGGCCGCGTCCTTGCGGCGCTCAACAAGCATCGCCAATATCCGCGTGCGGCGATGGCGCGGGGGCAACAGGGAGCGCCCTGGATTCGTTTCGTGATGGACCGCGAAGGCAAGGTCCTATCATCCCGCCTCGAACGGTCTTCGAGCTTTCCTGACCTCGATCGCGAAGCGGTTGCGCTTGCAAAACGGGCATCACCACTTCCCAAGCCGCCCGACGACAAACCCGGCGAAACGCTGGAACTGGTCGTGCCGGTGGAGTTCTCCCTGACCCGGTGAAGGCGAGGTAACGTGATGGGCACCGTGTTACACCAGGCAGACCAAAAGTTTCTTCGATTACGCCCCTTCATCGACGATCAGGGGTGATATCATCCCATTCCATCTGATAACTGCTCCATTCTCATCGAGCTGAGGATGTGCCCGACTTCTCATGAGGAGATAATTTCCTCCCGTTTGCGCCATTCGAAATGTGGTCGAAAACGGTCGCACTGACGGCAACCAGGCAAGCCATTCCGCACGAACCCGTGCGAGATCGTCCGTGTGCATTTTGCTATACCAGCGATCAATTCTCTTTTGCATTGCTTCGCCCTCGATGTCCGTCGCTAATGGGCTGATATAATCTACGGTTCCATCAGGCCTGGCTGCCCAGGCAATCGTCGGACTCACTTCTGCAAGGTGCCGGAAATGCGCATCGCTAAGGTGAAGCTTGCGAATGATGTGCTTCTGTTCTGTGACATCGACTGTCACTAACGAAAGACCGATGACGTCGCCGCCTACATCGACAACCTTTTGTACAAATACTTGATAGTCTCGTTCGGCTATAACGACTTCCTGAGTGGGAGTATGGTCATTTTTCAGCGCTGCGTTCAATATTTCTCGGAGTTGGTCGAGAGTGGGGTCGGATAATACCTCATCAATTGTCTTACCCGTAATTTGAAATGAACTGGCTCCCAGCATCTTGGCGAAGAGATCGTTCACGCGTACGTGGCGCAAGTTCACATCCAGGAAGCATAGCCCCGCGGGGGACTGTTGGTACAGGGATCGGAGCTGATGGAGTTGCTGAAACGGCGAGGCGTCGAGTAAAGGTGGGGTATCGGTGTGAGGTGTTCCCAGTCCATCTACCATCTCGCGAGCCTCGTGGGCCGGCACTCCCGCACCAAAAAGCCAGCCTTGGCCCAGCGGACAACCAAGATCCGATAGAATCGAGGCTTCCTTCTCCGATTCTACGCCTTCTGCGACAACGGTAATTCCAAGGCTTTGTCCGAGACCAATGATGGCAGCTGCAATTCGCCGCTTCCCCGCATCCCGGTCCAGGCCACGTACAAAGCGAGCATCGATCTTGAGCTTTCTGAACGGAAAGGCTTCCAGTCTTGCGAGACTGGAATAGCCGGTCCCGAAATCATCGATCGACACTTTAACGCCCAGGGAATCCAGTTTCCGAAGCGTAGCGTATGCTGTTTCCTCCTGAGAATGGAGCGATCCTTCGGTGACTTCAATCTGAAGACGATTCAGTGGAAAACCTGCCCGAACTTCTTCCGCCATGAGCCAGTCAGGCATTTCCTCATGCAGGAGTTGACATGGGGAAATGTTGAAAGCGATGAAGAATGTGCCGGGCCAATCTCTGGCCTGCGCACATGAGGATCGTATCAAAGCCTTGGTAAGATCATCAATCAGATTATGCTTTTCCAGCAGCGGGATGAAGTGATCTGGCGGAATGTTCCTTCCCCCGGATGCCGTCCATCGAGCCAAAATCTCGAAACCTGCGAGATGTCCGGAGTCAATTGATACAATAGGCTGAAAAGCGGGCCAGATATTCCCGTTTGAGATTGCCGATTTGAGTCTGGCTTTAATATAATTATTGCTAAATCCTCTTGTTGATCTTCCTTCTACCGAGAAATTTACAGTGCGATTTGCTTTCGCAGGATTCGTTGCTATGGCCTTCTGTTTTCCATAAATCGCCATGTCATGGGCGACTCGGCTTACTCTCCGCCCCAAAGTTTAACTATCAATAAACTATAAGAGCCCGATCGGAAATTAAGTTGAGTGGTATCAGCAGGTTAGCTTGACGGCCTGACCTGTCGTTGATTCATGAGTTTCGCCAAAAACTACCATGGATACAACGATGTGGACCGATACCACTCGCGCCCTTCATGCGCGAAGCGGGCTGACTTTGCCAAGTGATATGACTGATGCCGAGTGGGCGGTTCTGGAACCATTGCTGCCACCAGCATCACATGTCGGGCGACCTCGCAAATGGTCGCTGCGGCGCATTGTCGAGGCTATCCTATACTTGCTGCGCGGGGGCTTGCCCTGGCGGATGCTGCCGCCTTGCTTTCCGCCTGTTTCGACCGTGCGGCACTGGTTCTACCTTTGGCGCGACAACGGGCTGTGGCTGACGATCAATCACACACTGCTGATGGTTGCACGCGAGGCGCACGGCCGGGAGGCTTCGCCCAGCGCCGGCGTGATCGACAGCCAAAGCGTGAAAACCACGGAAAGCGGAGGGCCTCGTGGCTATGACGCGGGCAAGAAGGTCAAAGGGCGCAAGCGCCACGTCCTCACCGACACCGAGGGAAATCTCGTCCATGCCGTGATCCACACCGCCGACATCCAGGACCGCGACGGCGCGCCGATGGTGTTGGCCGAAATCATTCGGCGCTTCCCCTGGCTGCGCCATGTTTTCGCTGATGGAGGCTATGCCGGAGACAAGCTCAAGGACGCTCTGCGCCGCTTCGGCAAATGGACCATCGAGATCATCAAGAGGTCCGATGCAGCGAAAGGCTTCGACGTGCTGCCCCGACGCTGGGTGGTCGAACGCACGCTGGCATGGCTGAACCGGAACCGGCGGCTCGCCAAGGACTTCGAACAAACCATTGCGTCGGCAGCCGCATGGCTCTTCATCGCATCGATCCAGCTCTTTGCCCGACGCATCGCAAGATCATGAAATCCGCGACGATAATTTTGAACGTATGGCCCGCCCCGTTTGCAAGTAGGATTTTACGGTGTTCTGATCAGTCTGCGTCAACGTATACGGTCTCATGGGTAGCCCCATGGCCAAGATGGACATCCGCACGCCTGGAGCCGCAATAATCAGATCGGTATCAAGTACCATTCAGAGTTCCGGGCTTTCCAAACGTCGATTGACTGTCAGGCCATCTTTTCGATCCTTTCCGCAAACTTCCGTTGGCTGTGCGTGTTCTAGCGCCTAGCCGATCTGGTTCATGCCGCTACCGGGTAGCTGCGTTCAAAGCGCTCGTCCTTGCGCAGTATCGCCCAAGCAATCCGCGCCAGCTTGTTGGCGAGCGCGACGATGATCGCATTGCGGTGTACGCCTCGCGCGATCATTGCTTTGAGCCAACGCCCTATCGGCGTGTCGCTTTGTGATAATGATGGCAAAGCTGCCCGCGCGCCGTGGATCAGCAAGGTGCGCAGGTATTTGTTTCCCCGCTTGGTGATACCGAACAGGCGAGCCTTGCCACCGGTACTGTGTTGGCGGGGGACAAGGCCCAGCCAGGCTCCGAGGTCACGCGCCTTGTCAAAGCCGCTCCCGTTCCCCACCGCCGCCACCAGCGCGGTTGCATTCAACACCCCGACACCGGGTATCGATGTCAGCCGGCGCATTGTCTCATCCTGCCGCGCCGTTTCGACGAACTCACCGTTGAGCGCTTCGACCCGTATATCAAGCGCCTTCCATTCTGCCCTTAACTCGCCAATCAGCTGGCGCATACGTGCAGACAAGCCAGCATCAGCGTCATCGGCCAGCAAGGCTTCAAGACCCACTTCGAACTTGCGCCGCCCGGCCGGGAAGGTCACTCCACGCTCAAGGAGGATTGCTCGCGCTTGGTTGATCAGGCCGGTTCGCTCGGCCACCAACCGCGACCGCACCCGATGCAGTGTCTGCAAATCAAGTTGCTCGCTGCTCTTGAGGTCGACGAAGCGCATTGTCGGGCGCGAGGCGGCTTCGGCAATGGCCTCAGCATCGCGATCGTCGTTTTTCTGCGCTTTGACATAAGGACGAACGTACTCCGGCGACATCAGACGGATTTCGTGCCCGTGCGTAGCGAACAACCGTCCCAGGTGATGCGCGCCGCAACAGGCCTCCATTGCAACCACGCACTGCGGAAGCTTGCCAACGTACTCGATCAACGTCTGTCGACGCATCGTTCGGCGCGCGACTACCGCACCCGATCCGTCAACCCCGACTATGCTGCAAGAATTCTTGCCCAAATCGACACCAAGGATCACAATAGACATCGGTCCGTTCCTTTCCCTTCTCTAACACCGGCATCGTATCAGATGCCTGGGAAAAGGGCGGGCCATCCCATAATCAGACACTAAGGGACGCATTCTGGGACTGGTTATATCAATCGTAATTCTGAGAGCAGCGATCAATGCTCAGCCCTGTTTGTTGGGCGCCTCATATCAGATGGCGATCGTTCAGGCCGCAATCGGCGCCTGGAACCATTCCCAACCACCCATGCGCTGCGATTTTCGACGGTAAAGCGCCTCATCAGCGCGCTTCACCAGAAGTTGCAGTTCATCGCCGTCCTGGGGGTACAGGCTTGCACCGACACGGGCGCCGACCGCGGCTATGCTTCCATCGATTATGACCGGCTGGCGCAGGGCCGCGTCAATCCGCTGGCAAATTGGTTCGACGGGCCATGGGCTTCGCAGGCCGGGTAGCAGTACAGCAAATTCATCGCCTCCTATGCGGCAAACGAGATCGCCTTCCCGAACGCATTCCTTGAGCCGCTGAGCCACAGTTCTCAGCATTTCGTCGCCTGCATCATGGCCCAAACGATCATTGATCGCCTTGAAGCCGTCCAGATCGATCACAAGTACAGCCATCATATTGTCTGCGATCGCGCCCCGTGTTGCGTGCTCTGCCCATAGATCTTGCAGCACCCGACGATTGGCAAGACCGGTTAGCGGGTCCTCAAACGCAATGCGACGTAATGCGTTCTCGGCCTCACGTCTGCTCGAAATGTCATCGAATAGCGCGATGCCGATGCCCATCTCGTGAAGGAGAATTCCGCGATGCTGAGCCGTTCTGATCCTGTTGTCAGCGCATAAAATTTCGACCTCGCAAACATCTATTTCCGAAATACCATCCGACTGCGCGAGCCAAAGATCGTGCCAAAGCCGACGGGTTTCCCGGCGGTGATGCTCATGCGGATAGGCCTTATCGATCCAGTCACTGACGTTTGTGAAAGTCCCTTCGGCGTAGCCGAACGTCTTTGTAAAAGCCCGGTTGACGAACTGAATCTCTCCTTGCGGTAAGGTGGCCCAGGACAGAGGAATCGGGAGCGCATCCAGAATGACGTGCAAGTCACGGAACGACAGGGCGCCGGCATTCGCCGCGCGTTCAAGAAATTCCTTCATGGTATACCTACTTCGCTAGGCTCGCTGAGGCCTTCATGGCTCCCATGCATACGCAATAGCATGCTTAACCGTTAAATCTTAACCCCGCATCTATGATCCGGGGTCGTGATCGGAAAAATAGACAAAATCGGTCCGGGGCGGCTTCGAAATTGCCTACAGGGGCGTAGGCCTCACCTGCAATCAGATGGACAGTGCGGCCTGCCCAAAAAACGGCGGTTGGCGTTGCTGTCCAGTTTTTACCAGCCACCTCCCAACGCCCGATAGAGCTGAACGGTCGCCGTTCCTTGCGCGATGCGGGTTTGCTCCATCTTGTCCTCGTCCGAGAGGGCATCCAGTCGGGCCTGCAACACATCGCCCAATTGGGTGCGTCCGGCATCGTACAATATCGCCAGTTGGTCGGCGCGTCGGCGCGCCATGTCGGATGTACGGATAAGCCCGGCCAGGCGTTCGTCCAGCCCCGTCCGAAAGCCATAAGCGGATTCAACTTCCTCGAGCGCCGACAGCATGGCCTGGTCATAATTGGCGAGAGCAGCCTCAAGTTCGGCATCGCCCGCCTTCACTCTGGCCTGCAACCTTCCGGCATTGAAAAGCGGCATCGATGCGGAAAGGCCGACCAGACCTCCGGTTCCGCCATAACCTGGCAGGCCGCCCAGTTCGATATGCCCGTTCTGCCCAAGGAAATGGATGGCGAAACGCGGAAGCAGATCGGCCTTCAGGCTCTTGAGGCGCGCCGCGCGCGCGTTCACCAGCCAAGATCGCGCCGCGACATCAGGCCTGCGAGCAAGAATGTCGGAAGGTAGCTGCCCCGTGGGCGCGCCCGGCGTCTCAAAAGTGGCGGAGGCGATCATGGCCGGCGCCTGTTCGGGCAGGTCGCCCGCCAGCACGGCCAGTCGCCGCCGGCGCGCATCGATGAGGGATGTGAGAGCCGGGCGGGAGGCGCGCAGCGCCTCAAGGCCATTGCGAGCGCGGGTGACATCGGCCGCTGTCGCAGCGCCCGTCCGCTGTCGGGCGGCTGCATAATCGACAAGGCGGCCCGCCGTCGCCTCGCTGCGATCAAGGACGGCGAGGCGACGTCTCAGCCCCTGCAACTGCTGATAATTCTCGACGACATCGGCGGCGACCATGAGCCTGACGGCATCAGCCGTTCGTGCGGCACTTTCGGAAAGCGCGCGCGCCATTTCGGCGTCTGCGTGACTTCCACCGAACAGGTCAGCCTCCCAGGTGGCTCCAAGACCTACCAGATATCCACTGCCGCTGTTTCCGGACAGCGATGGCAGCATGGCCTGCCACTTGTCATCGAGCCCGGCATCGCTCTGACTGGCCCAGGCTGTGCCATTTGCGGCAACGGTAGGATAAAGTGCGGATTCCGCGACAGTGACCAGCGCTCGCGCGGCGGCGACATGGGCCTTTGCAGCGCGGATATCGGCGTTTACTTCGAGCGATTTCTCGATCAGCGCATCAAGAGCGGGATCGCCCCACGCCGTCCACCAGCGGTCTGTCCCGGTTATTGCCGCGTCGTTCGCCGCCGCTGCGTCGAGGCGAGCGGGCGGAGTGACGCGTGGCGCGTGAGAAGACGTGTTAGGAACGCTGGCACAGGCGGTGAGCAGCAGCGCGAGCGAGGGGGGAAGCAATCGGCTATGCATTCTGATTTTCCTGGGTGATGTCATCCATGACCTTTAGCCCTGCCTTGAGAGCATCGAACGGAAGCGGCTGACGGCCATCGCCACGAAGAACACGCCCGAGCCGCAGATGATCGCGAGTTCCGGCAGGATCGTTCGCACGCCCGCGCCGCGATAGAGGATCGCCTGGGAGAGGCTGACGAACTGGGTGGTCGGCAGACACAGTGCAATCGTGCGGATCGCCGAGGGCATGCTCTCGAGCGGCGTCGCCGCCCCCGAGAGCAGATAGGCGATGGCATAGACGGGCACCGCGAAGAGCCCGAACTGCGGCATGGATGGCGCGAGCGTCGCCATCCACATGCCGAGCGAGGTGACCGAGAAGAGATAGAGGAACATTGCCGCTGTAAAGAGCAGGAGAGATCCGGTCAGCGGCACGCCCACAGCGCCATGAACGACGAACCAGAGGGACGCGATCGAGGCCAGCAGGATGACGAGGCCGTTGGCAAGGATCTTGGCGAAGGCGATCTCGCTGGCGCGCACGGGCATCACCAGCAGATGCTCGATCGTGCCATGCTCACGCTCACGGATCACCGCCGCGCCGACGAGGATGATCGAGAGCACCGTCACGTTGGTGACGATCTGCATGACCGAGGTATACCAGGCCGACTGGGCGTTGGGATTGAAATGCATCCGGCTTTCGACCTGGACCGGCAGCGCCTCCAGGAGGCCCCGGGCATGGAGGAAGTCGAGCGTTTCCTGCGCGAATATCTGCTGGAAATAGGCAGCGCCCAGACCTGCCTGCGTCATGGCGGTCGCGTCGACGAGAATCTGGACGGAAGGCGACCGGCCCGCGAGCGTATCGGCTTCGAAGCGGGGCGGGATTTCGATGACGAAGATATATTTGCCGCTGTCCATCGCAGGGCCGATCGCGGATCGCTCGATGTCCTCGGGTGGTTTGAAATAGGGCTGCTGGATGGCATCGCGCAGCCGCCGCGACAGTTCGGAATGATCCTCGTCCATGATCGCGACCGAAGCGTTCATGACCTCTGCGCGTACCCCGTTCGCAACGAGCTGGATCGCCACGGTGAAAGCGAAGAGGATAAGCGCCATCAGCGTCACATCCTTCATGACACTGCGCAGTTCCTTGCCGCTCAGAAGCGCAACGTTGAGAATCCAGCGCGTCATTTCTCCTGCTTTCCCAGCATCAGGCGTGCGCCGCCCACGAAGAGGAATGCGAGCGCCATCAGGGCCAGATAGTCCTGGCCGAAACTGGCCATGCCCAGACCCTTGGTGAATGTGCCGAGACTGACGATCTGGAACCAGGAGGAGGGGAAGGTCAGCCCGATGATATGGCTCGGGCCTGTCAGGGTGGAAACGGGGTAAAGGAGCCCGGAGAAGTTCACCGACGGAATAAGACAGATGAGGGATGTCGCGAAGATGGCGGCGACCTGCGAGCGCACAAAGGCCGAGATCATCAGCCCCAGCCCGGTGACAGACAGAATGAAGAGGAACCCGCCGATCAGAAGGGCCGGCAAGGACCCCTTGAGCGGTACTCCCAAAATGAAGACAGTCACCAGGATCAGCGTCACGAAACTGATCATCGCAAGAAGGGCATAGGGCATCTGCTTGCCGACCAGGAATGCGCCCAGGCTCGCCGGCGAAGCGTAGAGATTGGTGATCGAGCCGATTTCCTTTTCGCGCACGACCCCAAGGGCCGTCAGCATCGCGGGAATGAGGATCATGCAGAGCATCAGGACGCCCGGCGCCATGGCGTAGATGCTGCGAAACTCCTGATTGTAGATGAAGCGCGGTTCGATTGTGGACGAGAGATCAGGCACAGCGAAGGGCTGCGCGGACCGCAACTGGTCCATTGCGTAGCGAAGGAGAACAGCCTCGGCATAAGCGCGGGCGTTCGACGCGGGGAAAGGACTCGCGCCGTCGATCCGCACGTCGACCGCGGGCCGCCGCCCCGCAGCCAGGTCGCGTCCGAAGCCGGGGGGTATGTCGAGCACCATCTTGGCCGATGCCTCACGTAACGCCTGATCGGCGGCGGCGTCGCTTTGAAGTTCGGGCTCAACCCGGAAATAGCGTGACCCTTCAAAATAGCGTTGCAGGTCACGGCTGGCGGCACTGCGGTCATGATCGAGAACAGCAAGGCGGATATTCTGGACGTCGAAGGAAATGCTGTAGGCTGCAATGCACAGCAGGATGATCGGGCCGATCAGCGCGAAGGCGAGCCGGATGCGATCGCGCATGAGTTCGGTCGCTTCGCGCCGGGCAAAGGCCCAGGCGAAGCCCGGCCAGCTGCCGGCAGCGGTTGGTAATCGCGGCCGGCCGGGAGCCGTCGATCGCGCACCGGCGGCAGGAGTGGACGAAGCGACCGAAGCATCGACCGGCAGATGGGCGGAAGCAGTCGGCGCTTCGTCATTATCCTTCTCGAGGACAGCGATAAAAGCATCCTCGAGCCGCTGCGCATCATATCGCTGTGTGAGTTCCGTCGGCGCGCCGACCGCCAGAACCCGCCCGCGATGCATCAGCGATATGCGGTCGCACCGTTCCGCCTCGTTCATGAAGTGGGTGGAGACGAAGATCGTTACCCCTTCATCGCGCGAGAGGCGGATCAGATGGCGCCAGAACATGTCGCGCGCCGCCGGATCGACGCCGGACGTGGGCTCGTCCAGGATCAGGATCTCGGGTCGATGGAGGCAGGCGGCGGCGAGTTGCAGGCGTTGCCGTATGCCGAGCGGCAGAGCGGCGGGAACGGCATCGGCATGGGCTTCGAGCTCGAACTGGGCAAGCGCGGCCGAAACCAGTTCGCCTGCCTGCTGGCGTGGCACGCGATAGAGCCGCGCATGAAGGACCAGGTTCTGGCGAACCGAAAGCTCTTCATAGAGCGAGAAGGCCTGCGACATATAGCCCACGCGCATGCGCGTCTCCATGTCTCCGGGGGCGATCGGCCGCCCGAAAAGGCTGGCCGTTCCGTCCGTCGCATCGAGCAGGCCGGTCAGCATCTTCATGGTCGTGGTCTTGCCGCAGCCGTTCGAGCCCAGAAAACCGAATATCTCGCCGCGTCCGATGCGAAAGCTCACATGATCGACCGCTACGAAATCACCAAAGCGCCGCGTCAGATCATGCGCCTCGATTGCCGGCGCTTCGCCCTTGTCCTGCCAGGCCGGCACGACCAGCGCGTCGCCCGATGGCCGCTTGTCTTGCGGAAGCAGGCGAACATAGGCGGCTTCGAGCGTATCCGCGCCCGCGTCACGCATGATCTCGCGCGTATCCCCTTGCGCGATCACCTTGCCATCGTCCATCGCCACGAGGTGGCCAAAGCGCTCTGCCTCTTCCATGTAAGCCGTGGAGACCAGCACGGTCATGTCCGGCCGCTCCGCGCACATCGCATCCACCAGTTCCCAGAACTGCCGTCGTGAAAGAGGGTCTACCCCCGTGGTGGGTTCGTCGAGGATGAGCAGATTCGGATCGTGCACCAGCGAGCAACACAGGCCCAGCTTCTGCTTCATGCCGCCCGAAAGTTTGCCGGCGGGCCGGTCCGGAAAGGGTGCAAGCCCCGTCGCGTCCAGCAAGCGCCGCATATGCGCTTCCCGCTCGACTGCAGACAGTCCGAAGAGGCGACCAAAGAAGTCGATATTCTCGCGGACGGAAAGCGTCGGGTAGAGATTGCGACCAAGCCCCTGGGGCATATAGGCGACGCGGGAAAGGAACTCGTCCCGCTTGCGACGCTCGGTGAGATCGAAGCCGAGAACCGAAAGACGTCCCGTTTGCAGCTTTTTCACGCCGGATATGAGGCCGAGCAGCGTCGACTTGCCTACGCCATCGGGCCCGACCAGCGCGGTGGTCTTCCCCTTGGGCAGGGAGAGCGAAACCTCGTTCAGGGCGACGATACCGCCATATCGATGCGAAAGGCTTTCGATCCGTATCGCCTCTTCGGGGAGGATCTGAGCGGGCGGGATCATTTGTCGATCTTGGTGAGGTCGGGCCAGGGCTGGCGCGTATCGGTGCGCACAAACCCGTCCGCCGTCATGCCGGCTTTCAGCCTTCCGTCCAGGCGACGGGCGAGATCAGGCGCGATCTGCAGCTTCACTCGGTAGGACAGGTTCTCGCGTTCGCTGGCCGTCTCGACGAATTTTGGCGTGAACTGCGCATCGGGCGCCACGAAGCTGACGCGCGCGGGAATGGCGTCGCCAAAACCCTGCGGAAGAATGCGTGCCTCGTCGCCGATCCTGATCTTGCCGGCGACCGAAGCGGGCAGGAAGATGGTGAGCCAGGCATCCTCGGCATTGACCAGCGACACGATCTTGCCGCCCGGTGGCAACATGGTTCCAGGCTCGACGATCCGATATTCGACGCGCCCGGGCGTCGGTGCGATGATCCGCAGGTCGGCAAGGCCGGCTCTGGTTTGCGCGATCAGGGCGTCGGCCTGGGCAATGGCCGAGCGTGCCTCGCCGACACCGCCGCCCGCCGCCTGGGCGCCACCTTGCGCAGCACCCAAGGCCAGGCGACGCTGCTCCAGCTCGACGTTCGAGACCATGTCACGCTCCCGCAGCTTGCCGGTCTCGACCCAGTCGATGCGGGCGAGCTGAGCCTGACTGTCCCGCGCGGCGAGCTCCCCTTGCGCGCGCATGAGGGCGGACACTGCCTGTTCGCGCTTGGCAAGCGCTCCGGCGAGTTGGGTTTTGAGGTCTACATCATCCTGCCGGGCGATGACCTGACCCGCCCCGACGAGATCACCTTCATGGACGTCAAGCGACATCAGGCGGCCAGGATATTTGGCGGCAATATCGGTGCGCGTCATCTCGAGACGGCCGTTGCCGCGCACGATGGTATCGGGGAGCTTGTCGGTGCGTCCAAACATCCACCACAGCCCGAAAGCCAGGGCGATGAGGACGACGGCCAGAATGGGAATGACGATAGGGCCCCGCAGCTTCACGCTATACCTCCTTGAGCGTTCATCGCACGAGCGCCACGCCGATCCGTAGGCGCGTCACGTGCTTGTTATAGTCGAGCAGATTTTCGCCATAGCCGGTGAAGCCCTGGCCGAAGAGATAGAAGTCCGGGCCTCCGCCCAGGATACGCCGGAACGGGTAGGAGAGCTCGGCGGTCAGAGCTCCCTTGCCGCTACCCAGGTTGAGACGGGTAGAAGCCGAGACGCGCAGCCCATCATCCTCGCCGGCCTCAATGAAAAGCCCGCTATTGCCGCGATATCGGCGAATGTCAGGATTGTCCGAAAGGTTTCCGAGATAGAGCCACAGCCGCGGCGCGATCGTCAGCCTTCGGTCCTCGCCGAGCGAGAAGCCGGCCATCGGGGCCAGATAGAGCATGTTGAGGCTGCGCGAGGCCGCGCCATCGCGTCCATTGGACTCATGGCGAAGGCCGATCTGGCCGCTGATCGTGGCCTTATCTGACACGGGCAGGGCAGGCGAGAGATAGAAGAGCTCGGGTTGATAATCGATATTGCGGAAGGGCGAGGATTTCGCCGCCACGTCCCAGAACATGCGCTGGGTATAGGCGAAATAGAGGCCGTCGATCAGCGAGGGAGAGCGGTCCATCCGCGCTCGACTTCCGAACAGCTGATATTTGAAACTGATCTGGATGCGTGCGTCGGTGTTGGTGCCGGGGCCATAGACCGCATAGATCGGTTCGTAGACCGAGAGATTGGGGATGAAAGCATTGCCCCGGGTTCGGTCTGTCGGCGATGGTGTGACGGAGTCTGGCGATATCTGCGGAGAGGTCGGAGGCGTGAGCGAGGGCGCGGCAGTCAGGGCGACCGGGGCAGAGCGGTCGGCCTCAGGATCGACGCCGATCGTCAGGAGGATTTGCTGCGTTGACCAGGAGGGAATGGACAAGGCCGCGCCGTCCATGACGTCCTGAAAGTCGATCCGGTAGCGCGCCGCCGCAAAGCCATTGGCCGGGATCGTCAGAACCGCAGCCTGTTTTTCGCCTCGTTGCAGCCAGACCTTTCGATACGTGCCGTTGCTGACCAGATCGGCCGCAACCTCGTCGGGAAGGCGAACCTCCTGCGCGGCCGCCCCGGCATTGAGAACGCGCACATCGACAAGGATATGTCCGCTCTGATCGCGGTTGCCTGCGCGCTGGACGACATACTCCAGAGCAGCTTGCGCGTGCGCCTGCGACGCCAGTACGGCGCTGGCTGCGAGGGCAAGAGGGGCAGCCCGAACGATCACGCGAAAAGATGCTGCCCGTTATCGACCGGAATGATCGTGCCGGTGATCCGCTTCGCGGCATCGCTGACGAGGAAGGCGGCCAGCGCGCCGACGTCGCTTACGTCAACCAATTTTCCTGCGGGAACCTGCGCGGCAGCCCGATCGAGCAACTCGTCGAACCGGTCGATTCCGCTTGCGGCGCGGGTGGCAATCGGCCCTGGTGAAATAGCGTGTGCCCGAATGGCTTTGGCGCCCAGTTCCGCGGCGACATAGCGCGTTGCGCTTTCCAGGGCCGCCTTGACGGGACCCATCAGGTTATAGTGTTCGACCACCCGCTCCGAACCATAGAAGGTCACGCAAAGCAGGCATCCGCCCGTTGCCATCAGCGGTTCGGCGAGCTTCGCCATGCGAAGGAAACTGTGGCAGGACACGTCCATCGCCGTCGAGAAGCCTTGCGCACTGCTGTCGACCACCCGACCGTGGAGATCCTCCTTTGGCGCGAAGGCGATCGAGTGCAGCAGGAAATCGAGGCCACCCCAGCGTTCTTGCACCTGGCCGAAAAGCGCCTCGAGTTCGCCGGGGATGCGTACATCGCACGGCGCAGTCCATTCGACGCCGAGCTGGTCGACGACAGGCTGAACCCAGTCCTTTGCCTTTTCGTTGAGATAGGTGGCGGCAAGCCGGGCGCCGCACCGGGCAAATGCCTCCGCGCATCCTGCCGCGATGCTATGTTCGTTTGCGATCCCGATGACGAGGCCGCGCTTGCCGGTCAGATCTACAAGCGGTGTCATTGGGCGGTCTCCTGCAGCAGGCTGAGCGTGTGAATTGCGATCATGCGTTCCTCGTCGGTGGGGATGACGAGGGCCTTGATCCGGCTCTCGGGGGCGCTGATCAGCGTCTCACCTGCAGCATTGGCGCGATCATCGATCTCAAGGCCCAGCCATTGGAGCCGGCGACCAATAAGACTGCGCATGCCCGCGTCATTTTCGCCGATGCCAGCAGTAAAGATGATCCCGTCCACACCCTCCAGCGAAGCGGCAAGGGCGCCGGTGTCACGGGCTACCCGCCAGGCGAAGAGATCAATCGCTTCTTTCGCTTCGGGTGCGTCGCTCGCGGCAAGCGTGCGCATGTCGCTGGAAATGCCCGACACGCCCAGAAGGCCCGATTGCCTGTAAAGCATATCCTCTATCGTCTTGGCGCCCATGCCCATCTGCGTCATGAGATGCAGCACGACACCGGGGTCGAGACTGCCCGAGCGGGAGCCCATCATCAAACCGTCGAGCGCGGTGAACCCCATGGTCGTGTCGACGCTTTGCCCCGCCGCCATGGCGCAAAGGCTCGCGCCATTGCCCAGATGTGCGGCGATGACCTTGCCCGAGGCCAGCGCCGGGTCGATCGCGGCGAGGCGCCGGGCGATATATTCATAGGAAAGGCCGTGAAAACCGTAGCGACGGATGCCCTGGTCGTGAAGCGCACGGGGGATTGCGAAACGAGAGGCGAGGGCTGGCTTGTCATGATGGAAAGCGGTGTCGAAGCAGGCGACCTGAGGCAGGTCGGGATCAAGCTTGGTGATCGCCCGGACGGCAGCCAGGTTATGGGGCTGATGCAGGGGCGCCAGCGGACAAAGTGCTTCCAGCTTGTCGATCAATTCAGAATCGATGCGCCGCGGGACGGAAAATTCTGTGCCGCCATGGACGATGCGGTGTCCGATGGCGGCGATCTCATAGCCTTCAAGTGGATGCTGCATCGCCCAGGAAAAAAGATCGGCCAGCAAGTCGGCGTGGGTAAGGCCTGCGCCATCCGGCCAGGTGCGATCGAGCAGGATCGTACCGTCCGTCCTTCGGGCCTTCAGCGCTGGCGCTATCCCGATTTTCTCGATCTTTCCGCCGGCCGCGAGTTGGAGGCTGCCTCCCGGCTCCATGGCGAAGAGAGAGAATTTGATGCTCGACGAGCCGGAATTGAGGCTGACGACCGCCTTCATGCACTCTTGCCCCCGGGCAATCCAGGGGCTGCCGGCGTCACGGCGCGCGCCATCAGCACCGCCACTGCGCAGGACGCGAGACGCGTGCGCAGGCTGTCGGCACGGCTCGTCAGGATGATCGGCACGCGCGCGCCAAGCACGATACCGGCCGCGTCGGCGCCGCCCAGGAATGTGAGCTGCTTGGCCAGCATGTTCCCGGCTTCGAGGTTGGGCACGACCAGAATTTCCGCATGGCCCGCAACTTCGGAAACGATACCCTTTTCCCTGGCCGCGGCCTCGCTGACCGCATTGTCGAAGGCGAGGGGTCCATCGAGAATGCCGCCGCTGATCTGCCCGCGATCCGCCATCTTGCAGAGCGCCGCCGCATCCAGCGTCGAAGGCATTGCCGGGTTGACGGTTTCGACCGCAGCGAGGATCGCGACTTTGGGCGCCTCCATGCCGATCACATGCGCGAGATCGATGGCGTTGCGGATGATGTCGGCCTTTTCCTCGAGGGAGGGGGCGATGTTGATAGCGGCATCGGTAATGATGAGCGGTGTCGGCCGGCCAGGCACGTCCATGACATAGGCATGGCTGATCCGTCGTTCGGTGCGAAGGCCTGTAGCGGAAGAGACTACCGCGCCCATCAGTTCATCCGTGTGCAGTGATCCCTTCATGACGAGCTGCGCTTCGCCCGTGCGCACCAGTTCCACCGCCTTGGCCGCTGCGGCATGACTGTGCGCCACCGGCACGATCCGGAAACCGTCGATCGCGCGCGAGGCCGCAGTGGCTGCGGCCTTGATCTTCGCATCGGGCCCGATGAGGATCGGGGCGATCAATCCGGCTTGCGCCGCATCGAGCGCCGCAGTGATGGCGGCTTCGCTGCAAGGATGCACGATCGCCGTCGGGACCGGATCGCTACCACCGGCAAGCTCCATCAGCCGGCGATATTTGTCATGATCGTTGAGGCGAACGTCCGGCAGCTCCGCGCGCGGGCGCAGCACCTTTTCGCCGGGCGCGATCACCTGGGCCTGGCCAGTGATGACATCCTCGCCATGCTGGTTGGCGCAGCGGCAGTCGAGGATCAGGATTTTCTTCTCCGCACGCTTCTCGACGACGGTGACCGAGGCGGTGATCGTGTCGCCCGGTGCGACGGGGCGGCGGAAGCGCAACGACTGGTCCAGATAGATGGTGCCAGGACCGGGTAGTTGCGTTCCGAGGACGGCGGAGATGAGGCCGCCGCCCCACATGCCGTGGGCAATGACGTGGCGGAACATGTCGGTCGCGGCATATTGCGCGTCGAGGTGAGCCGGATTGACGTCGCCAGACACCAGGGCGAAAAGCTGAATGTCTTCCGGCTCGAGCGTTCGTGTGACCGATGCGGTGTCGCCAACTTCGATTTCATCGAAGGTGCGGTTTTCGATCATCGCTGGACCGGCCATCGCTCAACGCTCCTTCACATAGTGGCCAGGTGCCGGATAGAGCGCGGGATATCCCTTGTCGGGCGATCCCATCGGGGGAGGCGGGACGGGCTCGCTCGAATGGTCGACCAGCCATTCGCCCCAGGCGGTCCACCAGCTTCCCTCATGCGGCTCGGCGCGCGTAAGCCATTCCTCCGCGTCGAGCACGGGGCCGTCTTCCACACGATCGAGCACGCTGTAGCGACGCCCCCTGTGGCCCGGCTCCGATACAATGCCGGCATTGTGGCCGCCGCTTGTCAGCACGAAGCGGATGGAGGCCGGGGAGAGCATGTGGATCTTGTGGACCGACTTCCACGGCGCGACATGGTCGCGTTCGGTTCCTACGATGAACATCGGTTTGCGCAGCGCCGACAGGGAAATAGCCCGGCCGTCGACCTTGTATTTGCCTTCGGCCAGATCATCATCGAGAAACAGACGGCGCAGATACTGGCTGTGCATGGCATAAGGCATGCGCGTGCCGTCGGCGTTCCACGCCATGAGATCGTTCATGGGCGCACGCTCGCCCATCAGATATTCGGTGAGGATCCGCGACCAGACGAGATCGTTCGAACGCAGAATCTCGAACGCACCGCCCATCTGGCTGCTGTCGAGATAGCCCCGGCTCCACATCATGTTCTCGAGCAGATTGAGCTGGGACTCATCGATGAAAAGGCCAAGTTCTCCGGGTTCGCTGAACTCGGTCTGGGCCGCGAGCAGGGTGACGCTCGCCAGCCTGTCGTCGCCATCGCGCGCCATTGCGGCTGCGGCGATGGACAGCAATGTGCCCCCGAGACAATAACCCAGCGCGTGGATATGCGCGTCGCCGCAGATCGCGTGGATGGCATCGATCGCTGCCATCGCGCCCAGCCGTCGATAGGCGTCCATGTCGAGGTTGCGGTCGGCGCTGCCCGGATTGTGCCAGGAGATGGCGAAGACCGTGTAACCCTGGCCCACCAGCCAGCGGACCAGCGAATTGTCCGGCGAAAGATCGAGAATATAATATTTCATGATCCAGGCGGGCACGATCAGCACCGGCTCCGGATGGACCATCCCGCTCGTCGGTTCATACTGGATCAGTTCGATCAGTTCGTTGCGATAGACGACCTTTCCTGGCGTCGCGGCAACAGTCTCGCCAACCGGGAACGCCTCAACTCCCGCCGGTGATTCCCCTCGTGCAAGGCGGCTCATGTCCTCGAAAAGATGCTCGATGCCGTCGATGAGGCAGCGCCCGCCTGTTTCGACGATCCGCTTCTGGAGCACGGGATTCGCCGCGATAATGTTCGTCGGCGCGACGATGTCGAGGATTTGGCGGGCCGCGAACGCAACCATGTCTTCATGATGACGGTCCACGCCCTTTATGCCCGTCGTGGCGGCGTGCCACCATTGCTGGGTCAGCAGAAATGCCTGCACGAGAAGATCATAGGGCTGTTCCCGCCAGGCAGGGTCGTCGAAGCGGCGGTCCTGGGGCAGCGGCTCGATTGCGGGAAGGGTGTCGGGATCGCCGGCGCGCCGGGCTGCATAATCAGCCAGTCGCATATATTTGCGACCCAGCTTGGTAGCCAGTTGCAACTGCCTGCCCGGAGAGATGGCGAGATGGAGCGCCCAGTCCGACCATGCCTGAACAAGCGTTGCGGGAGACAGGCCATGCGTTGCCTGAGCCACCATCGCAGCCGCTGCGTGATCGAGCGTCTCGGCGAGGCCGTCGAGGGGGTCGGTTTGGTGTTCATCGATCGACATGCTCAATCTCCTTCGGCGGCAGAGCGGCAATGCCTGCGAGCAGGCGAGTCCCTCTGCTGTGTTTCTTTGCGCAGGCGCTCGGCAGCCTGCAGAAAGGTTAAGTACCTCCCCTTTGAGGTTCACCGCGGCGGAGCGCATGGCTCGCCGTGGAGCAAAGTCTCGACGATGGTCTCTGCGATGAGAATTCGGGCGGCGTCCTCAGGGATCTCGGGAGCAAGCGATCGCAGGACAGTAGGAAAGCTGGCGGGTTGATTGGCAGCGGCGCTCAGCAACGCGAAAAAGAGCGCAGGGTGACTGGCCCTGATTATGCCCTGAGCGATTCCGGCCTCGTAAAGCGTCCGACAACTTTCATAGGCAGGATGGATCAGTTGTTCCGTAACCAATGTCGACCGCTCAGACCTATCCGCTGCGTGCCGAACGACAAAATCCCTCACATAGGGATGGTCCGAATAAAAATAGATTATGCGCGTAATCGCGTCGCAAAGTCGGTCATGAACCGAACGGCTATCGTCTGAGGCAATCTTGGAAATTTCCGCGATTATTCCGGTCGTGCTCTGTGTTATCGCTTCCAGGCAGGCTTTCCAGAGTTGAGCTTTGCTTCCGAAATGCACGCGGATGAGGTTTTGACTGACGCCAGCGGCCGATGCGATTCCTCTCAGATCTGCGCGCTCGAACCCGTCATGCGAAAATGCGCAGATGGCAGCCGCCAGCAATTCCTGTCTGCCACCAACCATATCCTTCTGCCTGCGGCCTCGGGGCGACGGGAGAGGATGAATGGCGACTTCTGTCGGCATGTAGACTCCATGATATGTTCAATTGAACATATATTATGGGTTGCACTTGCACAATGCCTGTTCGGCCGAAAAATCGAACGATCAGCAGAGGATGGGCGAAGCGCCTCTGAAAATACGGCAGTCCCGCTGGTGAGTGATCGCGACGCCTGGCGTCGATCAGACACCTTTACCACGCAGTGCTCGCTCCCATCACAACCGGGCCGCCGGGGCGACGAGTTCATAACCGAACTGCAGCGCCTCGCGGCTCCGCATTGAGCGCGATCTCAAGAATATGGAACAGAGTGGAGAGGCTGCGGAAGCTGAAGCCCGCACGCCCCGAGCTTCGCCTCGCTCGAAGAGGTAACGCAGCGGCCGAGGTCATCGGGCTATCCGTTCATCCTCGCGGCGACCGGGCGAACCCAAGCCCAGCGAAACTAGCCGACTCTCGTCCGTCTCGGGAGGCGCCACGGTCGCTGCTTCCCGCTGAGGGTGTCGCACGGAAACCGAGTATCCATACTTGAACGATCGTTCCCGAATCGCTATACATGACCTATGGCAAGACCTCGGGAATTCGACACGGATGCTGCCCTGGACGGTGCGATCACCGTGTTCAGCGAGCATGGATATGAGGGCAGTTCGGCGCAGATGCTCGTGGACGCCATGGGCATTGGGCGGCAGAGCCTCTACGCGGCCTTCGGCGACAAGTGGCAGCTCTATTGCGCGGCGGTGCGGCGCTACGGCATGGGCGAATGCGCGGCGCATTTCGAGGCGCTTCGCAGCGGCGCGCGCGCCATTGACGGGATCGGGGCCATGCTGCGGCGCGTCGTGGAGACAGCAGCCACGCCCTGTCTCGGCGTCGGCTCGACCTGCGAGTTCGGCGCATCGCGGCCGGACCTTGTCGATATCCATGCAGCACTGGGCAGGACATTGCACATGGCCATCGCCTCGCGCATGCGCGACGCGCAGCGTGAGGGCGATGTTGCAGCCAGCCTCGATCCCGAGGCTCTCGCGCAATTCCTGATCGCCAATATCGCCGGGATCCGCGTCGCCGGGCGTGGCGGCGCCGACCGATCAACCCTGGCTGCCCTGCAGGAGATGGTCATGCGCGCGCTGCGCTGACCCCTTTTTTGACCAATTACTGAACGATCATTCAAGATAGGGGAAAGACATGCGAGCAGTGGTGATGACCGCGACCGGTGGCCGCGAGGTGCTGGAGCAGATCGAGCGACCGGAGCCTGTCGCCGGGCCGGGCGAGGCGCTGGTCGAGATCGCGGTTGCCGGGGTCAACTTCATGGATATCGGCGTGCGTCAGGGGATTGCCTGGACTGACATGCCCAATCCCAAGATCCTGGGCGTCGAAGGCGTCGGTCGAGTTCTGGCAGTCGGCGAAGGCGTCGAGGCTGTTCAGCCCGGCCAGCGTGTCGCCTGGGTCTATGCGCCCGGCAGTTATGCTGAGCGGGTCGCGATCCCGGCAACGTCGCTGGTGCCGGTTCCCGATGCGGTCGACGATCGAACGGCGGCCTCGATCATGATGCAGGGGCTGACCGCCAGCCATTTCGCGACCGACTTCTATCCGGTCCTGCCCGGTGATATCGCCTTCGTTCACGCTGCGGCAGGAGGTCTTGGCCTGCTCCTGACCCAGATCATCAAGTTGCGCGGCGGCCAGGTGATCGGTCGGGTCTCATCTGAAGAAAAGGTCGCCACCGCCCGGGAGGCGGGCGCCGACCACGTCATTGTCGATACGGAAGGGCGATTTGCCGAAGAGGCCCTGCGCCTGACCGATGGAGAGGGCGTCCATGTCGTCTATGATGGATCGGGACCGACAACGTTTCAGGGTTCACTCGACGTCCTGCGCCGGTCGGGCACCTTCTGCTGGTATGGCCCGGTGCTGGGTGGGCCAGGGCCACTCGATATCATGAGCCTGCCCAGGAGCATCAAGATCGGCTACGCCGTCTTCTTCGACCATATCCATACCCCGGAACTGCTTCGCAAGCATGCCGCGCAGCTCTTCCAGTGGGTCGCGGACGGCAGGCTCAAGGTCCGGATCGGCGGCGAATATGCCCTTGCGGATGCGGCGAAGGCCCACGCGGATATGGAGAGCCGCAGGACCACCGGAAAGTTGGTGCTGATCCCGTGAGCGCTCGGGTCGCCATGGTGTTCGGGGGATCGCGTGGCATTGGCGCCGCCATCGCAAACCGGCTCGCCGGAGATGGTTTCGATCTGGCGCTGACCTATGTCTCGCAACCTGATCGCGCCGCTGAGGTTGTCCAAGCGATCAACGGCCTGGGACGCAGCGCCATCGCGATTCAGGCTGATAGCGCCGATGCCGATGCTATCACCGCATCAGTGGCGCATGCGGTCGATCGGTTGGGCATGCTCGACGTCGTGGTTGTCAATGCCGGCGTCCTTCGCCGCGCGACAATCGAGGCGTTCACGCTCGAGGATCTCGACCTGATGCTCGACGTCAACGTGCGCGGCGTCTTCCTCGCCATCCAGGCTTCGACCGCGCGGATGCGCGATGGCGGGCGCGTGATCACGATCGGCAGCAACACCGCTATTCGAACTGGCTCGCAGGGCAGCAGCGTCTACGCCATGACCAAGGCCGCCGTCGCGACCGTGGTCAAGGGCGTCGCTCTCGACCTCGCGCCCCGGCGTATCACGGTCAACAACATCCAGCCGGGACCGATCGAAACCGATCTGACGGCTGCGATGGTTCCGCGCCTGCGCGACCTCATTCCACATGGGCGGGTCGGCAAAGCGGAGGAGGTCGCGTCGCTCGTTTCCTATCTGATTAGCCCGGCGGCTGGTTACATGACGGGTGCCAGTCTGACGATCGATGGCGGGTATGTGCTCTAGCGATCGCCACGAAATACTGCAGTTCGGTCGATGACGACGAGAATTGCCGGGCGCCCTTCTCATGATTGACGTTCTGCGCATTCTCTCAATTCTATTGGACGTCGACTGGGTAAGGCATCGCCCTTAAAGGGGCGCGGAAGGGATCACATTGATGTTTACGGACGAAGAGCGGATCAAAGGGTCGGCGAAGCTGCCCGCCCATAGCCGGCACTCCCATGCGCCGCTCAAACTTCTCGCGGAGATGGCTACCGAACATGGCCGTGAACTCGTCGCTTTGTTCTACGATACGCTGCTTCGTGACCAGGAGGCTGCCCAGTTCCTGAACCACGCTGTGGTGCAGGAGAGGCTCAGCTCTTCCCTCATTGAGTGGCTCACGCAGTTGTTTTCCGGACAGGACATTCGCGACTCCCCCGAAAAGCAGGCCCGCCAGAAGATCATTGGCGAAGTCCACGCTCGCATCAAGATTCCGGTCCATCTCGTAATGACAGGCGCGCTGGTGATCAAGACACGGCTCGCTGAATTGCTGCAGGGTCAGGCAGTCGATCCGTTGGTAGGCATTCGCGCGCTTCAACTTGCTGATGCGCGAATGGACACGGCCGTCATGCTCATCAGCCAGTCCTATGTAAAGGACACCACGGCAAGAGCGAGACTAGATGAAGCCTATCGGCTCTTCTCTCTGGATCAGGACGCTGCAGTCGACAAAGAGACGCAGCGCGCCAGCCTGATGGAGTGGAGCCAGAACACACTGTTCGCGCTTCTGCAAGCTGGCCCTGGTGGCGGGTTGCTCCGCTTGGGCGATTCCGCCTTCGGACTTTGGCTTCGGCATCGGGCACAGTTCATGTTTGAGCAATCGGCGCAGTTCAGCACTGTGGTCCGACTTGTCGAGCGCATCGATGAGATGCTCCTGCCAGAGCTGGATGCTCCCCGTAAGCGTCAGGATGGCTCATCCGCCTTGGCGGATTTGCGCGCCGCAGTTGACGAAATTTCCTTCCTGGTCGCTGATCTCTTCCAGACATTAAGCACCATGGAAGGAGGACGCGATCCGCTGACCCGTGCCCTTAACCGCCGTTTCCTGCCTGCCATACTTGGCCGCGAGGTCACATTCGCGAAGGAGAACGGGACAGCGCTCAGCGTCATGCTGGTCGATATCGACCACTTCAAGGCGATCAATGATCGGCACGGCCATCAGGTCGGTGATGAAGTCCTCCGGCAGGTGGCACAAGTGATCGTCGGGAATGTCCGGGCGACGGACTTCGTTTTCCGGTACGGGGGCGAGGAGTTCCTGATCGTCCTAGTCGAGACAGGCATCGAGGCTGCGGCCAACATAGCGGAGCGCATTCGGGCAGATATGGAGGGCCATATTTTCGAAACGGGAAGCTCGGGCGGCCTCAGTGTCACCGCGTCGATCGGCATTGCCCTGCATTCCGGCCATCCCGATCAGAAATTCCTGATCAAGGCCGCGGATGAGGCACTCTATCGGGCAAAGGCCGCAGGTCGCAACACGGTGGAACTCGCCCCGATTTATGGAGAAGGCGGGAAGGGGATTTGGCCGCTTGCCACATGACGTTCTTTACACCCAGATGTTTACGGGCATCAGGCTCCAAGTTTCCTGGATTTATCGGTGGCGGTATCGCTCGAGACCGCCACTTGCGTGGCTTGCATAACCAATCTCCCATGCTGCCCGAACATGGGAGGCACGGTAGGGATTGGCGTGACGCGGCAAGCCGGCCTGTGCGGCCTTCAGACCCCATCGATATGCATGGTCGAATTGCACTGATGGGCTCCTTCCCGATCAACCGATTGCCCGGCGACGGCGGCGGAGCATAATCGCGCCGACTGCCAGAACGAACAGGCCAAGCGCTCCTTTGCATTCCAGTTCCCTGTTTTCGCTGAAATCAGGAGACGACATTGCGACGCAAGCTCGTCAATGCGAGTGTGGCGAGCCTCTTTTCGCCTACGCCATTGCCGGAAAACTTGCTCATGGCCAAATCTATGGTGCGGACAAGCGCGTCGTCAGTGCGATCTGCCGCTGTCGATTTGCGCGCGTAGTGCTGCCTTACTCGCCCCAAAACAAGCGAAAGGAGACGGGCATCTTTGGTCGTGTCCCACGGGGTGGTGTAGGAAGGTTTCCCTGAGAGGGTGGCCACCGTCGATCTTCTGGTAGGGTTCGGATGCGAACTCGAACCTGGAGAAGAAGACGATGACCGACGACAGAATGGCCCTTGTTGAGCTGATTGAGCAAGGGGCTGA
>JAJZQN010000067.1 GCA_021847605.1 Pseudomonadota bacterium | reverse complement strand
CTTTTCAGAGCGGGATGACATCCGGTTGAATCACAAATCTCCGTTCGTTTCGAGCGCAGTCGAGAAACGATCAGCGCGCCGTTTCTCGACTGCGCTCGAAACGAACGGATCCATGCAAAATCATCAAACTCTAATTCGCGTCCTCGGCGCGGAAATGGACCATGTTCGCCTTGATGACGGCCTGCGTGCGGCTGAACACGCCCAGCTTTTGCAGGATGGCGGAAACATGCGCCTTGATGGTGGTCATCGACACGCCGAGATCATGAGCGATCTGCTTGTTCAGGCGGCCGCGCACCAGATGCGCCAGAACCGTGCGCTGCTGCGGCGTCAGGCTGTCGATCCGACGAACGATGTCGTCTTCTTCTGCCGAAGGCGCCTTCACGTCACCCAGCGTTTCGGGCAGATAGATTTCACCGGCAACGATCCGGTGGAGCGCATCGACGATGCCGCTGCGCTTCAACGATTTGGGAATGAAACCGGCAGCACCGGCCGCCAGAGCCTCCTGCACGACGGCGCGGTCGAAGGCCCCCGACACCATCACCACGGGCAGGATGGGGAAGCGGGTGCGCAGCAGTTTCAACCCGTCGAGCCGGCGCACGTCAGGGATATTGAGGTCGAGCAGGATCAGGTCGAAACTATCCTGTTTTTCGAGCAGGGTGACGGCTTCTTCCAGACTGGCCGCTTCCAATATCTCGCAGGAATCGAAGCTGATCGCGATGACGCTGCGCAGACCATCGCGGACCAACGGATGGTCGTCGATAATCAGCACCCGCTCCATGATCGCTTCCGCGCCCATATAATGATCCATCTCCCGCCCCTGTTGCATGTGATCGACCAAGTCATGGGCCGTGGCAAGCGGAATAGCGCCCGGCGGAACCGCCGGTGAGATATGCCCATAATTGCTCCGTCCCATGACGATCATCGGTCGATGCTCCCTTATTTCGGCAGCTTGAACACCCAGAGCGCACCGCCCTGATTGATGTCCTTGAAGGATTTGGCGACTTCGCCGCCCCAGAGCGGAACAGCGCCGCCCCAGCCGGACATGACCGCCACATATTGTTCGCCATCCTGTTCCCAGGTGACGGGCGAACCGACCACGCCGGAACCGGTCTGGAATTTCCACAATTCCTGACCCGTCTTGGCGTCGAAGGCCTTGAGATAGCCTTCGGGCGTGCCGGTGAAGACCAGATTGCCGCCCGTGGTCAGGACGCCGCCCCACAAGGGCGCCTTATTCTTATATTCCCACACGATCTTGCCGGTCTTGGGGTCCATGGCCCGCAGCGCGCCGATATGGTCTTCCGCGATCGGCTTGATGGTAAAGCCCGCGCCCAGATAGGCCGCGCCCTTCTTGTAAGCGATCGGCTCGTTCCAGATGTCCATGCCCCAATCGTTCGACGGGATGTAGAACAGGCCGGTATCCTGACTATAGGCCATCGGCATCCAGTTCTTGCCACCCAGGAAGGAGGGCGACGAGAAAACCGGCTTGCCCTTGCCTTCACCCGGCGCGGGCGGACGACCGGCGGGGATGACGTTGGGCTTGCCATTCTTGTTATAGCCATCGGCCCAGGTCGTCTGCATGACGAACTTGTTGGCGCTGATGAACTTGCCGTTGGTGCGGTCGAGAACGAAGAAATAGCCGTTGCGGTCGGCCTTCGCGCCCAGCTTCATCGCCTTGCCATTGATGGTGGCGTCGAAGGGAATGAATTCATTCACCCCGTCAAAATCCCAGCCATCGTGCGGCGTAGTCTGATAATGCCATTTGATGACGCCGGTTTCCGGGTCGATCGCCAGCGTCGAGCTGGTGTAGAGATTGTCGCCGGGACGCAGATGGCTGTTCCACGGCGCGGGATTGCCGGTGCCGAAGAAGAGCAGGTTGGTTTCGGGGTCATAGGTACCACCCAGCCAGGTGGCGCCGCCGCCGGTCTTCCACAGATCGCCCTGCCAGCTTGCGTTCAGCTTGCCGGTAATGCCGTTATCCTTGCCGCGCAGCGTACCCATATGACCTTCAATCACGGGACGATGCCAGATGAGTTCGCCGGTATTGACGTCACGCGCCTCGACCGCGCCGACCACGCCAAATTCACCACCCGAATTGCCGGTGATGACCATGCCCTTGACGATCAGGGGCGCAGCAGTGGCGCTGTACCCTTCCTTATAATCGGCGATCTGTTTGTTCCACACCACCTTGCCGGTGTTGCGGTTGAGCGCGACGAGCCGCGCGTCGAGGGTCGCGAAGATGATCTTGTCGCCGTAAATGGCGGCGCCACGATTGACCACGTCGCAGCAGGGCATGATGCCGTCGGGCAAACGGGCGTCATATTGCCATTTTTCCTCGCCGGTGCGGGCATCGAACGCAAAGACGCGCGAATAGCTGCCCGTCACATAGATGGTGCCGTCATAGACGATCGGCTGCGCTTCCTGACCACGTTGTTTTTCACCGCCCAGCGATGCGGCGAAGGCCGGCACCAGTTTGGAAACGTTGGTCGAATCGATAGCCTTAAGCGTGCTGAACCGATGTGCCTGCGGCCCCATGCCATAGGTCAGCACGTCGCCCGTCGACGCAGCATCGTTCATCAGATCGGCGTCGGTTGGCCCCTCGGCCAACAAGGGCGCTGCGGCGAGCGCCATCGACAGTGCGGCAGCGCCCGACAGCGCCCGCAACATCGGTCCTTTCATGTCATCCTCCCTAGTTGTAGAGGGCGCAAGCGCCCCCGTCCGAACACACTATGCCGCCCCGACAAAGCGGCAATTGCACCTTGGGTCGGCGACACAGGATGCCGCCGTCCGCTTCTTCATCCCGCAGCCTGCGCGGGAACCCAATCGACGCCATATCGCGTAAACAGCGCCTTCATCTGACCGCTGGCAGCCATGGCCGTCACGATTTCCTCCACCGCATCGCCCAGCGTGCGGCTGTTTTCCTTGACCGCCATGCCAATATCCCATCCCGGCGAAGCAAAGGCGGGGAGTGGCCGCTTGCGCAGTTTGACTCCCTGCGCATTGTCACCGGCGCGGTGCAGCACCTCTTCGATTTGCGCGCGGCTGGCCAATACGGCGTCCGCCTTGCCCTCCGTCACGGCAGACACGGCTTCGGACCCGCTCATGAAATGCGTCACATCCTTGGCCAATACGCCGCCGAAGGAACCGATCAGGTAAAAGTCCGGGATGGAATCCAGCTCCGCCGCCAGCTTGCGCCCGCGCCATTCCGTCGGCATCCCTTCCAGATCGACAGCGCCCCCCTTACCGGCGAGGGCGAAACTTTCCCGATAATAGGGCGCGATGATCGCCACCTGATCGTTACGGGCGGCAAAGCCCCGGTCGAACGGCACGTGCAGCATCAGATCGCCGGGCGAAAAGCCCAGCAAACCACCTTTCCAGACGCCATTGCGCAAATCATCATCCGCGCTTTCATCGGCGACAAGCTGGGCAATGTCGGCACGGACACCCAGTTTTTCGGCAATGGCATGGGCCATATCGACGTCGAGGCCAACGAGCTTGCCGCCCTCCTCCCACGACCATGGACGGTTATTCTGGTAGACGACGATACGGATTGCTCCGAGCGCCTTCACCTTCGCCAGAGGTGCGCCATGCGTCATGCCGGGCAACATGCCCAGCGCGATGGCCGCACCGACGCCGCCCAAAAGGCTCCGCCGGGCGATCATGGCGTCAGCCCTCGTGCTTGGTTTCGAGCCAGGCGCGGATGGCCCAGCCGGCTTTTTGTCCCAGCACGTCGCCGAAGGGCGGCATATAGACCTTTCCATCATGGCTGGAGCCATGACGGAAGCGCTCGACGAACCACTGATCGCCGGATTCGCCCAGTTCCAGATAGCGCAGATCCGGCGCAATACCGCCGGATTCCGCATCCAGCCCGTGGCAACGGGCGCAATTCTGACCATAGGCGGACTGGCCGATCTCAATGGCCTTGGCGTTGCCGCTATAGGGGTTCTTGTCGAGCCAGTCGGCACCGATGTCCGGCAGGGCAGACGTATCCACCGCCTGCGGCGTGACGTCGCCATGCGCCATCAATGTGCCAGTTGCAGTCATGCCCAATGCAGCCATGGCACCCAGCAATGCGACCCGTCCCATTTTCATACCCATATCCTCTACCCGGTCGGTTATTCCTCAACTCCCTTCCGACTGTAGAGACGCACGCTTTTCCGCCCCATTGGCCATTGGTACAATCCCGTATTGAACGCGCCGCGCATAGATCGTTGGGACAATAAGCAGGCCGGGAGAGGAAGGCTGAACATGAAATATCTGTGGATCGCTGGATTGGCTTTGTTGCCCTCTCTCGCTCATGCCGAAACCCTCTATGTGTCGAACGAACGCGGCAACAGCGTCAGCGTGATCGACGCCACCACGGGCAAGGTCACAGCGACATGGGATGTCGGCGGACGGCCGCGGGGCATCACCCTGTCAAAGGATGGGCGTTATATCTTTCTGTGCGCCAGCCTGGACCATGCGGTGCAGATGATCGACCGGGCCACGGGCAAAGTCGTCGCCGAGCTGCCATCTGGGCAAGACCCGGAGCAGTTTTTCCTCTCCCGCGACGGGGCGATGCTGTTCGTCGCCAATGAGGATGATGCGGCGCTGACCGCCATCGACCTGGCGAACAAAAGCGTCGCCTTTCAGGTCGATACCGGCGGTGAGCCGGAGGGGGTGGCACAAAGTCCAGACAGCAAATGGATCGTGGTGACGTCCGAAGAGGATAATGTCGTCAACTGGATCGACGTCGCCAAAAGGGAGATGGTGGAGGAGACGCCGGTCGACCTGCGACCGCGCCATGTCGAATTCACGGCCGATGGCAGTGCTTTGTGGGTTGCAGCGGAGGTTGGCGGAACGGTGCAGATCATCGACACGGCCACGCGCAAGGTGAGCGAGACGCTGCATTTCGCCATACCCGGCGTGGCGGAGCATCGCATCCTGCCGTGCGGCATCCGATTTACCCCGGATGGCAAGACCGCCGTCATTGCGCTTGGTCGGGCAGATCATGTGGCGATCGTCGACGTCGCCACGCGCAAAGTGCGTGCCTATGTGCCCGTCGGCAAGCGCGTGTGGCATGTCGCCATCAGCGCGGACGGCACCCATGCCTACAGCGCCAATGGCCTTTCGGACAATGTGTCCGTGATCGATCTGGCCAATGCCAAGGTCGTCGGCACGATCCCGGTTGGCGCAGCGCCGTGGGGAATCGTCGCCGCACCCTGAAAAATCGCATAGCCAAAGGGAGGAGAACCTAAGTTCAATTTCTCCCTTCCCCCTTACGCCGCACTCTCCGCCGCAGCCGGATAGAAGCCGGCGTGAATACAGGGAGGATGAGATGAAGGGGACGTTGCGCCTGATGAGCGCGGCTGGAGCGATGATGCTCGCCGCCACAGCAGCGCCGGCCATGGCCGGCACGACCGCCGATCTGCTGAAACGACTGCATGAAAAAGGCATCCTGACGGATGACGAATATCAGGAACTGTTGAAGGGGCAGGCGACCGAAGCCGCGCAGGCGCCCGCCGCGCCCGCCCCGGCGGTTACACCCGATGCATCGGGCGGCGCGGCCTATGTGCGGATGACCGATAGCGGCGTCGGCCTGCAAATCGGGGATGTGGCGCTCAAATTCTCCGGCTCCGTCAATGGCTTTTACGTCCATGACAATGGCGAAGCGCCCAACGCGACCAACAGCGTCACCGGCGGCGTGGCGACGGTGGGCGGCAATACGTCGGCCGTCCGCAACGGCCTGCTCCCCGGCTTCCTCAAGATCGAGGCGACCACGACGCAGGGCGGATGGGACGTCGGGGCGCATTTCGGCATGTATCCGGGCATCAATTCGGTCAGCTATGTCGGCGGCGGCGCCAACAGCCCGGGCAATCCGCGCGGACTGCAAACCGCAGGCATCGATTTCCGTCAGACCTACCTGACCTTTGGCCGGGCTGGCTTTGGCGAGGTAAAGATCGGCCGCGACATCGGCCTGTTCGCGTCCGAACAAATTCTGAACGACATCACCCTGCTATCATCCGGCACGCCATCGGGCAATGTCGCACCGTCCAACACGACTTTAGGACGCATCGGCGTCGGCTATATCTACACCGATTTCCAGCCGCAGATCACCTATACCACACCCAATTTCAGCGGATTTACCGCCAGCGTTGGTATTTTCGAACCATTATCGTCGCTGACGGGGCCGGAAGAGTCGAACAAGCAGCCCGGTTTTCAGGCAAAGCTCGTCTATGATGGCAAATTTGGGGACGTCGCCACACGCTTCTGGTGGGCGGGCATCACCCAGAAACATAATGTGATCGCCGGGCCGGACTATACCGGCTGGGGCTGGGACGCGGGCGCAAAGGTCACGTTCGGGCCGGTCACGCTGGTCGGCACCTATTATGACGCATCGGGCCTCGGCACCACCGCGCTCAACCTGTTCGACACGGATGGTCTTGGCAACAAGCGCGACAGCCACGGTTTCTATTTGCAGGGGCTGACCACGTTCGGCAAATTCTCGGTCGGCGGCAGTTACGGCGAGAGCAATCTGGATTACGCCAATGCGGCCGACGCGCTCGCCAGTCCGACGCTGGTCCGCAAGAACAGCAGCTGGGTCGGTCAGGTGCGCTATGGGCTGAACAGCTGGGTCACGCTGCTGGGCGAATATGTCAACACGAGGTCGCGGGCGCATAATGGCAACAGGGCCAGTTCCGACGCGATCGCGGCAGGCGCCATCCTCTTCTTCTGACCCAAGGAACAATGTCACGGGGGGAGGGCCGCATCCTAAAAGGGATGTGGCCCTTTTCGTTTGCAAAGACGAAGAAACAACAGGAAAGGAGGGCCGCCCAAAGGGGAGCGCCATGAAATCCATCATTTTGCCTGCCATTATCCTGTCCATTCCTTCGGCAGCCTTCGCACAGGCACCTGATGACGCCGCCGACGGAGCATCCATTGTCGTGACGGGCGCTGGCCTGCCGCTGTCACCGGGAACGCCAGCCTATGGTTCGGTCATCATCGATCGCGAACGGTTGCAGGATAGTGCGTCGGGCCGGATCGAGAGCGTGCTGGGCGATGTCGCCGGCTTCCAGCAATTTCGCCGTTCGGACAGCCGATCGGCCAATCCCTCGGCACAGGGCGCAACCCTGCGCGCGCTGGGCGGCAATGCCGCCAGCCGCACGCTGATGCTGCTGGACGGCGTACCGATCGCCGATCCTTTCTTTGGCTATATCCCCTTTTCCGCGCTGGTCCCCGATCGATTGTCGCTGTTGCGCGTCACGCGCGGGGGCGGGGTCGGCGCATTCGGCGCGGGCGCGGTAGCAGGCACGATCGAACTGGCGAGCGCAACCCGCGCCGAATTGTCCGACCTGTCATTGAGCGCCTTTTACGGCAGTCGCGACGCCACCGAATTGTCGGGCAGCCTGACGCAGGATCTAGGTGGCGGCTATGTGTCGCTGTCGGGCCGCTGGGATCGCGGTGACGGGTTCCAGACGACGCCGCAGGACCAGCGCGTCGCCGCCACCGTTCCTGCCGCCTATGATGGCTGGTCGACCAATTTGCGGGCCGTGGCGCCACTGACAGCCAATTCCGAACTGCAATTCCGCGCTACCCTGTTCCGTGATACGCGCACGCTGCGTTTCCGCGGCGCCGACAGTGTGAGCGAGGGGCAGGACATGTCCATTCGCTATGTCGCGCGTGGCCCGTGGCAGGTCGATGCCCTCGCCTATCTTCAGGCGCGCAATTTCGCCAATATCGTCATGTCGTCATCGACGTTCCGCAAATCGCTGGACCAGCGCAATACGCCCTCCACGGGTCTGGGCGGCAAGATAGAAGTCCGGCCCCCAGTTGGTGGCAATCATGTGTTGAGGCTCGGCGCCGACACGCGCTTTGCGACCGGCGACATGTATGAGGACGCCTATAACGCCAATCTGGCGACCAATCCGCGCACTTTCCTGCGCCATGCCGGCGGCGACCAGTTGACCACCGGATTTTTCGTCGAGGATGACTGGACGATCGGCAACCTTGTCCTGACCGGCGGCGCGCGGGCGGATCACTGGTCGATCGACAATGGCTTTTATCGCGAGGTGAATGCCACGACGAGCGCGGTCACGCGCAACAACAGCTTTGCGGATCGTTCCGGCTGGGAAGGGTCCGGCCGGGTCGGCGCCTTGCTGCATCTGAACGACGCCATCGCGCTGCGCGGCGCGGGCTATACCGGCTTCCGCCTGCCGACGCTCAACGAACTCTACCGCCCCTTTGTCGTCTTCCCGATTACGACACGGGCCAATGCCGCCCTGACGCCCGAAAAGCTGAAAGGTGTGGAGGCCGGGCTGGACCTGAAGCCGATGAAGGGCGTCACGCTGGCGGCGACTTTATTCTACAACAAGCTGGATGACGCCATCGCCAACGTCACCATCAATGCCACCACCCGCGAACGGCAGAATGTCGATGCCATTGTCGCCAAGGGTGTGGAGTTGACCGCGCAGGCCGTGCTGGGCGATTTCCGTCTGTCGGGTTCCTATACCTATAGCCATAGTCGGGTGCAGGCGCCGGGGCAGGCCTTTGACGGCTATATGCCATCGCAGACGCCCAAACATGCGGCCAGCGCGACAGTGGCGTACAGCCCGGCAAAGGGTCCGTCCCTGTCGACCACGCTGCGCTATGTCTCCCGCCAATATGAGGATGACCTGCAAAGCGATGCGTTGCCGAGCGCGATCACGCTCGACGCCATCGCCCGTTTGCCGGTCGGCCATGGCGTGTCGGTCGTGGCACGAGGCGAAAACCTGTTCGACGAGACGATTTTCACTCGTAATGCCGGTGGATCGATCGATCTGGGTACGCCGCGCACGCTTTGGATCGGCATTAGCTTCGTCCATTGAACCAAGGTCCAATGGAGCAATAAGGACGGCCTCCCTAGCCTTCTCCCCATAAAAGGGGAGAAGGTGATGAGAGGATTTGGCGCGCTGCTGGCTGGAACGGCGATGGCGTGGGCGGCGCAGGCGGCGGCACAGGCGCCCGATGAGGCGGCGGATCGCCCGATCATCGTCGTGACGGCACCGGGCGGAGCCATTGATGTCGACGACGCGCTGACCATTTCGGGCAAGGATATCGGCCGTACCGGGCGGCCCAATCTGCTCGGCGCCCTGACCCGCGATATTGCCGGCATCAGCCTTCAGGATGCGCAGGGCAATCCCTGGCAACCCAATCTCGTCTATCGTGGCTTCACCGCCTCCCCGCTTCAGGGGCAGGCGCAGGGAATCGCCGTCTATCTGGACGGCGCGCGTTTCAACCAGCCGTTCGGCGATACCGTCGCGTTCGACCTGTTGCCGCAAGCCGCGATCCGCAAGGTCAGCCTGCTCGATGCCAGCCCGGTCTATGGCCTGAATGCATTGGGTGGCGCGATGGTCGTGGAAACGCGCACCGGCCGCAGCGATCCGGGGCTGGAAGCCAGCCTGACCGGCGGGCGTTTCGATTCTCGCGAAGCCAGCATCGCCGGTGGTTTCAACAAGGGGGATTTCAGCGCCTATGGCGCGTTTCAATATAGTCATGAGGATGGCTGGCGCGCCTTTTCGCCCTCCACCCTCTATAATGGCTATCTGGATCTGGGTTTCGACACTGCGACCGGCGGGCTGCACATGAAGCTGATCGGGGCGGACACCAACCTGACCGGCAATGGCGTCGCCCCTGTTGAACTGCTGGCGGCGGATCGCAGCGCGGTGTTCACATGGCCCGACAATAGTCGGGCGCGCTATGGCAGGGTCAGCCTGCATCCCTGGGTTGCCTTGTCCGATCGGACCCGGATCGAGGGGACGCTCTATGCCCAGCGGCTGACGCTCCGCACGGTCAATGGCGACGCCGCCGACATAGAGGGGTGTGAGGATGACGATGCGGCGGGTCTGCTCTGTCTGGAAACCGTAGGTGGCGATGACGGCGATGATGAAGTTCAGTCGGTCCTGACGGATGCGCGCGGCAACGCCATCCCCGATACGCTGGGCGGCGAAGGCTATGGCGTCCTCAATCGCGGGCGCACCCGGACCGAAGCCATAGGCGCGCTGTTCCAGATCATCGACGAGCGACCTTTGCTGGCGGGCGACAATCATTTCTCGCTGGGGTTCAGTTACGACACCAGCCGCACCCGTTTCGACACGTCGACGGAACTGGGCGCCATGACGGAGGAGCGCAGCGTCGAAGGGCTGGGATCGATGATCGTGCAGCCCGACGGCGCCATCGCGCCGGTGGGTCTGGTCGCCCATACCAATTATTGGGGCGTGTTCGCGCAGGATCGCCTGCCGATCGCGCCCGGCCTGTCGGCGGAGATCGGCCTGCGGTACAACAACGCCCAGATCATCTTGCAGGATCAGATCGGGACGGCGCTCAACGGACGGCATCGGTTCGAGCGGGTCAATCCGGGTGTCGAACTGGATTATGAAGTGACCGACGGACTGAACCTGCGCGCCGGATATGCCGAGAGCAACCGCGCACCGACACCGGCCGAACTATCCTGCGCCGATGAAAATGCGCCGTGCAGCCTGACCAATTTCTTTGTCGCCGACCCGCCGCTCAAGCAGGTGGTCGCCAAAAGCTGGGAAGCGGGTGCCAGCGGGCATCGCGACATGGGCGGATGGCGGATCGAATGGCTGTTGTCGGCCTATCGCACGACCAATCGCAACGACATCCAGTATATCGCGTCGGAAATTCGCGGGCGGGCCTATTTCCAGAATATCGGCAGCAGCCGGCGTCAGGGCGTGGAAATGAATGTCGGGGCAAGCCATGGCGGGTTCAGCGCGCGGCTGGGCTATGCCTTTACCGACGCGACCTATCGCCATGACCTGACCCTTTCCAGCCCGGCCAATCCGATGGCGGAAGAGGATGGCACGATCGATGTCGAACGTGGCGACCGCCTGCCCGGTATCCCGCGTCACAGCGCGACGCTGAGCCTGGACTATGCCGCACGCCGATGGTCTGTGGGGGGTGATGTGGTCGCGCGATCGGGCCAGTATCTGATCGGGGACGAAGGCAATGACAATGCCAGGGTGCCGGGATATGCCGTCGTCAACCTGCGCGGCAGCGTGACCATCGTGCCGGGGGTCAGCCTGTTCGGCGAATTGCGCAATGCGTTCAACCGGCGCTATGCGACGTTCGGAACGTTCAGCGAGGTCGATGAAATCGAACTGGAGGAAGCGCCCGGTGCGTCCAATCCGCGCGCCTATGGACCGGGTGCGCCGCGCCGCTGGTATATGGGGGTAAAAGCCGCTTTCTGAACCGGTGCTGACAGGCGGATTGGACCATCGGCCAATTGCCAGCAGGGCCGATATTCTGCCAGTTCTGCACCCAATACGGCGCATGACGCCGTCTATGTCCCGAGGGAGAGTGTCTTGATCCGTTCTGCTATTTTCGGTTCGCTTGCGGTTGCCGTTCTGGCCCTGTCGCCTGCTGCGGCATCGGCGAAGGATATCGTCGTCCATATGAAGAACAGCGGCGCCGATGGCGCGATGGTGTTCGAACCGTCCTTCGTAAAGGCGGCGGTAGGCGACACCGTGACCTTCAAGCCGACCAACCCCAGCCATAATGCCGAGACGATGGCCAATATGCTGCCCGCCGGCGCGACCGCCATGAAGGGCGCGATGAACAAGGAAGTAACGCTGACCGTCAGCAAGCCCGGCCTCTACGGCATCAAGTGCATGCCCCATTATTCGATGGGCATGGTGGCGCTGGTGCAGGCAGGCAAGCCGAGCGCGGCCGATATTGCCGCGGCCAAGGCCGTGAAGCTGCCGCCGCTGGCAGGTAAGCGCATGGCGGCGGCGCTGGCCAAAGTTAACTGACAAGCCGAAAGGTCGCAGAAAAGGGCGTCGGACTGATGGTCCGGCGCCCTTTTCCGTGGCCGTCGAAAAGCGGAGAGAAACAGGAAGATGGACAAGGCCCGACTCTGCTTTTAACCTGTATATACAGATTATCTGCCGGAGATCGCCATGACTGCTTCGTTCGCCATCAATGCTGAGGATGTTGCCGACGCCGCCCGGCTGCTCAAAGGCGCCGCTGTGGTGACGCCGCTGCTGGAGAATGCGGCGCTCAACGCGGTGGCGGGCGGGCGCGTGCTGGTGAAGTTCGAGGGCGCGCAGCATAGCGGATCGTTCAAATTTCGCGGCGCTTACAATCGGCTGGCGCGACTGAACGCCACAGAGCGGGCGGCGGGCGTGGTCGCATGGTCGTCGGGCAACCACGCGCAGGGCGTCGCCTTTGCCGCGCGGCTGCTGAACATTCCCGCCGCCATCGTGATGCCGGCCGATGCCCCGCGCATCAAGGCGGACAATACCCGCGCGCTGGGTGCGGAGGTCATCCCCTATGACCGCTTTACCCAGAGCCGGGAGGAAATCGCCACCCGCCTGTCGCAGGAGCGCGGCGCGACCTTGGTCCCCTCGTTCGACGATCCGCATGTGATGGCGGGACAGGGCACGGCGGGGCTGGAGATATTGGAGCAGGCACAGGCGGCGGGCGTGACGCTGAGCCAGATATTGGTCTGTTGCGGCGGCGGCGGGCTGGTGTCGGGAATCGCCACGGCAGTCAAGGCGACCCGACCCGACATTGCCATCCATGCGGTCGAGCCGGAGGGGTTCGATGATACCGCCCGGTCGCTGCGCAGCGGCGAGCGCGAGAGCGTGGACCCGACGGCGCGATCCATCTGCGACGCGCTGATGGCGCCGTCGCCGGGCGAGCTGACATTTCCCATCAATCATCGATTGCTGACCAGCGGGATAGCCGTCAGCGACGCGGAGGTGCGCGCGGCGATGCGCTTTGCCTTCACCAACCTGAAGATCGTGGCCGAACCGGGCGGCGCGGTGGCGCTGGCCGCGGTGCTGGCGGGCAAGGCGCCACCAACGAGCGGCGACCGGGCGATCGTCATTTCCGGCGCCAATGTCGATCCGCACCTGTTCGCGGAGATTATCGGCAGCGAGGGATGAGCAGCCCACCCGCCAACGGCATCCGGTCGCAGATCGCCGCCTATGTCATCGACCAGATCCGGTCGGGCGCATGGATGCCGGGCGACCGATTGCCATCCGAAAGCCAGTTCATGGCAACGCTGGGCGCCAGCCGCATGACCGTGCATCATGCGCTGCGCGAATTGACGGCGCAGGGCTGGCTGGTGCGGCGCAAGGGTTCGGGCACCTATGTCGCGCCAGCGCAGACCTATGCCAGCCATTATGGCCATCGCGACATCCGGCAGGAGGTGGAGTCCAGCGATGCCGCCTATTCCGCGCGGGTCGTAGCGCAGGAAAGCAAGGCTGCGGGGGAGGATATGGCCCGCGTCTTTGGCTGTGAGGCCGGAACGCCCCTGTTCCACGCCGTCGTCGTCCATTGCGCAGACGGGCGGCCGGTGGAACTGGAAGAGCGCTATGTGAATCCGCAGGTGCTGCCGGAATTTCCGGCACTGGACCTGACGCAGCGCACGCTTTTTTCGTGCCTGATGCTATCCCACCCTTCCCGCGAGGGGGTGGAGACGATCGGCGTGATGCTGTGCAATGCAGCGGAACAGGCTTTGCTGGAATGCGACGGTGCGACCCCGGCGATGGAGATTATCCGGTGCAGCTGGACCGGGGACGCGATCGTGACCCACGCCCGATTGGTGCGGATCGGGGCGATGGCCTATCTGTCGGGGGATATTGGGCGGCGATAGGATAGGAGTGAATTGTTCCTTTTGGTGACAGCCACCCTTCGCAACAGATCACAATAATGCTACCATGCACGCAACCTGTAACACATGAACTGGTGCCAGCATGGGCGAGTCTACCTTCACATTTCGGGTCGATGAAGCGCTGAAGAGCGCCTTTGCCGACGCCGCCAAAGCCCATGATCGCACGGGCGCTCAGCTTATCCGCGATTTCATGCGCAACTATGTCAGCGTTCAGCGGGAAGCGACAGAGCATGATGCGTGGTTCCGTCGGCAAGTTCAGGACGGTCTGGATTCCGCCAATGCCGGACGGGTCGTTCCGGCCACGCAAGTCGAAACGGAGTTCGCAGCCCGCCGCGCCGCGACCCGGCAGCGGATCGCACAATCCGAATGACGTCCATTTACTGGACGTTGGAAGCCATACAGGATCGTCAGCAGATTTACGATCGGATCGAGGCCGATAATCCAGCCGCCGCCATCGATCTGGACGAATTATTCGAGCGGAAATCGGCACCTTTGGCCATGCATCCGGCTTTAGGTCGGCCCGGTCGAGTGATCGGCACCCGTGAACTGATCATCCATCGCAACTATATCCTGATTTATGATGTGGGCCGTGTCCCGTCACATGGTGTAACAGCGTCACCGTTGGGGCCTGCAGCGAAGGGAGCGAAGCGACCGGAGCTGCAGGCCCCAACGGTGGCATGGCTTTTTGCTTAGGCGGCCATCGCCAATC
>JAJZQN010000022.1 GCA_021847605.1 Pseudomonadota bacterium | reverse complement strand
TAGCGGATGAGGTGGATGGCTCCCGCTCACGGCATCTAAGTGCCAAGATGGGTTGCTGTCATGCAACCCGAGCAAGGAGCCACCCACCATGGAGATTAGCACGATCGGCCTTGATTTGGCGAAGAACGTTTTTCAGGTTCACGGTATCAGCGCGACCGGTGAGGTCGTCATTCGCAAAGCTCTGCGGCGATCGCAGATGCTGCCGTTTTTCGAGAAGCTGCCGCCGTGCCTGGTAGGCACCGAGGCTTGCGGGACATCGCATCACTGGGCGCGCGAACTGACCAGGCTGGGTCATGAGGTGCGGCTGATGCCCGCGGCTTACGTGAAACCTTACGTAAAGCGCGGTAAGAATGATGCCGCCGATGCGGAGGCGATCTGCGAAGCGGTCACACGCCAGACGATGCGGTTCGTGCCCATCAAGTCGCGCGAGCAGCAGGCAGCGTTGTCGCTGCACCGCGTGCGGAGCCTGTTGATCAAGCAGCGCACTCAGCTGGTCAACATGATGCGCAGCGTGCTTGCCGAGCTGGGTATCGCCATCCCGGTCGGGATCGTGAAGGCACTACAGACGGCGCGGGAGATCGCAGACGGGGAATCCGAGTTCGACTTACCGGCCGAAGCGGCGAACGTTGTCGCCGTGCTGGCAGGGCAACTGCTCCAGCTTCACACCCAGTTGCGCAAGCTCGATCTGCGTCTCGCCGCTTTGCAGCGGAGTGACGACCGAGCCCGACGCTTGGCAACGATCCCCGGTATTGGGCCGATCGGCGCGACCGCGCTCGCCGCGGCGGTCACCGATCCAAGCCAGTTCTCGTCCGGGCGCCAGTTCGCCGCCTGGCTAGGGCTGACCCCGCGGCAGAGCTCGAGTGGCGGCAAGGAACGCTTGGGGCGCATTACCAAGATGGGCGACAGATATCTGCGGCAGCTCCTGGTCATCGGCGCAACCGCGCTGGTCCGATACGCCAAGCAGAAGCCCAGCACGGTCGATCCGCGCTTTGTCGCTCTGCTCGCCAGAAAGCCCGCGCGCGTCGCCTCGGTCGCTATCGCCAACAAGATGGCGCGGATCGCATGGGCGGTCATGGCGCGCGGCGGCGTCTTCGAACGCGGGCATGCGCCAATGCTGGCGGCAGCATAGGACCAAGAGCTTAGCTGAGGAGTTCAGCTTTACGAGGTTGTGAGAGCGAAGGATGTGATGGCAAAACCGGTCGAACTGGGAACAAGGACAACCCAAGGACCGTCCTAGGCGTAATAGCCTGCTTAGCCGATAGGACCTTGTTCGCGGACCCCATCAGGGCCAGCAGTCTACGCCGACTGCATCAACAGGCCGGACAGACGACTGCACCCGACGAAACGCCAGATCATCACTTTATGCTTGCAACGCGGGAGCCATCCACAGAGGACGGTCCAGCCATTGGTCAGTGTCGCAACCGTCCGTGGCACTTTGGCCACGATCGTAGCGGATGGAGCATTGGCCGGCGTGCGGAACAGGATGAAGAAGGCGTCCTCCGCGCCGACGTCGACCGGAATGACCGTTTCGTCGCCTTCAGTGCGATAAGATATGGGCGTCGCCGTCCCATCGATCGCACGCCAGATTTCCGGCTGCTTACCGGTAACGCGGAAGCGTGCCTCTATGCGTCCCGCCTTGGCTGTGCGATTGTTGACGAAGTAGAGATCGCCATCCGCCAGCTTGCGATGGACGAAGCGATAATCGCTGTCGGCCGCGCCATCCGTGATACGGAAATCGGGACCGACGCCGGCGCTGACGAGCGCAGCCTCCGCATCCTGGCTGGCGATCACCCGCCCCTTGCCGACCGGCGCGCCGCTCCACAGACGATCGGCCAACGCCTTGAAAGCGGCCGCGTCATCCTGAAGTCCCGGGGCGCGGCTGGGCGCGACACCGATGACGGTTGCGCCAGCTTCTACCAGCGCCGCGATGCGCTGCAACGTCGCCAGGGTCATCACCCGGCTCGATCCGCCCAGATAGAGCGCGCGATAGCGGGCATTGCCGGCCGTCAATGCGCCATCGTCCACGCGCATGCGGTTGGCGAGGATATCGGCATTGACGAAGTCATAGCCATAATGGGTCGGCAGATCGGCAGGCGCAGCCAGTTCGAACATCGCCGTGATCGGCTGTTCCTCGCCATAGAAATAGGCAAGGTCGGCATGATCGCGTCCCTGTTGCAGCAGAAAACCGGTGCGCGCCATATAATCGACCCATGGCTTTGCCATTTCCGCCCAGCTTTCATGCCGGTTGAAATATTGGCCGAAGATCATGAGGCTAAGGCCCGGCAGCTTGTCGTCCACCGGCTGATGGACCGATGTATGGACGATCGGTCGATTTACGCCCGAAGCGAATTCCAGATCGATCACCCGTTTCAGATCCGAAGGCGCGAACGCCCAGGGCGAAAAGGCCGATGTCATGGACTCCGCCGACACGATATTCTGCCCATAGATATGGGCGACAGATGCCGCACCCTTCATGTCGCCCAGCAGCGTCGGCGTCGGCTGCGCGCCGCGATTATAGGTCCACAGCGCCGCCATCGGCACATCCGCATGCGACCGCATGGTCAGGTCGTCGCCCAGCACCGGGCGGCCATTTTCCAGCGCCTCGCCATAGACGATCAGCCCATTTTCATGAGCCACCTTGGCCACGGTGCCATAATGGGCGTCGGCCAGCAGATCCGCCAGCGTCTGGCGATAATCATGGAGGAAAGCGTCGCTGCGCGCGGCAGATCCGACGACGGCGCCCGTCAGCGTCGGCAGGAAGGGCACGGGATCATAGCCGCGGCGCGCCTTGAATTCCTCCACGATGCGCGGCGTCCAGTTGGATGCGCCGACCTCGATACTGTCGGTCAGCAGGGCGCGAATGCCCTTCTTGCCCATCCAGTCCGCGCCCACCGTGTCGCGATACATGCCCAGATAGGTTTCCAGATAGCGGCGGACGGCGGCGGCATCATATTTATCGACCTCCAACCCCGTCGCTTCGGGCGTGGCGGGGTGATTGGTCTTGCCGGTCAGCGAATAACCCATGCGCACGATGCGCCAGTCGGCTCCCTTGGGCGCCGTCCAGTCGAGCGTGCCGTCCGATCGCAGACGGTCGGTCAGATCGATAACCCTGGCCGGATCGATGGCGGGCGCATCCACCGGTCCTGCGGGCAGCGCATTATAATCCTTGGCGATGGCGAAACCGGCCTTCGCTTCGAACTGGTCGATCTTCGCCTCACCAGACAGGCGGAAGTCGCCAATCTTGACGGTCGGCGCCTGTTTCTGTCCGAACACATCAATCTGAATGGAGCCGGGTGCGCCTTCGCCCAGCCCCGGCGGCATTGGACCGCTATTGAGGCTCAAAAGCAAACGAAAACGCTGTCCCTTGACGGCCGGAAAGGCGATGGTCGTGCTGGTTTCCGATAGGGGAAAGTCGCCCAACCGTCGCCATCCGCTTTTGTCCTCCACTTCCAGCACCGGGCGATAGAGCGGCATGCGAAACGGCGGCTTGGCGTTTGGAATGAACAGACTGGCCGACCGGATTGTCACCGGCCGCCCATAATCGAGCGTCAGCGATCCGGGCTGTTCTTTCGTGCCACTGCCGATTTCGACGATAGTGTCCAAATCGCTGTCCACCGCCGCTTTCATGGCGACGGTCGCGCCGTCGCCTTGCGTCGCAACAGCGTCGGGCATAACGGTGGATTGGATCGGGTAGGCCAGCACCCGGGCATCGCGGTAGAGGCTCGGCAGCACCTTGCCTTCATTCCCGCCAAATCCGTCCAACGGATCGTCCAGCGTCGCGCTTTGAAAAGTGCCGGTGATCGACGGCGGCGGCGGCAATGCTCCGGCGAAACGCTGGCCGCCCTGCAGGCTGGTTTCACTCCAGACCAGCTTCTTCATGGCGTCTTCGGGCTTCACCCATGGACCGCCCGTCTCGCTCCAGCCCGGCGAGGCCGCGATCGCAAATTCCAACCCCTTGGCATCCGCCGTCTGCACTGCATGACGGAACGCATCTTTCCAGCCATCCGTCATGTAGATCAGGCGTTGCGGGACGATCTGCGGCGTCTGGAGATTGGCGTCGAAATTCTGGACCCCGCCAATGCCCATGCGCGCCATCCAGTCGAGATCCTTGTCGATCCCGTCCTTGGTGACATTGCCGTTCATCCAGTGCCACCAGACGCGCGGCCGCGCTGATTGCGGCGGATTGCGAAAACCATCGGCCAGATCGTCGGCCAGGGCAGGTGTTGCCATTGCGGTGCAGGCCAGCAGCATAACGAAGTGAAGGGTGCGGGCTTTCATCGACGATCGATCCTCTTTTCCATTCTTTTTTGAGACGCCAGCAACTGACGGAGCGCCAGACTGGCGACCAGCGCACCAAGCGCGCCGCCATAAGTGACCTTGATCATCAAGGCGAAGCCCCAGCCAATGAAGACCAGGCCCAAGCCGCCAACCAGAAAGGCGAGCACCCCACCCAAAGCCCCGCCGGCCAACGCAAACAGCGCCGCCCGAACCAGAATAGGGCGCAGAGCCGGCTCACCATCCATCTTTCGCCGCGCGATCAGTGCAGGGACCAGCGCACTCATCAGCGCCACCGCAACGCTTTGCGGTAGGAAGTCCAGCGCCAGTCCGTCGGGCGCGCGCCACGCCAGGAGACGGGGCTGCATCCCAAAGAGGGCGATGAAGAACAGAAGGCTCAATACGCCGTTGATGATGACACTGATCGCCGTTTCCCTCCCGATCGAAAGGGCCTGTGTCACTGCCAGACCTTCGCGCCCAGCGGGCCACGCATCGTCATCCAGGACGCCGCAGTCAGAAGGTGTTGCTTCACAACAATCAACTCCCACTATATTGCGTTGCGGCGGGCGATAGCGCCATAGACGCTGGCGCTCGGCTTGGGCGTGCGGGCGAAGGTGATGGGATCGACTGTCACCAGCCCAAATTTCGGTTTATAGCCGAAAATCCATTCGAAATTGTCGAGCAACGACCAGTGGCAATAGCCCAGCACCGGCACGCCATCGTCGATTGCAGCTTTCAAACCGGCGAGCGCTTCGGGAATGAACTTGGCGCGAATTGCATCATCGTCGCTGCCCACGCCATGCTCGGACACCAGAATCGGCAGCCCAGTCGCCTCATGCGCATACCGAACTGCGCCGCCCAGTGAACCCGGCCAGACTTCGGTGCCCGACCAGTTGACTGTCGATCCCTTGGGCGCGGGCAGCCGGCCCTTGTCACCCCAGAGCGCGCGTTCATAATTCTGCACGCCAATGAAATCGTCGCCCTTCGCTATCTCCAGCCACTGACCATAAAGTTCCTTGCGCATTTTGTCGCGGATCGACGCCTTGCCAACGGCCTGATCGTCCATCATCGCCAGCGAAATACCCACCGGCAGATCGGGGCGCACCGACTTGATCGCGGCCTTGCCCGCCTTGTGCGCGGCGGCCAGTCCGGCCTGAAGCGCTGGCAGATCATCGAAGCCGGCGACATTGGCGCTGACGAATTTCGCTACACTCAGGCGCTTGGCCGCGGTTTCCAGCGTCAGTTTCTGAATATCCCACACCTGCGGCGGCAGCATGGGCTTTAGCAACAGCAGGATATTGGGTTCGTTGAAAGTGATGACCCGGTCGATTCCCTGCCCCAATGCGCGGGTCGCCTTGTCGCAATAACGCGCGAAGAACGATGCGCTTTCCGGGTTCGTCCAGCCACCCTGAGCACTGAACCAGCGCGGCGCGGTGAAATGGCTGTACGTAACGATCGGGGTCAGATCGCGCGCGCGGCACCCGTCAATGACGGCCTTATAATGATCGAGCATCGCCTGACTGAACAGACCCTTTTCCGGTTCGATGCGCGCCCATTCGATACCGAAGCGATAGGCGTTAAGTCCCATGGCCTTGACGATGTCGAGGTCGGCTTCCCACAATTCGAAACTGTTGCAGGCGTCGCCGGAAGGCTGGGCAAAGACGGTGGGTTGCTGATTCTCCAGAAACCACAGGTCGCTAGCGACATTATTGCCTTCAATCTGGTGCGGCGCCGTAGCTGCTCCCCAAAAAAAGTCTTTCGGGAAAGTCGGCTCGGCACCTTTGCGAGCAGCAAAGGTGGGGGCAGCCATCAGGGCTGCGCCGGTGGCCAGCAAGGTTCTGCGGTCCAACATGTTTCCGTCTCTCCTATTATATCTGTCAGGAAGTGGTTTCGCGCACAAAGGCGCAAATTTCGTCGGCCAGCCTTCGATCGGTGGTGCCCAGATGCATGGGCATACTGTAATGATTATGGCCCGGCAGGATCAGAGCGCGCGGCATTGCTCCATGCCGCGACAGCCGATCCTGCATCAGGCCCAGAAACTCCGCCTGGAAACGCGGCGGATCAAATTCGGCGCAAGCGACAAGCAGCGGCAGGTCGGTCGAAGCGACCGCCTCCAGCGGCATGCGCTCAGGATAGACCGAAGGATCACCATAATAGAGCGCGTCACGCGCCTCGAGCGGGGTAAAGCCATAAAGTCCCGAAAGCAGGATGGCTGCCCGAACATCGGCTACGCCAGCCACCGCAACATAACTGGCGACATGCACAGCCCCCGCCGATGTCCCCATCAACACGATCCGATCGGGATCACCGCCATGCCGCGCGGCGTTGACTTTCAACCATGCAACAACCGCCGCCACATCCTCAGCGCCGGCAGGCCACATATTATCAGGCGCCAGCCGATAGTTGATGACCGCGCCCAGAAACCCGGCCTGCGCCGCCATTCGGCCCACATTGGCGTTCGGCCAGGCGTCCGCGCCACCCTTGTCGCCTTTCAGGAAACCACCGCCATGGACGAAGACGAGGATCGGCGCTCCCCCCTTTCTTTCCGGGCGATAGAGGTCGAGCCGATGCCGTTCATGCGGTCCATAAGCGACGTCGCCGTTGGAAACCGGCACTTGCGCCAGCAGCGCACCTTGCTCGGCATCGAACAGCGCGTGGCACTGGATCAGTATATCCGGGCCAAGATCCGTTCCCAATGCCGCAATCGCGTGTCCGACCTGGTTCATGTGCCCCATTTCCGTCCCCATGATGGATGTGGCGACACCATCTGCGTCGCCACATGCCCGGTCGATCAAAATTTCGCGTCCAGACTGATGCCGATCTGACGGAAGGATTGCGGGCCATAGATGGCGCCGATATTCTGTTCACCTTGATCGGTGGTGTAGGGAAAATCGCTCTGCATCAGCGAGGGTTCATGCACGTTGAACAGGTTGCGACCGAAAATCGCGATGCTGTAACGGTCATCATCGGTGCGGAGGCCAATGCGACCGCCGACCAGCCAGTGCGATCGAAAAGTCGTCTCATCGTTCGAATTGGCTTCGTAACGGATTTTCGATTTCCACACCGTATCCGCCGCAACGAAGCCCTTCAGGCGGCTGGTGACGGGTGCCTCATATTCGCCCGACAGGGTGAATTTATACTTGGGTGCATAAGCGAGCTGGGTGCCGCCAATATTGCTGCCGTCAGTGCCAATGAAGCCGCCCGGATAGGTCGCCTTGGCATAGATAAAGCCGGTGTTGAGCGACAGCCCATCGAAGACCTTGCCGAAAAAGTTGATTTCCGCGCCACGCGATTTGACGCCGTTGATGTTGGTCTGAACGCAGGAGATGACCGCCGTGCTGTCCACCGTGCATTGCTGCGCCTGGAAATTCCTGATCTTGCTGTAAAAGACATTGAGATCCGCAACCCAGCCGCCGAACAAGGTGCTCTTGAGGCCCAGTTCATAGGCGGTCGGGATTTCCGGAAGCACGACGAAGGGCTTGGCTGGAGCCGATGGGATGGCGATCTGCCCGCCCTTGAAGCCGCGCGACGCCGTCGCATAGACCATCGTGTCGTGGGCCAAGTCATATTGCGCGCCCAGACGCCAAGAGAATTTCTGGACGTCCAGCACTGTCCGGCTGAACGGGTCGGCCGGTGTGAAATAATCATAGCGGTCCATCGACAGGCGATCCGTCGTGTATCGGCCACCCGCGATCAGACGCAAAGCTGGCGACAAATGGAAAGTGCCCTGACCGAAGACAGCCAGCGATTCATCCTGAATGTCGATATCCGCGCCCGGATTGCGCACGATCGGGATAACGAGGCCGGGGAAAGGCACGACGGAAACGGCCAGCGTTTCGGGATCGCGGGTCTGCTTCTGGTTCGAATAAAAGACGCCAGCAGTATATTCGAGAAACTGGTCGGCAGGCGAGCTGACGCGCAATTCCTGCGTGAAGAGGCTCAGGCGCCGGTTGGTCGGACCGTTGCCGACCTGCAACTCCAGCGGGTCGCCACGGAAGACGTTGGTCGCCGCGCCATGGCCCGTTTCGTTCGACTTGCGATAGGCGGTGATGGAGGTGAGGGTGAAGGGGTCGGCCTCATAATCGACCTGCAACGATCCACCGTAATTTTCCGTATGACCGACATAGGTGTCGTCGCTGCAATAATTGCGATTGCCTTCGCCCGGCGTCACGCCACAGCTGGCAAGGCGAGCGGTAATGCCCGTCATATCCGTCAGCAGGCCGCCCAGCGCAGCGCCCGGCCCGCTGGTCTTGACGAAAGTGAAGAAATCGCCGCCATTTTCGATCCGGCTCTTGGTATAATCGCCGATCATGTTGACGGTCAGGCGATCGGTCGGCTCCCACAACAAACGACCGCGAATGCCATAGCGATCCGTGCCATTATAGTCCCCGGTGCTCGCGTTGCGGTTCGGCCCCTGGCGGAAATTGGCGACGCCCGACAGACGGAGCGCGGCATTGGTCGCCAACGGAATATTGACCATGCCCTGCACAATCTGATTGCCGAATTGCGATCCCAGCGTACCGGCGTCGGACAATTCGGTGCGGACACGCGCAGAAAAACCGGTGGGGTCGGGCGCATTAGTGGTGATGTTGATGACGCCCGCCGATGTGGTGAGGCCGAACAGCGTGCCCTGCGGCCCCTTCAGCACTTCGATGCGGCTGACATCGAACAAGTCGGAGATATTGGCGTTGCCCTGGCTCACCTGATCCACGACGACGCCGACCGATGCGACCGCGCCGGCAGAAAAAGTCTGCGTGCCGATACCGCGGATGGAACCGCCACCGCCGGTATTTTGACCCGGAGCCTGCTGAATTTCCAGCGACGGCGCAATGCGGTTCAAATCGTTCATGGTGTTGACCTGCTGCCGCTCCAGTTGGGCAGCATTGGCGACGGTGATGGAAATCGGCACTTCCGTCACCTTTTCCGCCTTGCGCTGGGCGGTGACAATGATGTCCGAGTTGACATCGGAGGCATCGGCCGCTGGCTGGAGCGCGGCATATTGCGCGAAAGCCGGCATCGACAGGGCGATGCTGCTTGCGCTGGCGAGCACCGCAATGGTCAGGTTGATCTTACGCATGATATCTCCTCCCCTTCTTATCATTGGGTAGTTCGAGTTTATTGTTCGTCGATGATGCGGTTGGTGAGCGTGCCGATGGCGCCGATGCTGATTTCGACCGTGTCGCCGGCGTGCATGTAGAGCGGTGGGGTCCGCTTGTCGCCGACGCCGCCGGGCGTGCCGGTAGCGATCACGTCGCCGGGCGCCAGCGGCGTAAAGGCGCTGACATATTCGATCACGGTCGGAATATCCCAGATCATGTCACCGATCGCCTGATCCTGCACCAGTTCGCCGTTCAGCCGGGTCTGGACGCGCAGAGCGGACAGATCAGCAATCTCGTCCGGCGTCACCAAAGCCGGGCCGAAACCGCCGGTGCCAGGAAAGGTTTTGCCAGGCGTGAACTGGATATTGTGCCGTTGCCAGTCGCGCGCCGTCCCATCGTTGAACGGCGCATAGCCCGCAATATAGCTCCAGGCATCGGCCGCGACGACCTTATGGCAGGGCTTGCCAATGACGACGGCCAGTTCGCCTTCATAATCAAAGCGGGTCGTAACGGCGGGCTTCACCATCGGCTGACCATGGGCGATCAGGCTGTCGGCATAGCGCACGAAGATAGCCGGATGCTCTTTCTGTTCCCGCCCGGTTTCCTTGACATGTTCGGCATAGTTGAGGCCGACGCACAGTATCTTGGCGGGATCGGGAATGACGGGCAGCGCCACGACATCGGCCGCGGCATAGGTCGGGCCATCCGCCAGCGTCGACAGGCTACCGTCCGCCAGCGCCGCCTTCAGGCTGGACGTCGCTTCGGTCGCCAGTTCGACGATCGTATCGCCATCGACGCGACCAAAGCTCGGGTTGCCGTCGGGACGGCGGAAACTGACATAACGCATCAGACTTGTTCCTCATGGATCGGGGTGAGCGGCCGGGCGTCCCAGTCGCGGCGATGGCGAAATTTCTCTTCTGCGGCGCGCAGACCGGCGAAATCCTTGTCGGACATGCCCCACTGGTCGATCCGGCCTTCGGGCCAAGTCCAGTCTTCTGGCGCGCCGGGTTGATAATCTTCAGGCACCTTTTCAACAGCGGTCGAAAATTCGATGACGGGGCCAAAGGGTGCGATGAAATAGGCAAAGACATTGGCGCCTGGTCCATGGCGGCCCGGTCCCCAGGCTGGCGCCATATCTTGATCGCGCAGTCGGCCGATACCGCGCATCACCGCATCCATATCCGCCATTTCAAAGGCGATGTGGTTGAGGCTGGCAAAGCCTGCACGGGCGAAGGCCGTACTGTGGTGCGAGTCATTGCAGCGCACGAACACCATCCCCTTGGTCCGGTCCGATACGCGAAAGCCGAGTGCTGCCTCAACCAGATGGCCGGTCGCTTCGGCGTCGACGCTATTGAAGACGACATGGGTCAACTTGACCGGCAGGTCTGCGCCCTCGATCGGTGCGACTTCCGTCGCATCGACCAGGAACCGCAACAATTCACCCTCAGCCAGTTCGACGATGATGCCATGGCCGCCGCCTGGATCATCGGAAGCAACCGGCGCGGCAGTCAGGCCAGCATCGCTGACGCTACGCTTCAACTGCTCCAACCGATCAGGGGTGCAGACGAAAGTCGTGGAGCGGATATAGGCGTCGGCCGACTCCTCCAGCGCGACCAGATAGGGGTAGCCGCCCGATCCGCGCAGATAGTGGATGTCGCCCACCACCGCCGCCGGAGCCATGCCCCATATGTCGGTCAGGAAGGCGGCAGCCTGTGCGGCGCCCGGCAGCGCCAGTTCGATGCTACGCAATTTCATGGCTTGTCTCCGTGGAAAAGTCCGGCGGCAAGGATGCCCGCAATCGCACAGGCTTCATCGCAATCGCCGGTGTCGCCGCTGATCCCGACGGCGCCGATCACCGCGCCTTCCATTTCACGGATCAGAACGCCGCCGGGGGACAGGGCAAGGCGGCCCGTCGCGGCCGCCACACTTTGGAAGAAGACAGGGTTCGAGGCGGCGCGCACAGCCAGAACCCGCGTATCCGCTCCCATCCCCAGCGCACCTGAGGCTTTGGCCTTCGCGATATCGAACCGGAACAGGCTGGCGTCATCCTCGCGCACCGCCGCAACGGGATGCGCCCCCGCATCCAGCACCACCACGGCGAGCGGCTGGGCGCCCTCGATGCGCGCCTTTTCCAGCGCGGCGTCGATGATGGTACGCGCCTGGATCAGGGTGAGGCTCATGCAGCGACCTCCTGACGGGCAAGGCCAGCGATCAGTGCGTCACGGCGTGCGATCAGATCGGCAGGATTGCCAGTGCCGAAGACATAATGATCGGGACGAACCAGCACGGCTTGCGCCTTGCGGTCGGCCAGCCAGTAAGCAATCGCGCCCTCATCATCCAGTGCGGCAACATCGATCATGGTCACATCGCCGCCATCGATCGGCGCGCGGGTGAAGAGCCGCCAGCCGCCGCCGGTCACATCATCGAGCAGGCAATCGCCGACGCGCGGCTGGATGAAGCGTTCACCCGCGCCTGCCGTGCCTGCAGCAACGATCCCGGTCGCAATGGCGGGGATCAGATCGGCGGCGGTGCCATGCTGCACGCTCTTTGCAGCTTCGCGCATCCTGGCGTCACGTTCGGCGGCGGCTTCGGGATCAAGCATGCAAATATAGCGGCCCGCCCCCACAGCAGCGGAGATGACCGCGCGAACATGGGGATCGCGTTCGGGCTGATAGCTGTCGAGCAGCCCATCGTGCGCCTTGCCCTTCAGCACCATGTCCAGCTTCCAGGCGAGATTGGCGGCGTCGCGCAGGCCGTGGCACATGCCCTGTCCGAAAAAGGGGGGCGTCTGGTGCGCGGCGTCGCCGGCCAGAAAGACGCCGCCCTGCCGCCACCGCTCGGCGATCAGCCCATGAAAACGATAAGTCGCTGCGCGCATGACCTTATGCGGAACCCCGGAGAGATAAGGTTCGACAAGGGCGGCGACGGCTTGCGGCGCCATCATCGCCTGATCATCTTCACCGGGCAACAGCATGAATTCCCAGCGGCGATGCCTGCCGCGTCCCGGCACGATCGTCGCCGGGCGTTTGGGATCGCACATCATAACCGACAGATTTTGTAGGTCGGCATCCTGCGGCACGCCCCACAGGTCGGGGAAGCGGACCGGACCATCGACTTGCGCGTCGACCACCAACCAGGGTTCCTCGAAATCGAGATCGTCCAGCTTGACGCCCAGCGCCTTGCGCACCGCGCTACGAGCGCCGTCGCAGGCGATGACATAGCGGGCTTGCTCGACGCGGCCGCCCGACAGGCGCAGGGTTACGCCATCGCCATTCTGCTCCAATCCTTCGAATGCGACACCGAGTTGGACAGTTACATTCGTAAAGCGATTCAGCGCGTCGCGAAGATGATCCTCCAGTTCGGGCTGGTAAAAGAAATAGTCGTTGGACCAGCTGAACGGACGCGCCCGACCGACCGTACCCATATAGCGGATGACGCCATGATCTGCGCCGACATGCAGATGACCTTGCGTATCGCGCATGTCGGGGGCGACGCGGTCGATGACGCCGGCCGACTGGAACAGGCGCATCATCTCATGATCCAGATGCACTGCGCGAGGCAGCGGATAGGGACGCGCTTCCTGCTCGATCACCAGAACAGAAGCACCTGATTTTCCAAGTAAATTGGCCGCAAAGGCCCCCACCGGCCCGCAGCCGATGATCGCAACATCGAACATGGTGGCGTCTTTCCGGTCAGGCGTTCACAGGCTGCGGCACTGGCGATTTATGCAAGTGCCCACCCAGCATGATCATCTTGATATGATTGGGATCCTGCATGATGCGGACGTCCTGGGTCGGGTCGCCGTCAACCAGCAGCAGGTCCGCCAGATAACCCGGCTTCACCTGTCCAACTTGCTGTCCCATCAACTGGCCGCCCAGCATGGTCGCAGCGCTGAGCGCCTGTGCTGGGGTGAAGCCGTAATAAGTGACGAAATGCTCCAGATCGCGCGCATTGCGGCCATGGGGATTGAACGGGAAGCCATAATCGCCGCCCGGCAAGACACGCACGCCCTTCGCCTTGAGCTTCGGCACCAGCGCCCTTTCCAGTTCCAGCCGTTCGGCCGCGCTCGCCTTCATCGAGGACATGTCAATATGCGGCGGAGGCGATGCCTCCAGCGCGGCGACAGAAACGCCGGGGCCGGGGGCGTAGAAAATCTGGTCCTTCCTGGCCGCCATAGCGTCGATGGCGGCATCGTCGGCGAAGGAGCAATGATAGAGAATACGCGCGCCCGCTTCGAGCGCGAGGGCGATGGCGCGCGGCGTATAGGCGTGGGTCGCGATCCACAGGCCCGCCTCCCTCGCCGCTTCACCGGCCGCCTGCATTTCTGCATCGGTATAGAGAATGTCGGCCGACGATCCAGGCTTGAGCGCATCCTCGCCGGAGATGACCAGCTTCAGCGACTTGACGCCCTCGCCCGCGCAATAAGCGACGAAGGCGCGCATCGCATCGGGACCACGGCCATTAAACACATCGCCGGTTTCAACGCCCTCCTCCCCTTCCGGGCTACGCTCCAGCGTCGAAGGGACGAGGCGGGGACCGGGCGTTTCGCCCGCCTCGATCGCGCGGGCCAGTTCCGGTTCGATCTGGTCGCCCAACGCGCCTGCCGAATAAAGGCTGGTATAGCCATGGTCGAGCAGCACGCGAGCGTTGCGCCAGGCGGCGACCTTCAACTCTTCAGGCGGTAGAATGAACTGGTGATAGATTTTTTCGACCGAGCTGCCCCAGGTCAGATGAGTGTGGGCATCCACCATGCCGGGTATCAACGTCCCACCCTGACCGTCGATAACGACGTCGGCCTCCACGGCCGAAATCGCCGCATCATCATGCAGAATGGCAGCAATCTTGTCGCCTTCGACGACAACCGCGCCGGGCGCGGGCGGGCTGCCCGTTCCGTCGAAGATGGCGATGTTGCGGATCAGTTGCCGCACGGTCTGCTCTCCCGAAGTCTCTTGTCGGGATGCTTATGCGCCGTCCCATGCCAAAAGAATAATAATGATTTTTTGGATCGTCATAGTTTCTCACTATGGATGAGCGTGTCGAACAAGGCTTCGCCCAGTCGCGACAGGCGACCGCCAGCCAGCCGGCGCACGCCGATGCTGCGCGGAAATCCCGCTTCCTCGATGCGGATCGCACGCAGCACGCCAATCGACAGTTCCGCCGAAGCAACCTGCATTGGCAGGATGGTGACGCGCTGGCTGCCCCGCACGATCGCCTTGGTGGTGAGCAAAGAGTCGCACCGGATGATGTCCTGCGGCACCGGGATGTCAGCGGTCATGAACAGGGCGTCGACCTGCCGCCGGAATGCGCCGCGCGCTTCAGGCAAAACCCAGCGCATCAACCCGGTGGCGCGCAGGGAGATGGATGCGGGCAGATGATCATTTTGCCTTCCCACGATCAGCGCAAAGGGATCGCGCGAAAAAGTGCGCTCCTCTATCCCTTCAGGCGGCTGTTCGATACCAGTGGTGACAAAGGCGAGTTCGATCTCACCACGATGAAGCATGGCGGCCAGATCATGATCGGGCCGCTCCACCACATGCAAGGCGAAGCGGCCAATGCGCGCCTCCAGAGTCTTGATCGCATTTGGCAGCAGACTGACCAGCGCGCCCGGCGTGCCCCCGATACGCAATGGTCCCGCAACACCGGCACTGGCCAGGTTCACCTCGGCCTGCACATCCGCCAGCAGGCTGTCGATCGCCTCTGCGCGACGCAACAACGCCTGCCCCTCTGGCGTCAGTTGGATGCCGCTGCGCGATCGTTCGAACAGGGATGCGCCAAGCGATTGTTCAAGTTGAGCGATAGCGTTGGAAACAGACGGTTGCGAGATGTTGAGAGCGCGCGCGCCGCCACTGATGCTATTGGCGCGGCACACCGCCAGAAAGGTGCGGATGGCGCGCGGATCGATCATGCGTCCGCGCCCGCCAATATTGCGGCATAGGCGGCCGGATCGACATTGGAGCCGGACAAGACGACCACGCTGGCGCCATCGCAGGAAGGGGCCAGCCCGTTCAACATAGCCGCCAGCGCCACAGCGCCACCCGGCTCCACCACCAGTTTGAGCGCGGAGAAGGCAAAGCGCATTGCTTCTCGCACCTGATCGTCACTGACGACCAGCCCGCCCGCCAACAACGCCTGATTGATCGGGAAGGTCAGCGCGCCGGGGCTGGGCGCCATCAGCGCGTCGCAAATGCTGCGCGCGTCGGGCGACACGGTTTCGCGCACGCCGCTGGCCAGCGACCGAGCGGTATCGTCAAAACCGCCCGGCTCCACGCTGTAGAGCGCCGTTTGCGGCGACAGCGCCTTTACCGCCGTCGCGATCCCGGCCGTCAGCCCGCCTCCCCCGCAACAGACGAGAATCTGACCGACCGACGCATTGACCTCAGCCGCCTGATCGATGATTTCCAGTCCGGTGGTCCCCTGCCCGGCGATGATCCATGGATCATCAAAGGAAGGCACCAGCGTCGCCCCCTGGCTCTGCGACAAGGCCGTAGCAATTGCCTCCCGGCTTTCGGTATGCCGGTCATAAGGCACGACTTCCGCACCCAGCGCACGAGTATTGGCCAGCTTCACTGCCGGCGCATCGGCAGGCATCACGATCGCCGCGGGAATGCCAAGCAGCTTCGCCGCCGCCGCAACCCCTTGCGCATGATTGCCCGAAGACCAGGCAACGACGCCAGCCGCCCGCTCTCTCACATCCAGCCGCGCCAACCGATTATAAGCGCCCCGGAATTTGAACGATCCGGTATGTTGCGCACCTTCGAACTTCAGCAGCACCCGTCGGCCACAACGATCGTTGAGCACCGCATTTTCCAGCAAGGGCGTCCGCACCGCCGCCGGGGCAATGACGCGGGCGGCGTCCCTGATGTCGTCGATCGTGATGACGGGCGATTGGATCATGCGCGGCTCCTTCATTTCCAATAACCTCTAGCGGCCGACCAGGACAGGGAGAAGCCGCAACCATCACGCCCCGGATATTTGATGACCAACAGTGGACAGTGCCTCCCCCCTCACCTATATACCGACCGGTATGAATAGCGCAGTCGAACCTGTCACCAGAGGACGCCCGCGGGAATTCGATCCCGAGGAAGCCCTGTCGGCCGCCCTTCAGGTCTTTTGGGAAAAGGGCTATGAGGGCGCGTCCCTGGCTGAGTTGACCGAGGCGATGGGCATCACCAAGCCCAGCCTTTACGCCTGTTTCGGCAATAAGGAAGCGCTGTTTCACAAGGCGCTCGACCTGTATGAGCGCGACAAGCTCTGTTATATGCGGGCTGCCATGGAGGAGCCTACGGCCCGGGCCGTGGCCGAACGCTTGTTGCGCGGTACGCTGCAGATTCAGACTGGTGGCGATGATCCGCGGGCTTGCCTTGGCGTCATCAGCATGGTTGCCTGCACGACGCAGGCAGAGTCGATCAAGAGCGATGTGATCGCGCGCCGCGCGTCCTCCGACAGAGCCCTGATCGAACGGCTGGAACGCGCCAGGGCCGAAGGCGATCTGCCTGCCGGCGTCGAACCGGCAGCCCTGGCAAGCTATGTCATGGCCGTGATGCAGGGTATGGGCGTTCAGGCCAGCGCCGGCGCCACCCCCACCCAACTGGCGCAACTGGTCGAAACTACGATGGCGATGTGGCCTACCAGCTAAACCGGATGAAATCGCACGTTCAGCCACGGTACAGAAAATTTTACCAGGCGGTACAGAAAGCGGTTGACGCAATGCAGCATCTCATTATATACCGATAAGTATGAAATCCGGTTGAGGCGTCGCCCTCGAAGGAGGCTCCATGCATATCATCTGTACACGCTAATCGACTGACATCGATCGCGCGGCGCGCCCGTGTGCGCTCGCGACATTCTTCATCGTCTGGCCATAGCGGTTGGGGTGCGCCCCGATGCCTGTGGCCTGCGCAATCCTGTAGCCAAAAGGGTTCGGGAAAGGACTGCATGCGCCCATGAGAGCGCAGGCCGCCGGATTGCGTGCAAATCAGGGGACTGGACCATGGCTTATATCGATTTTGCCCAGCCGCTGCCGGCGGTTGGGGACGGCATCTCCTTGCCTGCGATCCGGGAGAGGATCAGGGCGGTCGCAACCGGCTTTTCGCCGATGGAATGGCAGATCGTGCGGCTTGCGCGCACGGACGGCCGCGCTTCGCTGCGCGAACCGGGCCGCTGGTCGCGACTGAAGACCATGATTTTTGGCACCCAGCCTCATTTCAGGCTGGCGGATGGAAAGCTGGAAGCGCTGCGTAGGCTGGCGGTCGAAGCCTGGTATGACGGTTTTGCCGTCCGTCCCTCCGCCATCCGCGATTTTAAAAAAGCCGGCTTCAGCGACGGGCAGCTCGAAACGCTGCTGACCGCCGTCAATGCCGAGCGCCATCATTTCAAAGGGACTTACGCATGAATATGATCGCAAAGATCGACACCGATGTGGAGGGCGACGCAACGCGCGCTGGTACGAAGCGTTGGCGCACCCGGCATCTGGCCTGGGCGGCGCTGGGCATTGCTGTTCTGGGCGGCGCCAGCTGGAAATATCTGGGCCAGTCCGAAGCACAGGCGTCGGCCGCGCCGCTGGCGGCAGTCGGCGTGTCCGCCCCGCTCGCCCGCAGCGTGACGCAATGGGATGATTATGTCGGCCGCTTCGCGCCCAGCCAGACGGTGGAAATCCGTCCGCGCGTATCGGGCGCTGTGACGGCCATTCACTTCCGCGACGGCGATTTCGTCCGTCAGGGACAATTGCTCTTCACCATCGATCAGCGCCCCTTCCTCGCCGCCCTTGCCGAAGCGCGGGCAAGCAGCGCATCGGCTCGCAGTGCGCTGCTGCTGGCGCAGAATGATTATGCCCGCGTCCAGCGGCTGAGCGGCGACGAGGCCGTATCTGCCAGCGAAGTGGATGCGTTGCGCTCTCGCCTTCAGGCAGCGCAGGCCGCCCTTGCAGGCGCGCAGGCGCGCGAACGCAGCCGGGCGCTGGACGTTGAGTTTACGCAGGTTCGCGCGCCCATTTCGGGCCGCGTTTCCGACCGCCGCGTCGACATCGGCAATCTGGTCGCCGGCGCGGAAGGTACGGGCGCGACTCTGCTGACCACGGTCAACAAGCTCGATCCCATCTATTTCAACTTCGATGCGTCCGAAGCGCTGTACCTGAAGTCGCAACGCGACAAGGGGGCGGAAGGCGCGGTCGAAGTGCGCTTGCAGGATGAGTCCGACTATAATCATCAGGGCCGGCTCGACTTCACCGACAATGGGCTTGATCCGCGGTCTGGCACGATCCGCATTCGCGCCGTTTTCGACAATCCGGGCAATTTCCTGACCCCAGGCATGTTCGGCAACATGCGCCTTGCCAATGGCGGCAAGGCGAACGCCCTGCTTGTTCCGGACGAGGCGATCCAGTCCGATCAGGCGCGCAAGACCGTGTTGGTGGTCGACAAGGACGATAATGTGACGGCAAAGCCGGTCGAGCTTGGTCCGATTGTCGACGGGCTGCGGATCATCCGGTCGGGCCTAAGCCCGCAGGACCGGGTGATCATATCCAACATTCAGGCGGCGATGCCCGGCGCAAAGGTAGCGGTGAAACCGGCCGCGATCCGGCCGGCCCCCGCCCCGGTCACGCCGGTCGACGGCACGGCCACGGTGGCGGCGCAGGCGACTTTCACCCGGTAAACCGCGCCTCGCGCAAAACCGAATATGACCCACGCCCGTGATCCGGCCCCCGCCGGATCGCGCGGCATCCCTTTCGTTCGCAAAGGATGATCCGATGCGCTTCTCCCGTTTCTTCATCGACCGGCCGATCTTCGCCGCCGTGATCGCGGTGGTCATCACCGTGGTCGGTGCGCTGGCCTTCATCGGCCTGCCGGTATCCCAATATCCCGACATCGTACCGCCCACGGTCACGGTGTCCGCACAATATCCCGGCGCATCGGCGGAGACGGTCGCGTCGACCGTGGCCGCACCGATCGAACAGGAAATCAACGGCGTCGACGACATGCTCTACCAGAGCAGCCAGTCGACCGGCGATGGCAAGGTCGTCATCACCGTCACCTTCAAGATCGGCACCGACCTCGACGCCGCGCAGGTGCTGGTGCAGAACCGCGTCGCCGTCGCCACGCCGCGTCTGCCCGAAGAAGTGCAGCGTCTGGGCGTCGTCACCCGCAAGACCACGCCCGAATTCCTGATGGTCGTGAATTTGCAGTCGCCCGACGGCACGTTCGATCGCGACTATATCTCCAACTATGCGCTGACGCAGGTGCGTGACAGACTGGCTCGTCTGGATGGCGTGGGCGATGTCCAGATGTTCGGATCGCGCGACTATGCGATGCGCATCTGGATCGATCCCGATCGCGCCGCCGCGCTGGACCTGACCGCGGGCGAGATCGTGTCAGCCCTGCGCGCGCAGAATGTGCAGGTATCGGCAGGCTCGATCGGCCAGCCGCCCTATGACCGTGGCGAAGCCTTCCAGCTTGGCGTGGAAATGCAGGGGCGCCTGAATACGCCGGCGCAGTTCTCGGACATTGTGATCCGGTCCGACGCAGACGGCCGCCAGGTGCGCGTGCGCGACGTCGCCCGCGTCGAACTGGGCGCGCAGGATTATGGCACCAACACCTATCTTTCCAACAAGCCCACCGTCGTCATCGCGACGATGCAGCGCCCCGGCTCCAACGCGCTCGACGCAGCGGAGAAGGTAAAGGCGGAGATGGAGCAACTGTCCAAGCGCTTCCCCAAGGGCCTGGAATATAGCATCATCTACAACCCGACCGAGTTTATCAGCCAGTCGATCGACGCCGTCTATCACACTCTGATCGAAGCGGTGCTGCTGGTCGTGCTCGTCATTCTGGTTTTCCTGCAAAACTGGCGCGCGGCGATCATCCCGATCATCGCCATCCCGGTGTCGCTGATCGGTACGGCGGCGATCCTTGCGGGTCTTGGCTATTCCCTCAACAACCTGTCGCTTTTCGGTTTGGTCCTCGCCATCGGCATCGTCGTCGACGACGCCATCGTCGTGGTCGAGAATGTCGAGCGCAATATCGAACATGGCATGTCGCCGCTGGAGGCCGCGCGTGTCTCCATGGATGAGGTATCGACGGCGCTGATCGCTATCGTGCTGGTGCTGTGCGCGGTGTTCGTGCCGACGCTCTTCATCACCGGCATTTCGGGCGCCTTCTACCAGCAGTTCGCCGTCACCATCTCGACCGCGACCGTCATCTCGCTGATCCTGTCGCTTACCCTGTCGCCGGCCGCCGCAGCCTTGCTGCTCAAGCCCAAGCACGGCCCGCGCGACCGCAGCGGCGATCCGGTCTGGCGGCAGAAGCTGGGCGTGGCTGTCGATGCGTTCAACACCGGTTTCGACCGGATGAGCGCAGGCTATGGCCGCCTCACCCGCTTCCTCGTTGCTCGTCCCAAGAAGATGCTGCTGACCTATGCCGGCCTGATCGCCGCCACCATCGCCCTGTTCTGGGTGACGCCCGGCGGCTTCATCCCGGCGCAGGATCAGGGCTATTTCCTGGCCGTCGTGCAGTTACCCTCCGGCGCATCGCTGGAACGCACGGACAAGGTGACGCGCGAAGTCGCGGCCAAAATCCTGCCGATCAAGGGCCTGCGCGGCGCGGTGATGTTCGCCGGTTTCCACGGTCCTTCGCAGACGCAGGCGCCCAACAGCGCGGCGATCTATTTCCCCTTCAAGAGCTTTGCCGAACGCAAGGAGGAAGGCGTCACCTATGCCGGCATCATGGAACAGGCGAACAAAGCGGTCGCCGGCTATGACAAGGCGCGCATCCTGCTCGTGCCCCCGCCGCTCATCCAGGGCATCGGTTCGGCCGGCGGCTATCGCATGATGCTGGAGGACCGTGAGGATCGCGGTTACGCGGAACTCAACAAGGTTGCGCAGGACATGATCGCCAAGGCGAACCAGTCCCCCAGCCTGGCCATGGTCTACACCCTGTTCGACGTCGGCACGCCGCGCGTCTATGCAGACGTCGACCGGCGCAAGGCCGACCTGCTGGGCGTCCCGCCCGAACGCATCTTCGAAGCGATGCAGGTCTATCTGGGGTCGGCGTTCGTCAACGACTTCAATCTGCTGGGCCGCACCTATCGCGTGACCGCGCAGGCCGATGCCGATCATCGCGGCACGGTGGCCGACATCGCCAACCTGAAGACCCGGTCGAACAGCGGCCAGATGGTGCCGATCGGCTCCGTCTCCACCTTCAAGGACAAGACTGGTCCCTATCGCGTGGTTCGCTACAACCTGCTGCCGGCGGTGGAAATCGACGGTGACACGGCGCCGGGCTATTCGTCGGGTCAGTCGCTGACCACCATGGAGAAGCTCGCCGCAGCGGCTCCTGCCGGTTACAGTGGCGAATGGACGGGCGTAGCCTATCAGCAGGTCAGCGCGGGCAACACCGCCGGGCTTGTCTTCGGCATGGCGGTGTTCTTCGTCTTCCTAGTGCTGGCGGCGCAATATGAAAGCCTGACGCTGCCGCTGTCGATCATCCTGATCGTGCCGATGTGCCTGTTCGCGGCCATGCTGGGCGTGAACCTGCGCGGAATGGACAATAATATCCTGACGCAAATCGGTCTGGTCGTGCTGATCGCGCTTGCTGCGAAGAACGCCATCCTGGTGGTCGAATTCGCCAAGCAGGCGGAAGAGGAACAGAGCCTGTCGACGGTCGAAGCCGCCGTTCAGGCTGCGCAGACCCGTCTGCGTCCGATCCTGATGACCAGCTTCGCCTTCATTCTGGGTGCGGTGCCGCTGGTGATTGCGACTGGCGCTGGCGCAGAACTGCGGCAGGCGCTGGGCACGGCTGTCTTCTTCGGCATGGCTGGCGTCACCGCCTTTGGCCTGCTCTTCACCCCCACCTTCTATGTCGTGTGCCGCGCGCTGGGCGATCGTTTCGCCCGCCGCCGGCCCGAACAGGCCGAACCTGCGTTGCAGCCGGCCGAATGAGGAACAGAGACATGACACGCAACTTCCTTGCCCTGTTGCTCGGCGCCAGCGCGCTCACGGCCTGCGCCGCCGGGCCGGATTACAAGGCGCCCGCCACCCCGACCATGGCTGCCGCCCCCTTCATCGGGGCGGCCAGCCCGGCGGTCAGCACCACCGCTGCGCAGGATCGCTGGTGGACTCTCTATAATGATCCTTTGCTCGACAGTCTGGTGTCGGACGCTTTGACCGCCAACACCGACCTGCGCATCGCTGTTGCGCGGATCGAGCGGGCACGCGCTTCCCTGCGTGGCGCGAAGGCCGATCGCCTGCCACAGACCAGCCTGGGCGCATCCGTCGTGCGCAGCCAAACCTCCGCTGCGCAATCGCTGCCCGGCATCGATCGTGAAAACACCATTTATGATGGTGGCCTGGACGTCAGCTACGAAGTCGATCTGTTCGGGCGGGTGAAACGCGGCGTGGAGGCGGCGCGCGGTGATTATGCCGCGACGCAGGCCGATGCCGACGGCGTGCGCGTCGCCGTGATCGCCGATACGGTGCGCGCCTATCTGGACGTAACCGCCACGGCTGAACGGCTGGCGGTGGCGGAACGGACGGTCGACCTGCTCGACCAGTCGGTGCGCATCACCGGTGCCCGTTTCGACGCTGGCCGGTCTGACCGGTTGGACGTCATCCGCGTAACGACACTTCGGGAACAACAGAAAGCGGCGATCCCTGCCCTGCTGGCGGATCGTGATGCGGCGCTGTTCCGCCTCGCCACGCTCACCGGCCGGACGCCACAGGAACTGCCGGACACGGTCCGCGCCGCCATCCGCACGCCACAACTGGCGCAACCCATACCAGTCGGCGACGGACAGGCATTGCTGGCGCGGCGACCCGATGTGCGTGCGGCCGAACGGCGGCTGGCGGCGGACACCGCCCGGATCGGCGTGGCGACGGCGGACCTTTATCCCCGCATCACGCTAGGCGGATCGATCGGCACCACGGCGCTGGGCGGCGGAAATCTGTTTGGCGGCGGCCCGCTCAACTGGGTGCTGGGACCGTTAATCAGCTGGGCCTTCCCCAACCAGGAGGCGATCCGTGCCCGCATCGGCGCGGCGCAGGCGGACAGCGCCGCTTCGCTCGCGACCTTCGACGGGACGGTATTGCAGGCGCTGGAAGAAACCGAACGCGCCCTGTCCGCTTATTCCCACGCGATCGAACGGGCGCAGACATTGAGCGCCGCGCGGGACGAGGCGGCGCGCGCCGCCCGGATCAGCCTGGCCAGGCAACGCGAAGGCCAGATCGATTTTCTGACCGTGCTCGACGCCCAGCGGACTTTGGCCGGATCCGAAGCGGATCTCGCCACGGCAACCCGCGCCGTCTCCTTCGCGCAGGTCGATCTGTTCCGGGCGCTTGGTGGCGGCTGGGGCATGACGGCCGGTTAATTGGCGGCCAGATGGGATCATGGAACGGCGCCGGCTGCCACCGGCGCCGTTTCTTTTTCAATGGCAGGATCGTCCCGTCAGGCTTTGCCCTGTTCCATGCCGTTCCGCTGGAGTAGCAGAGGGAAAAGCGTTCCCGATTGCCCAAGAAGACCCATGCTGACCGTAAGACAGATAGAGATGTTCCGCGCGGTGATGATCACCAAAACGGTCAGCGGCGCCGCCCGCATGCTGGGCACGTCGCAACCCGGCCTCAGCCGAATGCTGGCGCATATGGAGGACAGGCTGCGCTTTCGCCTGTTCGATCGCACCCGCGGCCGGCTGGTCCCCACTCAGGAAGCACGCATCCTGTTCGATGAGATCGAACGCATCTACAAGGGGTTCGATGATCTTGGTCATGTCATCCAGCGGCTCGCCAAGGGAGAGGATCGCACTTTCCGCGTGGGCGCATCGCCCTCGCTCGGCCATTCGGTCGTGCCGCAGATGCTGGGCCGGCTGACTGCCAATTATCCCGGCCTCACCATCCAGTTCGACATATTGTCGGTCGAACAGGCCGGCGACTATCTGGCGCTGCAACGCGGCGAATATGCGCTGAGCGTCTTTCCGATCGACCATCCCAACATATTATCCAGCCGGATCGGCGCGGGGCGCATGGTCTGCGCCGTACCGACCAGCCACCCGTTGGCCGAGCGGGAGCGGATCGACGTTGCCGACATTGCCGATGAGCAGTTGCAATCCTTCCGTCCCGACACGCCCCATGGCCGCATCATCGCCGACATGTTCGCCAAAGCGGGACGGGAGCTGGATGTATCCACCTATATCCGCTTCGCCGAAACCGCCGTCGCCTTTGTCGCCAGCGGCATGGGCATTGCATTGGTAGACAGCTTCACCGCGATGCAGCCCCATGCCGACACGGTCCGCTTTCTGGAATTCGAGAACCCCGGCCTGCTGCCGGTCTATATCAACCGCAACCTTGAATCCCCGCGCGCCATCATCGGTGAGACATTCGAGGAGATCGCCCGCAGCACGCTGATGAACTTGCCCCGCCATAGCATAACATAAGGGCATAGCGGACATCATTTGGTCTGGTGGAAATTACTTATGGAAAGTCCGAGGGAAGCATAGCCGCAGAATAGAAGCCAAAAGGCCACCGGATTGATATGCAGTACAAGGGGCGCCGCGCGTCCCCGAGAGGATGAAAGGCGTCACGGCCATGGCCAGCTATTCCCCAACCGGCACGGTGTCCGTGCGCCCTTATGTGACGGTGGACAATGCCCCGCCGCATGCATCGGAGTCCCACTGGACCGCGCACCAGATTCTGGTCGTCGCCATCTGTTTCATCCTCAACATGCTGGACGGCATGGATGTGCTGATCCTGTCCTATGTCGCACCGGCTCTGTCTGCCGACTGGCAGGTCAGTCCCGAAAGATTGGGCGTGGTGTTCAGCGCGGGCCTCGCCGGCATGGCCGCTGGCGGCTTGCTGATTGCGCCGCTGGCCGACCGCTTCGGTCGCCGCAAGCTGATCCTTGCCTCGCTCATCATGATGGCGGCCGCCATGTTCGGATCTGGAATCGCAACCTCCATCGGCGAACTGATCGCCAGCCGCTTCATCGTCGGCATCGGGATCGGCACGGTGCTGGCCAGCATGGCGGCGCTGACCGCTGAATATGCGCCCGCCAGACACCGCACCTTCGCCGTCGGATTCCTGCAGGCCGGCTATCCGGTTGGCGCCACCCTCACTGGTTTCATCGTCGCCAGCCATGTCGGCACACATGGCTGGCAGGCAATGTTGCTCGGCGCAGCGATCCTGTGCGCAGCCGCCATTCCGCTGGTCTGGTTGCTGCTGCCGGAATCGATCGCCTTCCTGCTGAGCCGCCAGCCTGCGGGCGCGCTGGACAAGGCCAATCGCCTGCTTGCCTCCATCGGCCAGCCCCGGCTTGACGCGCTGCCCGCGCGCAATGTCAGCGAAACGCAGCATGCCGGCGTGCGCGGTCTGCTGAGTGAAGGACGCGCTGCCGGCACCATATTGTTGTGGTTCGCCATCATCTTCAGCTTCATGACGCTCTATTTCGTCATCAGCTGGATTCCCAAGCTGGCTATCGAGGCCGGGCTGCCCGCCACCGACGCCATCTATGCCGGCGCGATCTACAATATCGGCGCTTTCGTGGGCACATCGTCCATCGGACTGGTCGCCATGCGCTTTGACCTGCGCAAGCTGATCCTGGCCTATATGTTGCTGGCCGCCGCTGCCCTGATGCTGTTCGGATCGGTCGCCATGCCGCTGGCTGCGACGCTCGTCACCGCCTTCCTGATCGGCGTGTTCGTGCAAGGCGGCTTCAACGGCTGCTATCCGCTTGCCGCCAGCCTCTATCCCCCCGAAGCGCGCGGCACAGGCATTGGCTGGGCCATGGGCATGGGCCGGATCGGCGCGGTGATCGGGCCGATGCTGGGCGGCTTCCTGCTGGCGGCCAAGGTGTCGCTATCGATCATCTTCGGCATTTTTGCGGTGCCGGTGGTGCTGGCGGGCATCTGCGCCGCGCTGATCCGTCTGCCCAAGGGCGACTGACGCTTCCTGACCTGAAGGACCAGAATATCATGATCCATCAACCCGTCATCGATGCGGGGCGACCCGTCGCGTCCATTCTCTGCGGCCTGATCGGCAGCGGCATCGCCGGATCGCGCAGCCCGCAAATGCACGAGAGCGAAGCACGCGCGTTGGGCCTGACCATGGTCTACCGCATCCTCGATGGCGAGCCGATGGGTTATGCTGCGGGCGATCTGCCCCGGTTGTTGCCGATGTTTCAGGCCATGGGCTTTGATGGTCTCAACGTCACCCATCCTTTCAAGCAGGATGTGATGCCCCTGCTCGACAGCTTGTCCGACGCGGCCCGGGCGATCGGCGCGGTCAACACCATCCTGTTCGAAGATGGTCAGGCATTTGGCGACAATACGGACTGGTCGGGTTATCGCACGCATTTTCTCGCCGGCCTTGGCGATCGGCGGCGTGCGCACATCGCCCTGATCGGCGCGGGCGGCGCGGCGGCAGCGGTCGGCTATGCTCATCTCGATCTGGGTGCGACCTATCTGACCATCAGCGACCCGGCGCAGGATCGCGCGGCAGCGTTGGCCGACCGGCTCGGCGCGCTCTTCCCGCGTGCGCAGGTGATCGCCACCAGCACCGCAGATGCGATCGCCGGCGCGGATGGCGTGGTCCAGACCTCCCCCATCGGCATGGAAAGCCATCCCGGCCTGCCTTTCGACCCCGACTTGTTGCATCCCGATCAATGGGTGTCTGACATCATCTACTTCCCGCTCCAGACGCCCCTGCTCGCCGCAGCGCAGGCAAAAGGATGCGCCACGCTGAACGGCGGCGGCATGGCGGTAATGCAGGCGGCGCACGCCTTTTCCCTGTTCACCGGAGTCGAGCCGGACAGCGCCCGGATGCTGGCGGATTTCGCGCGCGACACACAGCGCAGGACCGCCGCATGATCGCCGACGCGCCCCCCACCCCACCCGTCACCCTCGTCCAGCCAGTGCAGGTCGCCGCCGCCGGGATCGCGCAATCGGGTCCCCCAGCCGGACCACAGACGCCGCCGCCTGCGACTAGTCATGGCCCCGGTTGGCGCAGGCACCTGAAGGACAAGGGCGTCACCCTGACTTTCTCCTACATCTCCGAAAGCGCCGCATCGATCAGCGGCGGGCGCGATCAGGGCGCGGCCTATACCCAGCAATTGCTGGCGTCGGCGGTGGTCGACACCGGCAAGGCGTTCGGGCTGGACGGCGGCAAACTCATCGCCACCATCATCCATCGCAAGGGTGAGGATCTGACCGCCACCCGCATCGGCAATCTATTCGAAGTACAAGAGCTGTTTGGCGGCGGGCAGGATCTGCGCCCGGCAGAACTCAGCTACGAACAGCAGCTGAATGGGGGCAAGACCGCGCTCAAGATCGGCCTTTATCATACCGGCGATGATTTCGCGACGCTGCCATCGGGCTGCCAGTTCCAGAATTTCGCCTTCTGTCCACGCCCAACCACGCTGTTCTACAATAGCGGTTTTTCGGGCTTCCCCATTCCGCGCTGGGGCGTGCGCGCCCGTCAGGAAATCGCCAGGAACCTGACCGTCACGGTGGCCGCTTTCGAGGTGAACGCCTATCGCGCGCAGACCGGCAGCGGCTGGCAACTCGCGCCCCGTTTTGACAGTTTCGTGCTGCCGGTCGAACTGGGCTGGAAATTCGGCCAACGGGATGGCGGCCTGCCCGGATTGCTGCGCATCGGCGGGCTGGTCGACACGACCGACAGGGCCGATGTGCGCGACGATGTGAACGGCACCAGCTATGCGCTGTCCGGCCTTGCGCCCGCAATGCGGCAGGAACGGTGGAGCGCCTGGATCATGGGTGAAAAGATGATCGCGCGCTTTGGCTCTGGCGACCGCGGGCTGGCATTGTTCGGCACTATGACCCTGTCGGACAAGCACACCGCGCGCGTCCCCTTCTTCCTGAGCGGCGGCTTCGTTGCGCGCGGCCTATGGGACAGCCAGCTCAAAGATAATTTCGGCCTCGGCCTCGTCTACGCCCGGGTCAATCCGCGCATCGCCGATCGCCAGCGCGACCAACAATCGTTGGGGCAGGCAGTTGACGTTCAGACATGGGAGGCCAGCGGGGAGCTATTTTACGGCTGGCAAGCGACCCGATCGCTGCTGCTGCGCCCCAATCTGCAATATATCCACCGCGTCGGCGCCACCAGCCGCTATCCCGACGCCGTGGTGGGCGGGCTGACAGTTAAACTCATTCTCTGAGCGGCGTTCAATCGATCAGGCTGTCATCGCGGAAACGGTTCTGCGCCGCCAGCCTCACCCCGGCATTAGGTGCGCCATAGCCTGTATAGGCCGGATCACGCTGCACAATTTCAAAGAAGAACAGCTTGTCGAAGGCGCGGCTGTACAACTGCCAGAAGCCGTTACCTTCCCCATCCTCGTCATACAGGATGCCAAGCTGCGCCATGCGCGCGATCATGGCGTCGTCAAAGCCGAAACGCGCAGCCAGATCGGCATGATAATTGTCCGGGATCGCCAGCATGGCTGCGCCACTATCGCGCAGCGCCCGCGCGGTTGCGAAAATATCGTCAGTGGTAATCGCGATATGCTGGTAGCCGCCGCCAATCCCCTGCTCCAGAAAGCGTGACGACAAGGTCTGACGCGCGTCGGACGCATTGAGCGTTACCCGAAAGCCGCCATCGGGCGACTGCAATGCCTGACTGTGCACCAGACCGGACGGGTCGATCACATCCTGCGCCGCCTTCGCCTCCAGACCGAACAGGGCACGCCAGTACAGTTGCCAGGAAAGGAATTCATCCTCATGCACCACGGCCGCCAGATGATCGAAACCGCGCGCATGAACGGGCGCATCAGGTTCCATGTCGCGTGCGACAAACTCCCGCGCCCACAGCCCTTCTACCTCATTATCATCGATCAGATAAACAAGACTGCCGCCAACGCCGCGCAATGCCGGCATCGCCATGCGCCCCGGCCGCCCCTCCGGACTATAGGCGCGAATGCCCAGCGCCGCCGCGCGCGCCAGCACCGCCGCCTTGTCCTTTACCCGCACGCCAATGGCGCAGATGGACGGGCCATGGGCGGCGCGATAGGCGCTGGCAAAGCCTTTCGGCTCGGCATTGATGACCAGATTGACGCCGCCCTGTCGCCAGCGCGTCACCTTCTTCTGCCGATGCTCGCCCGCCAGCGTAAAGCCCAGCGTGGCAAGCGTGCCGCTTAGCCGCGCGACATCGACGCTGTCGGCGGTAAATTCGACGAACTCGGCCGCCAGCACGGGTTGCGGCGCGGGCATGGTGGTTTGCCAGCCCAATTGGCGCAGTGCAGCATCGCGCACCTGATCGAGCGAACGATGCCCGTCTTCCGCCACCAGCATCGCGCTGTTCGATCTGAATCGATCGTTGAAGATTTCCAGCGACAATGGCCCGTCATAGCCGGTCCGCAGAATTTCCGCGACATAGGTATCGACATCCAGCCCGCCCTGCCCCGGCAGATTGCGAAAATGCCGGCTCCAGTAGAGCAGATCCATGTCCAGCAGCGGCGCGTCGGCCAACTGCACGAAAACGATCTTGTCGCCCCGGATCTGGCGGATGCTCTCGCTGGGGATCCTGCGCGACAAGGAGTGATAGCTGTCCAGGATGATGCCGATATTGGGATGATCGACCTGTTCCACGATCGACCAGACGTCGCGATGGTCGAACACATGGCGGCCCCAGGCGAGCGCCTCATAGCCAACAAGGATGTCGCGCTTCGCCGCCCGTTCGCCCAGTTCGCGGAAATCATCGACGATCCGCTCCCGCTCGCCCAGTGACACCGGCGAACAGTTGGAGCAGACGAGAATGCGATCCGCACCCAATTCGCCCATCAGGTCGAACTTGCGTTCGGCGCGGTCCATGGCGCGCTGGCGCAGATGGCCCGGCACCCCTTCAAAATCACGGAATGGCTGGTAGAGCATGCAGGCAAGGCCCAGATCGTCCAGCATCCTTCGCACAGCACGCGGCGACAGCGACGATCCAATCAGGTCATTTTCGAAAATCTCGACGCCGGCAAAGCCGGCCGCAGCAGCAGCACGCAGCTTTTCCTCCAGCGTGCCGCTGAGCGAAACCGTGGCGATGGCGTTGGACATATGATGAACCTCCTGCTGGATCACATCATCCCATGCCCGCCCGCGCAGTATAAGCCGCAGCGACTGCCCAATCCATGCCTTGACGTTATGGATGCTCCGGCGGGACGAGCGCCGGATATCGCTCAAGGATCGCGCGGGTCACGCCGTTGGTCCAGCCAAAGCCGTCCTGCAACGGATATTCTCCGCCGCCGCCGGGCCGATGCTGTTCCACATCATATTTTTCCAGCATCTTGCCGGTCGATCGAAAGGCGGTGTCGACCGTGCGCACCCAACCCGCTGCGATGGTCCGCGCCAGTTGCTCCTCGCCATAGCGCCCCAGCCCCGCGATCGCGATCCATTGCAACGGCGCCCAGCCATTGGGTCGGTCCCATTGCTGGCCACTCTCGATTTGAGTGGTGCGCAATCCGCCCGGCGCGACTAGTCGAGCGCGCACGATCCGCGCCACCCCAGCAGCCTGCGCCTTGTCCGCCATGCCGACGAACAAAGGGTAAAGCACTGCCGCAGACACTATCGGCGTGGGCCGGCCCGTCATCCGATCCCAGTCGGCAAAGCGCGCGTCCCGCGCTACCCACAGATAGCGGTTGATCGCCCGCGCTCGCCGCGCCGACGCCCGATCATAATCGCTGGCGCAGGCGTCGTCCCCCGCCGCGCGACAGCGACGGGCGATGTTCCGCTCCATCGCCCAGATCAGACTGTTGAGATCGATCGGGACGATATCGGTGGTGCGGACCGTCGCCAGCCGTGCCGGATCGGCCAGCCAGCGGGACGAAAAATCCCATCCGCTTTCTGCACCTGCCCGCAAATGCCGGTAGGTTTCGGCAGGCGGCCGGTTGCTCTCCCGTGCCGTAGCGACATCCTCCGCCCAACTTTCGTCACGGGGATCATCCCTGTCGTCCCAATAGCGGTTGAGCAGGCTGCCGTCGGGCATGCGCACGACGCGCCGGGCTGCTCCGTCCTTTTGCGCGACATCGCTGTCCGCCATCCAGAAGCGATGTTCCGCCCGCAGCGCCGCCAGATGCCGCGCGGCGCTCGGCGCATCGGCGTCTCCGGCCAGATCGATCATCTGCGACAGGAAAGGCGGCTGTGATCGACTGAGATAATAGGTCCGCGTGCCATTGGGGACATGGCCATAACGGTCGATCAGACTTTCAAAGTCGGTCAGCATCGACGCGATCAGCGCGTCCTGCCCGTCAGCCTTCAACCCCAGCATGGTGAAATAGCTGTCCCAATAATAAATTTCGCGAAACCGGCCGCCCGGCACGACATAGGGCGCCGGCAGCGCTAGCGCGCTTGATCCTGCTATGGGTTCGAGCGCAGGCCGGGTCAACTGCGGCCACAATGCGCGGATATGCCCGGCCAATGTCTGCGGAGCAGGCGCCCCCTCCCCCGGCACATCGAAATGGCGCAGGACAAAGGCGCGTAGCGCCGCCTTGTCGCGCGGCGCTTCCTTGCGATAGGCCGCCATGATCGCGTCGGGCGCCTCATGCGGCGTCGCGTCTACGAAACTCTTGCCGTCGGGGAAGATGCGCTGCGCCTGCACCGCTTCGAACAAGGGGCCGTAGATATCCTGCGGACTGGGCGGCAACGGCGACTGCGCGCTGCAAAGCAGGGCTGCTATCAACGGGATCAGGATTTTGCGGGTCATGTCCGGTCAATGGCACGGCCCACGCCATGGTTCCGACGGATGGCAGGAATAGACCGCAGGAGATTAAAAAATACGCCGGCCGCCCATTGGGGCAACCGGCGCGGGGCGCATCCAGCCTCCAGGGAGGGAGGAAAGGATCAGAAGCTGTAGCGCACGCCTAAGTTGAACTGGCGACCGCTGTGCGTCAGCACATTCAGGCGGTTGGTTTCGTCGACAAACTGGTCATTCTTGGTGTCGGTGATGTTGATCGCCTCGATGCTGACCTTCATCTTCTCGGTGATGTTATAGCTGGCCTGCGCGTCGACGTTCAGCGTGCTGTTGGTCCCGTTATAAGCATTGCCCTCTGTGCCCGGCACGGCGGTCAGATATTTGGAACGATAGGCCACCGATCCGCGAATCTGGAACTTCTTGTCCTCATAATAGAGGGTGGCGTTCGCGGCCTGCTTGGACAGGCCGACCAGCGGGGCCGTGACCGAGGTCGCGCCATTGGCGGAGGTCAGATATTCGATGTTGGACTTCACATAGGTATAGTTGGCCATCACGCCGAAATTGGCCAATATGCCGGGCAGGAAGCTGAAGGGCTGCTGTACGTTGATTTCGAAGCCCTTCAAAATGCCGCCATCCGAATTGACCGGCTGGCTGACGATGAAGATGTCCGTCGGCGACGCCGTCGTGCCGTTCAGCAGCGCGTCGGGCAGGCCCAGGCTGCTATAGGGCAGGCCCACGCTGAGCGTCTGGGCGAAGCTGCCAATATCCTTGCGGAAGGCGGACACGGCATAGATGGCGCCCGACATCGGATACCATTCGATCGACGCATCCAGATTCTTCGACGATGTGGGCTTCAGGTCCGGGTTGCCCGAACTGAAGCTGCGATTGCCGCCAGACACGTTCAGGTTGCCGCCCGGCGTCAGTGACGCGATGCCGGCGCGGGCCAGCGTCTTGGCAGCGGCAAAGCGGACCTGCAGATTGTCGGTAATGTTGCCGACCAGATTGAACGAAGGCAGCCAGCGCTTGTAGCTGCGATCGGCCGTGACCAGATTGATCGCCGTACCCTGGCTGGCATAGCCGCTGGAAAACTGGTCGGTCTTCACATAGCGCAGGCCAATGTCGCCGCGGATCGGCACGCCGGCAATATCCTGCAAGTTGAACTGGGTCATGCCCCAGACGCCGGTATCCTCTTCGGTCACATTGATATAGGAACCACGCGCGGTCGCATTCTCAACCCCGCCGGTGGCGTACAGCGGATTGCTGTAGATGCCGCCCTGTTCGATGAAGGCGTTGAGGTCAGGCACGATCCAGGCGGTCGGCGTACCAGCCGGGATGTTCAGCCCCTTACCGAAACCAGAATAGAGGGTGGTCATGCCGGCCAGTTGCGCGGCGGTCAGCGGCGCGATGACGCTTTCGCCCGACAGGCGGCGGCGTTCGGTCGAATCATATTCGAATTTGCGCCAGTCCAGCCCCGCCTTGAAAGTGATGCCATCGATCGCTTCCCATTCCACATGGCCCTTGGCGGTGGTGAAGGCGTTGCTCACCGTCTGCGGCCGGATGCGGACTTCCGACGTACCGTTGATAAAGCTCCAGGTGGCCGGATTGGCGACATCCACGCCCGGCGAGATCATCGGGAAACGGCTGGAAAAATCATATTGGTAATTGCCGGTGTTGATCGCGTCGATCGTCACCGTGGTCTGGATCGGATTGGTGAATTCCGAACTGGCGTAGCCGCCCATGGCGAAGACTTTCAGTCGATCGGTGAACTCATGCTCCACCGATCCCGTGACCTGATAGAATTCGGTTTTCAGCACATCGTACCGGGCCTGCGATCGCAGATCGACATTGTCGAACGTGCCGCTGACGATGTTATTATTGTCATCCACCACGCCATCGCGGATGATGGTCTGCGGCTTGCCGGTGCCCGACCGGCTGAAACTGATCGCCTGCAACTGCGCTTCCTTGCGCGTGCCGTCCAGCCGCGAATAGAGGCCGTCGATCGACAGCAGGGTGCGATCGGTCGGCTTAAACTGGACCGATCCGGCCGCACCCAGCCGCTTTTGCGAAATATCATAGCTGACGAGGCCCGGAATGCGCGGGTGGAACAGCGCGGTGTCCGGGTTGCCGTCGTTGATCTGGCCGATCGTGTAGCCCGGCAGGGTCGAGGCCGCATTGAAGCCGCCGTTGAACCCGCCATAGGTCCAGCGCGTGATGTTCGCGCCTTCTTCCTTGATCTTGCGCTCTTCATAAGCGACCGACAGCAACACGCCGAAGCGGCCGTCGTCGGTCTGGGTCGCGACCAGCCCCGACAGGCGCGGCGTCGTCTTTTCGCTCAGATCATTATAGCTCGCGGCAGCGGAGAGAACCGCCGTAGGCTTTTTATAATCGAGTGGACGCGAAGTCTGGAGGTCGACCGTGCCGCCCAGCGACCCTTCCTCGACATCGGCGGTCGCGGTCTTGCGCACCGACAGGTTGCTGAACAGATCGGACGAGAAGATGTTGAAGTCGAAACCGCGGCCCCGGTTCACGCCGCCTGAATTGTCGGTGCCGCCGGTGGTGCCGATCGCTTCCATGCCATTGATGCGCACGCGGGTATATTCGGCGCCCAGACCGCGCACGGAGATGTTCCGGCCTTCGCCGTTGACGCGGCTGATGGCCACGCCAGGAATGCGTTGCAGCGATTCCGCCAGGTTGAGATCGGGAAATTCGGCAATGTCTTCCGCCTTGATCGCGTCGACCGTGGCGGTTTCGTTGCGTTTGACCGCCAGCGCATTGTTCAGGCTGGCGCGAAATCCGGTGACGACGATGTCGGCGACGGGGGCCTCATCCTGTGGCGGGGCCTGCTCCTGCGCCAGCGCATGGGGCGCAAACAGCAGCGCGACAGCGGCGCTGGACAGGCTGAGGCAGGATTTCAGTCGACGGGTGCCATTCATGGCCTTCTCACTCCCCTAATCATCATGCCCGGCGTCGGCGCCGGGTCGGTCATGGTTGGATAGACCCGCAAAGTGGCGATATGCCAACCTCAATCCGGCATGAATTGATGCACAGCTTGCACTGATCGCAAATGGACACCGGTGGTCAATTGCGGATTATGCCAAGAAATGGCTTGATCATGCCGCATTTGGACTTGGACCAAAGCCGTTCGTCGGGTTAGCCTTTTCCTCCAGACCCTTGACCGCTTCGACAGACGGGCGGCGCCAGCAGGAGAGTATTTTGACCCAGGCCGCCGTCCTTTCGAAAAGCCAGCGCCCGACCCATGTGCGCCATCGCATCATAGCATTGATCTTCCTGATCACATCGATCAACTATGCCGATCGCGCAACCTTCTCGATCGCGGGCAATGCGGCCAGTGGCGAATTGGGCCTGTCGCCGGTGCAGACCGGCTTCATTCTGTCCGCCTTCGCCTGGGCCTATGTGCTGGCGCAGATTCCCGGCGGCGCATTACTCGATCGGTTCGGCACCAAGAAAATCTATGCCGGCGCGATCGCCATCTGGTCCCTTTTCACCGCCGTTCAGGGCACCGTCGGTCTGATCACCGGCCTGCCGGTAGTGGCGACCTTGTTCGCGCTGCGCTTTCTGGTCGGCGCGGCCGAAGCGCCCTCCTTCCCCGGCAATGCCCGTCTGGTCGCAGCATGGTTCCCCGGTGCGGAGCGCGGTACGGCATCGGCCATTTTCAACAGCGCGCAATATTTCTCGCTCGTCGCCTTTGCGCCGCTGATGGGCTGGCTGGTCCACAGCTTTGGCTGGCGGTCGGTCTTCTGGGTCATGGGCGCGCTGGGGCTGGTCGCGACCGCCCTGTTCCTGCGCTTCATCCACAGCCCTGCACGGCATCCGTCGATCAATGGGGCGGAACTGGCGCATATCGAGGCGGGCGGGGGCCTCATCCACATGGAGGATGCCGGCGCCAGCGCAACGCGCGCGCCCACATTCACCTGGCCCAATGTGCGCCAGTTGCTGGCCAACCGAATGATGCTGGGCATTTATCTGGGCCAATATTGCATCAATGTGCTGACCTATTTCTTCGTCACCTGGTTCCCCATCTATCTGGTCAAGGAACGCGGCCTCAACATCATGGAGGCGGGCTTCGCCGCGGCCGCTCCAGCATTGTGCGGTTTTGCCGGGGGCTTGGCGGGCGGCTTCGCATCCGACTTCATCCTGCGCCGCACCGGATCGATCGATCTGGCGCGCAAGGGACCATTAGTCGTGGGCATGGTGCTGGCGACGCTGATCATCGCCTGCGTATGGGTAGAGGCCGAATGGCTGGTCGTGACCCTGATGGCGATCGCCTTCTTCGGCAAGGGCATCGCCTCGCTCGGCTGGGCGGTAATGGCGGACGTCGCGCCCAAGCAGCTGGCCGGCCTGTCGGGCGGCGTGTTCAACATGTTCGGCAATATGGCCGGCATCGTCACCCCGATCGTCGTGGGCTATATCGTCGCCGTCACCGGGTCTTTCGACCTGGCACTGGTATTCGTGGGCGCCCATTGCCTGCTCACCATCTTCGCCTTCACCGTGATCGTGGGGCCAATCCGCCGGCTGGAGTTGGCCTGATGCGCATTGATCGCCGGCATTTCCTGGGCGGTGTCGCCGCCGTCGCCCTTCCCGCCCAGGCCCGCACCCTGCCCACCCCATTGATCGCCGCCACGCCGATGGCGGCGCCGACATGGGCCACGCTCCAGCGCCAGTTGCTGGACGCTAACGCCGCCGCCTGCGAAACCTTCTATGCCGCCTATGTCGACCGGCGCGACCGGCTCAAAGTGTTCGAACGCTGGGGCGCGAATGACGGGCCGGACGATGCGGCGGAGGCGACGAACGACTGGTTCCTGCTCCACGCGCTGGGCGGCAGCGACCGGATAAGGACATTGGCTGACCGCTTCTGGGAAGGGCATTTGCGCCAATTCACCGCCGCCCGCACCACCGATGTGCCGATCGCGCGGCAAGGCATGTATCACCGCGAATTTCCGGTGCAGATGGACTGGCAGCATAATGCCGAGGGGCTGACCAGCTTCAACGTCATGGGCCTGTCCATGCCCCGCGACGCCCGGCTGCTGGCGCGCACCCGCCGCTATGCCGATTTCTACACCGGCCGCGATCCCGCCGTCCGCAATTACGACCCCCAGCGCCGCATGATCCGTAGCCTGCTTAACGGCAGTCGCGGCCCGATGCTGCGACAGGCCACACCGCTCGACTGGGCCGGCGATCCGTTCGATCCCAGCCCATTCCACATGGAGCATGGCGAGCGCAGCTATCAGGAAACGCTCGATCATTATGCCGAATATGGCGATGTAGTCGGGGACAATCCGCTCAATCTTCAGGCGACGACGCTGGGGCTCAACGCCTATGCGCTGGGCGGCGGCGATCGTTTCCGCGTGTGGGCGCTCGACTATCTGTCCGCCTGGGCGGAGCGCGCCGTACGCAACGACGATATCCTGCCCAGCCATGTTCGCCCCGACGGCACGGTCGGGGACGATTGGTGGCGCGGCGTCTATGGCTGGGGCTTCTCCCCCCGCGTGCCGCAGACCGGGGTGCGCGAAAATCGCAACCGCGTGCCCCGATCGATCACTGCCTTCATGGGCGGGCTGCTGATGAGTGGCGACATGGCCTATATCGACCTGTGGCGGCGGCAGAGTGACCGGCTCAACAATGCCTCCCGCCTGATCGACGGTGTCATGAGTACGCCCACCATGCATGGCGCCGACGGCTGGTATGGCTGGAAGCCCGGCCCGGTGCGCACCAACGGTTTTGAAATCTGGTACATGACGCAAAAGCCGCAGGATCGCGCTAACGCGGGCGACGATCCCTGGATCGCCTTTCTGGAAGGGCGCAATCCTGCCTATCCCGAACAGGCGCTTGGCGCGGACCTCAAGCGCGTGGCCGATCGCGTCGCCGCACGGCAGGCGGACACGACGACACCGCAGACCCGGCTCGCCGACTGGCCGATCGATATCAATCCGGCCAGCGTCAAGGCGTTGGTCCAGTTGATGACCGGCGGCCTGCACATCGCCCGGCCACCCTGGTCGAAAACCTCCCCGCCGCAGGGTGGCGTGCCGCTCCATTGCCGGCTGCGCTATTTCGATCCAGCGGCGCGACGCGCGGGTGTGCCAGCCGATGTTGGCGCGCTGGTCCACAGCATGAGCGACCGACAGACCGATGTCACAGTGGTCAACCTGGGCCAACGGCCCCGCAGCGTGACGATACAGGGCGGCGCCTATGCCGAACATCGGATCGACGCGGTGACGCTGGACGGACGCACCATGGCGATAAACGGCCGCGACGTCACCATAGGACTGGAGCCGGGCTGCGGCGCGCGCCTGACCATCGCCATGACTCGCTTCGCCAACCGACCGACGCTCGCCTTCCCCTGGGATCGTTAGGCGACAAGCCGGATGATCTATCCGCCCGGCTTGATGTAGGGGGCAACGGCAAAGAGCAGCCGTTCCTCCCGCCGCGGATCATGATCGATGCGCACGTCCCGGTCGAAGATCATCGTCGGGCGGTCGTCGAGGTTGAAATGCGGCCAGGCCGGGATGGCGCGATGATTGGGATCGCCGTTGCGGGCAAGGGCGATGAAGGCATCCGCCATCTGCCCGGCCAGCCGCCGGGCTTGGGGACCCGATCCGGTGCGCGCGCCAGCCGCATCGACATTGTCAAACACCAGCGGAATGTCGAGCGTATGGAACGCCCCCAATACGCCACCCGCGTCGGGACAGGGGAAATCGAGCTGATACATCCATGTCGGCGCGCCGATCCGCGCGCGTTCCTCCGCCTGGATCAAATGTCCCGGCCAGGAGCGCCCCGCCGTCGACGCCGCCAGCAATATCTGACCCGGGCTGCGATCGGGATAGAGCTGGCGATAGCGGGCAATGACATAGTCCGGCGCCAGATCCTTGGTCATTTCCTTCGCCAGACGCTGGGGCAGATTATCCCATGTCGTGTCGCCCGCGCGCAGCGTCTTTTCGATCCACAGCGCGGTTTCGTCATGCGTATTGCCGATGATCAGGGGGATATGCCCCGCCTCTCTGGGCGCGTCGGGGACGAAGGGATGGCGCGCCAGCACGCCATGATCGAGCGTGGAGGTAAAGCTGATCTCCCCCTTGCCCTCCAGCGGATCAATCATGGCCATCGCTTCGACAAGGCGCTCCATGGGAAGCTGCATCAGCGCTTTAACATCGGCGGCGCCCGCCTGCGCCATCCAGGCCCGCGCCCGCGCCGTCGCATGCATCGGCCCGGCGGCGGTGACATGCTGACCGCTCATCGTCGCAGCGGCGTGGAACAGCGGGCGCGCCTCCGGCATCGCCATCAGGGTCACGACCTTAGCCCCGCCACCCGATTGGCCGAAGATCATCACCCGACCGGGATCGCCGCCAAAGCCGGCAATATTGTCGCGCACCCATTGCAGCGCCAATATGATGTCGAGATTGCCGACATTGCCCGATTCCGCCGGCCCGCCCAGTTGCGCCAGATAGGCATAGCCCATGCCGGCCAGACGATGGTTCAGCGTCACCACCACCACATCGCCGCGCCGCACCAGATTGCCGCCGTCATAGAGCGGATCGCTGCCCGACCCATGGGCATGCGCCCCGCCATGCAGATAGACCATGACCGGCCGCTTTCCGGCATCCAGCGCCGGCGTCCAGACATTGAGGAACAGGCAGTCTTCGGACGTCGCCTCCTCCGCGCGGGTCTGCGGCGCGGCAGCGCCGTACCGGGTCGCGTCGGCAACGCCATTCCAGGCTGCTGGCGGAACGGCGCGGCGAAAGCGCGTGGCCCGCGTGTCCGCGCCATAGCGGACACCACGAAAGACCAGCACATCCTTCTCGATCGCGCCGCGCACCCGGCCATGGCGCGTTGTCGCAACCGGACTGGCGCGCAGCGCCCGCCCAGATGCGGCGACGGGCGCGGCCGCCATGCCGGTGATCAGGGTGCGGCGGGCGATGTCGATCATGCGGTCATTTCGGTGCAAAGCTGACGCATGGCGGGCAGGGCCGGATTGGCATTGTCGCGCCGCCAGGCCATGTGCAGTTCGACCGGCTTTTCCTGCGGCGTCATCAGGCGTCGAAAATGGACGTCGCTCATATGGAGGCCGGTCGCGCTTTCGGGTACGATCGCGGGCGCGACGCCGGCATGGACCAAGCCAAGCATCGAATGGATCTGCGTCACATGCTGGACATAGAGCGGCGCGGCCTCCGCCTCGATAAACAGATGTTCCAGCATATTGTGAAAATAGGCCGCGCCCTGGCGCGAATACATGACCAGCGGTTGCCCGTCGAAATCGGCGGGACTGAGCGCAGCGAGCGACTTGCGCGGATCGCCCGGCGGCAGGGCGACAAACAGCGGTTCGTGCAGCACGCAGGCGCTGTCAAATTCATGGCGGTTGACCGGCGGGCGCACGAAGCCGATGTCGACAAGGCCCGTAAGCAGGGCGTCGACCTGATCGCCCGATACCATTTCACGCAGTTCCAGTTCGATATTGGGCAGCACGGCCCGCGCCTGCGCCACGATGCGCGGCACGACATTATAGCCCGACACGGCCGTAAAACCGATCGCCACCCGCCCGGCGTCGCCCTTCGCCACCCGGCGGGCGGACAGGGCAGCGCTGTCGGCCAGCCGCACGATGCGGCGCGCTTCGATCAGGAAGACGCTGCCAGCCGGGGTCAGGCTGACCTGCCGGCTGGTGCGTTCCAGCAACTGCACATCCAATATCCGTTCCAGCAGCTGGATTTGCCGACTGAGCGGAGACTGGGTCATGTTGAGCCGCTGGGCGGCGCGGCCGAAATGCAGTTCTTCGGCGGCGGCGACGAAGCAGCGGAGCTGGCTGAGTTCGAACATCATGCCAGACTATCCGCGCTCCGCCATTGTGTCACGCGGCCGCGCGTTCGATCAGCGCGCGCAGTTCCTCTTCTTCGGCGGCCGACAGGTCGGTCAGGGGCGAGCGCACCGGCCCGGCATCGCGGCCGATCACGCGCATGCCCGCCTTGACGATCGATACGGCATAGCCCCGTCCCCGGTCGCGCAGGGCGATGTAAGGCAGTACGAAATTGCGCAGCTGGTCCATCACATAGACCTGATCGCCAGCGCGCACCGCCTTATAGAAGGCCAGCGCCCATTCCGGCATGAAGTTGAAGATCGCCGAGCTGTAGGTGGTGACGCCCATGGTCAGATAGGGCGTGGCGAAGGTTTCGGCCGTGGGCAGGCCGCCAATATAGGTCAGGCGATCGCCCATCCGGGCATAGATGCGCGTCATCAGCTCGATATCGCCGACGCCATCCTTGAAGCCGATCAGATTGGGATTGCGATCACACAGGCGGGCAAGGGTGTCGTCATTGATGATGGCATTGTCACGATTATAGACGATGACGCCCAGTCCCGTGGCGCGACAGACAGCCTCGATATGATCGGCTAGCCCTTCCTGTTTGGCGTGCATCAGATAGGGCGGAAGCAGCAGCAGGCCATCCGCGCCAGCCTTTTCCGCGTCGCGCGCGATGCCGGTAGCGATCGCCGTGCCATAGCCGCAACCGGAAATGACGGGGATGCGTCCGTTGGTTTCGGCAACCGCCGCCGCGACGACCTGAGCGACTTCCGCCGGAGTCAGAGAGAAAAACTCGCCCGTGCCGCCCGCCGCGAACAGGCCGGTCAATTCCCGTTCCAGCATCCATCCGCAATGGTCGCGATAGGGGCCTTCCAGAAATGCGCCCTGCGCATCGAAATGGGTGACGGGGAAGGACAGCAGCCCCTGGCCCAGCTGGCGGGCGAGATCAGTGGGGCTAAAATGGCTCATATCCGTGCATCTCCTCTCCTCGGCGTGATCAATGTTCGCCGGTGCTTGAGATGCTGAATAGGGAGGAGCGGCCCGAACGGTCCAACTCAAAGATGCGCATGACCGATGCAAGACTTGGCATGATCGCCACAGCCTTGCATCGCCGATCTCAGAATTCGATGAGCGCGGTCTTGGTCTTGAGATTGGCCATATAGGCTTCGCGGCCCAGATCCTTGCCGATGCCCGATTGCTTGTAGCCGCCGGTCGGCAGGATGAAATCATTGCTGCGGCCATAGCGATTGACCCAGACGGTGCCTGCCTCCAGCGAACGGGTGGCGCGCAGGGCGCGGTTCAAATCACCGGTATGCACGCCCGCGGCAAGGCCATAGGCGCTGTCATTGGCGAGGGCATAGGCTTCGTCTTCGTCCGTGAAGGTCTGAACGGTGAGGACAGGGCCAAAGATTTCGCCCTGCACGGCTTCACTCTTCTGATCGACATTGGTGAGCAGGGTCGGCGCGAAATAGCTGCCTTCCTGAGGCGCGGTGGCCCGGCCGCCGCCCGCCAGCACCTCGGCCCCATCGGTGATGGCGCGCTTGACGATGCCGTCGATCCGATCGAGCTGGCCTTCGGAAATGATCGGCCCAAGGCTCGTATCGGTCGCCCAAGTTGGGCCAGCGCGGTGCGCACGAAAGGCGGTCAGAATGCGGTCGACTACCTGATCGGCGACCTTGTCCTGCACCAGCAGGCGCGATCCTGCGACGCAGACCTGCCCGGCATTGAGCGTGATGGCGCGCGCGACGAGCGCCGCAGCCTTGTCGACGCTGGCATCGGCGAACACGATTTGCGGGCTTTTGCCGCCCAGTTCGAGCGTCACCGGCTTGGGTCCGGTCTGGGCGCAGGCGGTCATGATCGCAGCGCCCGTGGCGGTCGATCCGGTAAAGGTGACTTTGGCGACTTCGGGGCGCCGCACCAGCGGATCGCCGACCGATCGGCCATCGCCCTGCACGATGTTGAAGACGCCCGCGGGCAGCCCGGCCTCGATCGCCAGTTCGGCAAGGCGCACGATGGAGAAGGGCGTCATTTCGGAGGGCTTGAGGACCACGCAATTGCCGGCCGCGATGGCCGGCGCAATCTTCCACCCGGCCATGACCAGAGGCAGGTTCCACGGCGCGATGGCGGCGACGACCCCATAGGGTTCGGCGATAGTCAGGCCCAGCTTGTCGGGCGTGGTCGCCGCGACTTCGCCGCCAACCTTGTCCGCCCATTCGGCGAAGAAGCGGATGGTTTCCGCCGTGTAGCTGAGGTCCCAGGCGTTGATCTCGGCAATTGTGCGGGTCGATCCCAGGGCTTCAAGCGGAGCGAGGGTCGCGGCGTCCGCTTCTATCAGGTCAGCCCAGCGACGCAGTATCTTCATCCGCCCACGCGGATCGGTCTGCGCCCAACCGCTATTCTTGTAGGCGAATTGGGCATTGTCGACCGCTTCGACCAGTTGGTCGGCGTCCACGCTGTCCAGGTCGGCCTGCACCCGACCATCAGAAGGCCGGCGCACGACGATCGCAGGGCCGCGCCCCAGCACCCGGCGGCCGCCTATGAAATTATGGGCGGTGGCAAGGCGAATCTGATCGGGGTCGAAACCGGACACTGCGCATATCTCCTGTTGCGGGCGTCGCGGCAGGATAGAAGCGCTCAACGGCATTTGTTGCAGTTGCGCAGGAAAATTCGCGCGATAATCTTCCAAAAACAGGGCGAAGGCAGCAGCCAATGCTTGGCGCGGCCTCCTAATGTCCAGCCACCGATTCCGACCAACCCCGGCGGGTGCCCCCTAACCCCGCCAAGGAGCAAGACGCATGGCGACAGGCATAGAGGCGATGGTGGACCTGCGGCGCATGACCGCGCAGGATCTGGCCGCCGCCCACGATCTTTCGAGCGAGCAGAAATGGCCGCACCGTATCGAGGATTGGGAAATATTGCTGGGCCTGGGCTTTGGCTATGTGGCCGAGCGCGATGGCGAAGTGGTCGGCACGGCTATGGCCTGGCTTTATGGCGCGGATGCCGCCACGCTGGGCATGGTGATCGTATCGCCGCGCGCGCAGGGCATGGGCATTGGCCGCCGGCTGATGGAGGCGGTGCTGGGCGATCTGGGCGATCGCACGGTGTTGTTGAACGCGACCGACGAAGGTGCGCCGCTCTATCGCAAGCTCGGCTTCGAACCGATCGGCCCCGTCTTCCAGCATCAGGGCGCGGCCTTTGCCGTCCCGATGGCGGAACTGATCCCCGATGAGCGCGTGCGCCCGCTGGGGGCCAAGGATATGCCGACGCTGTGCGATCTGGCCCGGCGGGCGAGCGGCATGGATCGCGACGCATTGCTGGAGGCTCTGGTGCCCGGCGCGCAGGGCGTGGTGCTGACGCGCAGCAATGAGCCGGTCGGGTTCGCGCTGTTCCGCCGCTTTGGTCGCGGCTATGTCGTCGGGCCGACCATTGCCCCGGATACGGGCGGGGCGAAAGCGTTGATCTCGCACTGGCTGGGGTCGAATGCGGGCATCTTCTGCCGGCTGGACATACCGGAAGAGAGCGGGCTGGCGGAATGGCTCGATGAACTGGGTCTGCCCTGTGTCGGCCGGGTCATGCGGATGGTGCGCGGACCTTTGCCGGCGCTCGATCATTCGATAACGACCTTCTCCCTTACGACGCAGGCCCTTGGATGACCCTCTCTCTCAACAATCCCGCCCTCTTCATTCAGAACGCCTTTGTCGGCGGTGCGTGGATCGGCGCGGCTTCGGGCGCGACGGTGGCGGTCGACAATCCCGCAACCGGCGCGATCATCGGCACCGTGCCCGATTGCGGAGAGGCGGAAACGCAGGCCGCCATCGCTGCCGCCGAAGCGGCCTTCCCGGCGTGGAAGGCGCGCACTGCGGCGGATCGCGCCGCCGTGCTGGAACGCTGGCACGCGCTGGTGCTGGCAAATATCGGCGATCTGGGCCGGATCATGACCGCTGAGCAGGGCAAGCCGATCGCCGAGGCGGAGGGCGAAATCCGCTATGCGGCAAGCTTCATCAAATGGTTCGCCGAGGAAGCCCGGCGGGTCGACGGCGGCATGGTGCCAGCGCCCGAGGCCAATCGCCGCATCCTGATCATGAAGGAGCCGGTCGGCGTGTCGGCGGCGATCACACCCTGGAATTTCCCGGCGGCGATGATCACACGCAAATGCGCGCCCGCGCTGGCGGCCGGCTGTCCGGTGGTGGTGAAGCCATCCGACCTGACCCCCTTTACCGCGCTGGCGCTGGCGAAGCTGGCGGAGGAAGCCGGCGTCCCGGCGGGCGTGTTCAATATCGTCACCGGCATGCCGACCGCCATTGGCGGCGCGCTGACAGCCAGCCCGGTGGTGCGCAAACTATCCTTCACCGGATCGACCCGGGTCGGCGCGCTGCTGATGGAACAGAGCGCTGCGACGATCAAAAGGCTGAGTCTGGAACTGGGCGGCAATGCACCGCTGATCGTGTTCGACGACGCCGATGTGGACGTCGCCGTTGCGAGCGCGATGGTCAGCAAATTCCGCAATGCGGGACAGACCTGCGTCTGCGCCAATCGCATCTTGGTGCAGGATGGCGTCTATGACCTGTTTGCCGAAAAGCTGGCCAAGGCGGTATCGGCGCTGAAGGTTGCGCCGGGCGACATGCCGGGCAGCACCATCGGCCCGTTGATCAACGCCGCCGCCGCCGACAAGGTGAAGGCGCATGTCGAAGATGCGCTGGCCCATGGCGCGACGCTCTTTGCGCAGGCGCCGGATGGGGCGACCGGCGAGCGGTTCGCGCGGCCGGTGGTGTTGACCGGGGCGACGCGGGACATGCGGCTGGCGGAGGAAGAGACGTTCGGGCCAGTGGCGCCGCTGTTCCGCTTCACCCATGAAGAGGAAGGGATCGAGCTGGCCAACGCCACCAGATATGGGCTGGCCGCCTATTTCTACACCGAAAATCTGCACCGCGCCTTCCGCGTGGCGGAGCGGCTGGAGGCGGGCATGGTGGCGCTCAACAGCGGCGCGATCGCGATGGAGGTCGCGCCGTTCGGCGGGGTCAAGATGTCGGGTCTGGGCCGCGAAGGCGCGCATGCGGGCATCGAGGAATATCTGGAAACCAAGGCGTTCCATATCGCGGGGCTGAAACTTTAAGTCCCTCCCCCTCCCCCATTTCCGTTCGCCCTGAGCCTGTCGAAGGGCCGTATTTTATTTCAAGAAAGAACAGGGCTTCGACAGGCTCAGCCCGAACGGGAGGTTTTTTATGGCCCGCAACTACAATATCTCGGTCATTCCCGGCGACGGCATCGGCAAGGAAGTCATGCCCGAGGGCATTCGCGTGCTGGAGCGCGCGGCGAGCCTTTATGGGTTCAGTATCGAGCAGAAGTGGCAGGATTTCGCCTGTTGCGACTATTATGCCAAGCATGGCCAGATGATGCCCGACGACTGGAAGGCGCAGATCGGCAACCCCGATGCCATCTTCTTCGGCGCGGTCGGCTGGCCCGACACGGTGCCCGATCATGTTTCGCTGTGGGGATCGCTGCTCCAGTTCCGGCGCGAATATGATCAATATGTCAATCTGCGCCCCGTCCGCCTGATGCCCGGCGTCCCCTGTCCGCTGGCCGGGCGCGAACCGGGCGACATTGATTTCTGGGTGGTGCGCGAGAATACCGAGGGCGAATATAGCTCGGTCGGCGGCAAGATGTTCCCCGGCACCCCGCGCGAAGTGGTGATCCAGGAAACGGTGATGACCCGCCATGGCACCGATCGCGTGCTGCGCTATGCGTTCGAACTGGCGGCAACGCGGGATCGCAAGCATGTCACATCCGCCACCAAATCCAATGGCATCGCCATCACCATGCCTTGGTGGGATGAACGGGTGGAGGAGATGGCGAAAAACTATCCGACCGTCACCCATGACAAATATCATATCGACATTTTGACGGCGCAGTTCGTGCTGAACCCCGACCGGTTCGACGTGGTGGTGGCGTCCAACCTGTTCGGCGATATCTTGTCCGACCTTGGGCCGGCCTGCACCGGAACGATCGGGGTCGCGCCGTCGGGCAATATCAACCCGGATCGCACCGCGCCATCGCTGTTCGAACCGGTCCATGGTTCCGCCCCCGACATTGCCGGCAAGGGCATCGCCAATCCGGTCGGTCAAATCTGGTCGGCGGCGATGATGCTGGAACATCTGGGCGAGAATGATGCCGCCGCCGCGATCATGCGGGCGGTGGAAACGGTGCTGGCGGAACCGGGCCTGCGCACCGGGGACCTGAAAGGCACGGCCAATACCGAGCAGTGCGGCAAGGCGATCGCCGACGCGCTGACCTGAGTCCGGGCGGGCGGCGGAGCGCTTAACTTCGCATATTTCCCGCCAAATGAGACATTTTATTCCATTTTCCTGATCCTATCGGAAAGTGCGCGTCGCAGGAGAAAGGGTCGGTCCCGGAGGCCGGCCCTTTCGTCATTTATCGCATGCTCCTCCCTCTGTAGGACAGCGGCAGATTATGCCGCGGCGGTTCGCGATTAAGTGCGGCGACAGCCGCCATTCGCCCCATATCGGGCTTTCGCTCTGCGGCATAAGGTTAGGCTGAACCCCAAGACCCACTATGGCGAGCCTGCTGATGACGCTGCAATCCAACCGTTCCCTGCTGGACATTGATCGCGATCACCTGATCCATCCCGTCACCTCCTTCCGCGGGCATGAAGCGCATGGCGCGCTGATGCTGGAAAGTGGCAAGGGCATGTGGCTGAAGGATATGGACGGCAAGGATCTGCTGGACGCCTTTGCCGGCCTGTGGTGCGTGAATGTCGGCTATGGCCAGGACAGCATTGCCGATGTTGCGGCGGAACAGATGCGCCGCCTGCCCTATGCCACGGGCTATTTCCATTTCGGCAGCGAGCCGGCGGTGCGGCTGGCGCAGCGTCTGGTGGACCTTAGCCCCGAGGGGCTGGACCATGTCTATTTCACGCTGGGCGGATCGGACGCGGTGGACAGCGCGATCCGGTACATCACCCATTATTATAACGCGATCGGCAAGCCCGAGAAGAAGCAGTTCATCGCGCTGGAGCGGGGTTATCACGGATCGAGCAGCACCGGCGCCGGGCTGACCGCGCTCGCCAATTTCCATCGCGGGTTCGACCTGCCGCTGCGCTGGCAGCATCATATAGCGTCGCCCTATCCCTATCGCAGCGATCTGGAAGGAGATGACGCCGCGATCATCGCCCGGTCGGTGCAGGAATTGAAGGACAAGGTGGCGCAGTTGGGGGGGGACAAGGTCGCCGCCTTCTTCTGCGAACCGATCCAGGGATCTGGCGGGGTGATCGTGCCGCCGGTCGGCTGGCTCAAGGCGATGCGGGAAGCTTGCACCGAGTTGGACATATTGTTCGTCACCGATGAGGTCATCACCGGGTTCGGCCGTACCGGGCCGATGTTCGCCTGCGAAGCGGAGGATGTGTCGCCCGACCTGATGACGCTCGCCAAGGGGCTGACCGCCGGTTACATTCCGATGGGCGCGGTGCTGATGTCCGACAAGGTTTACCAGGGCATCGCCAATGGCGCCGCGCCGGAGATCGCGATCGGCCATGGCGCAACCTATTCGGGTCATCCCGTCAGCGCGGCCGTGGGGCTGGAGGTTCTGCGCCTCTATACCGAGGGCGGCATATTGGCGAACGGGCAGAAGGTTGCCGCGCGGTTCGACGCGGGGCTGGCGCGGCTGGCCGATCATCCGATGGTGGGCGATACGCGCGGACGCGGCCTGCTGGGCGCAATCGAACTGGTGAGCGACAAGGGCGGCAAGACGCGGTTCGACCCGTCGCTGAAACTGGCCGACCGGCTGTTCGCCAAAGCCTATGACAATGGCGTCATCTTCCGCGCCTTTGCCGACAATATTATCGGCCTCGCCCCGGCGCTGTGCGCGTCGGACGCCGAGATGGACGAGATTTTCGCCCGCATCGCCAAGACGCTGGACGATCTTCTCGAAGAAGCCGATATTCGCGCAGCGGTGCGATAAACAAGGGGGAGCAAGGACTATGTTGGGCGGACCCAGACTGGACAGGATCGACCTCAAAATCCTTACGCAGCTTCAGCAATCGGGCCGCGTCACCAATGTCGAACTGGCCGACGCGGTCGGCCTGTCCCCCAGTCCCTGCCTGACCCGCGTCAAGCGGCTGGAGAAAGCGGGCTATATCACCGGCTATGGCGCGCATATCAACCTGCACAAGCTGGGCGAATATCTGACCGTCTTTACCGAAGTGACGCTGACCGAACATCGCGCCGGCGACTTTTCCCGGTTCGAAACGCGCATCCGCAAGCTGGACGAAATCGTCGAATGCCATCTGGTCAGCGGCGGATACGATTATCTGCTGAAATTCGTGACGCGCGGCGTGGCGCATTATCAGTCGATCATTGAGGGGATGCTGGAGAGCGATTACGGCATCGAAAAATATTTCAGCTATGTCGTGATCAAATCCCCCTTCATCAAACATCATTATCCGATCCAGCATCTGTTCGGCGAGCAGAGATAAGGCTTATACTTCCCACATGACCGACATTGCCGACCTGATCGAACCGCTCGTCGCGTTCCGGCGCGACATTCATGCCCATCCCGAGCTTGGCTTTTGCGAGCATCGCACCGCCGGGCGGATCGCAGAGCAGCTGCGCGCGCTGGGGCTGGAAGTGCATGAGGGGATCGGCAGGACCGGCGTGGTCGCGGTGCTGCGCAACGGAACGTCAGGCCGCAGCATCGGGTTGCGGGCGGACATGGACGCGCTGCCGATCCATGAGCAGACCAACCTGCCCTATGCCAGCACGACGCCGGGCACCTTCCATGGTTGCGGCCATGACGGGCATGTCGCGATGCTGCTGGGCGCAGCGCAGCATCTGACACGCAGCAGGCATTTCGATGGAACGGTGAACTTCTTCTTCCAGCCGGCCGAAGAAGGTCAGGGCGGCGCGCGCGAAATGGTGAATGAAGGGCTGTTCGACCGCTTTCCCTGCGATCGGGTGTTCGGGCTGCACAACTGGCCCGATCTGCCCGCCGGCACGATCGCCACGCGGCCCGGCCCGATCATGGGCGCAGCCGACAAGTTCGAAATCCGGCTGGAGGGACGCGGCGGCCATGCCGCCATTCCGCAGGATACGCCCGACGCCATATTGGCGGCCGCATCGCTGGTGCAGCAATTGAACGCCATCGTGTCGCGCCGCATCGCACCGACCGCTTCGGCCGTGCTGTCCATCACCCAGATTCATGGCGGGCATACGCATAATGTGATCCCGGAAGCCGTGACCATTTCCGGGACGGTGCGGACGTTCGACCCGGCCGTGCAGGATCGGATCGAGGCGTCGATCCGGCAGGTTGCGGCTGGCGTCGCGCTGGCGGGAGAACTGACGGCGAGCGTCGATTATCAACGCTATTATCCCGCGACGATCAACGATGCGGAGGCGGCGCAGGAAGCACTGAACGCCGCGGCCACGATCGGTACGGCGCGGCTGGCGTCCGACCCGGCCTTCACTTCCGAAGATTTCGCCTTCATGCTTCAGGCGTGCAAGGGCGCTTATATCTGGCTGGGGCAGGCGAAACCCGAAGGATCGACGCCGCTGCACAATCCGCATTATGATTTTAACGACGATGTGCTGGAATTGGGCGTGCGGTTGCACGTCGCGCTGGTGGAGCAACATCTGAAGACGGGATAAGCCTGTCGAAGCCCTCTCCTGTTACACAGGAAGTGCAGCCCTTCGACAGGCTCAGGGCGAACGGAATTCTAAAGTTGCGCACAACGCCCTAACGCGCCGCCTTGCTGCTGATCTCTACCTGCGTTTCGCCAAGTCCTTCGGCGCGGGCGTGCAGGATGATCTTGCCGGCGCGTTTAGGATCGGCCTTCACGATCGCCAGGGCGAGGCCGTTGAAGGCATTGCGGCTCTTTGACGGGAAGGCGGTCAGATCGGTCGGGTCGCCGTTGTCGGTCGCGACGATCTCGCCCGGTCCTTCGATCGCGAAGTCGATTTGCTGCTTGGCGGCGGGGACGACATTGCCGTCCTTGTCCAGCACTTTGAGCGTCACGAAGCTGAGGTCGCGGCCATCATCGGCAATGGTCGCCCGGTCGGCAGTCAGCGACAGTTTCGCCGCTTCGCCTACCGTATGGATCGTCTCGGTCGCCCAGGGCTGGCCCTTCTTCCAGGTGACGACCTTCACCTCGCCCGGTTCATAGACGACATAATCCCAACGGAAGCGATATTCATAATCGCGCTTTTTTACCTTGCCCTGCGACTTGCCGTTGACGAACAGTTCCGCCTCATCCGCCGAGGAAAAGACATGGACCGGCGTGATCTGGCCGACACGGTCCGGCCAGGTCCAGTGCGGCAGGATATGCGCGAATTTGAGGTCCGGGCGCCAGCGCGACTGGTAGAGCCAGAAGCGATCCTTGGGGAATCCGGCAAGGTCGAGGATGCCCGAATAGCTGCTGCGCGAGGTGTAATAGGGCGTGGGTTCGCCCAGATAATCAAAGCCCGTCCAGACGAATTCGCCCGCGACATAAGGGTTCTGATCGTCAGCCGCCCAAACGCGATCGGGTGAGGAGCCGAAGTCCGCCGCATGCATCTCATAGGCCGACACCTGATGCGTTTCGGGGTTGCCGCCCGACCAGGGACGCACCGGGCCGCTGATCGCCCCGGCGACCGGGAACATATATTCGCCGCGGCTGGAGAGCGCCGAGGCGCTTTCGGTGGACAGGATCACCTTTTCGGGGAATTTCGCGCGGAAGGCGGGATATTGGCCGATGATGCCGCGAATGCCCGCGCCCTGATAGTTGAGGCTGATGACGTCGACGGTGGTGGGCAGCAGCATGTCCGCCTTGGCGAAGTTCATCGCGCCGGTGGCGGGACGGGTCGGATCTTCCTCATGCGCGATGGCGACCAGTTCGCGGCCGATCTTTGCGCCGGCTTCGCCATCATATTGTTCGCCGACCTCATTGCCGACGCTCCACAGGATGATCGAAGGATGGTTGCGATCCCGGCGCAGCATGGCGCGCGCATCCGCCTCATGCCAGTCGGGGAAGATCAGGTGAAAGTCGTGCGGGGTCTTCTTCTTTTCCCAGCTGTCGAACACTTCGTCCATCACCAGAAAGCCCATGCGGTCAGTGAGGTCGAGCAGCTCGGGCGCGGGCGGATTATGGCTCATCCGCACGGCATTGGCGCCCATGTCGCGCAGGATTTCAAGCTGGCGCTCGGCCGCGCGGGCGTTGAAGGCGGCGCCAATCGCGCCCAGATCATGGTGATTGTTGACGCCGCGCAGCGGGATATGTTCGCCGTTGACGATGATGCCCCTGTCGGGATCGAACCGGATGTCGCGCACGCCGAAGCGGGTTTCGTAGCTGTCGATGGCCTTGCCGCCCTGCGTCACGGTGGAGATGGCGACATAGCGGTTGGGCTGCTGCGTCGGGGGAGGCCCCCAGAGGCGCGGATTGGCGAGGATGGTGGAGCCGCTCAGCACTGCCTTGGCATGGGGGGCGATGCTGGCGGACTGGCGCGCGATGCCGGCGACGGGGCCGCCGATGCGCCGGCCGCTGGCGTCGAGCGCATAAAGGGTGGTTGCGACTTCAACTTGCGCGGGGGCATCGCCGTCATTGTCGAGCGTGAGGCTCAAGTCGACGGTCGCCTGTTCCTTGCTCACCTTTGGCGTGCGGACGGTGCTGCCCCACTGGCCGACATGAACCTTGTTCGCGGTGGTGAGATAGATGTCGCGATAGAGGCCGCCGCCCGGATACCAGCGCGCCGAGGCCGCCGGGTTGTCGAGGCGGATGGCGAGCTGGTTCTTGCCGCCGGGCACGGCGTAGGGCGTCAGGTCGAGACGGAAGCTGTTATAGCCATAGGGCCAGCCGCCGACCAGTTTGCCGTTCAGCCAGACGGTAGCATAGGACATGGCCCCTTCGACATCGAGGAAAAGGGACTTGCCCTTGGCGCTGGCGGGAATGTCGAGCGTCTTGCGATACCAGCCTATGCCCCAGCTGGGCAGGCGACCCATGCCGCCATAAGGACCATCCTTGATGAAAGGCCCCGCGATCGCCCAGTCATGCGGCAAGTCGACATGGGTCCAGCCGCTGTCGTCGAAATTCGCCTGCACATAGGGGACGTCGCCGCCCGGATTGCCGACGGGGCGGACATGATGTTTCGCCGGGTCCTTGATGAAGGGATTAGCGTTGGGGAGAATCCATGGCTTGAGGACTTGCGCGCCGGCATCGTCGACTTTTACCGCTGCGTCGGGGCGGGCGTCCGCGATCTTGCCATCGCCGGCATCCTCAATCAGCGGGCGCACATCATAGCGCAGGTCAGTGGTAAGGCCGGCCGGATCGCCTTTTATGAAGCGCCAGTCCCGGCTGATCGACACGGTGTCGCGCGCGAGGGCGGGCGCGGCGACGCCCATCGCCAGCGCGGTGAGGCCGAGCAGGGAGGTGGCCGGTCCAGCGCTGTGTCGCAGGCGCGACAGGGTATTGGACAGGTACACGGCATCTCTCTCCCAAGCATTGTTAGCGTTATCATTACTCTGAGCGATAACGCGATGCTTGGCAAGAGCAGAACCGGTTCAGCTTTAGCTGGCCGCGCCTCCCAGCGCCCTGATCAGGGCGACACTGGCGCGCATGCGGCTGGTTTCCACGGCGAGCAGCCCGCGCTGCGCCTCCAGCGCGGCGGTCTGGGCGGTGACGACCTCCAGATAGTCGGATGCGCCGTCGCGATAGCGGCTAAAGGCGATCTTGCTGGTGCGTTCGGCCGCCTGTGCGGCGTCACGCTGATCCACCGCCTGCGCCGCCAGATGACGGCCGGCCGCGATCGCATCTTCCGCCTGGCGGAATGCGCCCAACACGGTTTCCCGATAATTGGCCGCCATTTCATCATATTGGGCGCGCGACAGCTTCACCTGCGCATTGCGCCGGCCGCCGTCGAACAGGGTGACGAGCGCCGACAGCGGGCCAAGCCCCCAGAAACTATTGGGGCTGCGCAGCAGATCGCCGCGCGTCGTTTCCCATCCACCGGTCAGACCCAGCGTCAGCGACGGGAAATAGGCTGCCCTGGCAACGCCGATGCCGGCATTGGCGGCGAAGATGCGCCTTTCCGCCGCCGCAATATCCGGCCGGCGCTGTAGCAATTCGGACGGCGTGCCGGTGGGCATGGCGGGCAATTGCGGCAACGCATCCTGCGCTGGAATTGAGAAGTCCGACGAGAGCGCGCCGACCAGCGCAGCGATTTCATGCTCGGTCGCGGCGCGTTGATTGGCGACGTCGGAAATCTGCGCGCGCGCGTTGCTGAGAGTGGTCTTCGCACGGTTGACGTCCATGCCCGATGCAATGCCGCCGCGATGCCGGGTTGCAGTCAGGCTATAGGCGCGATCAAACGCCTCAACCGTCTGGCGCAGCAGCGCCGCCTGTGCATCCAGGCCGCGCAACCGGGCATAGGCGTCCGCCACCGCCGCCTGAAGGCTGAGGCGGGCAGAGGCAAGGTCCGCCTCGCTAGCCTGCGCATCGGCTTTGGCTGCGGCGACGCTGTTGCGAATGCGGCCCCACAGGTCGATTTCATAATCGAGCGAACCGCCGACGACATAGTCATTATAAGTGACGGCGCTGCCATTTCCCTGGAAACGGTTGCCCGACACGCGACGGCGGCTGGCGTCAGCGCCCGCGCCGATCGTGGGAATGAGGTCTGCGCCCTCGATCCGGGCGGCGGCGCGCGCCTGATCATAGCGCGCCAACGCGGCGGCCAGCGTGGGACTGGCCTTTTCGGCCTGCGCTTCCAGATTGTTCAGCACCGGATCGCCGAATGTTTCCCACCAGGGACCACGCGCGGCGCCATCCATTGGCTGCGCCGCGCTCCAGCCCGCCACTTCCTTGAAGGCGGCGGGCGCAGCGGTTTCGGGCGCATGATAATCAGGCGCCATCGAACAGGCCGCCAAAAGCATGGGCAGCAATGCGACGCCCCGGCGATCAACGCCCATGCGCAGCGCCCTTCCCTTCTGCCGATGCGGCCTGCACCTGTACGCGATCGCCGGTGCGGATGGCGTCGGGCGGCGTATCGATCACCTTGTCCTGTGCGGTCACACCGGTCGAAAGCTGAACGGTCGCGCCTTCATCGCGCGCGATGGTGACGGGCTTGACGGTCACGCGGCCGTCCGATCCGACGACGGCGACGGTCGGGCCGTCATTGCCATAGAGGATGGCGCTGCCCGGCAGCGTCAGGGCGTTACCCTGGCCTGCGCCGACCTGGAAGCGAACCTGCGCGAAGGCGCCAGGTTTGAGCGCGGCATCGGGATTGGCCGCCTGCAACTGCACCAGCACCGCGCCCGATTGCGGATCAACCGCGCCTGCACTGCTGGTCATGGTGGCCGTGAAACTACGCCCCGGATATTCCGGCAGTGAGAGGGTGGCGGTCGCGCCGGGCTTTACGGCAGCGGAATAACCCTGCGGCACGCGCACATAGATGCGCACGCGATGAATGTCCGACACGGTGAAGAGCGGCTGGGCGCTGGCGTTACCCGCGACGACGAGCGCGCCAATCTGCGCCGAGCGGCTGGTGACGACGCCGTCGAAGGGCGCGGACAGGCGGGTGAAACCCTGCAACGCCTTCAGCCGCTTCACATTGGCGAGCGCAGCGTTGGAGACGGCCATGCGTGCAGCCAGATCGCCTGCCTTTTCATCCACTTCCTGCTGGGAGACGGCGTCTTCCTTCAGCATGGCGGACCAGCGGGTCGATGTGGTCGCGGCCAGCCGCTGATTGGCGAGCGCGGTCTGATAATCGGCCTGCGCGGCGGCAAGTTGCTGGTCAAGATCGGGCGCATCCAGGATCGCAAGCGACTGCCCTGCCCCGACCCGGTCGCCAATATCGGCCAGCCAACGGCGGACATAACCATTGGTGCGCGCATAAATGGCCGCGCTGTTGAACGCCTGAACATTGCCCGGCAGCACCAGCGCATTGCCGTCCGCATCCGGCTTGGGCGTCACGACAACGACATTGGGCAAGGCGGCCGAAGCAGCTGTCTCGCGCAGTTCTTCGGTCGCGCTGATCCGCGATGCGATCCCGACTCCGACGACCGCGACAGCCAAAATTGCCGCGCCGATGCCAACGCGCTTCAAGGTGCGGCTGTCCGGCCCTGCTTCGGCCGGATGTGCGATGGGGGCTGCATGCTCAGACATGGCTTGGCTGCATTTCCGTGGTGGGGGCCTTCTGACCATGTTTGCGATGGACAAGGGCGAAGACGGTGGGAACGAAGAAGAGGGTGGCGATAGTGGCGCAGATCAGGCCGCCGATGACAGCGCGACCGAGCGGAGCGTTCTGTTCGCCGCCCTCGCCCAGGCCGAGCGCCATTGGTCCCATGCCGATGATCATGGCCAGCGCGGTCATGAGCACCGGGCGGAAGCGGACCATGCCCGCTTCCAGCGCAGCCTTGGTCGCATCGCCCAGTTCGGCGAGCCGTTCGCGCGCAAAGCTGACCACCAGAATAGAATTGGCCGTCGCCACGCCCATGCACATGATCGCCCCCGTCAGAGCGGGCACCGACAGGGTTGTGCCAGTCATGAACAGCATCCAGACGATGCCGGCCAGCGCCGCAGGCAGCGCCGTGATGATGACGAACGGATCGACCCAGCTCTGGAAATTGACGACGATCAGCAGATAGATCAGCACCACCGCGCCAGCCAGGCCAAAGCCCAGCCCCGAGAAGGCGGTGTTCATCGTGGCATATTGGCCGCGGATGGTGATGGTCGTGCCCTTGGGCTGATCCGCCTCCATCGCCTTGATCGCATCTTCGATATCGCCGGCCACGGCGCCCAGATCGCGACCTTGCGTGGTCGCGAAAATGTCGAGCACTGGCGCGATATTATAGTGGGACACGACCGGCACCGTGTTTGAGCGCACGATGGTGGCCAAGCCACCCAGCGGCTGCACCGAATTTGCGTTCGCACCCGACACAGGTACGTTGGACAGTTCGCTGAGCGATCCGACCAGATATTCAGGCGCCTGCGCCACGACCGGATATTGCACGCCATTTTCCGGGTTCACGAAGAAGACCGGTGCGGTCTGCGACGTACCGGCCAGCTGGCTTGCCAGACTGGTGGTGACGTCGCGTTCGGTAAGACCATATTGGCTGACGCGCGACCGATCGACATCGACGTCCAGCTGCGGCGAACGACCAGGCTGCTGGATGCGCGCGTCGGCAAGGCCGGGAATGGTTGCGATGCGCGCCATCAGCTTTTGCGCATAAATGCGGTTCGCTTCAGCATTCTTGCCGGCTATCTGAATGTCGATCGGTGCCGGGGCGCCGAAGTTCAGAATCTGACTGGTGATGTCGGCCGGCAGGAAAGCGAAGCTGGTGCCGGGGAAGCGGCGGGGCAGTTCGCGGCGCAGCTGCGTGACAAATTCGTCCGTTGGACGATGGCCATGCTTCAGCGCGATCAGCATGTCGCCATCCTGCGGGCCGATAGTGCCGCTATTATTATAGACGGTGTTGATGGAGCTGACTGGCAGGCCGATATTGTCCGTAACAGTGCCCAATTCCTCAGCCGGAATGATCTTGCGGATTTCACGGCCGATCCGATCGAAGCGGGCGGCCGTGTCTTCGATTCGTGCGCCGATGGGCACACGAATATGCATCGCGATCTGACCGGAATCGACCGACGGGAAGAAGTTGCTGCCCAGCATCGGCAACAGACCGAAGGACAAGAGGACGATGGCCATAAAGCCGAGCAGGAAGGGCTTGCGCACGCCCAAGGCGCGATGCAGCAGCCCGACATAGGCGGCGCGAATCTTTTCGAACCGCGCTTCGAACCCACGCTGGAAGCGGACCAGAGGATTATGCGACGTTGGATTGCCCGCCATATGGGCGTCGCCATGGTCGACATGCGGCTTGAGCAGATACATGGCCAGCGTCGGCACCAGGGTGCGTGACAGAATGAAGGACGCGATCATCGCGAACACGACCGAGAGCGCCATCGGCACGAACAGGAAGCCCGCAACCCCCGGCAGGAAGAACATCGGCACGAAAACGATGCAGATGCACAGCAGGGCGACGAAGGCGGGCGCCACGATCTGGGCCGCACCGTCCAGAATGGACTCGGTCACGCCCTTGCCCTGTTCCAGATGCCAGTTGATATTTTCGATCGTCACGGTGGCGTCATCGACCAGGATGCCGACCGCCAGCGCCAGGCCGCCCAGCGTCATGACATTGAGCGTCTGGCCGAACATGGCGAGCGCCGCGATCGCCGCCAGGATCGCCAGCGGGATCGACAGGGCGATGATGACGGTGGAACGCCAGCTGCCCAGGAACAGCAGGATCATCAAAGAGGTAAGCGCGGCGGCGATCGCGCCTTCATGGATCACGCCTTCGACCGCCGCCTTCACGAACAGCGACTGGTCGCCGATGGGCAGGATCTGAAGGCTGTCGGGCAAAGTCGCCGCGATGCGGGGCAGCGCCTGCTTCACGCCGTCGATGATCGACAAGGTGGAGGTCGAGCCGTTTTTGAGCACGGTCAGCAGCGCCGAACGACCGCCTTCCACATGCACGACATTTTGCTGCGGACCGCTGCCGTCGCGGACATAGGCGACGTCGCGCATATAGATGGTCGCGCCGTTCACCACCCTGACCGGAAGATCGTTGAGCGCCTCAATCGAGGTCGGCGCATTGTTGAGCCGGACGCTATATTGGGTGGCGCCAACCTTGACGAAGCCGGCCGGATTGATCTGATTCTGGGCGGCGATGGCGTTGCCGACATCTTGCGCCGACAATCCCTTGGACTGAAGCGCCAGCGGATTGAGATCGATCTGGATCTGACGCTGCCTGCCGCCCGAGGGGAAGGGCATGGCGAGGCCGGGGATCGTCACCAGTTGCGGACGAATCTGGTTCTGGCCAAGATCGAACAACTGCTGTTCGGTCAAGCCCTTGCCCGACAGCGCCAACTGCAGGATCGGCACGGTCGACGCGCTATAGTTCAGGATCAACGGCGGAGTAACGCCCGGCGGCATCTGACGCAGCAGCGTCTGCGAAATCGACGTCACCTGCGCGGTCGCCAGACGAACGTCGGCGCCCGGCTGGAAATAGACTTTCACCACGCCGATGCCCTGCAACGACTGGCTTTCGATATGTTCGATATCGTTAACCGTAGTCGTCAGAGCGCGCTCATAGGGACCGATGATCCGGTTCGACATATCTTCGGGCGACAGACCCGAATAGGTCCAGGCGATGGCGACAACCGGAATCCTGATTTCGGGAAACATGTCGACAGGCGTGCGAACGGCCGCGATCACGCCGCCGATCGCGATCAAAATCGCCATAACAATGAAGGTCAAAGGGCGGTTGAGAGCAACCTTGACGATACCGATCATCCACGACTCCGGGACGCACCGGCGGCAAGGCCGGATGTTAAACTATGGCGCCTCTCCTGAAGGGATGCGTCATCCTCTAGCGCAACCATTCCTGCGAATAAAGCCGCTTATCACGGCATAAACTTATGATTGCCATTCAAGAATGTGGCGGCGGCCCCGATACTGTCGGGCAGCGGCATCAGGGGGCTTGCGCCGCACCTCCCTTAACGACAGCGCGGAACCACCGCCACATCCGGTTTCGCCATGCAACCTAGAATTGTGCGCGTCTAATATATAATACGGCTCCATCGATATGTTGGACGAATTGATTCATGGACCTGCGTCACCTCCGTTATTTTCTGTGCGTCGCCGAAGAAATGCATTTCGGCCGCGCCGCGCGACGGCTGGGCATATCCCAGCCTCCGCTTAGCCAGCAGATCAGGGCGCTGGAGGAGGAGTTGGGCGTGCGCCTGTTCGAACGCACCAGCCGGCGCGTGACGCTGACCGATGTAGGCCGCCTGTTCGCCCCGGAAGCGCGCGCCGCGCTGGACCGGGCGGATCGGGCGATGCATGTTGCGCGGCAGGCGCAATCGGGCGAGATCGGACGACTGGCGATCGGCTTCACCGCATCAGGCCCCTTCGTCCCGCGCGTCGCCCGCGCCCTTTATGCCTTCCGCCAGTCGCGCCCCGGGGTAGAACTGGCTCTGCGCGAAGAAAGCCGCGATGAGCAGATCGATGCGCTGGAGCGGCATCGACTCGATATCGGGATCATCCGCGGCTTCGATCCGCCTGCCCTGCCGGACGGGCTGGTCGCCCTGACGCTGGCCGAAGAGGAAATGCTGCTGGCCATCCGGGAGGATCATCCTTTCGCCAGCCGCGACGATGCACTAGATATCGCCGACCTCGATGGCGAGGCGATGGTATTCTATAACGCCGTCAACGGGGCCGGTTTCAACGAGCATTTCTTCGCCCTGTGCAGCCAGGCGGGTTTTGCGCCGAACATCGTGCAGGAAGCGGGCAGCCTGGCCACGCTGCTGGGGCTGGTGGCGGCGGGATTTGGGGCGACGGTGCTGGCGCATTCGCTGACCCGGCTGCATGTCGACACACTGGTCTATCGGCAGCTTACCCCACCCGTCATGAGCCGGCTGTGGCTGATCCATCGTACCGAGGCGTCGCCCACGACTCTGGCGTTCAGGCGGACGATATTGGACCCTGGCTGACGAAAATATTCACACTCATCACCCGTGGAATATGCTGCGCCGACCGTCTGACAGAGGGAAGCTATCAGCGGGAAGACGAGAGATGACAGCAGGCTGGTTGAGACAGGCTGGCGCAACAGTGGCGCTCTTGGCGTGCGGCGCGGGCGTGGCGACAGCGGCTCCAAGTCCGCAGGACGCATCCTTCCGCGCCATGCTGAAGGAAATGGTGGAGACGGACAGCAGCGCGGATTCGGGCAGTTGCACGAGCGTCGTGGAAAAAATCGCGGCGCGGATGAAGGCGGCGGGCTATCCCGAGCAAAATCTGCACCTGTTCGTGCCCGAAGGCCATCCAAAGGCCGGCGCGCTGGTCGCCGTCTATCCGGGGCGCGACCCGAAACGCAAAGCCGTGCTGATGCTGGGGCATGTCGATGTGGTCAATGCCCGCCGGGCGGACTGGACCCGCGATCCTTATGCCTTCATCGAGGAGGATGGCTATTATTATGGTCGCGGCGTCGCCGACATGAAGGCGCAGGATGCGATCTGGGTCGACAATCTGCTGCGGTTTCAGGCGGAGAAATATAAGCCGCTGCGCACGATCAAGATGGCGCTGACCTGTGGCGAGGAAGGCGGCGGGTTTCTGAATGGCGCCAAATGGCTGGTCGACAATCAGAAGGAACTGGTCGACGCCAGCGTTGCCCTGAATGAGGGGGGCTATGGCGAGCTGGACGACAAGGGCAAGCGCGTCGACCAGACATTCCAGGCGGCGCAGAAGGTGGTGATGCAGTTCACGCTGGAGACCACCAATCCGGGTGGCCATTCGTCCGTGCCGCGCCCGGACAATGCGATCTACAGCCTGGCGCGGGCGCTCGACCGGTTGAGCAAATATGATTTCCCGGTCCAGTTTATCGACGCCAATCGGGGCTATTTCAGCAAGATGGCCAAGGTGGTCGGCGGCGAGGAAGGCGCGGCGATGAGCGCGATCGTCGCCAATCCGAAGGATGAGGCGGCCAATACGCTGCTGAACAAGTCGCCCAGCTACCATTCGATGCTGCGCACGACCTGCGTGGCGACCTTATTGTCGGCCGGGCACGCCGCCAATGCGCTGCCGCAGCGGGCGACCGCCACGGTCAATTGCCGCGTCATCCCCGGTGTCCCGACCGAGGAGGTGCTGGCGACGCTGGTGAAGGTGGTAGACGATCCGGAAGTGAAGGTGAGCGCCAGCCGCACCTATCGCCCGGCCAACCCCGCGCCGGTTACGGACAGGATATTGGGACCGGCGATCAAAGTGTCCCAGCAGGTTTGGCCCGACGTTCCGGTGGTGCCGCATATGGCGACCGGGGCGACCGACGCCGTGACGATGAATGCGGCGGGCATCCCGACCTATGGCGTGACCGGTCTGTTCCGCGATCCCGACGGCAATGGCGTCCATGGCCTGAACGAGCGCATCCGGGTGCGATCGGTGATGGAAGGACGCACTTTCCTTTATGGGCTGGTCAAAGCCTATGCGGATCAAAAGGACTAAGAGTCTTCTCTGATTGGGGCTTCCTAGGTCAAGCTGCTTCCTCGATTTCTTGATCGTTCCCATGGATCACTCGCTTCTCTCCGCGGTCGGCGCGTGGCCGCCGCATAATGGGGTC
>JAJZQN010000021.1 GCA_021847605.1 Pseudomonadota bacterium | reverse complement strand
GCAGACCATCGAACATCGGCGCTTGCTTCACCGCAAGCTCGCCGCCTAACATCAACCCCCAGACGAGGCCCGCACTCCGCTAATTTACGCCGCGAGTTGCGCCAAATGTTCTGACGACGGACAGACGACCTTGCCGTTCATGACAGTAAGGACAGAGGAGACCGACTTGATCTGGTCTTCCGGCACGGCGAAATAATCCCTGTCGAGCACCGCGAAGTCCGCCAAATATCCGGGAGCGATGGCGCCGATTTCTGCTTCTGCGTTCATGAACCAGGCCCCTCCGATGGTGAACAGTTTCAGCGCCTCGGCTCGGGTAAGCCGGTTATCCTTGGCGAGCGCTTGGGATCCGGACACGGACCTGCCGGTCACCATCCAGCTTATGCCAATCCACGGATTGAACGTCGCTGCCCGGAAGGCGTCGGTCGTCATCGCCAGCGGGATGCCGCTGTCGATGAGCATACGAAGGCGCGGCGTCTCCAGGGCTTTCTCCCGACCATATGTCTTGATGAAGCCATCGGCGTGCAGCGCCATCTTGCCATCCAGCGCAATACCGCCCCCCAGCTTGTTCACCCGAGCGATGTTCTGCGGACTGATAGTCTCGGCGTGTTCGAGGCTCCACCGCAGGCCATCGAGCGGAACCGTTTCGTTCACCTTCTCCAGAGCATCGAGGAAGGGAGAGATGTTCTCGTCGTAGCTGATGTGCATGCGGAACGTGATGCGCCGCTCGACCAGCTTCTTCACGTCCTCCTCGACAAAGCGCCGCATCTTCTCAGGCTCGATGACGACCGCCGGGCGGTCGAAATTCTCGTGGTCGTGCACTTCCCCACTCAATACCTCGCCGGCCCCACGATACTCATGCCCATGCGCCAAGGCGGGGTGCAGGTTTTGTCCGGGGCTGATCGGTGCTGTCTTTGTGATCGCATCAAGCTCCAGATCCACCATGTTCACCGGCCCGCCGTTGCCAAGTTGCAGATCCACAAAAGGCATGCGCACATTGAGGTGGTTGTCGCGAGCAAGCACGTTTACCCTTGCCTGCGCCTCAGGGTATGGCCACCTGCCGCCGTTATCGATAATCGAGGTCACGCCGAACCGGTTCAGGCCGTGAACGCTATAAGCCAGCGAACTCACCTGTTCGTCGAAACTGGGCTGCGGAACCATGGCTTCCAGAGCTAGAAACAGCCACGTGTAGCCGTGGACCACGCCGGTGGGGTTACCGCGACCGTCTTTTTCGATTTCGACGCCGTCGAGCTTCGGAAACCGATCGGTCCCCACGCCGAGCGCCGTCATCGCCTGCTTGTTCAGGAAGGCCTGATTGTACGCATATTGCACGATCGCAGGGTGATTGGGCACCGCTTCGTGTAGCTCGTCCAGCGTCGGGAATCGGTTCTCCTTGAACTGATAAGGGGACCAACCTCCGATTACCTTGACCCACTGACCTTCCGGTGTGCGTCCGGCCTGCTCGCGAAGCATCGTCAATGCCTGGCGCAGCGTCGGCACGCCATCCCAGCGGACATTGTAGTTGAAGGCCAAGTCATTGAGGACATGGATATGGGCATCGACAATGCCAGGCACGACCCTACGGCTGTGGGCATCGATCACCGTAGTCGTAGGGTTCTTCAGGGCGAGGATGGCCGCATCGGGGCCGACCGAATAGATTCGGCCGTCCTTGACGGCCAATGCCGTCGCCTCGGGCTGGGCACGGTTGCCAGTGAAGATCTTGGCGTTGAAAACGATCAGATCAGCGCCGGTGTTCTCCGGCGCCGGCTGCGCCTGAACTGCGGAGAACCACGCAATCGCCACGAAACCGATCAATGCTTTCCTGATCATTTTACAATCGCCCCTAAGATATTCGAAATGGTTCTGAGTACCGCGCAACTATCGCCGTCGGCATTCGCGGCGGTCCGGGTTTCGCTCGCAACGCTGCTGGCGCGCCCGTTCGGCCATGATCTGGCCGTCCTTGGCGATCTGTGAGAGCCTTTCGGTCTCCTCAATCGAGCGGAGTTGCTTGGTGTCGCGTCTGTGCTGCTGCGCCAACATACAATCGCTGAAGGCGGGTGTGCCGTACCTGTTGCCGAAGCTTTCGCAGGTGCGCGCGTCCTCGCGTTGCTTCCGATTCCAGCCTTGGGCGCTCGCCTCGTCTCCCACGAAACCCATGCAGAGCGTCGTAACGATGCCAACGGATACGAGAGCGGCGCGTTTACTGGCGACAAGGCGTAGCACGGGGACTCCTGGTACTGCTCGGACGAGGCGCTGCGGTTCGTCCGCGATGCGAGCAGCTTCGTGGTGGGCTTGTCGCACTGGCCTCCTAGTCGGGTTAGCAATCCTCCGGACGCGCTAGTAGCTCCGCAAAATGACTTGCTGTGTCGCGTAATGCGGAACGCCGTCGCGCCTGCCAGTTAACCAGCGCCGCGATCACTGCGAATCATCGTTGCCCAATCGGTCAACGGCATCAGGTCGCGAAGCCACATTGTCGGTCACTCCGGCGACTGCGAGGCCTGCGAGATAGAGCGACTGACTTGGGCCAAGGCCCCGCTTGATGCCCGGAGACATTCCAACCGTGCCTCAGCTTCGCAAGCCACGGCGACGCCGGCATCGCGGGCGTTCCTGCTTGCGTGACACAGTTACCCCGGTTCCAGAGCTACAGATCCCCTTCTCGAGACGATATGGATTCGACAAAAGCGGCCGCCGCCAAAGATCGAGAGGCTTGAATGTCAGATCACTATCAGAAACTCCGCGTCGCGCACCACTCGGGCGTCGTGACCGTCACGATCGAAAATCCACCGGTCAACGTCCTCGACGCCGCACTCATGACGGACCTGCGGAATTTTCTGATCAAGCTTCGCGACGATGACGCAACGCGCGTGGTCGTCTTCCAGAGCGGTTCTCCCGACTTCTTCATTGCCCATGTGGACATGGCGTTGATCGACGATCCGCATGCCTTCGACGAGATTGCGCGTGATGTGCCCGCCGGCTTGAACGTCTTCCAGGCGCTTGGGGAACTGGTTCGCGAGCTTCCGCAAGTAACCATCGTGAAGCTCGCTGGCGTTGCGCGAGGTGGCGGCGCCGAGTTTATAGCCGCCTGTGACATGGCCTTCGGAGCGATCGGGCGAGCCGGTCTCGGCCAGGTCGAGGCACTCATGGGCATCGTGCCGAGCGGAGGCGCGATGCAATATCTTTCCACGCGCATGAGCCGCGGTCGCATTTTGGAGGTCATCCTGGGAGGCGGCGTCTTCAGCGCGGAGGAAGCCGCCGCGTATGGTTGGATCAACCGGGCACTGCCCGCAGCCGAGCTCGACGATTTCGTCGATACGCTGGCCCGCCATATCGCCGCCTTGCCGGCTGGCGTGGCGCAGGCAGCCAAACGTGTGCTGCCGCCGCCCGATCTCGCGGCCGGGTTCGTGCGCGAGCAAGCGGAATGGAGCAGGCTATTCGCCGAGCCAGCGGCTGAGGCGCTGATCCGAGGCGGTCTGGCGCGAGGTGCCCAAACGGTGGACGGAGAAAGGCGTCTTGAGGAGATCCTGCGCAGCATATCACTATAACGCTCCTCGAACGACGCGGCGTGCGATATCCGGCGATAGTTCGGGCCACGAGAGTCGCGGATCGGCGTATCACTCGCGGAGCCCCTACGCGCGGTGGCGGCTTAGGCGATCGACCATCGCTCATCGATCCGCGGACAGCCGCCATTCATACGACGTCAGGCGTTCGTCCCGCACGTAGAAACCCCGCATTCCCGGTTGTCGAAACGTGATACCCTCGGTTGCTTGCCGAATGCGCGGTGTCACATATCGTAAAGATCGGACCGTCGATCACGCCGGACTTTGTGCATGCCTGCGGCTGACCTAACAAGCTGCGGAATGTCGACGGGATGCTTTCCGCGATCAGATTCGCGCGTTAGCAGCGGCGAACCTGCAGCCTTCTGCTAGAGAGCCAGCAACGAACAGAGATATCGCTAGATCCATATTGGAGAATGGTGCGGATGGTCGGAATCGAACTGACACGCCCCGCGGAACCGGATTTTGAAGGGAGTCGCGTTTACTGAATGCGGGCCCTCGTAGCGGGCCCACACGTTTCGAGCTTGTCCATCAGCGCCTGTTCGCCCCTATGCTGCACTTAGCAGTCAGGGAGAACCCGCCGATGTGTACGCTATAGCCCGAAAACACCGCACGGCGTTTCGAAGGGGCTTCCAGTATCAGCATCTATCATTCTCAATCGCCTCAGCAATGCAGGAGATTGAGGATGGCAAAGATCGAAACTACGCAAATTCGGAGAACAATCCGGCGGCAACAGTTGCGGGAGATGGTGCCTATGGCTGACAGCACTATTTACGAGATGGAGCAGCGTGGCGAGTTTCCCCGCCGGTTCGCGCTCTCGCCACGTTGTATTGTATGGGACCTGGCAGAGGTCGAGGCTTGGCTGATGGCAAGGCGGGCTGCCCCGATTCGACGGGCCCGGCACCCTGACGTCACCAAGCGCAGAACCCGCCCGATCAAAGGGCGGGATCAAGCTCCATCAGGGGCATAGCTTGCGGCAAAAGCGTGGGGGCATATTTCCGGCCGTCGATCCAGGCATCTACGGTGTCCGCCCACTGCTGCATCATGTGCCGACGCTGCACCTCATACTCGGCCTTGTTATAAACGCCGCGCGACGAACGCCCGTCTTCGTGCGCCAGGCACTTTTCGATCCAGTCGCTATTAAAACCTAGCTCATTTAACAGCGTCGAGCCCGTTCGCCGCAGATCATGGACCGTGAAAGGCTCCAGTGGGAGCCTTTCCTTCCTGGCTCGCTCGACGACGGCGTAGGTGATCCGATTGAAGGTCGCGCGCGACATCGGGGCATCCGCGTCGTACCGCGACGGCAACAGATATCGGGAGTTGCCGGAGCAGGTTTTGAGCGCGATCATGATGTCCAACGTCTGTCGGCACAGGTAGACGTTGTGCGGCTTCGATCGCTTCATACGCTCCTTCGGGATCGTCCAGACAGCGTTGTCGAAATCGATCTCGTCCCACACCGCATCCTGCAACTCGCTCTTCCGGACCATGGTGAGGAGGTAAAGCTTCATGCCGAGGCGGATCGTTGGCAACGTCGCGACATGCTCAAGCTGCTTGAACATGATGCGGATCTCAGCGGGCGAAAGCGCGCGGTCCTTCGGCGTAAAGGTGGCGATCGAGGCCGGACCGACGTCATCCGCCGGGTTGGCGACCTTCTCGCCGTGCAGAATGGCAAAGCCGTAGATCTGCTTCAGGATATCCCTCACGTGGATAGCGGTCGCTGGCGCCCCCCGTTCGACGATCTTGCCGCAGTGAGCGCGCAGATCATCGGGAGTGATCTCTGTCAGGAGACGATTCCGCCAGACGGGCATGAGCTCGCGCTCGAAGATAGAGCGACGCATCGCACGCGTGCTGTCGGCCATGGTCGCGTTGGTCAGCCATTTCTCGCCGAACTGGCCGAAGCTCTTTGCTTCCTTGATCCGGCGCTTCTCCCGCTGCTTCTCGATGGCGGGAGACCGCCCTTCGGCGATCGCGCGCCGCGCGTCGATGCATAACTCGCGAGCCCTGGCGAGCGATATCCCGTCACGGGCATACCTACCGAGGTAGACGGTCTCCCGCCTGCCGTTCAGCCGATAGTCGAGCCTGAACGAGATGGCGCCCGACGGTGCAACGCGCACATACATGCCGTCACGATCGGAAACCTTGTACATTTTGGCTTTTGGTTTCAAGCACTTGAGTGCTGCATCGGTCAACATTTTGGGCCTCCTTGCGGAAAAGTACCGTCACGCTGTTTTTGGAGGCCGATGGCGTATAAAACACTTATAATTCAGCGTCTTATACCAAAAAAAGTACCGTCATGAGCCTCTTTGCTCCTGACGGTACTTTCGTTTTTCCGGTTGATCAATGGGGGCGAGGCCCGTCAGCGAGGCCGACAAACGCCATCTATGCCCACCGATAGATATCGATAGGCACAAGATGATTCTATTTTTATTTTCAGCGACTTAGGTCGTACTTCAGCGTAAATTCGGCGGCGTTCGGAGGGGTCTGAATCATTCCCACTCGATCGTGCCGGGGGGCTTGCTGGTGTAGTCGTACACGACGCGGTTGATGCCCTTGACTTCATTGATGATGCGGGTCGCGACGCGGCTGAGGAAAGCGGCGTCGAAGGGATAGATGTCGGCGGTCATGCCGTCGGTCGAGGTAACGGCGCGCACGGCGCACACGCTGTCATAGGTGCGATGGTCGCCCATCACGCCCACGGTACGAACGGGCAGCAGTACGGCGAATGCCTGCCAGATTGCGTCATAGAGGCCCGCGTTGCGGATTTCCTCCAGATAGATGAAGTCCGCCTTGCGCAATATGTCGCAGCGTTCCTTGGTCACTTCGCCGGGGATGCGGATGGCAAGGCCGGGGCCGGGGAAGGGATGGCGGCCGACGAAAATGTCGGGCAGGCCCAGTTCCTTGCCCAGCACGCGCACTTCATCCTTGAACAGTTCACGAAGCGGTTCGACCAGCTTCATGTTCATGCGTTCGGGCAGGCCGCCGACATTGTGATGCGACTTGATCGTGACCGAAGGCCCGCCGGTGAAGCTGACCGATTCGATGACGTCGGGATAGAGCGTGCCCTGCGCCAGGAAATCGGCCCCGCCGATCTTCGCGGCTTCTTCCTCGAACACGGCGATGAATTCGCCGCCGATGAACTTGCGCTTCTTTTCCGGGTCGGTGAGGCCGGCAAGGCCACCGAGGAAGCGTTCCTCTGCATTCACATGGACCAGTTTGATGCCATAATGTTCGCGGAACAGGCTGACCACCTGTTCGGCTTCGCCCAGACGCATCAGGCCATGGTCGACGAAGACGCAGGTCAGCTGGTCTCCGATCGCTTCGTGGATCAGGACGGCTGCCACAGCAGAATCGACGCCGCCCGACAGGCCACAGATGACGCTGCCTTCGCCCACCTGTTCGCGGATTTCGGCAATCTTGGTCGCGCGAAATTCGGCCATGGTCCAGTCACCGGCCAGACCACAGACATGGCGCACGAAATTGGCGAGCAGCTTCGCGCCGTCGGGCGTGTGGACGACTTCGGGATGGAATTGCGTGGCGTAGAAGCGCTTTTCCTCGTTCGCGGTGATGGCATAGGGCGCGCCTTCGCTGACCGCCACGACTTCGAAGCCGGGGGCAAGCTGCGTCACCTTGTCGCCATGGCTCATCCACACCTGATGCTTGTCACCCGTGGTCCACAGGCCGTCGAACAGGGCGCAGTCGCGCTTCACTTCGATGAAGGCGCGGCCGAATTCGCCGCTTTCGCCACCTTCGACATTGCCGCCCAGTTGCTGCATCATCGTCTGCTGGCCATAACAGATGCCCAGGATCGGGATGCCGGCATCAAAGAATGCCTGCGGCGCGCGGGGGCTGTTTTCCCACATGACCGACGACGGGCCGCCCGACAGGATGATGCCCTTGGGCTTTAGCCGTTCAAAGGCTTCGGCGGCATTGTTAAAGGGGGCGATCTCGGAATAGACGCCGGCTTCACGGACGCGGCGGGCGATGAGCTGTGTCACCTGGCTGCCGAAGTCCACGATGAGGATGTTATCCTGAAGGGGCAGCGTCATCGAATCGCCTTTATGTCGAGCGTTGGAAGGGATTCGCGCCCGGTTAGTCGCACCGTGCCGATATGTCCAGTTATGCAGGGTCGCCGATCGTGCGGGCCTCGGCGGCGCGACCCGCGCGCCACCCGATCAGCGCCGCGCCCGCCAGGACGACCGCCCCGATCAGGAAGCCGCTGCCGATGAAGGGCAAAACGGGGTTGGGGCCAACCGATAGCGAATAGATAGCGCCAAAGAAGAGGGGAGAGATGATGCCCGCAATCGCGCCGACGCTATTGTTCGCGCCCTGCAACTGGCCCTGTTCGGATTCAGAGACATGGCGCGTCATCAGCGACTGGATGGTCGGCATGGCCAGACCCCACAGCGCATTGGGGAACATCGCCGCGACGAACATCCAGCCCGTCGGGGCCAGACCCATGGCGCCAACGCCAATCGCGCCGAAACACAGGCCCACGACCATCGTCGTCCGGTCGCCCAGCCGCCTGACCACCGGCCCGACCAGCAATCCCTGAACCCCCATGTCGAGCAGGCCGACCATGGCGAGCAGCGCGCCCACCTGCCACGCGCCCCAGCCATAGCGGTCGCCCGCATAGAGGACGAAGATGGCGGAAAAAATATGATGCGCGAAATAGAGCAGGAAATTGCCGACGGCCAGACTGGACAGTTCGGGGTGAGACCGCAGCAGTTTCAGCGCGCCGAACGGGTTGGCCCGGCCCCAGCTGAACGCCATGCGCTTTTCAGGGGCGAGGGACTCCGGCAATACGAACAGGCCATAGAGAAAGGCGAGCGCAGACAGGGCCGCCGCCGCCCAGAAGGGAGCATGAACCGAAATCTCGCCCAGCACCCCGCCCACCAACGGCCCAGCGACGAAACCGGCGCTGAACGCGGCGCCGATCAGGCCATAGCCACGCGCGCGATCCTCCGGCGGGGTGATGTCGGCCATATAGGCAAAGGTCAAGGTGAAGCTGGACGAGGTGATGCCCGCCAGCATCCGGCCAAGCGCCAGCCACCACAGATTGGGGGCCAGCGCCATCAGCACATAGTCGGCGGCAAGGCCCGCGACCGAAATCAGGATGACCGGACGCCGCCCGAAACGGTCGGACAGCGAACCGATGACCGGGGAACAGAGAAACTGCATCCCGGCCCACAGCGCGACGAACAGCCCGTTCCATAGCCCCGCCGACGCCACCGAACCCGATAACCGTTCGATCAGGTGCGGCAGAACCGGAATGACAATGCCCATCGACATGACGTCGAGCAGCGCCGTCACCAGAATGAAGGCGATCGCGGCATTGCGACGGGGGGCGGGCGCGACAGTCATGGGCGCTGCGCTATAACGATGCCGCACCAAAGCCAAGGCGGGATTATGAAGGGGCGAAGGCGTCCGTCGGGAGGCCTGCACCCTCGGTATCAGAAAATGGCGCTGCCCCTGCGCGTCAGCGCGCGGCGACGTCCCGTGCCAGATAGACTTCGGCCACGCGGCCATTCTGGATCGCACAGGTGAAACGGCGGGTGGTGCCCGCACTTGCGCGCCAGGACGCGCGCGTTTCGACCTCGCCGTCGATATTATAACCGCTGCCGGTGGCGACCGGCGTGTCCATATGGCGCACCTCGGCATAGCCGCCGTCGCGTCCCTGTGCCTCGTCGCGCGCGGCAACGGCGCAGGCGTCGGTCATCTGATCCTCATGTGCGGGTGAACCGGCAACATCGGAAAAATCGGCGACATCGCGGGATGCCGTGACGGGCGCATTGGTGCCGCGCACGTCCGCGCCATAATCGGTGCCGTCGGCTGGAGGAGGGCCGTCCATGTCGGGACCATTATCGACGCGGGCGCCCTGCGCCGCCTGTTTATCCTTGGACATGGAGGAAGCGACGATCGCCACCGCGCCGACCAGCGCCGCGACGCCCACGGCATCGCCAAAGCCGAACCCGTTGCCGCGATGGCGATGATGCCAGCCGCGATCATAACCCCGGCCATAGCCATAACCGGGCTGCGCCTGCGCCACGCCGATGCTGCCCATCAGCAGCCCCGCGCTCACCAGCGTTCCGGCTATCCAGCGTGCCTTGCGTCCGATCATGTCCATATCTCCTGCGACAGAAGGAGCCATAGCGTGGATCGGCTGTCCAGCGGCTGAACGCGGACCCGCAAAATTTAAATTGGTTGCGGAATAAAACCAATCCGCTGCGCGTAATCCAGACATGAAACGGAAATATTGGCTCCCATGGCCCTGTGCTGGCCTGTTGCGAAGGCACCATCATGCGGCATGACTCATCCACCGGCCTGCCGGCGCGGCCATTTGCGCGCGCGCAGGGTCAGGGCGAAATCGTCTTTCTGTTCATCGGTGGCGCGCATCAGCTTTTCCATCTGGCGCCGGTGGCTGCATCGCTGGCCCGGCTGTGCCCGGACCTGCGTGTCACTTGCGTGCATCAGGATGGGGCGACCGGACGCATGCTCCGCGACGTGCGGGACGACATGCGGGCGCCCATGTTGCGGATAGACCGGATCGATCCGCCCGGCTGGATTGCGACGGCGGCGCGCCTGCTTCATCGCCCCTCGCTGCGAAAATTGCCGCTGCTGCGTCGGATCGCGCGCCGCTATCGTTCTGCGCTGGCGGTCGTGTCGCCCGAACGGACATCGGCCTGGCTGCGCCATCTGGGCATGGCGAACATGCCGCTCATCCATTTCCGCCATGGCGCGGGGGATCGCAGCCCGAAATCGGAAAAGCGGCTGGATGCGTTCGATCTGATCGTCCTGCCCGGTGACAAAGATGTGGAGCGGGCCGTTCATCGCCACGGCATAGACCGGGCCAGGCTGCGCCGCTGCGGCTATGTGAAGCTCGACTATCTGGCCCGCCATGGGGCGGGGGAGGGCGCGAAGCTGTTCGACGATGACCGACCCGTCGCCCTCTACAATCCCCATTTCGATCCGCGTCTGTCCTCCTGGGCCGATGCGCAGGCGGTGATCGACGCCTTTGCCCGGCAGGATCGCTATAATCTGGTGATGGCCCCGCATATCCGGCTGGGCGCCAACCTGTCGGAGCGGGAGAAGCGGCGCTGGCGCGCCATGGCGGTGCCGGGGCGGATCATCGTCGATCTGGAGTCGGACCGGCTGGTCGACATGCATTATGTGCTGGGCGCCGACATCTATCTGGGGGACGTATCGAGCCAGCTTTATGAATTTCTGGCCCGGCCGCGTCCGGTCGCTTTCCTCAACAGCCATGGCGTCGACTGGCGCGCCGACCCGCGCTACGCCGGATGGCATCTGGGCGTGGTGGCGGATCAGCCGGCATCGGTGATTGACGCGATCGACGATGCGGTGGCGGCCCATCCCGCGCGCCTTCCCGATCAGCAGGCGGCCGTGGCCCATGCCTTTGGCGCATGGCAGGGCGCAGCGGACAAAGGGGCGCGCATCATCGCCCATTATCTGGGTGCGCCGATCGTCGGGGAAAGCCTGCTATCTGCGCCCGATCAGGGGCGCGACCGGATGGTCAGCCCGGTAAAGGCCGCCGCGAACGCATAGCTGTCGGCATATTCGTCGATCAGCTTGTCGATCGGCTTGCCCATGCCATGGCCGGCCCGGCTTTCCACCCGCAACAGATGCGGACGTTCGCCAAGGTCGGCCGCCTGTAACGCGGCGGCATATTTGAAGCTGTGGGCCGGCACGACCCGGTCGTCGGTGTCGGCGGTAGACACCAGAATCGCCGGATAATTCCGGCCCGACAATATATTGTGATAGGGCGAATAGCCGTAGAGCAACGAGAAATCCTGCGCCTTGGCGGGCGATCCATAATCGTCCACCCAATAACGGCCGGCGGTGAAGCGATCAAAGCGCAGCATGTCCATCACCCCCACGGCGGGCAGGGCGGCGGCGAACAGGTCGGGCCGCTGATTGACCACTGCGCCGACCAGCAGGCCGCCATTTGACCGCCCCTCAATGGCAAGGCCATCCTTGGGCGTGAAGCCATTGGCCTTCAGCCATTCGGCTGCGGCAATGAAATCGTCGAACACATTCTGCTTGTTCTGGCCGCGCCCGGCATCATGCCACGCCTTGCCGAACTCGCCGCCGCCGCGCAGATTGGCGATGGCATAGACGCCGCCCTGCTCCAGCCAGGCCATGCGCGTCGCCGAATAGCCCGGCGTCAGCGAGATGTTGAACCCGCCATAGCCGTACAGGATGGTCGGCGCGGCCGTTGCATGATCGGCCAGTGCCTTCTTGCGCAATATCGTGATGGGAATGGGCGTGCCGTCCTTCGACGGATAGACACGCTGTTCAATGCCATAATCGTTCGGGTCGAACGGCAGGTCGGGCTGCGCGAACAGGCTGCTTTGCAGGGTCGCTGTATCGAATCGATAGATGCTGGACGGGGTGACGAAGCCGGAAAAACTGAAAAAGGTTTCCGGGTCGCCGTCACGCCCGCCAAATCCCGCCGCCGTGCCATAGCCGGGCAGGGGCACGTCGCTCACCTTGCGCCCGTCCAGTTCCACCAGTTCGGCAACGGTCTGCGCCTGCGCCATATAGGCGAGGATCATGCGATTGCCCACCAGCGATCCCCCGGCCAGCGTTTCATCGCGTTCCGGCACGATTTCGCGCGGTCCCCGACGCGGGCGCTCGGCGTCCAGCGCCACTACCCGCATATGGGGGGCATGATCGTCGGTGATGAAATAGAGGGTCGATCCCCGGCTGCCGATCAACCGCCAGTCGCGGGCCGGCCCCTTCGCCAGCAGGCGGGGATTCACCGGCTGACCATCCAGCCGAGCGACATGAATTTCGCGGCGCGGGTCCATCCCTACGAAGGACTGGATCACCAGCCATTGCCCGTCGCTCGTCACCTGCGCCTGATGGCTCAGCGCCGGGCGGTCGGGCGTGGCATAGATCAGCTGGTCCTGATCCTGCGCCGTGCCGATCCGGTGATAATAGAGTTGCTGATCCTCGTTGGAGGATTGAAAGGCCTCGCCCGGCGCCGGGGCGGCGAAGCGGGAATAGAAAAAACCTTCTCCCCGGCCGTCCCAGGCGATCTGCGAGAATTTGACCCAGTCGACCCGGTCGTCCATCCGCTTGCCGCCGTCCACGTCCAGCACGCGCAATGATCGCCAGTCGCTGCCGGCATCCTGCATCGCATAGGCGAGGTAGCGGCCATTGGGGGAGGGCGCCCATTCCGCCAGCGCGCTTGCTCCATCCTTCGCCCAGTCATTGGGGTCGAGGATCAGGCGCTGCTTACCATCCAGCCCGTCGCGGACATAGAGCGGGGTCTGGTTCTGAAGCCCCTTATTATAGCCGTAGAAGTAACGATTCCCGGCCTTGCGCGGCACGGTGTAGCGGCCATGGGAAAAGAGCGCCTGCATCCGTTCCTTGATCGCCGCGCGACCGGGCAGACCATCGATATAGCGACGGGTCAGCGCATTTTCGCTGTCCACCCAGTCGCGTACGGCGGGATCGGCCCGCACGTCATTTTCCAGCCAGCGATAGGGGTCGGCGACCTTCACGCCGAAATGATCCTCGATCAGGTCCAGCCGTTTTGCGACGGGATAGGTCAGCGCCTTGTCGCCGCTGGCGTCGATGATTGCGCCGTCCGGCTCGGCCGCCAGCGGGTTGAGGGTGAACGGGCTGGCCGCCAGCATCAGCGGCAGCAGGAACAGGGAAAAGCCCCGGCGCATCCTCTCTCTTCGCACTCTTTTCGGAAAATAGGGTCTAAAATAAAACGGGCCGCGGTTCCCGATGAGGAACCACGGCCCGTTTCTATATCATATGGTCCCGTTTGTCAGGACCGCACGATCATGCCGCTTCGAACTCATCGGCATCGGCGCCCTGAACCGGACCGGAATCCTTGCCCTTGGCGTCGACGTCACGGTCGACCAGTTCGATGATGGCGATGGGGGCGGCGTCCGAAGCGCGGAAGCCAGCCTTGATCACGCGGGTGTAACCGCCTTCGCGACCGGCATAACGCTCGGCCAGAACGTCGAACAGCTTCACAAGCTGCGTGTCGTCCTGAAGACGGGCGTGGGCCAGACGGCGGTTCGACAGGCCACCCTTCTTGGCGAGGGTGATCAGCTTTTCGACGTAGGGACGCAGTTCCTTCGCCTTGGGCGTGGTGGTCAGGATCTGCTCATGCTTGATGAGCGAGGCCGCAAGGTTGCGGAGCAGGGCGGTACGATGACCGGCGCTGCGCTGGAGCTTACGATGACCAACTTTATGACGCATGATGCATTCCTTCGTTCGTTAAGGGACCGTGTAAGGTATCCCAGACCAGGCGGTGTTTCAGGGGACCGCCCAATAACCCCATAAGGAACCGGGCCGAAGCATCGCTCCGGCCCCGGACCTCTTAACCAAGCAGCTCCTGTTCGAGCTTCTTGGCCATTTCCTCGATATTTTCCGGCGGCCAGCCGGGGATGTCCATGCCCAGGCGCAGGCCCATGGACGACAGCACTTCCTTGATTTCGTTCAGCGACTTGCGGCCAAAATTGGGGGTGCGCAGCATCTCGGCTTCGGTCTTCTGGACCAGATCGCCGATATAGATGATGTTGTCGTTCTTGAGGCAGTTGGCCGAGCGGACCGACAGTTCCAGTTCGTCCACCTTCTTGAGCAGATAGCGGTTGATCTGGTTGGTGTCGCTTTCGCCTTCCGAAGCGGCCGAAGCAGCGACGCCAGCGGCAGGCGCGGCGACGGGCAGGGCGTCTTCGAAGTGAACGAACAGCTGGAGCTGGTCCTGAAGGATGCGGGCGGCATAGGCCACCGCGTCTTCCGGCGTCACGGTGCCATCGGTTTCGATGGTCAGCGACAGCTTGTCATAGTCCAGTTCCTGGCCGACGCGGGTGTTGTCCACCTTGTAGGCGACCTGACGGACCGGCGAGTACAGCGCGTCAACCGGGATCAGGCCGATGGGGGCATCGGCCGGACGGTTGGCGACGGCCGGGACATAGCCCTTGCCGATGTCTGCGGTCAGTTCCATGTTCAGCGTCGCGCCCTGATCGAGGTGACAGATCACCAGATCGGGGTTCATCACTTCGATGTCGCCAACGACGCTGATGTCGCCAGCCTTCACCACGGCGGGGCCGGTTGCGGACAGCTGAAGACGCTTCGGGCCTTCGCCTTCCATCTTCAGCGCGACCTGCTTGATGTTCAGGACGATGTCGGTCACGTCCTCGCGCACGCCGGCGAGCGACGAGAATTCGTGCAGGACGTTCTCGATCTTGATCGAGGTGACCGCCGCGCCCTGAAGCGAGGAGAGAAGAACACGACGCAGCGCGTTGCCGAGCGTCAGACCAAAGCCGCGCTCCAGCGGTTCGGCAACGAACGTCGCCTTGCGCTTTCCGTCACCCGAAGCCTTGATTTCGAGGCCGTTGGGCTTCTTCAATTCCTGCCAGTTCTTCATGTTGACAGTCATGTATTTCCCCTGGGGATGGGCCGAAACGTTTTTGAAATCCTGACCCGACAGGAACGTTCCGGCGATGCAAACGGGAAAACGGGCGACGCGTCCGCCGCCCGCTGTTCATCACGTACAGTGATTAGACGCGGCGACGCTTGGACGGACGCACGCCATTGTGCGGGATCGGCGTCACGTCGCGGATCGAGGTGATGTGGAAACCCACAGCCTGAAGGGCGCGCAGAGCCGATTCACGGCCCGAACCCGGACCCTTGACTTCGACTTCCAGGGTGCGGACGCCATGTTCCGCTGCCTTGCGGCCAGCGTCTTCGGCGCAGACCTGAGCGGCATACGGGGTCGACTTGCGGCTGCCCTTGAAGCCCATCATGCCAGCCGAGGACCACGAAATCGCGTTGCCCTGGGCGTCGGTGATGGTCACCATGGTGTTGTTGAAGCTGGCGTTGACGTGCGCGACGCCGGCCGAGATGTTCTTGCGTTCGCGGCGCTTAATGCGCTGGGGTTCGCGTGCCATTTTGCTCTAATCCTACTGAAATCTGGTTGCGCAGGAGGCGTCTTCCTTGGGGAGAGCTGCCTCCGGCGGAGTAATTCGTCCCCGGACGAATTACTTCTTCTTGCCGGCGATCGGCTTGGCCTTGCCCTTACGGGTGCGCGCATTGGTGTGCGTGCGCTGACCGCGGACAGGCAGACCCTTACGATGACGCAGGCCGCGATAGCAGGCCAGATCCATCAGGCGCTTGATGTTCATCGCGGTTTCGCGACGCAGATCGCCTTCGACGGTCAAGTCGGCGTCGATGGCTTCGCGGATTTGCAGGACTTCGGCGTCCGACAAGTCCTGAACGCGGCGGCTGTGGTCGATGCCCAGCTTGTCGGCAAGGTCAACGGCGGTCTTGCGACCGATGCCGTGGATGTAGGTGAGCGCAATGATAACGCGCTTGTTGGTCGGGATGTTGACACCCGCAATACGTGCCATGGTAATTTAGTCTCCTGCTCCACGGGGCGATTGGCTTCGCCCCATCTCAAAGCGTCAGGGCCAGTTCTTCGTTATGGGGAAGAAACCGGCCGATGGATATATCCCGTGACGAAAAAAAAGACGGCCAGCACAAAAGCGCCGCCGCTATTCCTGCGTTTCGGGAAGGGCGGCCATTAGCGATTCGTGTCCTGACTGTCAATCGGCGCGCGGCCGGCCGTGGTTGGGTGACGATCCGACCTTTTCGCCTTGAGCCTGCTGCCGCGCTCCTGCATGGAAGATGCCATGCGTCTGTCCTCTGCCTCGCTCGCCCTTTTGTCGCTCCCGGCCTTTCTGGCCTCCTGCGTTGGGGCGCCATCGGCGCCGCGTCCCGCACCGTCCGCGCCGGTAGCGCCGACTCCAGCGCCCGCGCCATCCCGCCCTGCGCCGCCGCCCGCGCCGGTGGAATGGCAATACCGCGCCGTAGCGCCGGGCGACTGGCGCTATCAGGCGGACGCGAACGGATCGGGCGCGGCCTATGGCGCTTCACCGGCCGCGCCGGCCCTTGTCCTGCGCTGCGACCGGGCCAGTCGGCAGGTCAGCCTGTCGCGGGTCGGAATCGCCGCTGGCAGCGCGCTGGTGGTGCGGACCAGCTATGGAGCGACGAGCTGGCCCGCGACCCCCGTCGCCACGCCGTCGCCGCGCCTGACGGCCGCCCGCGCCGCATCCGATTCGGTGCTGGATCAGATCGCGTCCAGCCGCGGCAAGATCGCGGTGGAGGCTGCCGGCGCAGACATGCTGATCGTGCCCGTTTGGGCCGAATTGTCGCGGGTGGTGGAGGATTGTCGCTGAACCGGCGATGCGCGACCGGATCGGGTCGCCGTCGGGACGCGCAATTATGATTCCAAAAAAGAAAAATACAAGACTTGATCATGGCTTGTGACTGATTCACAGTCCGGCTTGTGGATGGGTGAAAGAGCAAAGTCTCTCAAAGCTCCCCACACGGGCTTCAACTAGCGAAAGGAGGTGATCCGATGTCTCATGGTTCAGCAATGGGGTCGGTCAAGTCCATTCGGGGAATGCGCCGCTGAGCGACGCCTTTAGCGTCGATCCCTCCTCATGACAGTGCGGGTTTGAGCGCCGACACACAGGCCGTCCGCCCTGAATATGACGGGATAGCGCGACACACATTCCCCATGGGCGGCGCTTCCGGCCGCTGACCATGTCAATGATGGGCCGTCGGGCATGACCCGGCGGCCCCTCTCATTTTCTGGGGTTGGGCGATGGGCTGTTTGGGTGGATTTAAGACGCTCAAACTACGTCATGCTGAACTTGTTTCAGCATCCATCTAGCGACCCAATCCATTGCTCAATTTGGATAAATGGATCCTGAAACAAGTTCAGGATGACGTCCCTCCCAAGGGCAACAATTGCTCGCCTCCGGACTTTGCCCGATTCCTCCGAACAAAAAATTGGCGGGCCTGCGTGTGCGCTCGCAGGCCCGCCGGGCATGATGCGAAAGTGGCCTGGTGGAGGGAGCCGCCAGACCTCTTCTCCTACCCCCGCATCGTGCCTGTCTCGATATAGCGCTGGTGCCAGGCCAGCGCCTCGCCGGGCAGCATCGGCGATTGCAGCCCGAACGATCCTTTCATCGCGCGGGCATAATAATCTTCCAGCATCGGCCGGTAATCGGGGTGGGCGCAGTTGGCGATGATGACCGCCGCGCGCTGACGCGGGGCCAGGCCGCGCAGGTCGGCCAGACCCTGTTCGGTCACGATCACCTGCACGTCCTGCGTGATGTGGTCGACATGGCTGCAATGCGGCACGATCGCGGAGATGGCGCCGCCCTTGGCGGTCGAGGGCGTCAGGAACACCGACAGATAGGCATTGCGGGCAAAGTCGCCCGAACCGCCGATGCCGTTCTGAATGCGCGATCCCATCAGATGCGTGGAATTGACGTTGCCATAGATGTCGGCTTCGATGAGGCCGTTCATCGCGATGCAGCCCAGACGCCGGACCAGTTCGGGATGGTTGCTGATTTCCTGCGGACGCAGGATCATCTTGTCGCGGAAGCGGTGCATGTCGGCATTGAGCCGCGCGGCGGCCTCGGGCGACAGGGAGAAGGCGGTGGCGCTCGCCATCCGCAGCTTGCCCGATTCCAGCAGGTCCAGCATCCCGTCCTGAATGACCTCGGTATAGGATGTCATATTGTCGAACGGCGCATCGATCAGGCCGTTCAGCACCGCATTGGCGATATTGCCGACGCCCGATTGCAGCGGCAGCAGCGACGCGGGCAGGCGGCCCATCTTCACTTCATGCGTCAGGAAGTCGATGAGGTGACCGGCGATGGCATGGGCGGTCGCGTCCGGCGCGGTGAAGGGGGCGTTGCGATCGGGCGAGTCGGTTTCGACCACCGCCACCACCTTGGCCGGATCGCAGCGGAAGGTCGGCTGACCGATCCGCTGGTCGGCGCGGACGAGGGGGATGGGCACGCGATGGGGCGGCAGGGCGGTGCCGTAATAAATGTCGTGCATCCCCTCCAGCGCCGGGTTCTGCCAGCTATTGACCTCCAGGATGACGCCCTTGGCGCGATCGATCCAGGTCTTGTTGTTGCCGACCGAAGCCGAGGGGATCAGTTCGCCGTCCGGGGTGATGCCGGTGACTTCGATGACCGCCATGTCCAGTTCGCCCAGAAAGCCCTGCCAGGCCATCGGCGCGACCTGCGACAAATGCATGTCGAAATATTGCATTTCGCCCTTGTTGATCCGCTCGCGGGCGTAGGGGTCGCTATTATAGGGCAGGCGAAATTCGATGCCGTCCGCCTTGGCCAGCGCGCCGTCCAGTTCGGGGCCGGTCGATGCGCCGGTCCAGATTTTGACGCGAAACGGATTGCCCGCAGCGTGGGAGGCGGTGATGCGGTCGGCCAGCGCCAGCGGCACCGCCTTGGGATAGCCGGAGCCGGTAAAGCCACTCATGCCGACGGTCATGCCGTCCTGAATCAGGGCGGCGGCGTCACTGGCTGACCGGATTTTACCGGCTAGTCCTGCATGGGCGATACGATGGGCCATCTTTTCTCTCCTTTTCAGGCTCTCCCTGTGGCGCATCCGTTCTGGCTTTTCGGCCCCGCACACAATAGGGATTCGCCGCACAATATTTGTGCAAGGATCGTGCAGATGTCTGACCTGCTGCTCTCATTGCGAACATTTGTGCGGCTGGCGGAAATGCCCAATTTCTCGCGTGTCGCTACGGAAATGCATGCCAGCCACACCACCATCGCCCGACGACTGGATCAGGTGGAGGCCCATTTCGGTGTCTCTCTGTTTCATCGCACCACCCGCCGTCTGGTGCCGACCGCCGACGCTGACCGGCTGCTCGTCCATGTCCGCGCCATGCTGGATGCGCTGGATCAGGCGGAATCGGATTTCGGACCGACACGGGGGCAGCCACGCGGTCTTGTCCGCATCGGCCTGACGACGGCGCTGGGGCTGCATTATGTCGAGCGGCTGGGCGAACTGGCGGTCGATCATCCGGGCATTCAGATTGATTGCGCCATGACCGACTGGCAGCGGGACGTGGTGTCCGACCGGCTGGACCTTGCCTTACGGGTCGGGCCGATCGGCGACGACAGTCTGGTCGCCCATCCGCTGGGCCAACTGGCGCGGCGGCTGGTGGCGCATCCCGACTATCTCGCCACCCATGGCACGCCGCAGACGGCCGAAGATCTGACCGCCCATCGCTGCATCGCCTATGGCTATGGCGATGTGCCGGCGCGCTGGACCATCGATGGACGGGAACGGCTGGTCGCGGGCCTGTTCCGGTCCGACAGCAGCGAGGCGGTGCATCGCGCCGCCTGCGCCGGTCTTGGCATCGCGTTGTTGCCGGCGATCCGGGTGGCGGGCGACGTCGCGGCCGGGCGGCTGGTGCCTGTGCTGCCCGACAGCGCTATCGCACCGCTCGATATTTTCGTGGCCCATCCCGCCCATCGCCGCCTGCCGCCCCGCGCGCGCATCGTGCTGGATTTCCTGCGACGGCATTTCCCCGGCGATACCCTCTGAAAGTCGCCTCTTATCGTTCCATCCCCCTGGCCTTGCCCCAGGCGCGGGCCGCCGTGTACCCCAGATAGCCCGTGCCAAAGAGGGCGTAGAGCGGTTCGGGCAGGGCGTTCAGATAGGCGCGCATCCCTGCGATGATGGCGGCGGCCGTCTGGGGCCGCCACCCGGCGATAATCCCCATCGGCACCGACCATAAGAGCAGCGCATACATGACGTAGAGAAAGGCCGGGCGCGCGCGCCGGGTCCAGCGATCCTCCCCATCCTCCATCAGGGCGCCGTTCATGCCGCTTCCTCCTGCCCGATGCGATTGGCCAGCCAGCCATAGAGGAATGCTTCGTTCGCGGGGCGGTTTTCGGCCAGCGCGATGTAGCGCTCGCCCTGCAACGCCTCCATCGCCTTCAGCAGTACGCGCCCGCCGCCTTTACCGCGCAACTGCATGAAGGCGCCCAGTGCCGCCAGCGTGCGCGCGCCGATCGCCTTGTCGACTTTCAGGTCGGGATAATCCTTCTGGTTGCGGTTGAGCGCATTGAGCGCGCGCTGAAGGAAGCCGGTCGCCGTGCCCGCCCCCATATTGACGGCCGTGTCGAACAGTTCGGCCGCGACCGGCCCGCTCAGTTCCGCGACGAAGCCATAGCCCGGCTGATCCCAATAGAGACGGCGATAGATCGTCTCTGCCAGCGCACGGGGCAGGGCGCGCATGTCGCCATAATAGCCGTGGGCGCGGGCGGTTTCGATGGTGATGCCCCAATTGGTGGGGCCGCCCCGATCGGCGGGGTGGTTACTATAGCCGCCCTCGCGGTCGATGAGGCGGTCGATCAGTTCTGCAATGTCCATGAAGCCCTCCTGTGCTGGAAGAAGGCGACTCATGTATCCCATGAAAACAGACGTAGGACAGGGATTTGCGCTTTTCCTATGCGTCCAGTGACAGCCCGCTTTCGCTTCGGCGCTTTTCCGCCAGCGCCTTTGACCGTTCCTCCAGATAGACTTTGGCCATGGCGACGATCGGGTCGGCCAGAAACAGGCCCATGATGCCGAACAGCGCGCCGAACAAAATCTGCGCCGCCAGCACCAGTGCCGGGGCCAGATCGGTCGCCCGTTTCGCCACCATCGGCACGATCAGATATCCGTCGACGATCTGCACCGCCATATAGACGCCAAAGGCATAGAGGCCGGTATCTGTCCCGCCCGAAAAGCCGACCAGGATGATCAGCGCGCCCGATATGATCGACCCGATATTGGGCAGGAAGGCGAACAGGCCAGTCAATATGCCCAGCAGCCCCGCCATGGGCACGCCGCCTGCCCACAGCAACAGCCATGTGCCCACGCCTTCGACCGCCATGCCGATGATCCGCCCGAACATCAGCCGTCGCAGCGTCCATCCCATCCGGTCGGCGATACGATAGAAATGGCTGCGCTTGTCCATCGGCAGCATCCAGGCGACACCGCGTTCATAGAGTTTCGGCTCCACCGCGATAAAGATGGCCAGCACCAGCATCATCACCCCGCTGGTGATCGCACCGACTGCTGTGCCGACCGCAGCCGTCACCCGGCCCATGCTGCTCATCGCCTGCTGCGCCAGGCTCTTGAGGTCGTCGGGGGTGGTGGTGATGCCCAGTTGCTGCATCCATCCGCCGATCCGTGCCACCTGAGACTCGACGATGGCCCGCATCGCCTGCGCCTGCGCGGCCAGGCTCGATCCGGTGAGGTAGAAAGTATAGACCATGAAGGCGACCGCGCCGAGCAGCACGATGGTCAGCCGCCATCCGCGCGGGATAGGCAGTACCCGTCCCAAAAGGCGCGTGCCGCCGTCCATCATCGTCGCCAGCACCAATGCGCCCATTACCAGCATGATCGGCTGCGCCAGCAGGGCGACCAGCGCCACCGCAATCGCCAGCGTAAACCACACGCTGGCACGCTTGATTTCGGTCTGGACGAGGAGGCTGCTTACTTCGCTGGGGCCGGGTTCTTCGACATGACGCTGCGTTTTTTCACTCAATGATCCGGCCCCCGGTTTGCGCTATTGCGCGACCGGAACGCTTTGTGGTCGCAGGCTGTTCCCCGCCCGTCCGCTACGAAACGCATGAAGCCAGCTTATCGGGTTCCAGCTTGCATCGCCGTCCAGCGAGAAGGTGATGAATTCGGCCCGCCCGCCGATTGCCTCGAACGGCACAGGGCCGCCAAGGCCGTTTTCGTCCAGCGGTGCGCGGCTGTCGGCGCTGTTGTCGCGATTGTCGCCCATCAGGAAGACGTGATTTTCCGGCACCCGCACCGGACCATACCAGTCGAGCGCGCTCGGCCCCATGTCGATAGTGACATAGGTCTTGCCGTTGGGCAGGATTTCCTGTCGCACGGGCAGTTCGCACCAGCTCTTGCCGTCCTTGTCCGTCACCAGCGCGCCGGGGAATTGCAGCGGCGGGCAGGGGGCATTGCCGTCCACGGCAATCCGCATGGGCTTCAATATCTTCTGCTTCACCGCCACGCCGTTCAGGATCACCTGACCGCCGCGCACTTCGATGATGTCGCCGGGCAGGCCGATCACCCGCTTGATATAATCCTCACGCCGGTTCTGCGGGCTGACGATCACGATGTCTCCGCGCACCGGCAAGTGGCCGAAGATGCGGCCCTTGATGAAGGGCAGGGGGTGAAAGCTGGGCGATACATAGGACCAGCCATAGGGGAATTTGCTCACCACCAGCCGGTCGCCGGTCAGCAGCACCGGCATCATCGATTCGCTGGGAATATAGAATGGCTTGGCCACGAAACTGTGAAAGGCCAGCACGGCCAGGATTAGCAGGACGATGCTCTTCACCTCCTGCCACAATTGGATGTGGCCGCGCGCTGGCGCTTCTTCCTGCGGCGTTTCGGGGGCGGGCTGGGTTTCTTCGGGCAGGTCGATGGCCGTCATGGGTGCCGTTTCTTCGGGGGCTTTGGGGTCCGTCGTCACAAGGGCAGCGCCTCTATGATGACGAAGGCCTGTGCCCATGGATGATCGTCGGTGAGCGTCAGATGAATGACTGGCTTATAACCCTGTGGCACCATCGATTCCAGTCGCGCCAGCGCGCCGCCGGTCAGGGCGAGCGTGGGCGCGCCGGACGGCGCGTTGATGACGCCGATGTCCTTCATGAAAACCCCGGCCTTGAACCCGGTGCCGACCGCCTTGGAAAAGGCTTCCTTGGCGGCGAAGCGCTTGGCCAGCGTACCAGCCTTTGTAAAGGGGCGGCGTTCCGCCTTGGCCTGCTCAACATCGGTGAAGACGCGCTGCACGAAGCGATCCCCGAACCGGTCGAGCGAATTCTGGATACGCTCGATATTGCAGAGGTCGGAACCAAGGCCGATGATCACGACGGCCTCTTCAGGCCGTCGCCCCAGCGAAGGCTGGGGTCTCGTGCCATCAAGAGCGGCCTATCCGGCCTGAGATCCTTGAGGCGAGGCGCGTGACTCGCCTCAACTTCGCTGGGGCGACGGCCTGCGGTGTTCACCGCGCCAGATCCATCTGCCGCCGCATTTCGCGGATGCTGGATTCCAGCCCGCCGAAAATCGCCTCACCGATCAGGAAATGGCCGATATTGAGTTCGGCGATCTGTGGGATGGCGGCGATGGGCGCCACATTGTCGAAGGTCAGGCCATGGCCGGCATGCGGCTCGATCCCGTTCTTGGCAGCCAGCGCTGCGGCGTCGGCGATGCGGCGCAGTTCGACCGCGCGCGCTTCGCCGGTCAGGTGGGCATAGGCGCCGGTGTGAAACTCCACCACCGGCGCGCCCAGCCTGATCGCCGCCTCGATCTGCGCGGCATCGGCTTCGATGAACAGGCTGACGCGAATGCCCGCATCATTGAGCTGCGCGACGATCGGCGTCAGCACCTCGATCTGCCCGGCCGCGTTCAGGCCGCCCTCGGTCGTGCGCTCCTCGCGCTTTTCCGGCACGATACAGGCGGCATGCGGTTTGTGCCGCAGGGCGATGTCCAGCATCTCTTGCGTCGCGGCCATTTCCAGATTGAGCGGTGCGTCGATCGCCGCCATCAGCATGGCGATGTCGGCGTCGCGAATATGGCGCCGGTCTTCGCGCAGATGCGCGGTGATGCCGTCGGCCCCGGCCTTCACCGCCAGCAATGCGGCCTTGACCGGATCGGGATGATCGCCCCCCCGCGCGTTGCGGATGGTCGCCACATGGTCGATATTGACGCCTAGGCGAAGGGGCGTGGTCATCGCCTTACTGCTTCCGGCTGCCCGGCTTCATCGCCGGGATGGCGGCCAGTTCCGGCGGCACCTGATCGGCGTCGTAAACCGGGAAGTTGATGCTGACGAGCGGATAGAAAGGCACGCCCAGATCGACCTCACCGGCCGAACGGTCGACCAGCGCGACTTCGCCGACGACGATGCCGCCCTCGGCCTCGACCGCTTCGATCGCCTGACGCGACGACAGGCCAGTCGTCACGACGTCCTCGACCATCAGCACCTTCTGCCCCGGCGTGATGGCGAATCCGCGACGCAGTTCGAACGTGCCTTCGGGCCGCTCCAGAAAAACGGCATCCTTGCCCAGCGCACGACCGACTTCATGGCCGATGATCAGGCCGCCCATGGCGGGCGATACGACCAGATCGATCTCCTGACGCAGTTCGCGGGGCAGTTTCTGCACCGTGGCGCGGGCCAGCGTTCCGGCGCGTTCGGCATTCATCAACACGCGCGCGCACTGAAGATAATTGCCGCTGCGGCGTCCCGACGACAGGATGAAATGTCCTTCGAGCAGCGCCCCCGCAGCCCGAAATTCCGCCAATACTTCCTCGTCAGTCATGCTGTTCGTCGTCCACGTTTCGTTTCACCGCGCGTCAGACGCGCCGGTTCGTCATTCATTCGGCATGGCGCGAACGCCATGATCGCGCCCCTGTGCGCGGAGTTAGCCGAATAGGCGGGCGGCGGTGGCGTTGCAACCACGAAGAAAATCGAACCCCGGCGCTTGAGGCGTCGGAAAAGCCTGCCTATAAGCCGATTTAAGAAACGAACGGGCGAGGATGACATATTTCCGTGTCTCCTCGTTGCAGCGGCGACAATGGGTGACGGGGTAAGAGACGCTATGAAAAAGGTGAAATCACTCGTTCTTGCCGGGTTATTGGCCTTTGCGCCCGCCCTTGCTCTGAACGGTCCGGTCTTTGCACAGAATGAAACTGCGGCCGCACCGGCTGCGGAACTGGCCACGCCGGTCGACGCCGATCCCCGTTCTTCCGATCCGGGCGCGCCCGCTGATTCGGCCGATGCGAATGTCGCCAACGCGGCCAGCGCACCTGTGGAAACGGTCGCCGCGCCGCCGCGGATGAAGCCGACCGAGGGTATCGGCATGCCCCGTCCGGGCGAAATCACCCTTCAGGAACAATTTACCTCCACCGGCCACACGGCCCGCTGGCTGCATGACAAGATGCTGTTGCCGCTCATCACCATCATCTCGGTCTTCGTGGCCATCCTGATGGTCTATGTGATGATCCGCTATCGCCGCAGCGCCAATCCGGTGCCGTCGAAGACGTCGCACAACACCGCGATCGAGGTGATCTGGACGGTCGCGCCGGTGCTGATCCTGCTGGCTGTCGCCGTTCCCTCCATCGGCCTGCTCGCCGACCAGTATAAGCCCGCGCCCAAGGATGCGCTGACCGTCAAGGTCACGGGCTATCAATGGTATTGGGGCTATGAATATCCCGACAACGGCATCCCCGAATTTGTGTCGAACATGCTGCCGGAAGATAAGGCAAAGGCCAATGGCGAGCCATATCTGCTGGCGCCCGACAATCGCCTGATCCTGCCGGTCGGCCGGCCGATCAAGCTGATCATCACCGGCGCCGACGTGATTCACAGCTTTGCGGTGCCCTCGCTCTGGGTGAAGATGGATGCGGTGCCGGGCCGCCTGAATGAAAAGAGCTTCACCATCGAAAAGCCGGGCGTCTATTATGGCCAATGTTCGGAATTGTGCGGCGCGCGCCACGGCTTCATGCCCATCGCGATCGAGGCGCTGCCACCAGCTCAGTTCCACCAGTGGGTCCGTTCGCAGGGCGGCACGCTGAAAGGCGCGGAAGCGGAAAAGACGGCGCAGGCCGCACCCGCAAACACCGCGCAAAAGATTTGATCGAGGGGTAGGAACGCCATGACCACCATTACTGCCGATCATTATGACGATCATGCCCACGATCATCATGACGCCGATCACAAGCCGGCCTTTTTCCAGCGCTGGTTCATGTCCACCAATCACAAGGACATCGGCACCCTCTATCTGATCTTCGCGATTTTCGCCGGCGTCGTCGGTGGCGCCATTTCCGGCCTGATGCGCGTCGAACTGCGCGAACCGGGCATCCAGTATCTCCAGACCTGGGCCAATTTTCAGCATTCGCTGCTCGGCGTGGAGCCGGCGACGCTGGATCAGGCCTATCATCTTTGGAACGCGCTGATCACCGCGCACGGCCTTATCATGGTCTTCTTCATGGTGATGCCCGCGATCATCGGCGGTTTCGGCAACTGGTTCGTGCCGATCATGATCGGCGCGCCGGACATGGCTTTTCCGCGGATGAACAATATCAGCTTCTGGCTGCTCGTTCCCGCCTTCCTGCTGCTGCTGGGTTCGGCCTTCGTGCCGGGCGGCACCGGCTATGGCGCGGGGACGGGGTGGACCGTCTATGCGCCGCTATCGACCAGCGGGTCGGCGGGACCGGCGGTCGACATGGCGATCCTGTCGCTCCATATTTCGGGCGCCAGCTCGATCCTGGGCGCGATCAATTTCATCACCACCATCCTCAACATGCGTGCGCCGGGCATGACCCTGCATAAAATGCCGCTGTTCGTCTGGTCGGTGCTGGTCACGGCCTTCCTGTTGCTGCTGGCGCTGCCGGTGCTGGCCGCGGCCATCACCATGTTGCTGACCGACCGCAATTTCGGCACGACTTTCTATGATGCGGCCGGCGGCGGCGATCCCGAACTCTACCAGCATCTTTTCTGGTTCTTCGGACATCCCGAAGTCTATATCATGATCCTGCCGGGCTTCGGCATCGTCAGCCAGATCATCTCGACCTTCAGCCGCAAGCCGGTGTTCGGCTATCTCGGCATGGCCTATGCCATGGTCGCGATCGGCGTGGTCGGTTTCGTCGTATGGGCGCACCATATGTTCACCACCGGCATGTCGGTGAACGTGAAAATGTATTTCACCGCCGCTACCATGGTTATCGCGGTGCCGACCGGCGTGAAGATTTTCTCGTGGATCGCCACCATCTGGGGCGGGTCGATCAGCTACAAGACGCCCATGGTCTGGGCGCTGGGCTTCATCTTCCTGTTCACCGTGGGTGGCGTGACCGGCGTGGTGCTGGCCAATGGCGGTGTCGATGACGTGCTGCACGACACTTATTATGTCGTCGCGCACTTCCATTATGTGCTGTCGCTGGGCGCGGTGTTCGCCCTGTTCGCCGGATTCTATTACTGGTTCCCCAAAATGTCGGGGAAAATGTATAATGAATTCCTCGGCCACCTTCATTTCTGGGTCTTCTTCATCGGTGTGAACCTGCTGTTCTTTCCGATGCATTTTCTGGGCCTTAGCGGCATGCCGCGTCGTTATCCCGATTATCCCGAGGCCTTTGCCAAGTGGAATGGGGTTGCCACGCACGGATATGAGATTATGGCGCTCGGCGTGCTGATCTTCTTCGTGAACATCTTCTGGTCGCTGATCGCGGGCCGGAAGGCGGAAGGCAATCCATGGGGTGAGGGCGCGACGACGCTGGAATGGACGCTGTCCAGCCCGCCGCCCTTCCACCAGTTTGAGACGTTGCCGGTGATCGAGGAAACGGCGCATCATTGATCCACTTTGGGAGGGGGCGGACCTGTTGGTCTGCCCCTCCTGCATTTGTTCGGCCGGTGGGTCGAACCGGAATTGATATGACGACCGCAACTCTCGTTTCTTCCTCCATGCCGGCCCACTGGCGGGATTTCGTCGCGCTGACCAAGCCGCGCGTAATGACGCTGGTGGTGTTCACCGGCCTGTGCGGCCTGCTGGCGGCGCCCGGCCATATCCATCCGGTCCTCGCCTTCACCGCGATCCTGTGCATTGCGCTGGGCGCGGGGGCTGCCGCTGCGCTCAACCAGTGGTGGGAAGCGGACATCGATGCGAAGATGAAGCGCACCGCCAGCCGGCCGCTGCCCGCCGGTCGCATGGACCGGCAATCGGCGCTGCATTTTGGCGTCGGCCTGTCCTTCTTCTCGGTCATCCTGATGTATATGGCGACCAACTGGCTCGCCGCCGCCGTCCTGCTTGTCTCGATCCTCTTCTACGTCCTCGTCTATACGATGTGGCTGAAACCCCGCACGACGCAGAATATCGTGATCGGCGGCGCGGCTGGCGCTTTCCCGCCCGTCATCGGCTGGGCGGCCGTCACCGGCGACATCAGCGCGCTGCCGGTTGCGCTCTTCATGCTGATCTTCTTCTGGACGCCGCCCCATTTCTGGGCGCTGGCCCTGTTCGTGAAGACCGATTACGCCGCTGCGGGCATCCCCATGCTGCCCGTCGTGTCGGGCGAAGTCGTCACCCGGCGGCAAATCTGGTTCTATACCTTCATCATGGCGGCCGCCGCGCTGGCCCCGGTGCTGCTCCACCTGACGGGCGTCATCTATGGCGTCGCGGCGATCGGCGGCACAGGGCTTTTCGCGCTGCTGGCGTTTCAGGTCTATCGTCATCGCCAGACCGACCCGGCCCGGATGCAGCCCGAAAAGCGGTTGTTCAAATATTCGATTCTCTATCTCTTCCTGTTGTTCGGGGCGGTGGTCGTTGACCGCTGGCTGCTCGCATGACGCCGGAGGAAGAGGCCGAAGTTCGCGCGCGTCAGAAATCGCGCTCGCTCGTCACCGGCCTGTTGCTGGGCTTTCTCGCCATCCTTTTCTTCGCCATCACCCTGGCGAAGATCGGCGCGAGCCACGCCATCTGATGGCGTCGCTGCCGCCTTCGCCCTTTGACCGGGACCGGCGCAACCGGCGCACCATGGTCGCGATGGCGATGGTGGGCCTGTCCATGCTGGGCCTCGGCTTCGCGTCGGTGCCGCTATACCGCATCTTCTGCGAACAGACCGGCTTTGGCGGCACGACTCAGCGGGCGCAGGCGGGCGTCACCGTGCGGGAAGCGACCGGGCACCAACTCTCGATCCGCTTCGATTCCAATGTTCAGCCGGGCATGCCGTGGCAATTCCACCCGGAACATCCCACGCAGACCGTGACCGTCGGCGCCAAGAGCATGGCCATCTTCGTTGCGAAGAATATGTCCGACCGGCCCGTGACCGGCTCCGCCAGTTTCAACGTCACCCCGACTCAGGCGGGTGCCTACTTCACCAAGATTCAGTGTTTCTGCTTCACCCAGCAGACATTGCAGCCGGGGCAGGAGGTGCGGATGCCCGTCCTCTATTATGTCGATCCCAAGATATTGGATGACCCGGACAATCGCGACACACAGGAAATTACGTTAAGCTACACTTTCTACCCGGTTGAGCGGGACGGAAAGGCAAGCTAAGCTGAAAATAATATAGAGGAGCAGGGACCGGCCATGGCAGGGGCAAAAAATCACGATTATCACATCCTCCCACCCAGCATCTGGCCCCTGTTCGGGTCCATGTCTGCGCTGGTCATGGCGTTCGGTGCGATCATGTGGCTGCACCCCGACGCAATGCCCGCCGGTGGCGGCTATATCTTCCTGATCGGTCTGGCCGGGGTTCTCTTCACCATGTTCAGTTGGTGGGGCAATGTCGTTGCCGAAGCCCATGCGGGCGATCATACCCCGGTGGTTCAGTTGCATCTGCGCTATGGGATGATCCTGTTCATCGCTTCGGAAGTGATGTTCTTCGTCGGCTGGTTCTGGGCCTTTTTCGACTTCTCCCTCTTCCCCAGCGCGCTGCCGCCCATCGACGGCCTGTTTCCGTCAAAGGGCGTGGAGGTGATGAACGCCTTCGAACTGCCGCTGCTCAACACGCTGATCCTGCTCTGTTCGGGGACCACCGTCACCTGGGCGCATCATGCGCTGATCCACGGCGATCGCGACGGCCTGATCAAGGGGCTGTGGTGTACGATCATCCTGGGCGCGATCTTCTCGTCGGTGCAGGCCTATGAATATGCCCATGCGCCCTTTGCCTTTGGCGGAAATCCGTACAGCTCCGCCTTTTATATGGCGACCGGCTTCCACGGTTTCCACGTTCTGGTCGGCACCATCTTCCTGATCGTCAATCTGGTTCGCGCCTATAAGGGGCATTTTACCCCGCGCCAGCATTTCGGGTTCGAAGCGGCGGCCTGGTACTGGCATTTCGTCGATGTCGTCTGGCTGTTCCTGTTCGTCGCCATCTATGTCTGGGGCGGCTGGGGCGCAGAAATCCACGGCGGCTGATCGGTCGGCTCCCACGGATGTTCAAACGGCCGGGCCTTTGCGGGTTCCGGCCGTTTCCTTTTGCGAAGGCGGGCGTTATGCCTTCCCTATGAGCGCTCAGCCCGATCCTGCCCCGCCCGCCCGTATTCCGGTGCTGGCGACTATCCTCGTCGCGCTGGCCGTGCTGACCATGATCGGCCTAGGCATCTGGCAATTGCAGCGCCGTGCCGAGAAAGAGGCGGCTCTGGCCCTTGCCGCCAGCAATCCGGGGCGCCCCTCCATCACTTTCCCGAAACTGCCGCCGGTCGAACCGGACATGCTGTTCCGTAAATCCTCCGTCCTGTGCCTGCGCGTGGTGGGGTGGCAGGCGGAGGCCGGGCGGGCGGCGGACGGCACGACCGGCTATCGCTATATCGCCCAATGCCCGACCGGGGCGGAAGGGCCGGGCGCGCTGGTCGCGATCGGCGTGGGGCAGCGGCCGGACGCGGACATTGCGTGGAATGGCGGCCGGGTGACGGGATGGATCACGCAGGAGCCGGATCATCGCGCGCTCCTCTCGCGCCTGCTCGGCCACGCTCCCCCGCTGCGCCCCATGCTGATCGCCGACCGCGCGCCCGATGGCCTTAAGGCGCTCGCGCCGCCCAGTGCGCAGGACGTGCCCAATAATCATCTGGCCTATGCCGTTCAGTGGTTCTTCTTCGCGATGGTGGCGGTGATCATCTATTTTCTCGCGTTGCGCCGCCGGGGACGGGCGCAGACCCCCTAAATACTTGCCGATGGGCGTCGCTGTCGCTACCGCGCATTCCCATTATGCAATATGTAAGCACCAGGGGCAGCGCACCGGCGCTCGGATTTGAAGATGTCACGCTGGCGGGTCTGGCCGCCGACGGTGGCCTTTATGTACCCGAAAGCTGGCCGGCCTTTTCACCGGATCAGATCGGCGCCCTTGCCGGCCTGTCCTATGTGGAAACCGCCGTCCGTGTGATGACGCCCTTCGTTGCAGGATCGCTCGGCGAAGATGAACTGCGCGAGCTTTGCACGGCGGCTTATGGTCGCTTCAGTCATCACGCCGTCACCCCGCTGGTGCAGATGGATCATCAGCATTGGATGCTGGAACTGTTCCATGGTCCCACGCTCGCCTTCAAGGATGTGGCGCTTCAGCTGCTGGGCCAGTTGTTCGAACGTTTCCTTTCGCGTCGTGACGATCATCTGACCATTGTCGGCGCGACGTCGGGCGACACCGGCTCCGCCGCGATCGACGCGGTTGCGGGGCGTGAGAAAATCGACATCTTCATGTTGCACCCGGAAGGCCGCGTGTCGGACGTTCAGCGTCGCCAGATGACGACCGTGCTGGCCCCCAACGTCCACAACATCGCGATCGAAGGCAGCTTCGACGATGCACAGGCGCTGGTGAAGGCGATGTTCAACGACGCCGATTTCAAGAGCCGCTTCAACCTGTCGGCCGTGAACAGCATCAACTGGGCGCGGTTGATGGCGCAGGTCGTCTATTATTTCTATGCCGCCGTCCGTCTGGGCGCGCCGCATCGGCAAGTGGCCTTCTCCGTCCCCACCGGCAATTTCGGCGATGTCTTCGCCGGCTATGTCGCGGCAAAGATGGGCCTGCCCGTCGCAAAGCTGATCGTGGCGACCAACGTCAACGACATCCTGCATCGCGCTTTGTCCGAGGGCGATTACAGCCAGGGTCAGGTCGTGGCCACCGCCACGCCCAGCATGGACATTCAGGTCAGCTCCAATTTCGAACGGCTGTTGTTCGACGCGGGCGGCCGCGACGGGCTGGCGCTGGCGCAGCAGATGCACGGGTTCGAAACCAGTCGCGCCATGCGCCTCACCAATGCGCAGCGGGAGGGTGCGGCCCATCTCTTCACCTCGGCCCGTATCGACGCTGACAGCATGACCATGGCGATGCGCTGGGCCTATGACGCGGCGGGTCAGGTGATCGATCCGCACAGCGCCATCGGTCTGGCCGCTGCGCGCGAAGCGGCGATCGATTCCTCGATCCCGGTGGTGACGCTGGCGACTGCCCATGCCGCCAAGTTCCGCGATGCGGTGGAACGGGCGACCGGCACCCGGCCGCCGCTGCCCGCCCGCGTGGGCGATCTGTTCGCGCGCGAGGAAAGCTATGCCAAGCTGCCCGGCACGTTCGAAGCCGTCACCGCCTATGTCGCGGAACGCGCGACGCCGCGCGGGTAAGTCGCTTGGAACTCAAGACCCTCATCGGCGAGCCATGGTCGGATTACGGCCTGCTCGACAGCGGCGATGGGCGCAAGCTGGAGCGCTATGGCCGTTTCCGCTTCATCCGTCCCGAACCGCAGGCGATGTGGAAGCCCGCGACGACGGACTGGCGCGCGGACGGCGAATTCATCCCCGGCTCTGACGAGGATGGCGGCGGTCGCTGGTATTATGACAAGCCGGTTCCTGCCGAGGGCTGGCCGCTCCACTGGCAGGAAGTGACCTTTCAGTCGAGCTGCACCCCCTTCCGCCATCTGGGCTTTTTCCCGGACATGGCGCCGATCTGGGGCGACCTGCGCGCCGCTATCGCCGATAAACCCGACGCCGAAGTCATGAACCTGTTCGGCTATACCGGCGTCGGCACGCTGGCCCTGTCGGCCGGTGGCGCGCGCATGGTCCATGTCGATGCTTCCAAGAAATCGGTGGCGCAGGCCCGCGCCAATGCCGCGCTGTCGGGCATGGAGGATCGTCCGGTCCGCTGGATCGTCGAGGATGCGGCCAAATTCGTCGCGCGCGAAGTGCGCCGCAACCGCCGCTATGACGGCATCCTGCTCGATCCGCCCAAATATGGCCGTGGTCCCGATGGCGAAGTGTGGCGGCTGGAAGAAGACCTGCCGGGTCTGATCGCCAATTGCCGTGCCTTGCTCGACGCCGATAGCCGTTTCCTGTTCCTGACCGTCTATGCCGTTCGCATGTCGGCGCTGGCGATCGGCGAATTGCTGAAACAGGCTTTTGCCGACCTGCCCGGCACGGTCGAGGCGGGCGAACTGACCGTGCGGGAAGAGGCGCGGGGGCTGATGCTGCCCACGGCTATCTGGGCGCGCTGGCGCCGTTAACCGTTTGAAACGGTTCGTCGCATCTTAGAGATTTTAGTAACCATAGGGGCTTTAGAGTTTCGACTCTAAAATAAGGTCGCTCTATGTTCGCATCTCTTTCCACCCGGATCGCTGCCTTTGGGGCACTGGTCTTCGTTGCGCTATTGGCGCTCATCTGGATGCTGGTCGATGCCTCGCTCCAGACCCGTGACAGTTTCCGCTGGGTCACGCATTCGGCTGAAGTCATCGAGACGATGGACGATGCGCTTGCTGCTCTGCGCGATGCGGAATCGGGCCAGCGCGGCTATTTGCTCACCCATAATGCGACCTTTGCCGAATCCGTCGATGCCCGCATCGCCACCTCGCGACAGGCGATGGGACGGCTGGTCGAACTGACCGCCGACAATCGCGCGCAAAATGGCCGGGCAAAGGAAATTCAGGCGCTGATGCAGCGGCGCGCCACCATGTTGCATGGCGCGCTGGACATGGCCCGCCGTGGAGAATTTGACCGCGCCCGCACGGCGATCGCCAGTGGCGGCGGCCGCGACATCATGACCATGGTCACGCTGCGGATCGACAGCTTCCTCGCTGAGGAACGTGTGCTGCGCAACGCTCGGGTCGATGCGGCCGACGAACGGCTGGCCCATGTGCGTAAGCTGGCGATTATCGGCGGGCCGCTCATCGCCATCTTCATCGTGGCGGTGTCGCTGCTGCTGATCTGGGGCATTCGTCGCCCGGCGGGGCTTATCCGGCAGGCGATGACGGCGTTGGGACATGGGGATCGCGACATGCGTATCGCGCCTGCCTCTATGGGGTCGCGCGAATTTGCCGACTTAGCCGATGGCTATAACGGCATGGCGAGCCAGCTACAGACGGCGCTCGCCGATCAGGGGCGCAGCGAGCGAGAGCTTCAGGTCGCCAATACCGAACTGCTCCGCAACAGCGGCATATTGCGCGAACGGGGCGAAGTGATCGAATTGCTGGGCGGCATGGCCCATCGCATGCAGGCGGCTCGAACGGACGATGAACTGGCGCAGGTCATCCGCGTTTTCGTGCCGCGCGTCCTGCCCGGCATCGCAGGCGCGCTCTACGCCCATAATAACAGCCGCAACCTGCTGGTCCCCATCGCCGGATGGGGCGGGCTTGATCCGCGCGAAGACGGTTTCGCGCCCGATCAATGCTGGGCGCTGCGGCGGGGGCAGGCGCATTTCGTCGCCGAACCGGGCGGCGACATCGTCTGCCCGCATGTCGATGCCGATGCGATCTATCATTGCGAACCGTTGCTGGCGGGTGGCGAGGTGATCGGCACCCTCTATCTGGAGGGCGTGATCGACGCGGAAAACCAGTTCCGCCTGACCGTGATGGCCGAAAATATCAGCTCTGCGCTGGTCAATCATCGCCTGCAACGCGGTCTGCGCGAACAGACGATCCGCGATCCGCTGACCGGCCTGTTCAACCGCCGTTATATGGAAGAGGCGCTGGCGATCGAGATTGCCCGCACCCGCCGCAACGGTATTCCGCTCAGCGTGGTCATGTGCGACGTCGATCATTTCAAACGGTTCAATGACGAATTCGGCCATGATGCCGGTGACGTCGTGCTTCAGGCGGTGGCCGCCGAAATGCGCAGCAAATTCCGCGATGGCGACATCGTATGTCGTTATGGTGGTGAGGAATTCACCATCATTGCGCCCGGCACCACGGCGCAGGCGCTGGTCAACCGGGTCGAGATATTGCGCCAGAGCATCACCGAAATCATCCTGCGTCAGGGTGGCCGGGCGCTGGGTTCGACCAGCATGTCCTTTGGCATTGCGACATGGGAGGATGGCATGGCCAGCGACGGATCGACGCTGCTGCAAACCGCCGATGCCGCGCTTTATCGCGCCAAACGGGAAGGGCGCAACCGCACCGTGGTCGATCTGCCTCAGGCCGCCTGACCGGGCGGCAACGAACGTCACGCCATGGTGAGGTAGATTTCCGCTTCGATCACCCATTCGCCGCCGACTGCGCGCCATTTGGCGGTGTAGCTTCCGGCGGCGAGCATCTGACCGCTGGCGGCGGACACGCCCTGCCAATGGCCATGTTCCATCGCCATCGGTTCGATGGGGGACGTCGCTATGCTGTCGGGCGTACGGGTGTAGATCAGCCGATCTTTGGCGGCGAACTCGCGCTTCCACGCCAGCAGTTGTGCCTTGCGTCCTGCCAATATGGCGCTGTCGGTCCCCGTCACCATCACCACCTGCTGGCTCAGCAAGGGGCCGATGGCGTTCAGATCGGCCTCCGCCAGCGCACGGTTGAACGTCGCCCGGCGCAGCCGGATGGCCAGATCAGCACTCTTGGCATCGGTCATGACAGGAGGATCGCGCCGTCTTTCAGCCGCAGCGAGCGGACGTGATGATCATGGCCTCGTCATAGCTGACGGTCAGCCGATCGGGACGGAAATCCATCGTCATCGCCATACCCGGCCCGCCCCAGCGCAGCGTTTTTGCGCCCGATGCCTTCAGCAGCGCGGCGCCGCTGTCCGCGCTCGCCTTCTGCCCGACAAAGCTGTCCAGCCCGTCGTTGCGGCACGGCCCCTCGGCCATGGCGGCGGGCGGAGTATCCGACCCCGCGCCATTCGCTCCGGCACCATTGGTCCCAGCACAGGCCGCCAGCGGCAACGCCATCAGGCTCATCACCATCATCCGCATCGCCGCTCTCCTCATTCCGTGCGCGTCATCTTCAACCGGCCATTCTTGACCGCAAAGGCCATGCGGCCTTCGACCAGATCAACCGCGTCACGGCCAAATTGTTCATACCGCCAGCCTTCCAGAATCGACAGGCCGTCGCGCACGCCGGCGGCCAGCGCATCGATGTCGTCGCCCCGTGCCAGCAGGCGCGCCGCCACGTCGATGTCGCGCGAACGGATCTTGAGCAGCAGCTTGAGCAGGTCGGCGACCAGCGCGCCATCCTTGCCAAGGCCGGGGCGGCGCGGCTCGCGATCGGGCATCTCGTCGCGATCGAGCGGCTTGGAAGCGTTGATCGCGTGCATCAGGCGCGCACCGATGTCGTTGGTCTTCCACGTCGCGGACAGGCCGCGCACCTTGCCCAGATCGTCCTGCGCGCGCGGCGGATGGCTGGCGATATCGGCCAGCGTTTCGTCCTTGACGATGCGACCGCGCGGCAGATTCTTGTCCTGCGCTTCTTTTTCGCGCCATGCAGCCAGCGCCTTCAACCGGCCCAGCACATCCGCCTTGCGGCTGGCGATGCGGACCCGCTTCCACGATTGCGCCGGATCATTTTCATAATTGGACGGATCGCCGATCCGCTCCATTTCCTGATCCAGCCAGTCGCCACGCCCGGTCTTGCGCAATTCCTCCAGCATGCGGGGGAAAATCTGGATCAGATAGGTGACGTCGCCGATCGCATAGTCGATCTGCCGCTTGTCGAGCGGACGGCGCGCCCAGTCGGTAAAGCGCGCGCCCTTGTCCAGTTGCACGCCCAGCCATGCATCGACGAGGTTGCCATAGCCGATCTGTTCGCCAAGGCCGAGCGCCATTGCCGCAATCTGCGTGTCGAACAGGGGATGGGGCGTCTTGCCGGTCAGGTTGTGGACGATTTCGATGTCCTGCCCGCCGGCATGGAAAACCTTCAGCACATCCTCATTATCGACCATCAGATCGAGCAGGGGCTTGAGGTCGATGCCCGGCGCCTTCGGGTCGATCGCGGCGGCTTCATGCGGGTCGGCCACCTGAATCAGGCACAGGTCGGGCCAATAGCTGTTTTCGCGCATGAATTCGGTATCGACCGCAATATAGGGCGATTTGGCGATGCGTGCGCAGAAATCGGCAAGGGTCTTGCTGTCGGTAATCAGCGGATGGATTTGCATATGGTCTTCGATCTTATTATGGGCTGGCCCGCGTCCTGCGGGCTGGTCGATAATCGACAAGGCAAGCCCATAGCCGGACTGCAACAATTTGTCATTTCCGTAAAACGAAGTTGAAAGATCAAAACGCCATGCATGCCTATCGCACCCACACCTGCGGCGCCCTGACCTCGGCTGAAGTCGGTAATGAGGTGCGCGTATCGGGCTGGGTCCATCGTAAGCGCGATCATGGCGATCTGGTCTTCATCGACCTGCGCGATCATTATGGCATGGTTCAGATCGTTACCGAAGTGGACGGTCCCGTGTTCAAGGTGATCGAACAGTTGCGCGCCGAAAGCGTCGTGACCGTCACCGGCAAGGTTGTGGCTCGCGCGCCCGAAGCGGTGAACCCGAACCTGCCCACCGGCGAAATCGAAATTCGCGCGCTTGACGCGGTGCTGCTGTCGGCCGCCGCCGACCTGCCGCTGCCGGTTGCGGGCGAACAGGAATATCCCGAAGACATCCGTCTGCGCTATCGCTTCCTCGACCTGCGCCGCGAAACGCTGCACGCCAACATCGTCAAGCGTACCAAGATTATTTCGGACATGCGGCGCCGCATGGAAGCCACCGGCTTCACCGAATATTCGACGCCGATCCTGACGGCCTCCAGCCCGGAAGGCGCGCGCGACTTCCTCGTGCCCAGCCGCATCCATCCCGGCAAATTTTACGCCCTGCCGCAGGCGCCCCAGCAATATAAGCAATTGCTGATGGTCGCGGGCTTCGACCGCTATTTCCAGATCGCGCCCTGCTTCCGCGACGAAGATCCGCGTGCTGACCGCCTGCCCGGCGAATTTTACCAGCTCGACCTCGAAATGAGCTTCGTCACGCAGGAAGACGTGTGGAACACGATGGAGCCGGTCATCGCGCAGGTGTTCGCACAGTTTGCCGACGGCAAGCATGTGACGCCCGCTGGCAGCTTCCCGCGCATCCCGCACGCCGAAGCCATGCTCAAATATGGCAGCGACAAGCCCGACCTGCGCAACCCCATCCTCATCACCGACGTCACCGATCATTTCCATGGCTCGGGCTTTGGCATCTTTGCATCGCTGGTCGAAAGCGGCAGCGTGATCCGCGCCATCCCGGCGCCGGGCGCAGGCGCTGGCAGCCGCAAATTCTTCGATGACATGAACAACTGGGCGCGTGGCGAAGGCTATTCGGGGCTTGGCTATATCAACATCAAGGATGGCGTCCCCGGCGGCCCGATCGCCAAAAATCATGGCGAAGAAGCAACCGCCAAGCTGATCGCGGCGCTCGGCCTTGGCCCGAATGACGGCGTCTTCTTCGCCGCTGGCAAGGAATCGCAGGCCGCCAAGCTCGCGGGTCTCGCCCGCAACCGCATCGGTGAACAACTCGACCTGATCGACAAGGATCGGTTCGAACTCTGCTGGATCGTGGACTTCCCCTTCTATGAATATGATGAGGATACGAAGTCGATCGACTTCGCCCACAATCCCTTCTCCATGCCGCAGGGTGGTCTGGACGCGCTGGAAAATCAGGATCCGCTGACGATCAACGCCTTCCAATATGACATGGTCTGCAACGGCTATGAAATCGCGTCCGGCTCGATCCGTAACCAGTCGCCCGACCTGATGGTCAAGGCTTTCGAACTGGTCGGCCTCAGCAAGGCGGATGTAGAGGAACGCTTCGGCGGCCTCTACCGCGCCTTCCAGTACGGCGCGCCGCCCCATGGCGGCATGGCCGCGGGCGTCGATCGCATCGTGATGCTGCTGTGCGGCGCGCAGAATCTGCGCGAAATCACGCTGTTCCCGATGAACCAGCGCGCCGAAGACCTGCTGATGGGCGCGCCCAGCGCCGCCGAATTCAAGCAGCTGCGCGAACTCCACGTCCGCGTCGTGGAGCCGCAGGCAAAGGCCTGATATCCCGGCAAGCACCGGAAGATTTTTTCGCGCAGAGGCGCAGAGATCGCAGAGAAAACTCCGCGTCCTCTGCGCCTCTGCGCGATTATATTTTTTGAGGCCGCGCGGATGTGCGGAGGGCGGAGCAGGCGCGAAGCGCTTTCGCATGCATCCGCCTTCTTCCGCCCGGCGATTTGACTTTTTCGCCTGCCCGGCGTTGCCTGTGTGGTGACAGCATAGGAGGCGCGCCCATGACCATCGACCTTGCCGATTATGAACAGGGGGCGAAATATAAGGGCGATTATGACGCCGATCTGGCCGCGCTTCAGCAGCGCCTTGCCAAGATTCAGGTCGCTCATATCCTTCATAACCGTCGCAGCGTGATCCTGCTGGAGGGGTGGGACGCGGCCGGAAAGGGCGGCATCATCAAACGGATGAGCGCGGACTGGGACCCGCGCTATTATCAGGTCCACCCTATCGCCGCGCCCAGCGAGATTGAGCGCGATCAACATTTCCTCTGGCGTTTCTGGACCCGTCTGCCTGCTGGCCGCAACATCGCCATCTTCGACCGCAGCTGGTACGGCCGGGTGCTGGTCGAACGGGTGGAGGGCTATTGCAGCAAGGCCGACTGGAAACGCGGCTATGACGAAATCAACGGCTTCGAAAAGCAGCTGGAGCATGCCGGCACCAATTTCGTGAAGCTGTTCGTCCACATCACGCAAAAGACGCAGGACGAACAACTGGCCCAGCGGCTCGACACGCCATGGAAACGGTGGAAGACCGGCGCCGACGATTATCGCAACCGTGCGCGCCGCGCCGATTATCTCGACGCCATGCATGCCATGTTCGCAAAGACGGACAAGAAATATGCCCCCTGGCAGGTGATCGACAATAATAACCGCAAGGCCGGACGCATCGCCGCGCTTACGGCCATCGCCGACCGGCTTGAAAAACTGGTCCCGATGGATTTTCCGCCGGCCGATCCCGCCGTCGTCGATCTGGCGCGAAAGGCCTTTGGCTACAGGCCGGAATGATCCGATATAATCCTGTAAAATCAATATATTGTAACAAAACTGTCATATCATTCTAAACTCCCTCTTTACCATTATGGCGCTAGGGCGGTGGCATGTACGCTGCCGCCGTCCTCTCCGCTCCTGCGTCCGATATTCGGATCGATCCGCCGTCTAATGATCGGGACGGCCCGACCATTCGCCTTGGTCGCCCGCTCAGCGAGGCGGTCGATCATTTTCAGCATGACGCGACGCTACGCCTGTTGCCGGTGCTGGATGCGATGGGGCGGCCGGCCGGCGCCATCTATGAACGCGACATGCGCCGCATCCTCTTCAACCCCTTTGGACACGCATTGCTGCGCAATCCCAGTTTTGGTGGACGGCTGGACGATCATGTCCGCTTCTGCGCGGTGATTGATCGGGAAGCGGATGTCGAGCAACTGGTCGATGCCTATGCTGCGCAGGGGGCGGGCTGCGAAGGTCTGATCCTGGTCGACGGGGGGATCTATGCCGGTGTCATCGGCGGCCCGCAATTGCTGCGTCTGACGGCCGAACGCGATGCACAGATTGCCGCCGCCCGCATCGCACGGGTCGAAAATATCACGCGGGAAAGCCGGGATTTCGGCGATGAAGTCGCGCGCCTGATCGCGGGCCTTGTCGACATGGCCGACAGCCTGTCGGCGCTGGCGCAGCAGGCGTCGGATCGTTCGCGGGAGGATGGTGCGGACTGCGCCGCCATGGCGGTCGCCGCGGCCCAGACGGCGGAGACGATGGCGGGCATCGCCTCGGGCGGGCAGGATATGGGCCTCGTCCTTCAGAATATGGAACGCGATGTCCGCGAAGCGGGGCAGGCGATTCGCGATGCCGTCACGCGCAGCCGCGCCAGCGCCACCCGTAGCGCAGCCCTGCGCGATGAGGCCGATGAAATCGGCGAAGTCGTCGCCCTGATCGATGCCATCGCCCGCGCCACCACGATGCTTGCGCTCAACGCGAGGATAGAAGCGGCGCGTGCCGGTGAAGCGGGCGAAGGTTTCGCCGTCGTCGCGCGCGAGGTAAAATCGCTGGCGCAACAGACCCGCGATGCGGCCGCCTCCATCGCCGGGCGAATCGATCATATCCGGCAGACCGTCGGTGAAGTGGCGCAGGATCAGGCGCATATGGATGCCGCTATCGGCACCGCCGACCGCCTGTCCGCCGCCGTATTCGATGCGGTCGATCGACAGGGTGCCTTCAGCCGCGCCGTCGCCTTCAGCGTGGCCGACGCCGGATCGTCCAGCGACCATATCCGCACCCGCGCCCGCCAGATCAGCGACCACGCACAGGATGCCGTCATCGGCGCGCAGGCGATGCGGGATGTCGCCCATCGCCTGTCGGAAGAAGCCCACCGGCTGGATGCGCGGGCGGGCGGTTTCATCGCCGCGATGGGAGCCGCGTAAAAGGCGCTGGCGCCGCGCGCAAATGGGTTTAGGCTGTGCTTCCATAAAAATGGAGAGGAAGCCATGCTCGTCATGTTCGTCGGCACCGACCGTACCCAGACCGCCATCAATCCGGCGCAGGTCACTTTCGTCTCTTCCGTGTCGGACGGCACGCGCATCCGCTTCGGCGAAGGGCGCAGCGTGACCGTGACCGAACCGATCGACGCGGTTCTCGACAGCCTCAACCGCGCCCTGCGACCGCATGAGTAGAGCATCGTGCGGAAAAGTGGGAACCGGTTTTCCGCATTAAACGATGCGACAACCAAAACTTAGAGGGCGCGACTTGCATCCTATTTAATGCAAGCCACTCTAACTTATTGGCCAGCCTCTTTGCGCAGCCGGGCGTTCAGCCGCCCGGCCGCCATATCGGCATAGCCCCGGCACGCGCCCTTTAACTCCGGTTCGGGATGCGATGTCATGATCATGTCGCAGGGCAGCGCGCGCATGGCCGCGATACTGCTCTGCACGGCTTTAAGCTGCACGCGATTGGCCGGATCGGAAAAGCGATAACCGTCGCTCGATATGGCGTTCAGGCTGGCGGCGAAGACGATATTGCGACACGTCCGCCCTTCGCAGGATGACCAGCGCCAACTCATGCTGCCCATCGTGTGGCCCGGCGTCGCCACCGGCATGACCGACACGTCGCCCAGCCGGATCGGCACGCCGGGCCGGGCGATACGGATATGGGGGATGGCCGGAATGGCGATCAGGTCGGCGGCTTGCGGGTCGGCGGCGTCGATCACCCCACTCTCAAGCGATTTTGCCGCATAGGCGCTGGCGACCACTGTCGCCCCACTGTCCCGCGCCAGTGCGGCAATGCCACCGGCATGGTCATAATGGGGTTCGGTGGACAGGATCAGCTTCACGTCGCGGATCGAAAAGCCGAGCGCGCGGATATTCGCCTCTATGTCGCCTACCGCCTGCGGCACCGCCCCGTCGATCAGGATGAGGCCCGCGCTGGTGCGGATCAGCCCGACGCTCAGGCCGCCAAAGCCGACATGATAGCTGTTGCCGAACAATCGCCCCGGCTTTTCCGGCGCCAGCCAGCGTTTGGCATAATCGGGCGCGATCGGACGCAGCAACGGATCGTCGTTCGCGATGGCGGCTGGCCCCACCGATTGCAGGAGTGCAATCAGGCTAATGGAAATCGCTCTCTTCATCATGCTCCTCATCCCTCTATCCATCGGATAAACGCGAATGTGTCGCGGAATGAGGAGCCGCACAAAGCATCATAACTCGACAGAGCCATAAGCCTGACTTATGCCACCGCATATGGATCGCGCCCAATTGCCGCTCAACGCCCTGCGCGCTTTCGAGGCATCGGCCCGGCATCTCAACTTCACCCGCGCCGCGATCGAACTCTGCGTCAGCCAGGGCGCCGTCAGCCAGCAGGTCGCACAGCTTGAGGCGCGGCTTGGCGCCACCCTGTTCCGCCGTCTGCCGCGTGGGCTGGCGCTCACGGATGAGGGGCATGCGCTGTTGCCGGTATTGGGCGATGCGCTGGACCGGATCGGCGCGACGCTCGACCGGATCGAGGGTGGGCATCCTCGCACCGTCCTGACGCTGGGCGTGGTCGGCACTTTTGCGGGGGGCTGGCTGCTCGATCGGCTCGACGATTTCGCCCGCGCCTGTCCGCATGTCGATCTGCGCATCATGACCAACAATAACCGGGTCGATCTGGCGGGGGAGGGGCTGGACCTTGCCATCCGTTTCGGCGACGGCGCTTGGCACGGTACTCACGCCGAACCAATTCTGCGTGCGCCGCTGACCCCCCTCTGCACGCCGGACATGGCGACCCGGATCGACGGAGCGCAGGGGCTGTCGCGCCAAACCTTGCTGCGTTCCTATCGTGCCGACGAATGGTCACGCTGGTTCGCGGCGGCTGGCGCGGTCTGCCCCTCCCTGCGCGGGCCGGTGTTCGACAGTTCCACCTTGATGATCCGCGCTGCGCTGGCCGGGCATGGCGTGGCGCTGGCGCCGCCGGCCCTGTTCGCCGCCGAACTGCAAAGCGGGCGGCTGGTCGCGCCCTTTGCCGTGTCGGTCGATCTGGGCGGCTATTGGCTCACCCGCCTGATGTCGCGCCCGGATAATGGCGCGATGGCGGATTTCCGCCGCTGGCTGATGCAGGCGGCGGTGGACGGTCAGGCCGGGTAGCGAAGTTCGATCACCTCATACTCCTTCTCCCCGCCGGGCAGCATCACCCGGCGCAGGTCGCCGACCGCCGCACCGCGCAGGGCGCGGGCGATGGGCGAGCCCCAACCGATCCGGCCGGCATCCACATCCGCCTCGTCATTGCCCATGATTGTCACGGTGCGGTGATTGTCGTCCTCATCGGCGATGGTGACGGTCGCTCCGAAAAACACTTTGCTCTTGTCGGGTTGCTGGCGCGGGTCGACGACCTTGGCGTCCTTCATCTTCTTCGACAGCCGCTTCAATTGGCCGTCGATTTCGCGCATCCGCTTGCGGCCATAAAGATAGTCGCCATTTTCGCTGCGGTCGCCATTGCCCGCGGCCCAGCTGACCACCTCCACGATGCGCGGCCTCTCTACTCCCAACAGATGGTCATATTCGGCGCGCAGCTTCGCAAAGCCATCGGGAGAGATATAGTTGGGATAGGGTGTGGTCATGCAAACGCCTTATCCGCAGCCGGGGGGATTGCGCAATTTGGTTCGCGCAGAGGCGCAGAGGACGCGGAGCGTCATTGTTCACGCGAAGGCGCGAAAATGGATACAGCCGCATGCTGCGGCGCAGCCATTCTCAAAAATCTCTGCGCCTCTGCGCGCAATCGTCATTCAGCCCGGCGTCTGCTTGCCCAGATAGCGGCTCAGTACCGCGTTGGTCCCCCGGAACTTCGCCTTTTCCGGGTTCATCGCTTCATAGACGACGGCATTTTCCAGCACGCGCTGCACATAGTTGCGCGTCTCGAAAATCGGGATCTGCTCAATCCAGCGCAGCATGTCGGCGCCGGGCAGGCGCGGGTCGCCATTGGCCGAAATCCATCGGTTCACATTGCCCGGCCCGGCATTATAGGCCGCCACCGCCAACGGATAGCTGCCGCCATAATAGTCCAGCATCCGCTGGAAATAGCCCGAACCTAGCATGATGTTATAGCTTGGTTCGTTGAGCGATCCGGGGCTGTAGCTCATGCCCATCTTGCCTGCCTGTTCGCGGGCGGTGCCGGGCATCAACTGCATCAGGCCGCGGGCGCCGGCATGGCTGACGATCTGCCGGTCGAACTGGCTTTCCTGCCGCGCAATGGCATGGACCATGGTCCAGTTATATTGCGCTTCCGACGGCACCGGCACGCGCGGAAAGGCGCTGGTGCCATAGCCGGTCAGGCCGCTCGATACGGCGCGGCGGCCCACCATCACGCCCATGTCGGGGCGGCCGATATTCTGTGCCAGCTCTGCGGCCAGAAAATGGTCGGTATCGCTGTCGGCATTATTGGCGATGGCGCGGGCGAATTTGCTCTGGTCTTCCCAATAGCCCATCTGGCCCAGCGCCTTGACCGCGCGGACGACGGTGCGATTGTCGAATGCGGCGCGCTCGGCCGCCGAAATCGGCACCGGCCGCTCGACGGTGGCGGGGGCAGGGATGGGGCGGCCCAGCCGTTCCAGCGCCAACTGGCCGTAAAACTGATCGGGATAGGCACCGGCCTGTCCGAAATAGCTGTTGGCGGTGGCGGCATCGCCCGCCTGTAATGCGGCGCGGCCTGCCCAATAATAGCCCTTCGACCGGGTCTGGGGCGATTTGGCCGCATCGGCATAGCGGCGGAACATCGTCACCGCGTCGGTCGGCCGGTTCAGATTGTAGAAGGCGGTCGATCCCGCCAGCCAGGCAAGGCTGGTATAATCGTCGCGCACGCCGATCGCCTGATCGCTGACCTCTACGCCCGGCGCGATCGCATCGTCGATCTTGCTGGCGATGCCATAGGCGAAACTCCACTGGCTGTCGCTCGCTGCGCTGCGCGCCTGCGACAATAAGGCCTCATAGAATTTTTCCACATTGGCGGGCCGGTTGGTCAGCACAGGGCGATTGGCCAGATATTGGCGGGCGCTCACGCCGCTGCCCGCGCTCATCAGCCATTGGGCCTTGTCCGCGACGAAACCGGCGTCGCTTGCGCCGATGGCATCGGCCGTCTGCATCTGCATAGCTGCGTCGGGCGCGCGGCGCCGGAATGCGATCCGCGCGGAAAAGACGGCGCGCCGGGCCGGCGTGACATAGGCCAGCATGCGTTCCGCGCCGTTGGTATCATTGCCCCACAACAGCGCGTCGGCGCGCAGATCATGGTCGGCGGGGGTGAAGCTGGACGCAAAGAGCGACAGCAGCCGCGCCTCGTCCGTTGGGCTGAGCGATCCGCCGATCCATGCGTTGCGCGCCGCGATCCGCGCCTCGGCCATGCGGCCAAGCTGCATCAGGGCGACGGCGTTGCGGGCATGGCCGGTCGCGGTGCGCGGCGGGAAGCGGGTGAAGAAGGCGCTGACCTGCGTCGGATCATAGCTGTCGGGATTGATCCCGGTTTCGGCCAGCCGCCGCATCCGGTCTTCGCCCGGCCAGCCGGGATTGGCCATGATGAAGCTGGCATAGGTCGAAAAGCCCAGGCCATCGCTCTGTTGCAGGGCGCGCCACTGGCTGATCGTCGCGGCGATGGCGCCGTCGCTTGGCTGGCCGATGCGCGATGCGGCCTGTTGCCATGGGCTGGGTCCGCTGTCCCCCTGCGGCAGGGGCTGGACGATCGCGCCCGGTGGAAAGGGCGAGGGCGCACCAACGGGCTGGCCTTCGGTCTGGGCGCTGGCGCCTGCGGTGACGAGTAACAGAGCAATAATCGGCATGCGGATCAGGTAACTTTCGACAAGTGCGGGCGTCGACATGCTGGACATTATCGCAAATGCCTCCTTATCAGGCCCTGAACGACGCGCTATAGCGCGCCGCTTGACCGATCATGCCCCGGCCGGCCGGAGATTTGAAGGAGTTTTATCATGTTTTCCGGCTCGATTCCGGCTCTGATTACCCCATTTCGCGACGGGTCGATTGATGAGGCCGCTTTCCGGGCCTTTGTCGACTGGCAAATCGTGGAAGGATCGAGCGCGCTGGTCCCCTGCGGCACCACCGGCGAAAGCGCTACCATGACGGTCGAGGAGCATAATCGCGTCATCGCCATCTGCGTCGATCAGGCCGCCGGGCGCGTGCCGGTGATCGCGGGCTGTGGCTCCAACGATACCCGCATCGCGCTTGAACATATGTATGCCGCGCAGGCGGCTGGCGCCGACGCGGCTCTGGTCGTCGCGCCCTATTATAACAAGCCCAATCAGGAGGGCGTCTATCGCCACTTCGCCTATCTGGCGGAACGCTGCGACCTGCCCATCATCCTCTACAACGTGCCCACCCGCACCATCACCGACATCGGCGTGCCGGTGATCCATCGCCTGTCGGAGGAATATCAGACCATCGTCGGGATCAAGGACGCCACCGGGAATCTGGGGCGTGTCACCGCGCAGCGTCTGGCCTGCCGCCCCGACTTCTGCCAGCTTTCGGGGAATGACGAGACGGCGCTGGGCTTCAACGCGATGGGCGGCAAGGGGTGTATTTCCGTCACCGCCAATGTCGCGCCGCGCCTGTCCGCCGAGTTTCAGGCGGCGATGGCCCGTGCCGACTGGGATGGCGCATTGGCGCTTCAGGATCGTCTCTATCCCCTGCACGACGCCCTGTTCAGCGATTCTTCACCCGGCCCGGTTAAATATGCCCTTACGCGAGTCCGCCCGGACATGCCGGATGAAGTCCGCCTGCCCATCACCTGGCCGTCGGAATCGAGTCGTGCGGCGGTGGATCGGGCGCTGGAGATTGCGGGATTGGTTTAAGGCGCAGCCGACACCATATCCCGTCCTATCCGGGCCGTGGCACGGAATAGATTATGGGCGGGGCGCGTATAGGCCCGGCCCGTTATGAACGAAAGTATAGACTGACCGATGGCCCGCCCCCGTCCCGAAACCTTCGACAAGAAGAAGATCGTCGCTGAAAACCGGCGCGCCCGCTTCGATTATTTCATCGAGGACGTGTTCGAGGCGGGCATCGCCCTGCAAGGGACCGAGGTGAAGGCTCTGCGCGGCGGCGAAGGCACGATCGCGGAAAGCTATGCCGAGGTGAAGGGCAGTCAGGTGTGGCTGGTGAACAGCAACATCCCCGAATATAGCCATGGCAACCGCGAGAATCACGAACCGAAGCGGCCCCGCAAGCTGCTGCTGCATGAGCGGGAAATCAACAAGATGCACGGCGCGGTCGAGCGCAAGGGCATGACTTTGGTCCCGCTGATGATCTATTTCAACAGCACCGGCCGGGCCAAGGTCGAACTGGCGCTGGCCAAGGGCAAGCAGAATCACGACAAGCGCGACACGATCAAGGAACGCGACTGGAAGCGCGATCAGCAGCGCATCATGAAAGCGCATGGTTGATGGATAATCGCTTCACCCGCTGGTGGCATGCCAATGCCCCCACCCGTGAGTCGCTGGAAAAGAGCAAGGTGCTGGCCCCGGTCGCCCATCGCGTGCTGGAACCGTCCTTGTGGCGTTTCACCCGCCGGTCGGTGCCGCGCGGCGTGGCGCTGGGCCTGTTCGTCGGCATCTTCCTGCTGATCCCCGGCGTTCAGATTGCGGGCGCCGCCATTTTCGCCTTGCCCTTCCGTGCGAACATTCCGGTCGCCGCCGCCATGACCTTCCTGTCCAATCCCGCCACGACGCCACTCATCCTGATGGCGTCGGTGTGGCTGGGCAACTGGATGCTGGGGCGCAGCGCCGACGCATCGGGCTTCATGGCGCTGGTCGATGGCCATGCGACATTCGGCCAATGGTGCGCCTGGCTTTTCTCGGAGGCTGCGCCCGCCATGCTGCTTGGCCTGTTCCTCATTTCGCTGGCCAGCGCGGTGATCGGCTATTTCGTGTCCGACTGGTTCTGGCGCCATCGCATGGGCCGCAAGTGGCAGGCGCGCAAATTGAGGATTGGCAAGACCTGCGAAAACAGCGCATTGGAGGAAGTCGCGCCGGTGTGATCCTGCGCGATCTTGTCCGATAGCAGATGCAGGGGATTGGCCGACCATGGCCGCGCGCGTGAAGAATGTTGGCGATGCCTGGCTCACTCAGCCTTCCTCGCGCCTGGCCCTGCCGCTGCTGATACTGGCGGCGCTGGCGTCCGCCGGACTGCTTTTCTATGTTTTGAACAGCCTGGTGCTGGCGGCGGGCTTTGCCATGGCGGTGCTGCTGGCGGCGACGGCTGCGGCATGGTTCCGCCATCTTTATCCGGCCCCGGTCGCGATGGGCGAAGCGACGCCCGACTGGACGGTCGCGCGCGCCGCCGCCGACGCCTCCAGCATGGCGATCGCCGTCACCGACCGATCGGGCCGCCTCGTCTGCGCCAGCGACCTGTTCGGCGAATGGTTCCCCGGCTATCCCACGCCGCCCGGCCTCGTCACCGACGCCGCTATGAACGAGCGCCTGTCGCAGGGCGCCCGCGCCGCATGGCGTGATGGAGAGGCGCAGGTCGCCGGCCTGACGCAGGGTGCGCTGCGCCTTGATGTCGACATCGCCCGCACCGGCCGCACCGACGATTATCTCCTCTGGCGCTTTTCCCCCGTGCGTCAGCCCAGCGCGCTGGACGACGTCAACCGCGTGCTGACCGGCGAAGCGGGGCGGCAACTGGGCGAAGCGGGCATCATGGCGGTGATGATCGGCGGGGAAGGGCGCATCCGCGCTGCCAACGGCGCCTTTCTGCTGCGCGCCGCCGGGCGGATCGACGCCAATATCACCGGCCGCGATTTCGCCGCCCATATGCGCGTGGATGACAAGGGGCGGCTGTTTCTGGCGCGGGAGGAGCAGGGCGGCCTGCCGCTGCGCCTGCTTCAGGTGCCGTTGAAGCGCGCGGCGCAGGCCAATGGCGCGCAGGCGTCGGTGCAGGATGGGCCGATGCTCCTCCTCCTGATCGACGAGCCTGCGGGCGGCGGCGGCACGTCGGCGCTTTCCTATATCGAAACCCTGTTGTCGCTGCTGCCCTTTGGCCTTGCCATGGCGGATCGCGACGGGCGCGTCCTGTTCCTCAACAATGCCTTTGCCCGTGTCGCGGGCCTCAAGCCCAATGAAAAGCCCAGCTATCCCGGCGACCTCGTGGTGCGGGAGGATCAGGCGGCGGTGGCCGATGCGGTGCGCCGCTTTGCCGTGGGGCCGCAAATGTCGGGCGACATTGCCGTCCGCATGCGCGACACGCCGGACGATCCCATCGCGCTCAGTCTGGCGGGGGTGCGCGGCCTTGGCGAAGCGGCGGTGCTGCTCAGCCTCAAGGATAATAGCGAGGAATCGAAACTCAAGCGGCAGGTGGCACAGGCGACCAAGATGCAGGCTATCGGCCAGCTTGCCGGTGGCGTCGCACATGATTTCAACAATATCCTGACCGCCATCATCGGCCATTGCGACCTGATGCTGATGCGCCATACGCCGGGCGACAGCGACTATGACGATATTCAGCAGATCAAGTCCAATTCCAACCGCGCCGCAGGCCTGACGCGCCAGTTGCTCGCCTTCTCCCGGCAACAGACGTTGCGGCCGCAAATCCTGCAACTGCCCGATATCGTTGCCGACGTATCGACTCTGCTCAAGCGCCTGCTGGGCGAAAATGTCCGGCTGGAGGTGGTTCACGGGCGCAGCCTGGGCGCGGTGCGCGCCGATCCGGGGCAGCTGGAACAGGTGATCGTCAACCTCGCCGTCAATGCGCGCGACGCCATGCCCGGCGGCGGCACGCTCAATATCCAGACCTATGCCGTCCCTGCGATCAAGATACGCGAAATGCGGCAACAGATTTTGCCTGCGGGCGATTATACCGCGCTGCGCGTGTCAGACACCGGCCTTGGCATCCCGCCCGACATATTGGCGAAGATTTTCGAACCCTTCTTCACCACGAAGGAACTGGGCAAGGGCACAGGCCTTGGCCTGTCCACCGTCTATGGCATCGTCAAGCAATCGGGCGGCTATATCTTCGCTGAATCCGAACTGGGCCGCGGCGCCAGCTTCGTCATCTATCTGCCGGTCTATAGCGGCGCCGACGCGCAACAGCCCGTCGCGCCCAAGGCGCCCGCGCCGCGCACCGAAACATGGGGCACCGGCACGATCCTGCTGGTGGAGGATGAGGATATGGTCCGCGCCGTGGCCGAACGGGCGCTCACGCGACAGGGCTATAAGGTGCTGACCGCCAATGACGGGGAACAGGGGCTGGAGGTGCTGGAGCGCGGGGACCAGATCGACCTGCTCATCTCCGACGTCGTGATGCCCAATATGGACGGCCCTGCCATGGTCGCCCGTGCGCGGCACAGCCGCCCCGACCTGCCCGTATTGTTCATGTCCGGCTATGCCGAGGAACAGCTGCGCAAGTCGATCGATCTCGCCAATGTCGCCTTCCTGCCCAAGCCCTTCTCGGTCAGCCAGCTGGCGGAGGCGGCACGCGACGCCCTGTTGAAGCCTCCGGCGGCGGAATGAACCAAATGGCCGCGCCGGTGATTATGCTGGGCAAAGCGGAAGCGTTGCGATAGCGCAACGCAGCTAGAAAGAGGGAATGGCCTGCGCATGTCGGATGCAAAATCGATCCTGATCGTGGAAGATGAAGCGATGATCGGCATGATGCTGGAGGATTATCTCGACGCACTGGGCTATCGGCTCCACGGCCTTGCCGCCACGGTGGACGAGGCCTGCGATCAGGCGCGCGCCGGCGGCTTCGACGCAGCGCTGGTCGACTGCAATCTTCAGGGAGAGAAAAGCTGGCCCGTCGCCGACATATTGGCGCAGGCTGGCGTGCCCTTCATCTTCGCCACTGGCGGCATGGCGGATGATCTGCCTTCGGCCCATGCCGGGCGTCCGACGCTCGCCAAACCCTTCACCATCGGGGCGGTCGAACGAGCGCTGGAAAAGATATTGGCGCAAGGATAGGAAATTTCCGTTCTCCTCTTGTTCATGGAGAACAAATAGGATACATCATTGGCAAGGCCGGAATGTCCGGCCGCGATCCGCTTGACAGGGACGACGCCGATGACTGCACTGCTTTCACTCATCGATTCCAAGAAGACGGGGAATATGGACAGACAGAAAGCACTGGACGCGGCGCTCGCACAGATCGACCGCGCCTTTGGCAAGGGCAGCGCGATGAAGCTCGGCAGCCGGGAAAAGATCGAGATTGAATCGATCTCGACCGGATCGCTCGGCCTCGACATCGCGCTTGGCATCGGTGGCCTGCCCAAGGGGCGCATCATCGAAATCTACGGCCCGGAAAGCTCGGGCAAGACCACGCTGACGCTGCACGCCATTGCCGAAGCGCAAAAGGCTGGCGGCACCGCCGCCTTCGTGGACGCGGAACATGCGCTCGACCCGATTTATGCCAAGAAACTGGGTGTCGACATCGATGAATTGATCGTGTCTCAGCCGGACACCGGCGAACAGGCGTTGGAAATCGTCGATACGCTGGTCCGCTCCAACGCCATCGACATTCTGGTCATCGACTCGGTCGCCGCGCTGGTGCCGCGTGCCGAAATCGAGGGTGAAATGGGCGACAGCCATGTCGGCCTTCAGGCTCGCCTCATGTCCCAGGCGCTGCGTAAGCTGACCGGCTCGATCGCGCGTTCCAAATGCATGGTCATCTTCATCAACCAGGTCCGCATGAAGATTGGCGTGATGTACGGCAACCCGGAAACCACGACCGGCGGCAATGCGCTCAAATTCTATGCTTCGGTCCGCCTCGACATTCGTCGCACCGGCCAGATCAAGGATCGCGACGATATTGTCGGCAACGCGACCCGTGTAAAGGTGGTGAAGAACAAGGTCGCGCCGCCCTTCAAGCAGGTCGAATTCGACATCATGTATGGCGAGGGCATCTCCAAGATCGGTGAAATGCTCGACATCGGCGTGAAGGCCGGTCTGGTCGAAAAATCGGGCGCATGGTTCTCCTACGACTCGATCCGCATTGGTCAGGGCCGTGAAAACGCCAAAACCTATCTCAAGGAACATCCCGAACTGGCCGAAAAGCTGGAACAGGCCATTCGCGGCAAGACCGAACAGGTTGCCGAAGGAATGATGACCGGACTCGATGCGGAGGATGATGGCGAATAAGCACCGGATCGCGCCGGCCGGATCAGCCGTCGCGTGGGATGTGGCTCACCCGCCTTGCGCATCACGCACTGAAAAGGCCCGCTCCATCACCGGAGCGGGCCTTTTACCGTTTCTGAATCAGGATGAAATCGAGTTGAATCACAAATCTCCGTTCGTTTCGAGCGCAGTCGAGAAACGATCAGCGCGCCGTTTCTCGACTGCGCTCGAAACGAACGGATCAATGCAAAATCATCAAACTCTGGGGGCGTCCTATGGCATCGGAAATTGCGGCGCGCGGTTTGTGTTCGATGGCTCCGGCGCGCCCTGATGTTGGTAATATGATTGCGCGCCAAAGAAGCAAAAAAACAAAATCGCCGGGAAATATGCGAAGCTAAGCCTGAACCTTCCAACATTTCGTCTCGGCCAGATTGCTTCCTAATCTCCGTTCGGTTCGAGCGAAGTCGAGAACCGCCCGCGCAACAACCGACCGCCCAACGCCTGCCCGCTAACACCCATCTTCGTCCGCCCCCAACATCCCCTTGCGCTCAGCCTGCATGCCCGCAATGCTCAGCCAACCTCCCTCGAAAGGCGTCCGCATGCGCGTCGCGATCGAAGCGATACTGGACTATGAATTTGCCGATCCGACCGACGTCCTCCTCGCGGTCGAGGCGGCGGCCATGCCCGATCAGCATATCATCGAACAATCGCATATCATCGACAATGCCGGCCCCCTTACCAATCGCGTCGGCGGTAGCGGGGTAGGGCGGCGTACCTGGACCCGTACCGGCATTGGCCGCATGGTCAGCACCTATCGCTCCGTCGTAGACGTCGATCGCCCGGTAGTGGACATTGCCACCCTCGCCAAAAGCCCGCTGCCCAGCCTGCCGGAAGAGGTGCTGCCCTTCATCTGGCCCAGCCGCTATTGCGAGGCGGACCGGTTCGGCAGCTTCGTGTCGGGCCATTTCCCCGATCTTCAGGGGGGCGCTCTGGTTCAGGCGCTGGTCGATTGGGTCCATGCCAACCTGACCTATGTCCCCGGCAGTTCGGACATCAACACCACCGCCGCCGACAGCTTCGTCGCGCAGCAGGGCGTGTGCCGCGACTTCGCCCATCTGACCGCTGCCCTTATCCGGTCGCGCGACATTCCGGCCCGCCTCGTATCGGTATACGCCCTCGGCCTCGACCCGCCCGATTTCCATGCCGTGGTAGAGGTATGGCTGGATGGCGCCTGGCATCTGGTGGACGCGACGCAACTCGCCCCGGTCGAAACCATGATCCGCATTGCGGTGGGCCGCGACGCCACCGACATCGCCTTCATGACCATCTTCGGCGGCGCGACCATGAACGCCCAGTCGATTACCGTGACCGCTGCTACCTGATTGCCCTTCTCGGAACCCGGCCGATGTGACCGGCTTCCGAGAAACGCCATGTCAGTTTCCGCGCCTCAATAATCCTTCGAATAGCGCAGGTTCGCCGACGATCCGGCATTGGTCCCGGTCTTCGACAACAGGCTCAGCGTCTTCGACAGGGCGATCTCCAGCTGGGTCGCGGTAAAGCCCTTGGAGTCGGTGATGACCTCCACATAGATATTGTTCGAAATATGCTGCCCGACCGCCAGCGACGTGCTGCGTCCGGTCGCCTCGTCACCGCCCACGATGCCGATGCGATCGAGGCCTGTCGCCCCCTGCAACTTGCCCATGGGGTTGAGGCCGCCGCTACCCCCGCGCAGCCCATTGAGTGCCGCCGCCAGTTGCACCGCCTGCATCGGCGACAGATTGGCCACATTCGATCCGAACAGGATGCGCGATAGGATTTCGTCCTGCGGCAATGTGGGGGTGGAAATGAAAGCAATCTCCGGCTGCTGCGCCGATCCCGTCACTTGAATGCCCGCCGTGACCGTGTCGATCCGTGTCTGCGCCCGAATGGCCAGCGTCGGGTTCATCATCGCGCCGTTAAAGGTGATGACGCCCTGTTCCAGATCGAACTGATGGCCCGAGAAGCTGTAACGACCCCGGATCGATTCGATCTTGCCCACCACGCGCGGCGCGGCGGTGGTGCCGGTGACGCGCATATTCGTCTTCCACTCGGAATCGAGACCCATGCCGGTGACATAGATTTCATTGTCGGCTCGCACCCGAATGTCGATTTTCCAGTCGGCCGGCTTGGCGTTCGCCGCCTTTCGCGCGGCCATCCGCTCGTCCAGCGAATCAGGGCCGGCGCCCTTGCGACGGATACCCTGCAACTGGCGAATGTCGGTGCCGCCCTGCCACGCTACGCGATAGCGCGTCTCGGGCAGGGTCAGGTCGCCCTTGATCAGGCCGCCATTGGTCGCATCGTTCGTGATGGCCATGGTGCCGCTCACCACGCTGGTGATCGCCTCGCTCCGCGCCAGCCGCGCCCGGTCCAGCTTCACGGCAATATTCATCGGGAAACCGCTGTCCGCCGCCAGCCCGACGTTGCCCGACGCCTGCACCGTGCCGTCACCAGCCCGCCCGGAAAAGTCGCGCAGTTCCAGATGATCGTTGGTGAAGCGCCCGTCGAGCCGCATCTGCGTGATCCGCGTCCCGAACGTCTCATTCTCATAGGTCAGCGCATTGGCCCGCGCGATGCCGTTGATGCGCGGATCGGTCAGCTTGCCGCTGAAATCGGCCGCCACGGCCAGGCCGCCGGTCAGCTGCTGATCGGCCAGCCCCGCAAAGGAGAATAGCACATCGGCCGGCCCGGCATAGCGAATGCCCCCGCCCAGCGGTGCATTCTGCAACTGTTCGGACCATGTGGCACCCGCACCCGGAGGGGCCAGCGTGGCGGTGAAGCGGCCCAGCGTCGCATTACCGCGACGGATCAGGCCACGCATGTCCCCGCCCGCCGACGACAGCTTCCCCTCGACGCTCATCGACACCGGATCGGACACCGCAGTCAGGCTCGACCGGCGGAAATCATTGATGGCGAGGCGCGTCGTCGCCGTGGGGAAGGCCGCGCCATTCTGGACATAGTCCAGCGTGCCGGTCGCCCGTCCGCCGATGCCCATGCCGGGCGCGGCGATGTTGATGATGGCAAGGTCGAAATCCTTGAACCGCGCCTGCAAAGCCGTGCTGTCGCCAAAGCGCCCGGCCAGATCGACCTTGCCCTGCGGCAACACCAGCGTCGCGGGTTCCAGCCGGTATCCGGCCGCTTCGCTGCGGATGATCGCCGGCTTGGCCAGTCGGAAATCGATATTCGCCGCCTTGCCCTGCAATGCCACGGCATAGAGGTTGGGACGCAGCGCCGCATTGGCCGCGATGGAGAAGGGCACGCCGCTCGATCCATCGGCCACCAGTTGCGCCCGTCCGCGACCGCCCTGATAGTCCAGCCGCGCCCGCGCCTTGCGCACCACATAATCGCCATAGGCCGCATTGCCGATCTGCACATCGGCCTTCATCTGCGGCTGGTCGGACAACAGCATGGACGCGGTGACGATCGCCCGGCCGATCACGACATCGGCCTCGCCGGGGAGTTTCGCGTTGCTGGCCGTGGCGTTGACGTCGACGCCCTGCACCTTGCCGACGGCCGCCAGCTTTACCGCGCCATTGATGCCCGATCCGTTCAGCGCAAGCTGTCCAGTGAATGGACCCGCCGCGCTCTGTTGAATCTGACCGTTCATGTCGACCCCGGCAAAGCGCGCCTTGGTCACGTCGATGGTCAGCGGCCCTTGCGCCATGCGGATCAGCACATTGGCGAAGAAGGGACCATAGGGCGATCCGCCCGTCGCTTCGAGCCGATAGCCGGCAGGTTCGCCGTTCAGCTTCGCAACGACATCGGTCAATTGCACGCCCACATTGGGTCGCGCCGCGCGTAGCACCGCCTGCGGTCGTTCCATCGTGCCGCGCACCGTCAGCGCCAGCGGACCATATTGTTTGGACGAGGCGGTGGCGTCGAATGCGACCTGCCCATCCGTGTCATAGCTGCCCGATCCCGAATGGATCGTGAAATTGGGCGCCGCGCCTTTCAGCCCGGCCAGCGTGAACTTGCCCTCCGGCGTCATGCCGATCCGGCCCGACATGACGGCATTGCCGCCCAGGAAATCGCGCACCGACGCATTTTCCCACCGCGCCGTCCGCACGCCGAACCGCCCGCCCAGCCCAAAACCGCCCTTGGGACCGGGGATCAGCTCGACATCGGTGTTGAGGTTGACGATGCCCACGCCATCGATCTTGTAATCATTGACGCGGCCTTTCAGCGCGCCGCGATAGATGGCGTTGTTGAGGTCGGCCAATATGATCGCCGTCGCATCGATCTTGTTGCTGTCGATCTTGAGGTTGTCGCTGATCAGCTTGCCTGCCGCATAAGCGAAATCGCCCTTCACCCGCAGATTCTGGAGCAGGCCGCCCGCCGCTGCGTTCAGGCCCGTGACCCGGCTCGCCGTCGCATTAACGGGGATGCGGATGCGATCCGCGTCGATCACCGCGCGGCCATTGGCCTTCAGATTTTCGATGCCGGTCGCGTCGAACGCCAGGCTCTTTGCGCTGATGTCATAATCGATGAACGGCGTTGCCATCGGCCCGTCCAGCGTGATGGAGGCGCGAACATCATTGCCCTTCACCTTGTCCATGATCGCACCGGGCGTCAGCAGCGCGGCATTGATCTTCAGCGCGCTGAACTGGCTCTTGCCAAGGTCGATCAACCCTTGCGCATCGGCGGTCATCGCTGGCGAACGCAATGTGCCTTTCAGGTTCACGCGCCGTTCGCTCAATCCCGCGAACAGGTCGACGTCCAGTTGCGGCGCGGTCAGCCGGTCGATCGGCCCTTCGAACACCATGCCCGGTCGCACCGGGCCTTTCGCCGTGAAATTGCCGTCGCGTGCTGCCAGCGCGATATTGGCCAGCTCACCCTTGGGCGTGGTCGCGACGATCCTGCCATCCCACGCCTGCCATGTGCCCTTGCCGTCCAGCGTGGCGGTCATCCCATCGGTCAGGCCCGACATGGCGGCAATGACGCCGCCCTTGGGCGCGGTCAGCGTGCCGCTCATCGACAGGCGATTTTGCGCCGGTACGGCGTCCAGCCTGGCCTGCAAACGGTCGCCGCTGTCGACCACGGCGTCGGCCGACAGGATGGCGCGTCCGTCGGCGATATGGGTGACGCCATCGATCGCGATTTCGCGTTTCTGGCCGATCACGGGCTTCGCCAGCACGAATTTGCCGATCTTCATGCGATCGACGTCGATGTCGAGGTCGGGCAGGATCGGCGCGTTGGGATCGCTCTGCGTCACATTGAACTGCGGGCTGCGCGCCAGCACGACCAGCGGCGTTTCCAGCAGGCTGACCGAAATATGGTTGTTGATGTAGCGGAACGGCCGCCACACGACATGGACCTGCGGACTGACCGCGAACACGCCCTTGGGGTCGCGCAGCACAAGGTCATGGATCGTCATGTCGCTATAGATCGACCCGTCAATCCGCCCGACCTCGATCTTCATGCCGGATTCCATCTGGAATGCGGCGATCTGCGCGATCAGGAATTTCTTGCCCGCTTGAGTGTTGAGGCCCAGCAGCAGGGCGCCGACCAGCAATATCAGCGCCACGACCAGTCCGACCGCGCCCATCGCGATCTTCTGCCACAGCGGGCGGCCTTCGCGCACGATCACGGTGTCGGTCGCTTCAAGCGCGGTGGAGGGGGTGTCGTCCTGCGCCATCAGAATGCCTGCCCGATGCCGATATAGATGGCGAATTTGGATTCACCGGGTTGCCGGTTGATCGGCATGGCGATGTCCGCACGGAACGGACCGAAATTGGTGTAGAAGCGTCCGCCAAGGCCCACGCCGTAACGCATGTCGGAAAATTGCGGCATGGAACTCTCATAAACTTGGCCCGCATCGACAAAGGCGACCACGCCATAGTCGCCAAAGCGATAGCGGCCCTCGACCGCGAATTCATTGACTGACTTGCCGCCGATGGGATCGGCGTTCGCGTCCTTTGGCCCCAGTTCCTGATAGCCGAAACCGCGCACCGATCCGCCGCCGCCCGCATAGATGCGCCGCGACGGCGCCACATCGTCGCGATCGACCCCGCTGATCGTGCCGACCCGCGTACGTGCCGCGATGACCAGACTGTCCGACACCGGATAATAGCCGCTGAGGTCAAATGTCGCGCGCAGATAGGGAGAGAAATTGCCCTGCAACGATCCTTCCGGTTCGGCGCGCAGATTGGCGCGGAATCCCTTGGTCGGATTGAGCAGGTCGTTCGATCGGTCATAGCCGATCTGCACCGGCAGGCCACCGATGAAATAGGTGCGCCGCGTCTTGTCCGCAGTCGCCGGGTCGACAACCACCTGTTCGTTGGTCAGCAGGATTTCCGCGCCATAGCTGTATGTCCAGCGCTTCTGGAAAATCGGCGTGGACTGGCGCGACCAGCCGACATTGAGGCCTGCGGTATAGGCTTCATAGGCGTCGTAATTCTGGTGATTGAGCGAAATGCCGGTCTGGAACGTCTTGTCGCGCTTGCCTGCATTGGACCGGCGGAACGTGGCAGATGCCCCCTGTTCCTGCGTTCCCGCGATCGCGCCCAGGATCAGCGCCCCTTCGGCTGGGAACAGGTTGCGATGGGTCCATGTCCCCTCCGCGCGGAAGCCCTGACCCGTGCCATAGCCGCCTTCGCCCGCCAGCGTGCGGGGTGGTCCTGCCTCCTGCTCGACATTCAGGTCGACATATTCGGTGCCGTCCGGCGCCATCTCGTTCGTCCGCACCGGATCGACCGCGACGCTGGAAAACAGCCCGGTCGCGACCAAGGCCTTGCGCAGGTCGTCCACCTTGCGGCTGTCATAAATCTGGCCGGGCTTGTAGCGGCGGATGACTTCCATATGGTCGGCGCCGAACGCCTGTTTCTCGCCGGTGGTGGTGATCTTGCGGAATGTGCCGCGCGGCCCGGTTTCGACGGGCAGGGTATAGTCGCCCGTGATGGTCGCCGAATCGAGCAATATGTCGCGTTCGCCCACCTTGGCAAAGGCATAGCCATTTTCGGGCAGCTTCAACGCGACATTTGCCTCGGCTCCCTCCACGGTCGCAGCGACGATATAGTCGCCGGTCTTGAGCGGCAGGCTGTCGCGGATCAGGTCGGGCGGCACGGTCGGCCCGGCATTGATGACGATATTGCCGATCTTGTACCGCTTGCCCGGCGTCACCGAAATCACGGCCTTCAGCGTCCCGTCACCCGCCTGATCCAGGCTGGCGAGCGCGGTCGCATCATAATAGCCTTCGGAATAGAGCAGCCGGGTGGCGAGCTTTTCATCCTCCTGCGCCCGGGCCTGCACCATGGCGGCGGTTTCAGCCTTGCCATCGCCATCGATCAGGGCGGATGCGGCGCGGAACTCATCCTCCAGCCCGGTCTTGCCGAATCCGTCGATCGTCGTGGCATAGCGCACGTCGGGCATCTTGGCGTTGGGATCGGCTTCTTCCGCAACATTGGCAGGTACGGTCACGCTATCCAGCGCGGGCAGCGGCTGGCTTAATTCCTGTTCCTCGGCCGGATCGACCGCAGGGGGCAATTCGCTCGGCAGCGTCGGCTGATCCGGCATCTGCTGGTCGATCCAGCTATCGATGGAGGGGAGGGGGGCGTTAGGATCATTCCCCTCGATCTTGGGCATGCGCGCTTCGAACTGGTCGTCCGGCAGGATCGGCTCTTCCGCTTCGCTCTGGGATGCGGATGGAGCCTGTGTCTGGGCCATCAGCGGCAAAGGCGACGCCGACATCAGAAACAGGCCCAGCATGTGGCGGACATGATACGCCTGCCGTTTCTTCATGGAAATCGCATAGCCCCTTTCGTGCCGACCATTCACCATGCCCGGCAAAGAGGCAATACGCTCAAGCCTTTGCGCTGGTTCCGGTCCTGTCATGAATTGCCGTGCTTCCATCGGCGTCCGTCCCGTAATAGAGCCGGTCCATGAATTTTGCTCTCAATGTCTCGCGGTCCATCCTTGGTCAACCCTGGCGCTGGCGGGGGAATGAAGCCGATGCCCGTGATCCATCCTATTTGCCCGACGATCTGGTGACGCAATTATTGCTGGCGCGCGGCTGCCCGCGCGACGCGCTGGAGGCCCATCGCAACCCCACCATCCGGCAATTCATGCCCGATCCCAGCCTGTTCCGGGACATGGACACGGCGGCCGCGCGGCTGGCTGATGCGGTGCAGGCGGGGGAGGATGTCCGCATCTTCGGCGATTATGACGTCGACGGCGCCACCAGCGCGGCGCTGCTGATCCGCCTGCTGCGCGATCTCGGCCTGAACGCCAAACCCTATATCCCCGACCGCCTGATGGAGGGCTATGGCCCGTCGGGCGAAGCGCTGGTGCGGCTGGCCGGGGAAGGGGCCAGCCTGATCGTCACCGTGGATTGCGGGGCGCAGGCGTTCGATGCACTCGCCATGGCGAAGCAGGTCGGGGTCGATGTCGTGGTCGTCGACCATCATAAATGCGCCACCGCCCTTCCCGAGGCTTTCGCGCTGGTCAATCCCAACCGGCTCGACGAACATGAAGAGGCGGCGACCCATGGGCATCTGGCGGCGGTCGGTGTCGCCTTCCTGCTGGGGGCGGCGCTGGTCCGCGTGTTGCGCGGGCGTGGCTGGTTCGCTCATCGCGCCGAACCTGCCCTGATGGAATTGCTCGACATCGTGGCGCTCGGCACCGTGGCGGACGTCGCCCAGCTCAAGGGGCTGAATCGCGCCTTCGTCGCACAGGGGCTGAAGGTGATGGGCAAGCGGCGCAATGTCGGGTTGGCGGCCCTTGTCGATGCCAGCCGCCTGACGCGCGCACCGCTCTGCCATGATCTGGGTTTCGCGCTCGGGCCGCGCATCAATGCGGGCGGCCGCGTGGGGCAGGCGGATCTGGGCGTCCGTCTGCTCACCACCGAAGATCCGGCAGAGGCTGCGCGCATCGCCGCCCAGCTTGACCAGTATAATGAGGAACGCCGCGCGATCGAGGCGACGGTGCAGGAGCAGGCCGAAGCGCTGCTCGCCGCGCAGGACAATCGCGCCGTGGCCGTGATCGCCGGGCAGGGCTGGCACCCCGGTGTCATCGGCATCGTTGCCGGACGCCTGAAGGAAAAGGCGGGGCGCCCCGCCATCGTCATCGCGCTGGACGAGGATGGCGTTGGCAAGGGGTCGGGCCGCTCGATCTCCGGTGTCGATCTGGGCGCTGCCATATTGGCGGCCAAGGATAGCGGCCTGCTGGTCGCAGGCGGCGGTCATGCCATGGCGGCGGGCCTGACGGTCATGGCCGACCGGGTGGATGCGCTGGCGGAGTTTCTGGACGATCGGCTGGCGGCTGCGGTGGCGCGTTCGCGCGACGACCGGGCGTTGCTGATCGACGCGGTGTTGGCGCCGTCCGGCGTGAACCCCGATTTCATTGCCGCCATCGATCAGGGCGGCCCCTATGGCATGGGCTGGCCCGCGCCGCTGATCGCGGCTGGGCCGATGCGCGTGGTAAAGGCCGATGTCGTGGGTAATGGCCATTTGCGCGCCATTCTCGCCGGGGCTGATGGTCGCTCGATCAAGTCGATTGCTTTTCGTAAGGCCGATTCGCCGTTGGGCCATGCGTTGCTGGGCGCACCGCGCGACCGGCGGCTATGGGTGGCGGGCAAGGCAAAGGTCGATGACTGGGGCGGCCGGCCTACGGCGGAGCTGCATCTGGAGGATGCGGCCTGGCTCGATTGAAGAATGTTGTAATTTCCTTTCGTAAGGGGGTTGACCGCTGCGCCGTCTCCTCCTAATGCCCGCCTCGCTTCGCAGCGCTGCCACGGTAGCGACAACGAACGGCCCCTTCGTCTAGCGGTTAGGACGCGGCCCTTTCACGGCTGAAACACGGGTTCGATTCCCGTAGGGGTCACCAAAATACTCTCCCAGAGAGTATCAGAAGGTGCCGGGAACGG
>JAJZQN010000020.1 GCA_021847605.1 Pseudomonadota bacterium | reverse complement strand
AGTAAACCCGACAAACCCCAATAAGGAACGGCTTAATTTAACCGATCACACCAGGCCTGAAAGCCCTGGCAGACCGGAGCCGCCGCCCACATGTCCCTTCATCAATCAACAATGTCAAAGAACCGACCAGACAATCAATGGCGGACAACCATCCACCCCGTTCCTTGCGTTCCGGGGGACTGCTGTCCGTCGATGTTGGCGACCGGTCAATTCAGCGCCTCAGCAGCGCCGCCCCGTCCGGTGAAAAGCCCTCTAGATACACCCAACGATTCGGTCAACGACTAATTTCAAAAAAATGACATGCTGCCCGTTTCGTCGCTTCTGAGACCCGTTGGAGCGTACCTGGCTGGCCCATTCACAGGAAGGAGAGCGTCCCCCCGCTATTCCTCATCCACGCCCTGCCATATGCTGTGGGAATCGATCCGCACCTTTACGATGGCCGCAATGGCCGCGCTTCGCGCTTCAATTTCACTGCGTACAGCTTCCTGCATCTGGCGCCGGGCCAGCAGAAGGTCGGTCAGGTCGATAACACCCAGATCATAGCCCCGCGCCGTTCGATCCGCCGCCGCCGTAGCGCTGGTCATCGCCGCACGCAGCCTGTCCCAAGCGGCCATGCGATTGGTGACATTGACCATATCGGATCGGGCCATCGCCTCGACCGCACGGCGCGCCTGCATCAGGTCAAGCCGCGCGGCGCCGGCATCCGCCGTCGCCATGTCCGCCTGCGCCTTACGATAGCTGCCCCCTAGTGGCATCGACAGCACAAGACCCGCACCGCGTTCCAGTCCATCGCGCTCACGAAAGGCGCGTACGCCAATCTGAGGGTCCGCGATGCGATCCGCCTTGGCCCGGTGCGCCAGCGTATCAAGGCGCTGTGCCTCCTTGTCAGCGGCGCGAATCTCATGCGAGCGTTCGATCACCAGATCGTAAAGGCGCATAACCCCTTCAGGCGGAAGTTCCGGGTCACCCAGTTCCGGCGCCTCATCAGGCAAAGGAAGATCCGGGAAATTCGCGCTCAACAATGCACGCGCCTGATCACGCTGCGCCAATGTCCCGGCCGCCGCGCCCCGTGCCTGATCCAGCGCAGCGCGCGCCTGATCGACGTCAAGCAAGGCTGCATCACGCAAGGCGGCGCGTCGTTCCACCGCCTTTAACGCCTTGTCGAGTAACGCCACATTGGCAAGGTCACTGTGATAGAGGGCGCTGCTCCCCAACCAGTCGAACCAGAGGTCCGACAGGGACAGCGCGGTTTCGTGGCGCACATCCTCCATACGATTCTGGGCGACTTCCACGCCCAGCCGTCCCGATTCCCGATCGAGCGCAGCCTTGCCTGGCAATCGGAACCCGCGGCTGACCGTCGCATCAAATTCATTATAGCGGCGCTCCCCCGTCACATCGCGGCTCATATAGCTGCCGCTTAGCATCACCTCATGCGTACTGGCCTTCAGCATGGCGGCCGAAGCGCCCGCTGCTCCGATACGCGCACGCGCAGCCTCCACATTGGGATGATGGTCGAGCGCAGCCACAACCTGCGCCTCCGGTGGCAGGCCATAGGGTTCGGCATTGGCCATCACCGGCCACGCCATCAGCGCCGCTCCGGCCAACAAACAAAGACGCATCTTCATGCGATCCTCCCCCGACGAAAAACCGGCACGGCATGCCAGCGCACTGGCAAGGCACGCCGCGCGGCGGCGACCGCCGCCACGATGGGATCGACCATCTCTTCCTCTATGATCAGTTCCAGCGCCTGCCGGCGTAGAATGCCACTCACCCGCTCCGTGGTATCGGCATCGTCAAAATCCCGGCCCAGCACCGATTCGGCCCGGCGATGCAACGCCGCTTTGGAGTGGCTGCGGATCACCTCGGCCACAAGATCGGCATCGGCCAGAGCGCAATGAAAGGTCAGCAGCAATTCAGCCATGGGCCATCTCCCCCACGGCTTCATCCCGCTCCCTTGCAGACTCCCCAAACCGCTCGAACAAGATGGGCAGAAGGATGAGAGTCAGCAGGGTCGAAGTGATAAGTCCCCCGATCACCACGATCGCCAGCGGTCGCTGGATTTCCGAACCCGGTCCCGTGGCGAACAATAAGGGCACGAGGCCAAAGGCGGTAATGCTGGCGGTCATCAACACGGGCCGAAGACGCCGCTCCGCCCCTAATCGCACCGTCTCCGTCATGCTGCGCCCTTCTTCCCGCAATTGGCGGAAATAGGCGACGAGGACGAGGCCGTTCAGCACCGCAATACCCAGCAACGCAATGAACCCCACCGATGCCGGTACCGACAGATATTCGCCGGTGATCCAGAGAGCGACGACACCCCCTACCAGCGCAAAAGGAATATTGGCGAGAATCAGCCCAGCCGCCCGCAGCGACCGTAGGGTCGCGAGCAGGACGAGGAAGATCAACAGCAGGGCAACCGGCACCACCAGCATCAGCCGGGCCGACGCCCTCTGCTGATTTTCGAACTGTCCGCCCCACACAATGCGGTACCCCGGCGGCAACGTCACATCACGCGCCACCTTCGCCTTGGCTTCCTCCACATAGCCGACCAGATCGCGCCCGGACACGAAGGACTGGACGAGCGCGAAACGCGACCCATTTTCATGCTCCAGCTTCACCGGCCCACTGGTCCGATGCACTGTCGCCATGTCACTGACCCGCGCCACCACGCCGGCAGGCGTCAGCAATTGCAGGCTAGCGAAGCGGGTGGGGTCCTGACGCACATCATCGGCGCCGCGAATGACGATCGGCACGCGCTTCTGCCCTTCGGCGACGATGCCTGCATCCATGCCCTCCACCTGCGCGCGCAGCATGTCCTGCATCTGATCGATCGGCATACCGAACCGCCCGGCCGCTGCCCGATCGATGTCGAGCTGGAGATAATCGACAGTGTCATTGGCAACGGTCAGCACTTCGGCAGAACCGGGCGTATCGCGCAGGCTCTGCTGTATCGCACCGGCAAGGCGCGCGAGCGTGGCGGTATCCGGTCCAAATATCTTGACGGCCAGATCACCCCGCGCGCCTGTCAGCATTTCTGAAACGCGCATCTCGATGGGCTGAGTGAAGCTGGGCGCGATACCCGGCAATCCTTCCACCGCCTTGCGCATTTCGCCCACAACGAAATCCTTGTCGCCGCGCCACTCTTTCTCCGGTTTCAGCACGACGAAACTGTCCGTCTCATTCGGTCCCATGGGATCAAGGCCGATCTCGTCGGAACCGACACGGGCGATCACTTGCTTGACTTCGGGCACCTGCATCAGTGCGCGTTGCACCGCCATATCCCCCGCGACTGACTGATCGAGGTTGATGGACGGCAATTTGGTGAGCTGAACGATCACCGATCCTTCATCCATCGTTGGCATGAATGTCTTGCCGACCACACCATAGGCCAGCACCGCCAGCAGCAAGCCGATGCCCGACAGGCCATAGACGATCGGCTTGCGCGCAAAGGCGCCGCCCAACAGCGCACGGTAACGCGGCGTCATCCATCGCATGATCCAGGGTTCGTGATGATGCCCCCCTTTCAGGCCAAAGGAGGACAGCACCGGCACCACCGTCAATGCCAGCAGCAACGAACCCGCCAGCGCGAAGACGATGGTCAGCGCGACCGGCGCGAACAGCTTCCCCTCCAGTCCCTGAAGCGAGAGCAAGGGCATGAACACCAGCGCGATGATCAGGATACCGGCCGACACTGGCACCGCCACGTCGGCGGTCGCCCGGAATATCTGATTCAATCGCGGCGGCCCGTCTTCCTTCGCATGGTTCAGCCGCTCGACGATATTTTCGACCACCACGACAGCGCCGTCGACCAGCATGCCGATAGCGATAGCCAACCCGCCCAGACTCATGAGGTTCGCCGATAGTCCCGCCATCGACATGAACAGGAATGTGAGCAGCGCGGCCATCGGCAAAGTCACGGCCACGATCGCGGCGGCGCGCCAGTCGCCCAGAAAGATGATCAGCAGGATAATGACCAATATGGTCGCTTCCATCAGCGCCTTCTGCACCGTACCGACCGCCCGTCCAATCAGGTCCGACCGGTCATAGAAGGCGGCGATCCGCGTACCCTTGGGCAGGCCTCGCTCGATCTCTGCTAGGCGCTCCTTTATGCCGGCGACGACCAGTCGCGCATCCATGCCGCGTAGCGCGATCACCAGCCCCTGTACGGTTTCTTCCTGTCCATTCTGACTGACTGCGCCATAGCGGGTCATGCTGCCACTGACGACGCTCGCCACATCGCCCAGCCGCACGATGCGCCCGTCGCGATTGGCGATGATCAGCGAAGACAGATCACCCGTTGACTGTATCGCGCCAATGGATCGCACGATCAGAGATTCCTCGCCGCTGACCAGTCGCCCGGCACCGTCGTTGCGATTGCCGCTTTCGATGGCGCTCCGAATATCGTCGATGGAAAGCCGCGCGCTCGCAAGTGCCACCGGGTCGGGACGGACCTCGAACGTGCGGACATAGCCACCCAGCGCATTGACGTCCGCCACGCCCGGCACCGTGCGCAATTGCGGGCGGATCGTCCAGTCGAGCAACTCGCGCTTCTGCTGAAGGCTGAGCGGCCCCTCGATCGTGAACATATAAATGTCGGACAAGGGCGTGGATATGGGCGCCAACCCGCCGCTGACCGATGGTGGCATATCGCCCAGCACGCCGGACAAGCGCTCCGACACCTGTTGCCGCGCCCAGTAAATGTCGGTGCCTTCGGCAAAATCGATGGTGATATCGGCAATTGCATATTTGGCGATCGACCGCAGCACCGCCTGCCTGGGGATGCCCAGCATCTCCATTTCAATAGGCGCAATGACGCGGGTTTCCACTTCTTCGGGCGTCATGCCCGGCGCCTTGAGGATCAGCTTGACCTGAGTCTGGGCAATATCGGGATAGGCGTCGACCGGCAGGCGCAGAAACGCCATAACGCCTAGGCCCGCGACCAGCAGAGACAGGACCAGAACCAGCACACGATAGGAAAGCGCGCGCGCGACGAGAGATAAGAGCATCGTCGATCCGCCCTATTGCTGCGCCAGCAGCAGCGCTTTGAGTGCGCTCGTACCCGCCACCACGACCGGCTCGCCCGGCTTGATGCCGCGCAGGATCAGCACATGGTCGCCAACGGTAGCACCGGCCGTCACCGCACGGCGCGCATAACCGCCTTTGGTCGGCACGAACATGATGGTTGCGCCATCGACATCAACCACGGCATCGGACGGCACCGACACCGCACCTTCAGGCGCCGATCCGAACAGCGTCACCGTCCCCGACCGTCCGGCGATCAGGCCATCGCCACCCGGCAGGGTCGCTCGCAAAGTCGCCGATCGGGTCGCGGGATCGATCGTCGTACCAACCGACGTCACCGTGCCGGTCGCCTCGCCCCACTGAATTTTCATGCCCGGCTTTACCGTGCCGATCAGCGCCTGCGGCAATTGCGCCGTCACTTCGTAGCGGCCAACCGCGTCGATCACATAGGGAGCGCTGCTGCCGTCGAGGGGATTGCCAGCCTGAATATCCGCGCGGGTCACGCGGCCCGCGATCGGCGCGGCCAGAGTATAGCTGCCCTGTCCGCCCTTGCCGCCGACCATGCGCAAAATGCGTGCCTTCTCCCCGACATCCGCGCTTGCTTCCGCCGCGGCGGCCCGCGCCTCGTCAGCGCGGGCGCCGGCGATCACGCCCTCCCGGCTTAATTGATCCAGTCGCGATGCGTGCGACCGGGCATAGCCCAGTCGCGCATCCGCGCGAGCCAGATCGGCGCCCAGCGTCAGCACGTCGCGGCTTTGTACAACAGCCAGCGCCTGCCCCTGCCGCACCATGTCGCCTTCGACCACCATCGTACGCAGCACCACGCCCGGCAGCGTCGCCGCCACCGCTACACGCGCATTGGGCGGCGGCGCCATGGTCGCGGGCAGTTCCGCAACCGGCGCTTCATTCGCCGCCACGGCTTGCACCGTGCGAATACCCAGCTTCGCTGCCTTGTCCTGCGCTACCGCCAACACACCGTCGGCCGCCGGTGCAGCGGCCCGCGCTTCAGGCTTCGCCTGTTCGCCGTGCCTGCCACCCGAAAGGCTCCAGCCGAGAATTGCCAAAATTGCGATGGCCGAACCCGCGACCACGCCCCTTACCCTGTTTTTGTTCATGGAATGCGACGCTAGAGCGGCCGCCTGACGAAAACCTGACGATTCCTCTTATTGCTGAAAGGACAGGATCAGTTCGCGAGCTTCCTGCTGGGCAAGAATCTGGCCGCGATGCGCCACCATAATCCTGTGTGCAATCGCCAACCCCAATCCAGCGCCATCGGTAGAAGCAAAGGCATCGCGCTCATGCCGTTGCATCAGGCGCATCAGGTCATCCTGCGCCAGCCCCGGCCCCTCATCCCGCACCCGCAACCGCGTCCCCGGCCCGGCGACAACCGTCACCGTGCCGCCAGCCGGCGTCGCACGCACCGCATTTTCAACCAGATTGCGCAACGCCGCCATGATCGCCTCGCGATGGCCGGCCACCGCGACATGCCCATCCTCCACCTCCACGGCGATATCGCGCCCGCCCGCAATGATGCCCGGCGCCAGCCGCGCAACTAAATCCTCGGCTAGTGTCGCCAGATCGATGCTTTTTGCAGGCAGCGGCGCCGCCGCCTCGACATTGACCTGCGCCATCAACAACAACTGGTCGATCAGGCGGCGCATCGCCGTCACTTCTTCCTTCAGCGCAATCGCGTCCCTCCCCTCCAGCCGGTCGAGTTCCAGCGACAGGATGGACAAGGGCGTGCGCAATTCATGCGCGACGTCGGCGGCAAAGGCCTCCTGTTCGCGCGCAACCGAATCCAGCCGGTCCAGCAGGCGATTGATGGCTGCCACGAACGGCATGGCTTCGGCGGGCATATCGCGATCGTCGATCCGCACGCCCCGCTCGGTTGGCGCCGCCTCGATCGCATGGGCCGCCGCCTCCAGCGGTCGAAAGGCGCGCAGGATCACCCAGCGCGCCGCCAGCACCGTCGGCACCAGCAACACCAATATGGGCAGGCCGACATGCCCGATCAGTTCGTTGCGCGTATAAGCCAGCGTGGAAAAATGAAGCAGTTCATCGGCCGTGAACCCATATTGCAGGGAAACCATGGCGATGAGGGCGATGACACCGAACAGTCCGATCAGCGACAGGCCTAGGGAAAGTCGTTGGCCGACCGAAACCCGCCCGCTCACTGTCCCCGGTCCTCCAACATATAGCCCAGTCCCCTGATGGTATGCAGCATGTTGCGCGCCGCGCCCTCGTCCAGCCGCCGCCGCAATCGCGACACGACTGCCTCTACCGCATTGGGCGATATTTCCGCCTCGAAATTATAGAGGCTGGTTTCGATCCGGTCGCGCCGCACCACCGCCCCCGCCTCTCGCATCAACAGTTCCAGCAGGTCGCTTTCCCGTCGGGACAGGTCCAGCGTCACGCCATCCACGCTTGCGCGTCGGGCGGCGCAATCGAACCTCAGCGGCCCCACCTCCAGCAACGGCAGCGCCCTGACGCCCGGCCGACGCAACAGCGCCCGGATGCGCGCGGCGATCTCATCTGTCTCGGCAGGTTTCACGACATAATCGTCCGCGCCCGCATCCAGTCCATCGATGCGGTCCTCCAGCGCACCGCGCGCCGTCAGCATCAGCGCCGGTACCATCATGCCATCGCGCCGTCGCTGCTTGAGCCAATGAAGCCCATCGCCATCGGGCAGGCCCAAATCGAGGATGATCGCGTCATAAATCACGCAGTCCAGCGCCGCATCGGCCGCGTCCAGACTATGCGCCTCGTCACAGACCAGCCCGCGCCGCTCCAGCCCCTCCCGCGTCAGCCGGGCGAGCCTTTCATTATCCTCCACGATCAAGAGCCGCACGATAAGATTCCGTTCCTATTTGGGCGCATCCTATCATCGCCACCTGACGCCGGTCTGACGAACGCTCAAAACCAGAAATACATGTCCATCACCAGACTGGTCGCTCGCTCTTTGCCCGTGCATAACGCGCCGTATCGCCCAGACGCCTTCCCCAATTCACCCCTATATAATCAACGAGTTGAACCGCAACGGGTTGCCGAAGGCTGTTTGGTTTAAGTTATGCAGCCATTGGAGACGACGTCCCGCATGGCATAATATTTCTCTTCGGCTTCAGCGGGCGGAATGTTGTTGGCCGTGGTTCGCACAGGCTTGCCACAGATCCTCCCTTCAAACCAAGATTGCGCATCAGGCGCGCGATGGTGCAACGGGCGAATACCCCGCCCGTTCCAGAATCTTGTGCGCCTGTAGCAGGTGCGGCGCGTCGATCATCTTGCCGTTGAGCATCAGTACGCCAGCATCCGGTGCTGCTGCAAAAGCGGCTATGATGGCGAGGGCATGGGCAACCGTCTCTTCGCCGGGCGTGAACGCCGCATTAATGATCGGTACCTGTGCAGGATGTAGCGCCATCATGCCGGTGAAGCCATCCCGGGCGCCTCGCGCAGCATAAGCGGCAAGACCGGCTTCATCCTTGATTCCTGGATAGACGGTTTCGATCGCCGCTACATGGGCGGCGTGGGCCGAAAACAGGGTCAAGGCACGAACCATCTCATAGGGGGGCGTGTAACTGCCGTCGGCATTGCGGCTCGTGACAGCGCCGATCGCAGCGGGGAGATCCTCGGCGCCCCATGTGACGCCTGCCAGTTGACTGGAGACCATGCGATAGCTGGCCATTTCGAAGATCGCTGCCGGCGTTTCCGTTGCTATGGGCAAGATCGGGATCGCGGCGCCACCCAACTTTTCCAGCAACCGGCCAATGCTGCTTGCACCTTCCGCTTTAGGGAGGACGATGCCGTCCGGACGGGCACTGGAAAAAATGGACAGATCAGCGTCGATATGCTCGCTATCCAGCGGATTGACACGGACGAACGTCGTGACCGCCCGTTCACCAGCCAACCAGTCGATGACGGCGGCGCGTGCGGCGTCCTTTCGCGCCAACGACACCGAGTCCTCAAGATCGAGGATGATCGCATCGGCGCCGCTCGCCGTCGCCTTGACGAAACGTTCGGGGCGGTCCGCCGGTACGAAAAGCAAGGAACGTAGTTTCATGCTTCGCTACCCCTGATAAGTGCCATGCGCAGACATTGACAGACGATCTCCCCACGCTGATTGATGAGGCGGTGGGTAAAGGTGACGATCCCTGCGTCAGGGCGGGATTTGCTGGCTTTCAGCTCCGTAACCTCGGTTTCTGCCCGTAGCGTGTCGCCAATGAACACCGGCTTCGGCATGACCAGCTTGTCATATCCCAGATTGGCGATCAGTGTGCCCAAGGTCGTATCACCGACCGACAGACCGATCATCAGGGCGAAGGTGAACGTACCGTTCACGAGGATCTGTCCGAACTCGGACGCCTTTGCCGCTTCCAGATCGATGTGGAGCGGCTGGGGATTGTGCGTCATCGTCGAGAAGAGGAGATTGTCGGTCTCCGTCACCGTCCGACGGATTTCATGGTTCAGCGTTTCGCCGATTTGCCACTGATCGAAAAATTTGCCTGCCACACCATCCTCCATTTGCGCTCCGCGAGGCTGAATATCGCCGACGCCATAATTGCCGTTTTTTCAACGCTGATCGCTAAGAATGCGGCGGAGACTACTCGCCAGCTTTCTCGATCTTCACCAGCAGCGCGCCTTCGTTCACCTGACTACCCTCGACGGCATTAAGCTCTGCGATAATGCCGTCGAACGGTGCAACCAGGCTATGCTCCATCTTCATGGCTTCGAGCGTCATCAGCTTCTGCCCCTTAGCTACGGCTTCCCCTGCCGTCACTGCGACGGAAATGACCCGACCAGGCATGGGTGAGAAAACCGCCCCGTCCGAAGCATCTGCTCCGCCACCGCCGTCAGCGCGAAAGGGCCGCAGCCGCCAGACCTGACCACCTTCGGCTACGAGAATATCGTCCTGCGGCAGGCCGTCCCCCAAACGCGGATCATAGGCGATCGTCAAAGCTTCTCCATCGAGAAGAAAGCTTCCTTCCTGTCTGACAGACGCGTTCAGTCGGAAGCCGGCAAGACCTCCACCCTTGCCTAGGGCGGCAGCGGCACTTGCCAGTGCCTTATCGCTCGGGCGAGTCGGCGGCATCAGCCTGTCACCCTCGCGTGCGACAAGGCCGGTATCGAGCCTCGCGGCCGCGAAATCGGGATGGGTCAGCGCCTTCACGAGGAAGCCGGCATTTGTCTTGAGAGGCCACACGGCGCTTTGATCCAGCGCTTCCGCCAGCCGCTCGCGTGCGATATCCCGTGTAGGCCCATGGGCGATGACCTTGGCGATCATAGGATCGTAAAAGGGCGAGATTGCTGCCCCCTGCTCGACGCCGGTGTCGATACGCAGGCCAGCAATGCCACCGCCCAGTTCAAATGTATCGAGCATGCCGATGGATGGCAGGAATCCCTTGGCGGGATCTTCGGCGTAAAGCCGCGTCTCCATCGCCCAGCCGTTGATCGTCAACTCGTCCTGCTTTTTCGGGAGCGGTTCACCTGATGCCACACACAACTGCCATTCCACCAGATCCTGCCCGGTGATTTCCTCGGTGACGGGATGCTCGACCTGAAGTCTGGTGTTCATTTCCATGAACCAGATACGATCGGCCCTCAGCCCATTTGAACCGTCAGCGATGAACTCGATCGTACCGGCACCCACATAGTCGACGGCTTTGGCCGCATTGACCGCTGCCTGACAGACGGCGGCACGCGTTGCCTCGTCCATGCCCGGCGCAGGCGCCTCCTCGATCACCTTCTGGTGACGCCGCTGAAGCGAACAATCGCGCTCGAACAGATGGACGACATTGCCATGGCTGTCGCCAAAGACCTGCACCTCGATATGGCGTGGATTAGTGATCCATTTTTCCAGCAACACGACGTCATTGCCGAAACTGGACATCCCCTCGCGCTGGCAGGAAAGCAATGCATCGGCAAAGTCTGCCTCCGCATCGACTTTGCGCATGCCCTTGCCGCCGCCGCCCGCGACCGCCTTGATCAGAACGGGATAACCTATCTGGTCGGCCTCCGCCTTGAGGCGTTCCGGGCGCTGATCGTCACCCAGATAGCCCGGCGTCGTCGGCACCCCCGCGTCCTGCATCAGCGTCTTGGCCGCATCCTTGAGGCCCATCGCCGTAATGGAGGCCGGGTTCGGGCCGACCCAGACCAGCCCGGCATCCTGCACCGCCTGAGCGAATTCCGCATTCTCGGACAGGAAGCCATAGCCTGGATGGATGGCTTGCGCGCCGGCCTGCCTTGCCGCGGCGATGATCTTTTCGCCCATCAGATAGGATTCACGAGCGGGCGAGGGACCAATATGCACCGCCTCATCAGCCGAACGGACGTGTAGCGCCTGCGCATCGGCGTCCGAATAGACAGCTATGGTGCGGATACCGAGCCTGCGCGCGGTACGAATAACCCGACAAGCGATTTCGCCGCGATTGGCGATGAGAACGGAGGTTATCATGGGCATTACATCCGGAACACGCCGAACGACGGACGCTCGGCAATGGGGGCGTTGATCGCGGCGGCAAAAGCCAGGCCCAGCACATCGCGTGTCTGCGCGGGATCGATGATGCCATCGTCCCACAGTCGCGCGGTGGCATAATAGGGATTGCCTTCATCCTCATATTTCTGACGCACCGGCGTCTTGAAGGCTTCGGCCTCTTCCGGCGTCCAGTTTTTCGCGTCGCGATGCACGGTGGCAAGGACCGATGCCGCCTGCTCGCCGCCCATCACCGAGATGCGACTATTGGGCCAGGTGAACAGGAAACGCGGGCCATAGGCGCGACCACACATGCCATAATTGCCTGCGCCAAAGCTGCCGCCGATCAGTACCGTAATCTTGGGTACGCTGGCCGTGGCGACCGCCGTGACCAGCTTCGCGCCATTTTTTGCGATACCCTCTGCTTCATATTTTCCGCCCACCATGAAACCGGAAATATTCTGGAGGAAAAGCAGCGGAATGCGCCGCTGGCAGGCGAGTTCGATGAAATGCGCGCCTTTCACAGCGCTTTCGCTGAACAGCACGCCATTATTCGCCAGAATCGCGACCGGGATGCCCCAGATATGCGCGAAGCCGCACACCAGAGTCGTGCCGTAAAGTGGTTTGAATTCGTGGAATTCAGATGCGTCGACGATCCGCGCAATGACTTCGCGCACATCATAGGGCGCCCGGACATCCTGTGGAACGATGCCATAGATATCCTGTGGATCATATTTGGGCGTCCGCGCTTCGCGCAGGTTCAGGTCAGGCTTGAAATCAGGCTGTAGCGTCGAGACAATGTCGCGCATGATCGTCAGCGCATGATCGTCATTCTCGGCGACATGATCGACGACGCCGGACTTGCGGCCGTGAAGATCGCCGCCGCCCAAATCCTCCGCACTGATGACCTCACCTGTCGCGGCCTGCACTAGCGGCGGGCCGGCAAGGAAGATCGTGCCTTGATTGCGCACGATGACCGTTTCGTCCGACATGGCGGGGACATAGGCACCGCCTGCCGTACAGCTTCCCATGACGCAAGCGATCTGCGGAATGCCACGGGCGGACATATTTGCCTGATTGTAGAAGATGCGGCCGAAATGCTCGCGATCGGGGAAGACCTCCGCCTGATTGGGCAGGTTCGCGCCGCCACTGTCGACCAGATAAATGCAGGGCAGCCGGTTTTCCTGCGCGATCTCCTGAGCGCGGAGGTGCTTTTTCACGGTCATCGGAAAATAGGTGCCGCCCTTCACCGTGGCGTCGTTACAGGCGATCATCACCTGTCGCCCCGATACCCGTCCGATGCCCGCTATGATGCCCGCGCCCGGCACTTCGTCACCATAAAGGCCTCCGGCGGCCAACTGGCCGATTTCCAGAAAAGGCGAGCCAGGATCGAGCAGCCGCTCTACACGATCGCGCGGCAGCAACTTGCCACGCGCAACATGCTTGTCGCGTGCCGTCGACGAACCACCCAATGCAGCAACGGCTACCTTCGCCCGCAATTCTTCCACTAAGGCGCGGTTATGCGTGGCATTGGCACGGAAGCCTTCGCTGTCAGGACCAATGCCGCTATCGATAACGGGGGCGCTCATGCTCCGATCAACTCCCGGCCGATCAGCATGCGGCGGATTTCATTCGTCCCCGCGCCGATGTCCAGCAATTTGGCATCACGCATATAGCGCTCGACCGGCCAATCCTTCGTATAGCCTGCGCCGCCCAATGCCTGTACCGCTTCCAACGCGACCTTCATCGCATTCTCGCTGGCCAGCAATATCGCGCCGGCCGCGTCGAAGCGGGTCGTCCGGCCCGCGTCGCATGCCTTCGCTACCGCGTAGACATAGGCGCGCGCACTGTTGAGTGCGACATACATGTCGGCCACCTTGGCCTGCATCAACTGAAAAGCGCCGATCGGTTTGCCGAACTGTCGGCGTTCGCGGACATAGGGAATGACCGTGTCGAGACAGGCTTGCATGATGCCGAGCTGGATGCCCGCCAACACGGTCCGCTCATAGTCGAGGCCACTCATCAGCACACCGGCGCCGCCGTTGAGCGGCCCCATGATATTTTCTTCCGACACTTCGCAATCATCGAATACCAGTTCGGCCGTCGGGGAACCGCGCATCCCAACCTTGGCGATCTTCTGCCCGATCGAAAAACCCTTCATCCCCTTTTCGATCAGGAAGGTGGTGATGCCTTTCGATCCTTCGCCGGTCTTTGCGTAGACGACCAGCGTGTCGGCATAGGCCGCATTGGTGATCCAGAATTTCGTGCCGTTGAGGATGTATCGATCGCCCTTCTTCTCGGCTTTCAATTTCATGCTGACCACGTCCGACCCTGCGCCCGCTTCGGACATGGCGAGACTGCCGATATGTTCGCCGGAAATCAGCCTGGGAAGATATTTTGCCTTTTGTTCAGGCGAGGCCCAGCGACGGATCTGGTTGACGCACAGATTGGAATGCGCCCCGTAACTCAGCCCGATCGACGCGGACGCGCGCGCGACCTCCTCCTGCGCTACAACGTGTTCGAGATAGCCCAGACCAAGGCCGCCATCTTCCTCGGATACGGTAATACCATGCAGGCCAAGCGCACCCATTTCCGGCCACAGATCGCGCGGGAACCAGTCCTTCTCGTCGATTTCGGCAGAAAGCGGGGCGATGCGATCGGCAGAGAAACGGGCGGCACTCTCACGGATCATGTCGGCGTTTTCGCCGAGGGCAAAATCGAAATCGGGCGTCATCGGCCTCTCCTGTACGGCTTAATTTTCCCCAGATTATCATTCCGAAACGCTTTTGGAAAATTGACCCCACCATAATGACATAATAGATATGATCTATGATTGAGCGCTATCTCGTTCATTATTTCCTGGCCGTCATGGACCAGGGAAACTTCTCCCGCGCCGCGCAACAATGCCGCGTATCCCAGCCGACCTTGTCGGTGGGGATCGCCAAACTGGAGGCCATTGTCGGTCATATCCTGTTTCACCGCACCAATCGCCGCGTAGAGCTGACGAGTTTCGGGACGACATTCGCGGTCCACGCACGCCGTATCGAAGCCGAATTTGCCAAGGCGCTTCAGGCGATGGCGGTCGATCAGAAGAGGAAGCCGGTGCGGATCGGCGTGGTTTCCACCTTACCCTCTGCCTGGATAGAACAGGCGACCCGCGAAGCCTGCCATGTTGAAGGGGAAAGGCTGGAAATTGTCGAGGGCCGAATGCGCGAATTACTGCCTCGCCTCGAACGTGGAAGGATCGACGCCATTATCGGCGTCATCGGCGATGACCATCGAAGCAGAGAAATATTGTTCGAGGAAAGCTATGCGCTGGCTTTACCGGGCACCCATCCTCTGGCCCATCGCAAAACTCTCGAACCTGACGAAGTGGCGGATGCGGAGATGATCGTCCGGAGGAACTGCGAAGCTCTGCCTGATGTCAGCCGTTTCTTCACGCAACGCGGTATCCGGCCCTTCTTCGCTGCCCGCACCATCAACGACGATCGCGCAATCGCTTTTGTACGGGCCGGATTGGGCATCACGGTTATGCCCCGATGCTTTGCCCAGAAAGGCGTTGCGATGCCTGCCCTGTCCGGCTTTGAACAGCGTCGCCGGATTGGGTTATTGCTGGAATCCCCTAATGCAGGACGGCTGGCGGATAGTCAGTGCCTCAATCGCTTTTCAGCGGCCATCCGAACCGCCGCTTCGGTGACATAACGACATAAGGCAATTCCGGCAGCGGACGTAGCACGCACAACATGATGGCGGATTGCCCCACGGGTCCATCCGGTCCGTGGCAATATAATTTGACGGCAGGTGCGTTCACTGGAGTTGCTGCCGAAGCCGCTCAGCATGTGTATAGAAATAAATCATCGCCAGTGCCGCAAGAGCGACGACGCCTCCCAAGATCATATCGATCAGATAATGGGTGCCCTCAACAGGCGTCGAAATCAGCATCGCGATATTGAGAATGATCACCGGCCAACGCAGTCCCCGGAGAGACCAGGCCATCGCCATATATAGGATTGCAGCGGCCGTATGAAAACTGGGTGCCGATACGATGCCACGCAACTGACCCAGATCGATGACCTGCAACTGATGCTCTCTCAGGGCCGGGATAAGACCCGACTGCCAGACTTCACTTTCAGGCATATATCCGATCGGACCATGCCAGAGATAGGAAAATGGCCCCACCGCCGGCATGAACGCAAAGGCCATAAGCGTAAAGCAGGCCGCCAGCCAGAAGCTGGCCAGAAACCGATATGCCCGCCGTTGATCATCCATTCGGGCGCAACGCCAGAGCAGCAGGGCGGGGGTGATATAGATGCTTCGATAGGCGATCGTTCCGGCCATCTGCATCCATGGATGCGTACATACCAGCCGATATAGGGCCAGCCAGTCAAATCCCAGCAATCGATCGACATTGTGGAGCGTGGCGTCGGCATATCCGTGAGTCAGCGCTGCTATCGGATAGCTGGCACTGGCTCCCATAAGCGAAATGATCGCAAACAGGGCCACATATTCGCTGAAATGCGCGACTGTGCCCGCGTGCCTCCAGGCCGTTCGCGGCAGCGCGAACCGTAACGCAAGGCAAACAAGGCCGGCCAGGACATAAGGAAGGTTGCTCGGCCGCCATGGATCGAAATGAAGTCCAGCCAAATGCATCAATAAGCCGAGCAGGATCCCACTGATGAGCAAGGCGATCAGCATGTGACGCCTGATCCTCGGACCCGATGCACGGACGGCGATCAGGCCTGCCGTTACCAGCCCATCATGTCGGGTATCCATCGAAAGACTGGTCGGCACGACAGTTGCGAAAGGATGGAGGGACATGATGCGGAAAGGTCCAAAGGAGGAAGAAAGAGAGTGCGGCGCATTCCATGCCTCCGCTTAAAGTCCGCTGAACCAGCAGGCACTTGAGGAATGGCGCAACCAGCGCCCGTGCCCAATCGATGAATTCAACGCCTATGCGCGCGTCCGATTCTCAGGGGACCGACATCAGCGACAATCGGACCTGAAGGCCATTGCCATCGGTGCGATCCTCCAACCGGATTGATCCGCCCATCAAAGCGATCGCCTTGACCGCAATCGACAGGCCAAGGCCGCTGCCCGTAACGGCCAGATTACCCCTTTCAAACCGTTTGAGAAGCCGGGAGCGATCGGCCGCTCCTATACCTTTCCCACGATCCATGATGACGACATCCAGCCGATCGTCCCTTCGCTGAAGATCGATTTCCACTAAACGCCCTTCAGCGGCATGATGCACGGCATTATCTGTGATGGCGGACACAGCGATCTTGAGCAGCGCAGGATCGCAACGCCACCGCACCACATGTCCGGGCGTCACCTGAAAATCGATCATATCGGGGGGTAGACGCAGCATGACCTCGGCCACGACGTCGGCCACCAGTTCGTGAACATCGACGGACCGGACCGAAGCCGATGTCGCATCGAGGCGTGCCAGCATCAACATGCCATCGACCAGATCATTGGCCCTGTCGACAATGGCAATCAGACGATCGGCCTCATCACGGAGGTGGGCGGGCGCCGCGCGAGCCAGCAGCTGCGCCTGAGCGCGGATGGCCGCGACGGGGGTTCTCAATTCGTGGGCGACATCGTCGGTAAAGGCCTGCTCCTTCTCATAACCCTGCCCCAATCGTTCAAACAGCCTGTTCAAAGCAATGATCAGAGGGCCGAAATCGCTGGCCCACGCCTTTGGATCAAGGGGCGACAAATCCGCCAATGACCGATTTTCAAGCGTCTTACGCAACCGTTCGACATCCGAAAGCCCGGTTCGCAGCGTCAGCCATAAGAGCAAGGCGCCAACACCGATCAGTCCGAAAAAGGGCAGAGCCAGCTTACGCATTACCGGCACGACGGAAAATTCCCGCGTCGCGTCGCGCTCAGCCACAATGATGAGCAGCCTTGGATCTTCCCCTGTCAGGCCATAGCTGCGCCACTGGTCGCCCGATGCCTCAAAATCATGCAGGCCGGGCTTCTGGGGCACGTGTCTGGTTGGGGCGCCCCAGCCGGATTGGGCGATGATATGCTGGTCCCACACCACGATGAACATGCACCAGTCATAGGATGCATGGAATGCCCGGCGCTCGTCCGAAGACAATGGTCCTTCATCTCCTTCAGCAAGCCCCTGCCCCGGTCGCAGAGCCGGCAGTTCATCCTGCATGAGCATGTAGAGAAGGCGGGAAGCGTTGACGAGCTGGGCGTCGGAAGCCTGGCTGATTTCACGATTGGCGACGATGTAGAGCATCGCCCCCATGCAAAAGCCAGCACCCGCGAGCAACAGCAGGATACGGCGATAGAGTCTGGCCGAGAGAGAGGAACGCCTCACCCTTCCCGCCCCCCCACCATATAGCCAAGACCGCGGGCCGTTCGGATGAAATTCCGCCCGAGCTTGCGTCGCAATGCAGAGATAGCGACCTCTACCGTGTTGGATTCGACCCATTGGTCCTGATCATATAGTTCGCCTTCCAGATCGGCTTTGGACACGAAGCGTCGTCTCCGCCGCATGAGAAGGGACAGGACGCGAAACTCTTTCGAGGTGAGAGAGACAGGCTCATCGCCCACGGACACGACATGGCCCGTAAAATCGATGGTAACATCGTCGAGGCTCATAATGTCGTCTTGGCGGCGCTCCCTGCGGCGCAACTGCGCTCGCACGCGCGCAGCAAGTTCTTCCAGTTCGACCGGCTTTACCAGATAATCATCCGCTCCGGCGTCCAGTCCGGCGACCCGGTGGCGTGTACGATCCAGCGCCGTGATGACGATAACCGGCGTTGCATCGCCAGCGCTGCGCAGATGGCTCAATATTTCAAGACCCGTCATGTGCGGCAGGCCAATATCGAGCAGCAGGACATCATAGTGGCTGGTACTTAATGCCGCCAGCACATCGTCCCCACGAACAAAATGGTCGGCGACATAGCCGTCAAGTTCGAGCGAACGCTTCATCGCCCTGCCAAGGTCGGCATCGTCTTCCGCAATGAGCAGGCGAGGCAAGAAACTACTCCGCGAGAAACAGGGTGATGAGGTGGCGCCATATTAGCAGCCATAGCGTGCAAGCGGGTGTGAAATATTTCCGGAATCTTTCCGCCACCATCAGCTTCGCATCAGTTTCACCCGCTAGGGTCGCCACCTGTTCCCAACACACGCGCTTTGCGGTCCGACCAGTGACAGCTGTCAGCGCCTGATCTGGCTGGCCATCATTATGTATACCTCCCACACTTCTGACGAGTTTCTGAACCAGGGAGGCGGACCTTCGCCAACCTTCTACACCCCATATACGGTGGCTGAAGGTTTGGCGCCCTGTGTCGCTCTGGTTGGATGTGATGGCTCCGGAAAATCCAGCCTTGCCAGGGATCTGGTGGCGCTGCTTCAGCAGCGTAACCCTACACAATCCATCTATCTTGGTCTTTGAACCGGTGATCTGGGGCGGAAAATCGGTGAGCTTCCGTTCATCGGAACAATTGCCGAACGCTATCTCACCGGCAAGGCGAAGAAAGCGCATGATGGCAAGGCAAGGAAATTGCCAGGTCTGGCCACCGCCCTTGCGATGTTCAGCCTCTCTCTCGCGCGTCACCGCCGCTTCCAGAAGGTGCTGGCGCTCCGAAAGCGAGGCGTTCAGATCATTACCGACCGCTATCCACAAGCGGAAATGGCAGGGGCGTTCGATGGTCCCGGCCTGTCCTGGACACGTCGGGGTAGTCGGCTTGTGGAGAAACTCGCCGCCCAAGAACGCATGCTCTACATGAAAATGGCCTCCTATCGTCCTACCGTGGTCATTCGCCTCAATGTGGATGTGGACACCGCCCTCACGCGGAAGACGGATCACAAGCGTGAGATGCTGGAAAAGAAGCTGGCCGTGGTGCCGACTCTTCAGTTCAACGGCGCGCCGATCATCGATGTCGATGCGACCCGGCCCTACGCCGACGTCTTCGAGACGGTACTCGCGATCCTCCAGCGTTATGGCCTCAAGGCCTGACCGAGAAGACTCTCAGCAGCAACCTATTATATCGACCATTGCCGTCAGGTTCTTCCCATGCCCCATGACACCCTTCCCCCCCTGATCGCAGTTATCGGCTGTGATGGGTCAGGCAAATCCACGGTCACACAAGCCCTTCGCCTCTGGCTGATGGACAAGGGACCAACCTGCTATTGTCATCTGGGGAAACAGTCTGGCGCCATAGGGCGCAAGATCGCGCAGTTGCCGCTGCTGGGCCGCCGGCTCGACAAGTCCATTCACAGCAAGGCGCAGAAGGCACAGACCGAGAAGGGACCGGGATTGGTCGCGGCCTCGATCATCTATCTTTTCTCAATGCGCAGGGTTCGGCGTTTTGCCCGTATGATGGCGCTGCGACGCAATGGGAACGCGATCATATCGGACCGCTTTCCGCAAATCGCAGTACCAGGCCCAATGGATGGACTGGGTCTGGCCAACGCTGCACATGACGGTTTCGTAGGCTTTCTCGCCAGACGCGAACGCAAACGTTACGAGGCCATGGTCGTGCATGCACCCGATCTTGTCATCCGGCTCAATATTCCGCTCGATGTTGCGATAGCCCGCAAGCCTGATCACCGCTTCTCATCCCTTGCCCGCAAGATTTCCGACGTGCCGCGCCTGACTTTCCAGGGCGCCCCGATCGTAGAGATCGACGCGCAACAGCCCCTCGAAACCGTCCTGTCCCAGGCCCGTAACGCCATCGAACAGCGATTGGTGATGATTGGCAAGGCCGGGAACGGCGAAACATGGCCCGTATGATAGCCACGACTGGAATGAAACATTGGTTCGCGGATGGCGTGTTCCGCAGCATATTGCGCAACGCTTCCTATCTTGGCTCAGGCAAGCTGGGCGGCGCGCTCCTTGGCCTGATCGCCCTGGCCTGCACGGGTCGCGGCATGACGCCCGCCTTGTTCGGTACGCTGGTCCTCATTCACAGCTATGCCAATGGCGCGGGCGCACTGGTAAAATTTCAGACCTGGCAATTCATCGTCCGTTACGGCGCACCTGCCTGGCAACAGGGCGATGGCTCCAGGCTCCGGGATATTATCGGCTTCGCTTTCAGCCTGGACCTGTTGAGCGGACTGCTCGGAATGATGGGCGCCATGCTGCTTCTACCCCATGTGGCTCCATGGTTGGGTATCGATCGGGCCGATATCAGATTGGCGCTCGCCTACTGCACTCTGATACCGACCATGACCGCCGCCACGCCGACTGGCATATTGCGCGTGCTGGATCGATTTGACCTGATTGCGCTTCAACAACTGGTAACGCCTTTGCTGCGCGCCGCTGGCGGCCTTGTGGCCTATTTTGGCAATCTGGGTTTCCCGGGATTTGTCGTCACATGGTATGTTGCCGATCTGGCGGGCGACCTGTGTTTATGGATCATGACGGGTCGGGAAATGCAGCGCCAATCCTTGGCAGGGGCGCTGCGGTTTGGATTGATCGAACCAGCCCGGCGACTGCCGGGAGCCTGGGACTTTGTCTGGACAACCAACATCGCCCATTCGGTCTGGTCTGCCTGGGGGCCGGTCAGCAATCTCATAGTAGGTGGGCTGCTGGGACCGACTGCTGCCGGATTGTTCAAGGTTGCAGCGACATTCTTTGACTCGGCAAGCAAGCCTGCCGACCTCATGGCCCGCAGCTTCTACCCTGAAATCATGCGGCTCGATCCTGTCAGTCGACGCCCCTGGAAACTGGGCGTCCGCACGGCCATGATATCGGGACTTGTCGGCCTTGCCGCCTTTCTGTTCGTCGTGGTCGGTGGCCAGCCACTCATAACCCTGGTTTTTGGACAACGCTATCTCGATGCCTTTGGCCTGCTCCAGCTTATGGCCCTCTCCCTTGTCGTGACCATGGCCAGTTTCCCTCTGGAATCGCTACTCTATATGGTTTCACGTCAACGCGCCGCCCTCGTCGCAGAAGCGCTGGCAGCCGGATGCTATGCCATTTTGCTGTTCGCCCTCATCCCCCATTATGGAATAAGCGGAGCCGGCTTTGCCTATGTTGCCGGCATTTGCCTGAAAGCCCTGTTCATGCTGTTGCCCACCCTTGCCTCCTATCGCCAAAGGGAGCGATTTTCAGCTTTATCAACCGGGGCGACATCCGCATGACCGATTGGATTCTCGCCAGTCGGAACCGGTTTGGAACCGATGTCGTGGCCAAGATGCTGCTTGCCATCGACATGGACGATGTGGTCGATCCCGTCGTTCACCTGCCCGCGCAAATTCCCATAGAATGCAGTCAGGAGGATATAGAACTTTGTTTCAGCCTCTGCGTGCAGATATGGCAGGAGGGCGCTGATCGCAGCACCATGCATCGGTTGGTCCGTCGCCTTCTTGTCCGGGGCGACCTGAATGCGGATGAGCGGGCACAGTATAAGCAGATCAGAGCCCTCTACAAACATCTGCGCTTTGCCCTTGCCCTGTACAGCAGGCAGCATAAACCACCCCTGCTGTACCGCGTCACCGTGGCGCTGATGGGACATTTGCAGGATAGTTTCCGCAACGGACAGCGTCGCGCCACTATGGGATATGGCGCATTATTGCAGGTCATGCTGTGGCGGCCCGTCTGGAATATCGTTCGATTGGAAGTCGGTCGGACGCGGCTGGACAGTCCGGCAGGTCTGTTTGCCTTTCGATCCAGAGAATTCGCCCGGTTACGAAACTGGCTGGGTTCCATCACTCTCACCAGCCATATGTTTCATGCGATGCGGAAGGTCATCAGCAGACAGGTATCCTTTTACGATACGATGAAGACGCTTCGCCCCAGCGAAGAATTCTACAGAATGTCCCGCTTCCTCAGTGCCATCAATGGCCTGATGGGCCAGATGCACGACGACCTTGTAGAAGAACGGGATGGCGGCAAACGCAATTATCATCGGGACATGGTGAATGTGCCTGCTGACATCCGTCAACGGCTGGAAAAGGTCGCGTTCGCAATGCCCAGTCCCGTGAAAGCTTCCTTATTTTGATAAAACATCTGACCATGAGGTCGCCGCGAGGTCGCCGCAGAAAGCTGATCGGCGTCGATCTCTATAATTTCCTCCACACCAGAGGGAAGCTCGCCTGTTGCCAGATATGTGACAGCCTCCAGAGGTTGCTCCATTTCGCGCAGAACTCCTCGGCCGTCCCCGCAACAAACGATCGAGAACAGCCTGAATGCCACACCAGCGCAACCGCTAATTGAAGGACGTTTTCGTTCTTTCTCTGATCACGCACAACAAAGGAAATCAGAACATTGCGCGGATGCCCAGGACTGCCGATACGCCGGAAACACCCTCGCCCGCAGCACGGGCAAGATTGGCCGTGCCGCCAAGCCTGCGCTCCCAATTGACGCCTACATATGGTGCCAGGGATCGGTTGCGTTCGTAACGAAGCCTAGCGCCCATTTCGAGGCGCTCAAATCCCGCGCCTACGTTCAATGCGGGTACGTCCTGAAAGGCAAAATCCACTTCAAGCTCGGGCTCTACCACCAGCGACTGGGTGATGCGCTGTGTATAACCCGCCTTGCCGCGTGCATGAACGTCCCCCTTGTTCGACACGAACAACTGGCCTTGCAACTCGAACCAGTAAGGCGCCAGCCCCTCGACACCGACTAGCGCGTAAGTGCGCCGCGGATCGGGTTGGAAATCCTGCCGCATGCCGAGTTGGAAGTTGAACCACGGGTCAAGCGCGTGGCGCCAGTAGGCATTAAGTTCGATACGCTCGGCCCGCTCGCCAAACGTGCCCTCACCCTCGCTGGCCAGCACAACCCGATCTATGTCGCCACCGTACCACCCCTGCCCTTCCCAGCCAAAGCCATCTCCGTGCTTGCCAGCGCGAAACTCCAATTGGTCGACCTGAAGCGCGAAAGTCCTGAATGTCATCTCCTTCAACATCGCCGCACGCGAGGCCGCCATGCGGCCGGGCCCGAAAAAGCGATCGGCAGGAAAGTCTGTCGGTACCGGCGGCGGCGGGGCTTCGCCAGGCTCATCGCTAAGGGTGCTTGCGAGCATGGCGTGGGCGGAGTGGTCCATATCCTTCACGTCCTGCCCACTCATGTCCTTATCGGACATGTCCATCTGTGAATGGTCCATGGCACCATGATCCATACCGGCATGGCCGTTAGCCTGCGGCAACGAGGTACCGGCCTCCTGTGCCTGCGCGGCCAGCGGCGAACCGGCAAGCAGTAGAGAGGTGAGGATCGTGGGAAGGCGCCCCATCAGGCTTCATCCTCCCGGCGCACCGTGACGACACGCATCATCCCGGCGTGCATATGGAGAAGCATATGACAGTGAAACGCCCAGTCTCCCTCAGCATCCGCTGTCAGATCGAACGAGGCTTTGCCACCCGGCAGCACGTTGACGGTATGCTTGCGTGCGCGACTCCCCGGCTCACCACTGACCAGTTCGAAGAAGTGGCCGTGGATGTGAATTGGATGCGGCATCATCGTATCGTTGATGAGGTTTACACGTACGCGCTCGCCCAGGCGGAAAGGAATCGGTGCAGGGTTCTCCGACATCGCCTCCCCGTCCATGGCCCACATATAGCGTTCCATCGCCGCGGTGAGGTGTACGTCGATCTGGCGGCTTGGCACGCGAGTATCCGGATTGGGATCACGTGAGCGCAAATCCGCATAAGTCAGAACGCGATGATCGACGCTTTCCAGCCCAGTAGGACGGTCGGCGAGCCGGTCCACCGGCATCGGCGAAAGCGTTGCGACGCCCGGTCCCATCTTCACGCTCGGCGCGACAGAGGGGTCGCGCATCGACATCGAATGGCCGCCCATAGAGCTGTTTGCAGGCTTGCTGAGGTCGATCTCGCCGCCCTCGCCCATGTCCATGCCGTCCATGTCCATGCCCATATCGCGCATGGTAAGGATGGGACGCTCACGCAACTTCGGCGTTTCGCCAATCAGGCCAGGCCGCTGCGCCAGCGTCGCGCGGACAAGGCCAGAACGGTCGATGGACTCGGCAATCACGCCATAACTCTCTGCCGTGCCGGGCTGGACTATAAAGTCATATGTCTCTGCAATTGCGATCTGCACTTCATCGATTTCAATCGGCTGGACGGAATTGCCGTCTGCGGCCACCACCGTCAGTGGGACGCCGGGAATACGAAAGTTGAAGTTGGTCATCGACGAGGCGTTGATGACGCGCAGCCTTACTTTCTCGCCCGGCGCGAAAAGACCGGTCCAGTTCTCCGCATTGCCATGACCATTGATGAGGAAGCTGTATGTCGATCCGGTCACATCCGAAATGTCGGTCGCGTCCATACGCATCTTTCCCCAGGCAAGGCGGTCGGCCAGCGACTGGTCCTTCCCTGCCAGCAACCCCATGAGCGTCTGGCGCTGGCGGTTGAAATAGCCACCCATCATCTTCAGTCGGCGCATCTGCTCATGCGGATGGATCGGGCTCCAGTCCGAAAGGACCAGCACATGTTCGCGGTCGCAAGCGATCGGATCGGGACCGGCGGGATCAATCACGATCGGACCAAACAGCCCTTCCGCCTCCTGCATCCCCGAATGGCTATGATACCAATAGGTGCCCGACTGGCGCACCGGAAATTCATAGGTGAATGTCTCACCCGGCCCAATGCCGGGGAAACTGATCCCCGGCACCCCGTCCATCTGAAACGGTACGATCAGGCCATGCCAGTGGATCGAGGTGTCTTCCTTCAGGCTGTTGGTCACGGCGATGCGGACATTCTGCCCTTCCCTCAACCGGATCAGTGGCGCGGGAATGGTGCCGTTCACTGCCACCGCATGGGCCGACCGGCCGCCGGTCCCGAAATGCCGCTCTCCGATGTTCAACCTGATGTCATCGCCCGACAGCGTGGCAGACAGCCCGCCCGTCCCGCTCATCGCCCATGCGGGCATCACATGGCTCAGAGTAAGCGCAGCGCCCCCCTTCATCAGGGTACGGCGATCGATGGAAAGGTCAGGCAGGATCATGCCTGTCTATACGCGCGGTTCGCGCTTATCCCTCAAGTCTTTCCGACAAAAGCGAACGGGCGCGATAGAGCCGGGTTTCGACCGCCTTGCCACTGATCCCCAACAGGTCGGCAACCTCCGCCTGACTCATCTCCTCGACCGTGCGCAACAACAGAACCTCGCGCAGCGTTGCGGGCAGGGTCGCGATGGCGGCCTGCACCCGCGCCAATTCGGCCCGGGCCTCTGCCGCCTCCAGCGGCGTCGGTCCCGCGTCGGCCATGTCAATCGCCGCTTCTATCGGCTGGGCAAAGGTAAAGAAGCGCCGCACCGCCCGCCTACGCCCCCAGTCCCGACATTTGTTGAGCGCGATCCGCGCAATCCATGCGCGAAAAGGACGCGCGGCATCATAGCGCCCCAAGGCGGCGAAGGCGGCAACGAACGTCTCCTGTACGATGTCCAGCGCAGCATCGGCATCGCCCACCGAATGCATGGCCAGCCGCCACACCACGTCCCTATGCCGCGCCATCAACGCGCCATAGGCGGCCTGCGCCCCCGCCAGCGCCATCGCCGCCAGTTCGCCATCGCTTTTATCGGTTAGGGCAGTGCTCACTGATCCGGCTGGGTCAGCGCCTTGACGATCACCGCGTCGAACCGCGCGGCCTGATCGGGGCGCAGCACCGCGCGCATCGCAAAGACATGCTGCAATGTTTCCTTTTGCAGGTCGCCCATCACATGATGGGATCGGTCGACCGCCTGCGCTACACGGGGACCATAGCCATGTTCGGCTGCGATCGCCTCTGCCAGTCGCTTGTTGTCGGCCCGCATCTCCGCCTCCATCGCCGCGCGCCGTCCGGCAAAGCCCTGCTCCAGCGCATGGATGCGCCGTTCCTGATCCGCGTCCAGCGTCAGTTGCTCATGCAGCAACGCATGGACCTGACTCTCAACGCGGGGTGTCGGGGCCAGCCATGTTCGCGCCACCAGCACCGCTGCCAGCGCGGCCAGAAACGCCACGAGCGCGACCAGCGCGTAACGGCCCGCCGTCATTGGCCCAGCAATCGCGACGGCGCATAGTCAGACATGCCCATTGGGGCAAAGGCGGAGGACGCCTGCGCCGGTGTGGACGGCACCATGCTGCCCGCCCAGCCGACGCCCAGCGCCAGCAATCCGGCGAAGAGGAATGTCCGTCGCGCCGCCGATCGCTCGCGCCGTCGTGTCACCCCGGCCATCACCATGTCGTCCATCTCCGCAAGGCGCGGATCGGCCGGCTCGGCGCGCAAGCGCTCCAGATATTGGTCGAGATCGGTCATATCGTCATCTCCATCCTTATCCGGCCATACGCATCCGCGCCGCCTTCCCCTCATCACCAATCAAAAAATAGGGCGGGCATGAGGGGGAAACCGATTGGCTGCGTAACAGGGGCAAATCCGATGGAGAAGTCCCTATGATCCGTTTCCTCGTCGCCGCCACCGCGCTCACCCTTCCGGGCGTTGCCATGGCGCAGCCGCAACTCGTCTCGTCTACCCCGGCGGCCAAGGCTGCGGTCTCCAAACCCACCCGTCTCAGCCTGACCTTCTCCGAAAAGCTGCTCGCTGGCGCCAGCGGCTTCGACCTTGTCATGACCGGGATGCCCGGCATGGCCGATCATCCGCCCATGCCGATCAAGGGCTTCACCGCCTCCATCGGCCCGGACGGCAAGAGCTTGATCGCCACCCTGCCCCGCGCCCTCCCCGGCGGCAGCTATGACCTCAGCTGGCACGTTACCGGCAGCGATCAGAGCAAGGCGCAGGGCCGCTACAGCTTCACCGTCAAATAATTACAGCGCCCGCAACGCCCGCGCCGGGCGCACGGACATCAGCGGGATCGACCCGGCAAGGCCGATCCCCAATGTCAGCAACGCGCCGCCGCCCAGCGTCGCCAGCACCACGCTCCAATCCGGCGCCCAGCTGAATTCGAACACCCGCACGACGACGAACCAGGCTGCGCCCATGCCCAGCGCCAGTGCGACCAGCGCCAGCAACGCCGCCACCAGCCCATATTCGATGGCCTGTGCTGCCAATATCTGTCCCCGCGTTGCGCCCAGCGTCTTCAATATCACGCTGTCATAGCTGCGCGCCTGTCGCGACGCCGCGATGGCCCCCACCAGCACGGCAATGCCCGCCAGTATCGCCACCGACGCCGCTACCAATATGGCGCTCGACATTTGTCGCAATATCGTGCCGACCTGTTCGATCACCTCTCCAACCGCAATTACCGACACCCCCGGGAAGGCGCTCAGCAGAGCGCGAGTTACGGCCTCGTCGCGCCGTCCGTCCATGGTGATCGTCGCTGACAGGCTATGGGGCGCGCTTGCCAATGTGCTGGGGGAAAAGACCAGCACATAGTTGAAGCCCATCGTGTCCCAATTGACCTTGCGGAGCGACGCGATGCGCGCGGTGATTTCGCGGCCCAGCACGCTGACGGTCATGCTGTCGCCAACGCCGATGCCCAGGATCCGCGCCGCCTCGGCATCCAGCGACACGAGCGGCGGCCCCTTATAATCCTTGGCCCACCATTGCCCGGCGACCAGATCGCTCCCTTCGGGCAGCACATCGCTATAGGTGACGCCGCGTTCGCCGCGCAGGAACCATGCGCCTTCGGGTAATTCGCTCAGATCCGCGACCCGCTGCCTGCCATAGGCGGTAATCGTCCCGCGCAGCACCGGCACGACATTCGTTTCCGCACCGGGCGCCTCGCGCGCGATGATCGCCTGAAATTGCGCTCTCTGAGCAGCCGGAATATCCAGCACGATCTGCGCTGGCGCCTTTTTCAGCACGACGTTGCGAATTTCTCCTTCCAGACTGGTCTGAATGCCAGCCAGCGTAACAAACAACGTCAGCGCCAGCCCCAGCGCGACGATCAGCGCCGCCGTCTGCGCACCGGGCCGGTGCAGATTGGCGAGCGCCAGCCGCATCAGCGGCCGTCGCGGCCGGGGTAAATGCCGTGCCAGTCGCGATACCGCTACGCCCAGCCCCCAGAGTAGCAGCAATACGCCTGCCACCGCCCCCAGTACCGCCGCCGAAAATAGCGGCTCGCGCGCGCTCAGCAGCGCCAGCGCCACGAGCAACACGCCCGCCCCGGCCATCGCGATCAGGCTGCGACGATCGAACTGCCCCGGACGATCATCTACCGCGCCCCGGAATATCGCCGCAGCCGGTTGTGTCCGGGCCCGCGCCAGCGGCGGGAAGGTGAAGAGAAAGGCGATCAGCAGCCCATAGGCCGCACTCGCAATGAGGGGGACGGGATGAAGGCGGAATTGCGGGCTGACCGGCAACACGTCGCCTGCCAGCGTCACGACCAATGGCGGTAGCGCCGCGCCCACGATCAGTCCCGCCACGATGCCCAATGCCGCCACCGCGCCTACCTGCATGCGATAGATGCGTGCGATGTCGTGCGATGTCGCCCCCAGCACCTTCAGCGTCGCGATCCCGCCCCGCTTGGTCGCCAGATAGCTGCCCACCCCATTGCTGACGCCGATCCCGGCGATCACCAGCGCGGCAAGGCCGATCAGCGAGAGAAACTGCCCCATCCGCTCGATAAAGCGATTGGCGCCGGGCGCCGCATGGTCGCGATCCTTGAAGGTCCACCCTTCATTGCTGCGCGCCTTTTCCCAATCCTTCCGCACCGACGCCGCATCCATCCCCGCAGGCATGCGGATGCGATATTTGGCGGAATAAAGGCTGCCCGGTTGAACCAGCCCCGTGCGCCGCAGCCCCTCCATCGACACGATCGCCACCGGGCCCAGCGTAAAGCCTTCACCCAGCCGATCCGGCTCATCCGCAATGATGCCCTCGATCCGATATTGCGCGCGGCCATAGGTCAGCCGGTCGCCGGGCTTCACCGCCAGTCGCTCGGCCAACGCTTCCCCGATCAGGATTTGATCGGCTGCCAGTGGATGATAGCGCCCGTTCTTCAAGGTCAGGGTACCGTAAAGCGGGTAGGCTTCATCCACACCCTTGAGTTCGGTCAGCACCGCGGCCGGGGCCGTAACGCTCCCCGCCCCTACCCGCTGCGCCATCGCGCGCATGCGGATCGTCTCGCTCAACGTGCCGATCTGACGAAACGCTTCCTTGTCGCCCAGCCCCGCCTCACGCTGGGTCATGCCGATTTCCATGTCCCCGCCCAGGATGACGCGGCCGCGTGCCGACAATTCCTGCGTGATGGCGGCGGTAAGGCTGCCGATCGCCGCCAACGTCGCGACGCCAAGAAACAGGCAGAGGAACAACAGCCGCAATCCGCGAAATCCGGCATGCAGATCGCGTCGGGCAATGCGCCAGCTTGCCCCCCAACCCAGCGCATTCACGCTGCGCTATCCGAAACGATATGCCCGTCCCGCATCTCGACCACTCGTCCGCATCGTTCGGCCAGCGCGGGATCATGGGTGATGATGACCAATGTCGCATCCGCCGCCCGCTGCCTTTCGAACAGCAGGTCCATGATGGCTACCCCGGTCGCCGCATCCAGATTGCCGGTCGGCTCATCTGCAAATAATAAGGGGGGTCGCGGCGCGACCGCGCGAGCGATGGCTACGCGCTGCTGCTCACCGCCCGAAAGCTGAGCGGGATAATGATTGATCCGATGGCCAAGACCCACCGCGATGAGTTCCGCCTCCGCCCGCGCAAAGGCATCCGCCTCCCCCGCCAGTTCCAGCGGCACCGCGACATTTTCCAGCGCCGTCATCGTCGGCAGCAGATGGAAACTTTGCAGCACGATGCCGATGCGCCCGCGCCGCGCCCGGGCCAGCGCATCCTCGTCCAGCGCACCCATATCGATCCCGTCGACGCGCACTTCTCCGCCGCTCGCCCGCTCCAGTCCGGTAAGTAGCGCCATCAGCGACGATTTGCCCGATCCCGACGCCCCCAATATCGCCACGCTTTCACCGCGCCCGATGCTGAGGTTGATCCCCTTCAGAATCTCTACCGGCGCCGCCCGGCTGCCCAGTGAAAGGGTGACATTATGCGCGCGGATCGCAATAAGGTCGGGCGCAAGAGGTTGATGCATAAGGAAGGACGGCTCCGTGACGGGCAGGAAATGGCAATATGGGGCGTTGATGCTGATTGTCCATCTGGCAACCGCCTGTTCCGGGCAGAAAGCGCCCCCTCCCCCGCCCGCCGCCAATGCGCAGGAGGGTGCGACCCACGCGGCACAACCCGCCGCGCTCACCGCCGACACCAAACTCGTCGTGGCTTTCGGCGACAGCCTCTATGCCGGCTATAATCTGGATCAGGGCAAGGGGCTGGCCCCCATGCTGGAACACGCCCTCAACAAGGACGGCATCAAGGTACAGGTCGTCAACGCCGGCGTATCGGGCGACACCAGTGCCGCGGGTCTCGCCCGCCTCGCCTTCACGCTCGACGGGATGCCACGCAAGCCCGACCTCATTCTTGTCGGCCTTGGCGGCAATGACATGCTGCGCGGCCTCAGCCCCGCCGAAACGCGCAAAAATCTCGACGCCATCCTGACGCAGGTTCAGCAACGTGGCATCCCCATCCTGCTGACCGGCATGCTTGCCTCCCCCAATATGGGACCGGACTATGCCGCCGCCTTCAACCCTATTTTCCCCGAACTGGCGAAGAAGCATGGCGCGACCCTTTATCCCTTCATCCTCGACGGCGTGATCGGCCATCGCGATCTGCAACTGGAGGACGGCATCCACCCCAATCCCAAAGGAGTAGAGATGATCGTCACCCATCTTGCCCCGCTGACGTCCAGAGCGCTCGGCTCCTGAACCCAGCTTGCCTGTCCTCGATTGCGCCAATAGCCTGCTACCTGAAACTCTCGGAGATCAAGATGCGCCTGTCCGTACTCGCCTTCCTTTCGCTTACCCTACCCGCCACCAGCATCGCGGGGACGGCTGACACCGCCCCCGTCGTTACCATTGCCGATGGCGCCTTGCGCGGCAGCAGCAGCGACGGGGTTGTCGCCTACAAGGGCATTCCCTTCGCCGCGCCCCCGGTCGGCGATCTGCGCTGGCGTGCGCCACAGCCCGTCGCCCGCTGGCAGGGGGTGCGTGACGCCACGGCCTACGCCCATGACTGCATGCAGCTTCCCTTCCCCAGCGATGCCGCCCCGCTCGGCACCCCGCCGGCGGAAGATTGCCTGTACCTCAATATCTGGAAACCGGCGGCGGCCAAAACAAAGCTGCCTGTCATGGTCTGGATCTATGGCGGCGGCTTCGTGAACGGAGGGTCCTCTCCGCCTACCTATAGCGGCGCGCAACTCGCGAAGCAGGGCATCATGATGGTCAGCTTCAACTATCGCCTCGGCCGTTTCGGCACCTTTGCCCATCCTGCGCTGGTAGCCGCAGATGAGGATAAGGGACTACGCGCCAATTACGGCTATCTGGATCAGATTGCTGCGCTCCGCTGGGTGCAGCAAAATATCGCGGCCTTCGGTGGCGATCCAGCCAACGTCACTATCATCGGCGAAAGCGCGGGCGGCATGTCGGTCCATGCCCTGCTTACTTCCCCCATGACAAAGGATCTGTTTCAGCGCGCCGTCATCCAGTCCGGCGGTCCCACGCCGATGGGCGACAGCAACCTTGACGCCGCCGAAAAGTTCAGCGCCGTTTTTGCCCAGTCGAAAGGCATTGCTTCCAATGATCCGCAGGCGCTTGCCAAATTGCGCGCCCTGCCCGCCGACAGCATCGTCGACGGCCTCAATCTGGCCGCCCTGTTCGGCGGCGCCCCCCGCACCCACAGCGCACCCATCGCCGACGGCGCGATCGCGGTCGACAATATCCCCGCTTACACCGCCGGGCGTTTCGCCAAGGTGCCGGTCATGGTAGGCGCAACCAGCGCGGATATTGGCGGACCACAGGGTCCGATGGTGGCGGGCGCGCGCGACATCGCAAAGTTGCTGACCGGGCAGGGCATCCCGACCTATTATTACCGCTTTTCCTACGTCGCGCAGTCGATCCGTACCCCCGAAACCAAAGGGGCCGGCCATGCCAGCGAAATCCCCTATTTCTTCGATACGGTGAAGGTCAAATATGGCGCGCCGACCACCCCGACCGATATCGGCATGGGAACGGCAGCCAGCGCCTATCTCGTCAATTTCGTGAAGACCGGAAATCCCAATGGCACCGGCTTGCCCAATTGGACACCCTATGCGCAAGGCAAGGCGATGCTGGATTTCGCCGCATCCGGCAAAGCCGTCCCCGGCACTGACCCGCTCGACAAGGATAGCGCACCATGATCGATCGCGCCTGGCTCGATGAAGCGATCGGCCGGATCGAGGCGGACTATACCCGCTCGGCCGACACCCATCTCATCCGCCTGCCGCTCTCCAACCATCCGGGCATCCCCCTCTATCTCAAGGATGAAAGCGCCCACCCGACCGGCAGCCTGAAACACAGGCTCGCCCGCTCCCTCTTCCTTTATGCCCTATGCAATGGATGGATCGGGCCGGATACCGTGGTCATCGAATCCTCTTCCGGCTCGACCGCCGTGTCGGAGGCCTATTTCGCGCGCATGCTGGGCCTGCGCTTCATTGCCGTCGTGCCCTCTACAACCGCCGTGCCAAAACTGGATGCGATCCGCTTTCAGGGCGGGGAAATCCACATGGTCGACGATCCCCGGACCGTCTATGCCGTGGCCCAAAAACTGGCCGACGAAACCGGCGGCCATTATCTCGACCAGTTCACCTATGCTGAACGCGCCACTGACTGGCGCGGCAACAATAATATCGCGGAATCGATCTTCAGCCAGATGCGGCGGGAGGCACACCCCATTCCCACGTGGATCGTGTGCGGTGCCGGCACCGGTGGCACATCGGCGACCATCGGCCGTTTCCTGCGCTATCAACAACATGCGACCCGGCTATGCGTCGCCGATCCGGTGGATTCGGTCTTTCACCGTCATCATGCCGACCCGTCCGTCACCACCCTGCCCGTCGGCTGCGCCTCACGCATTGAGGGCATCGGTCGCCCCCGTGTCGAACCCAGCTTCGTGCCGTCCATCATCGACCGCATGATCGCGGTGGAAGATGCCCACTCCATCGGTGCGATGCATGCCCTGACCGCCCTGCTCGGCCGCCGCGTCGGCGGATCGACCGGCACCAATATCTGGGCCTGCCTCGCTATCGCCGACGAAATGGCCGCTACGGGCCAATCCGGCAGCATCGTCACCCTGCTCTGCGACAGCGGTGATCGCTATAGTTCCACCTATTATGATGCCGACTGGCTCGCCTCCAGCGGTCTTGCATGGCAGGAATCGGCGCAAACCGCCTCCGCCAGACTGGGAAAGGGATGATAATAGCCCGTTAATGGCCTGCACCGCCCGCTCCTTTACGTCGCGGTGACAATCCGGGCGCTGCGCTGTGCCCAACACCTCCACCCGCGATCAGGGCGCCACCCATTTATTCAGCCGCCCGTGACAATCGTAGGAACGACCGTCATTCCTACCCGCAACGCGCCAACGTGCGGCTGGTCAGGATCAGTGGTGATGCTGGTAGACAGGTGCTGGACGATCTTGGCAAAATTGCCGGTGGCATTGTCCGCGCCGATCGCCGCAAAGGTGACACCGCTCGCAGATGCAATGCTTTCCGCACGCCCTTTCCGCGCAATGTCCGGCAATGAATCCTCTCTTATGCTCACGGTCTGGCCGGGCCGGATGCGGCGCATTTGCGTTTCGCGGAAATTCGCTTCTACATAGACCGGGCTGAGCGGCACGATGGCAAGCGGGGCGCTCCGGTCTGGACATAATTGCCGACCCTAACCGACCTGCGCGCGGGCACGATCGATCACCGCATCGGCTTCGGCTACATCGACCGCCAGCATCGGCATCTGCTGCCGGGCTGCGGCATGGGCGGCCATGTCGCGGCGATAACCAACTCCGTCCGATTGCAGGCGCGACGCACTTTCCTGTCGTTCCTGCATCCTGACCGAACCGTCGCTGTCAAGGTGGCCGGCGCAACCCATTCCGGTTGATAAAGATGAACCCGCTCAACACCCGCCGATCATCAACGCGGGGCTTAGCATGGCTCTTTGGAAAATACGGCTCAAGCCGTGCCATGTGGTCATCCGTCCGCCAAAACACATCGCTCAAATTCAGTTTCCTCAGGAAGCCTGAATGGCAGTCTAATCAAATCAATGTATCCTGGCCTTAGTCTCCGGCTACCCCTTCGATGCACAGCGCGGCGCGCCCCCGCCCCACTCGCGCATCCATCTGCTGAAGGGCCAGATTATCCTCGACGGCCAATGTCTCGATCCGGTCTAGGGTCGGATCGCTGACCCCCGCTACCATGTGACGAAAGTGGCCGTGTCCGCATTGCACTGGACCGCCATCGCTGCGCTCATATGGGTGGGCAGCAACAAGAGCGGAACGCCATGCCGACCGCATCAAGCAGGCACGATGAAGGGCGAAGGGCGTGCCGATAGGAAGCCATATGTCTTATATGCCCTGATGGGGTTGAGTGGGATCGAGCAGGTGAACAGCCGGTGCCCGCTTCGAGGCACCTGCTATTGTTTGTTATCGCGCAGCCCGGCTTTCAACCGCTTCATGAACGACACCATATGCGGCCAGATGTCTTCGAACAAAGCATCGCCGCGATGCCGGATCAGAATTTCCAGAAACAGCTTGAGGCCAACAGTGAACTCAGCCGCCTCTTCCGGTGGCAGGATAGCTCCCGCCCTGATCTTGTCGAGAATCAGGAACAGATCATCATGGTTGGTCACGGCCAAGGTCAATGGCGCGACTGGGCAAGGCGTTCCGTCGGCCTCTGTCTGCTCGACAGTGATGGTGAAATGCGAAGGCAAGAAGCCACTCCTCTGCCAGCTTATCAGTTGATATTGGCAACCGATATAGTGATGATCGATTGTCATTGTCAACTCATACGACTACGATCATCATATGACGCAGGCTCTCACCGACCTTTTAAGCGAAGTATCCCACCGGTTTCGGCAAAGGTTGCAGACCGCCGTCCATGACGCGGCCATAGGGTTGACGCCCTTCGAAGCGAAGGTTCTGGTCACGGCCGCGCGCCTGCCCGGGTCAAGTCAGCAGGCCATCGCCGCCCGCATGGAATGTGACAAGGCTCAACTGGCAAGGGCCGTCAAGACACTCGAATCCCGTCAACTGCTGACTCGCACCCCCAGCGCATCGGACTGGCGCGCATGGGATCTGACGCTAACGCCAGAGGGCATGACGATCTTCGCTGATCTTCAGGCACGCCGTGCGGCTATCGCGGAACAATGTTTTGCCTTCGTCGATGAGGAGGAACGGGAAGCCCTCGCCACTATCCTGCAAAAAATGGCGGGTGGCCTTTCTACAACCGATTAGCACATTCTCCGTCAGACTGAACCATCTGGGGGTTCGATGAATACATAGGGCCATGAGCGTTCATGCAAGCCTGCTCGACGTGCCCGCCCAGACCGGCATCCTGTTGCCAATGCCATTTTCATGTACACCGCCACACAATAATGATGGATTTGCGGCAATCCCTCTAATCCGACTACGGCCAATCGACATCAGCCCTGACGGCCTGAAAAGGCGCTTTCCCGCGCTTCCGGTACTCACATGCTTCAACTATGCTGGGCGCCGGATCACGGCAAATCACCATTTTCGGCTCGTCATCATCTGAATGTCGACTGGCCCTGTTGAAAATTGATCGCCGGCAGGTCGCAAAGCTCCCACCCCTTTTGGACCTCTTTGCACAGATACAGCCGCGACCGCACCCGCTTATACGATCGTCGGCAATTGAACCTGCCGATCCGAACCATTTTTGTTGGCACGCAAACTCCCCCGTGAAGTTGTGCTGTAGCTTCTGACGAGAAGCAGACCTCCTGTCCTACGTCGGCATTTTAAAAGACAAACATGCCTGACAGATGCAGTCGCACATGCGATGATGACGGGGCTGGCCGGACACCGCTCTGATATTGCTGGTTTCCCATTCTGCGCGGCATCGACTGTTTGAGCCAATTTCAGAAGCCGTCTTAGCCGGTCGACAATCAAGTCTGTCCACCTGCAAATGGCGAACTTCCCGCTTCCGATAGTCACCTATCATGAGTGCGCTACGTTCGGCGGCACGCAGGTTCACCATCCTAGCCTTGCTGATCCGGCGACTCGTTACGCTGTCCCCGGACATTGATGGGGTATAGTTCATGACGCCGCCCAACACGTCATCGCGATGGCGTGGAAGCTGCTTACATCTCATATTTTCTCTTTCATTAGGCCGCTATGCGCCACGGATGCCACTCGAAGCCCCGACCCTTGCTGTAGCCTCGTACTTTGCGGTACAACCATACTTTCTATAACCACTTTATATTTTAACTATTACAGATATCTACTTGTATATATTGAATATGTTTCAAACTTTATAATTGATACGGCAAGGGCCACATCTGCGATGTTCTCACTCTCTTCACCGCTCCTCGCCTATGCGGATGCCCAGTCTGCTTTAGAACGGATCGATGAACGTCGTCGGCTCAGCCCCGTTCGTCGGCCGTGGCGTATTCGATGTCTGATTTCAGAGCGGCAGGCTTTGGCAAGGATCGACAATAGGCCGCTGGATGACGATGTCATTCAGGTCGATGGTCGCGGCTCTGTCTCGACCTCCGCTTATGATCTCAGCCATTGGAGCCGGGCTGTTGCTGCAAAGATCGATCTCACGACCTTGCGAACTGACCCTCATGGCTTACTGCGCTGGCTTGGCGCTATTGATGAGGATAATAACCCCTCCCCTATTCTATCAGGACATGCCACCTCGACCATCATCGATGCCGTTAAGGCATGGCAGGAAGATGTGACGCATCTCCACGACCTCCCTCCCCTACTCCATAGCGCATATTCGGCACATCTCTGGATGCGACGTACCCCGATTGGACGGGGCGATATGGTGGCGGCCCTCCTCATCGGCGATCGCTATGGTCCGGGCCGGCTATCAGCATCCTTTGGCGGCCTGGTCGCGTTAGGGCTGGATGGGCTGAATGTCGCTTGGCGCACCGCCTCCGCTGAAGCATTTGCCGATCATTGGCTTCGATCTATCACGGCTGCGGCTCGACATCATCTCGATCTGGAGGTTCGACTTCGTGCTTATGCTGCGCGCGCTATGGGGCATATCGCCGCGCGTCGCAGACCCGGCATGCTCAAACCTTTGTTGATGCTGGCCATGGCGCACCCCCTACTCACAAGCCGAGCCGCGTCCCGGCATCTGGGCCTTACATCGGCTGGCGCGATCAAGTTACTGACTATCGCCACCGATCTTGGCCTCCTGCTCGAACGCAGCGGACAGGCCAGTTATCGTACCTACTCTATCCCGGTTACTCTACCGCCTGTGGCGCCTAATATGCGTGAGAATCTTGCTGACAGCGATCCTCTTCAGTTCTGGTCATGGGACCGGATTGATCCGTTCGACCATTATGACGTCACCTGAGATATTCGTCGATCCTGTAATGCAAAGACGCATTAGAAAAGGCGGGATTGATTGGATACAATCCGACTTTCAAATTCAGAGCGGTGGCAGACCGTGCATGATTCTGAAAACACGTGGGCCTGTGCTCCTCCTGCTGTCACAGTGGCTCGCTCATTGGTCGCCCACGCAAATCCCAGGGTAAAGAGCCACTCTTCCACCTGATCAAGTTGGCGCGGCGGACCGCGGTCCCCATACGCGCATTTCATCGTGTTTTCGGAATCATGTTCACCGCTGTAAACCCGTCCCCTGAAATGGGAGGGGGTGCGGGTGAGAAAGGCGTAGATTGTCGGTTTTTCGACCTTTGCGCGTACCTCCGTATCGAATTTGGGAGGAGGGCGTAGTTCAGAGGCTGTGATCCGAAAACACGTTACGCATCGACCGATTACAGCCGATATTTGTTCCTGCGATGATGTTCTTTGACAAAGCCATAAAACCGTCGCGAATAGTTGCGGGGCAATTCTGATGGGTTTGCGCCAAGGAAGGCATCGAAACGCTGGAGCAACGCATCATAGTCCCATCCCGGGAAATCGCTATGGATCGCTTCCAACACGTCAGCATCGACAATTCTGGCGGCGAGTAGCAGCCTTCCGTTTGCCCGCTTAGGAGCAGGGGAGGGGGGCAACGTTCTTTTGGCGTCCCCCGCGGCCAGTCCACGTGCAACCTGAGCGATTAAGTCGCGCGCAGCCCCCTGATCCATTGGCGTATCACCAGCCACCTCAGACCCTGTGAAAGGGGAGGGGAGGTCGCTCTTGCGGCGACGCTTCATGCGTTCGCCCAGATGTCTCCGCATGACCATATGGAGCTTAGGCTTTGCGCTGTCTGCGTCCATCACTTCCAGGCTAATGTCCGGCAGTTCATTGGCTCGGGCCAGGTCCAGCAACTTTCTCTTGAACACCGGATAGCTGCTTTCGCTGCCGCTCTTTTGGTGCAGGGTTTCAAAGCCGATGGTGAACCCATCCGCGCCATTGCCGCCGGCATGCTTGCGGGAAGCCCGATAGAGCCATTTACCAAGGCCGCTCGTAATCTCGAAATAGAGCGGCGAAATGGACAACACGTTACGCTTGTCCATCACCCCATCGAAAAACCATTTGGAAAGCGTGATCTCCATACCCAATGATCGCTGCGTCCGCTCATCAACCAGATGCGTGTAGCTGTCGATCCAGGAGAAAGTCGTTTCCCGGCTTTTCGCGCTGGCACGAATGTTAGTCTTAATGGTCGTCGCCTGTAATCTGTCGAGAGCGCTCACCAACCGCTCATAGGCACGGCCGCTGGTTCCCCAACAGATGCGCTTCAACAGGTCGCCTGGCTGCAATCGCACCACCGGCGACAAATCATTGATACCGCGCTCCCGCATCTCGTTTAGATGCGAAGCGAGATAGATCATGATGTCCGCATCCCATATGGTCGCCATGCCATAAGCGGGATTGGGCGATACATGGACCGTTACGGACTTGTCAGGGCTGACATATTCGATCGGCTTGACCCGCTTCCGCTTGGCCAAGCTGAAGAAGGGACGCTGCATTGTTTCCTGATAATCCCGCAGCGAAATATCGCTGAAATCGGGCAGGGTGAAGAACATCTCAAACTGGACCTTACGCTCTTTAAGCGCGGTTTTCAGCTCGCCATCCTGATCATCAGCCACGGCCATAACGCCTTCCCCCCGGAGGGAAAATCAAATTAAACCATTGAAATATAATGATAAATCATCAATTTTCAGCTTTTCGTCCCACAAACTCAACGTCGACGCGAACCCCGAATTTTTGCTTGCTCGATCACCGGACGTAGTGCCTCCAAAATGGCATCGACCGACAATTCACTTGGTGAAAGGGTGAGGGTGAGCAGCTTCTGCTGATCCTTTTCCACCTGCCCGATACGTACACCATCAGCACCCTCGATGCTCGATTTCTGCACCCGCCCGCGCGCGCTCGTAACTGCCTTGAGCAATCGTGCCAGCACTTCAGGGCCACCAATTGGCTGTTCATCGCCTGACCGTCTGAAGCTCTGCTCAGACGCGATCTGATCGGCTGCCGCTTCCAGCTTCGATCGCGCACTGGGATCGCGAAGAAGAGGCAACAATTTTTCCGCATATTTGGCCTGCAAATCCATCGGCGAATGGAAGGCGCTGACCAGAAACGGCGGAATTTCCGTCAATGCAATATAGCGGGACAATTGCGACTTGGAGATTTTCAACCGCTCGGCCATGCGCAACTGCACACCGCCATAATAGCTATCAACTGCGGCCTTGTAATTGGCGCCCCGCTCCAGATCGGAAATATCCTCGCGCTCGCGATTCTCGATGTCGGCCAGCCGGAAAGCCGCTTCGTCATCCAGATCTTCGATAATCGCGATCAGGTCGATATCGGGATAATGGTTCGCATTGAGCCAGCTGATCGCCCAGTGCCGCCGCGTCCCTGTCACCAGTTCGTAGGGCAGGGGACCATTAGGCGTCCGTCGCACCACCGCGGGTACGCGGTTGCCGCTTTCGGCGAGAACGGAATCAATCAGACTGCGTAAACGATGCTCATCGAGCAACGAATAGTCCCGTGCATTACCCGGCCAGATCGAACATTCCGCCGGCTTCAGTCGAATGGTCGGCCGCTTGACGATCCGTGCCGCCTCCCCGAACGCCTCCAACCTTTTGTTGGTGAAATTCGTGCGTGCCGGCGCGGTTTCAGCTGCGACCTCAACACCAGTCGCTACCGCCGGAGCCGGGGTTGCCACCGGCTCACTCGGAACGGAAGCCAGAGCTTCGCTGATAAGGGACCGCCGGCTCATGCTGCCACACCCACGCCGGGTTCAGCAGTCAGGCTGGTCGAAGGCCATTGCTGCCTGATTTGCTGTTCAACCTCACCGAACACCGCGTCCAGATTGTCGCGACACCGCATATAGGTCTGGTGCGACGCGGAAGGCTTCGATTCATAGATGGACCGGAACGCCTGTGTCGCATTCTTGATTTCTTCGGATGCCAATATGGGTTGGCCCAGCAGCAATCCGGCATAGGTCGCTTGCATGATCCGCCACATATCATTTTCGCCCGGTTTGCTTGGCGAAAAGGTCGAACAAACCACGCGGATGAAGCCATAATTGACCGGCGTGCCATTTTGCTCGAGAATTTCGATATTATCCGCGATCGTGTCCATGAAATGGATGGTCGACAGATAATCGAGTTGCCGCGCTGGCACCGGGATGAGCAGTCCAGTCGCAGCCGCCATCACATTGAGGCCCAGAAAGCCCATGGCTGGTGGCGGATCGAGCAGGATCACGTCAAAATCCTTGGTAACGCTGGAAATACCGATACGCAGTGCCTGCAAACTCTCACGCACGGCCTGCCCGCCTTCGCGCAGCGTGGACGTCAAATCCCACTCTGCGTCCTGAAGGCCAAGGCTGGATGGCACGATCTTGATTGTGGGCCAGGGCGTATCGCGGATAGTCTGCGAAAAATCGCTGAACGTACTGCGCGGTGAAAGGAACGCACCCAGCGTATGTTCGTCATCGATCAACGTTTCCGGCTGTATATCGAACATGGTGGTGGTCGATGCCTGCGGATCGCAGTCGATCACCAGCACGCGATAGCCATGGAGAGCCAGATAATCGGCCAGATGTTTGGTGATCGTGCTTTTGCCGACGCCGCCCTTGAAATTCTGCACCGCCAGAACGACGGCATCTTCATGCGGTTGTTTACCCACATGGATGCCAAGTGCCTCGCGAATATGAGTCAGATCTTCCAACGTGTAGGTGCGTCGCCCGTTGGGTAATTGCTTGGGTTGGGGCAGGCGCCCCTTGGCTTCCGCTTTTGCCAACGCTTCAGGTGTTCGACCGATCAGTTCGGCGGCCACGGTTGGACCGAAACTGATGTCCAGCGTCTTGTGATTATCGGGGCGAAACACGATCGTCTTGATATGATCGCGCATCTGCTGGCATGCAGTCGTAACATTGCGCAGCGTGTTGACGGTAAACGACATGGTGCCCCCTGATAGCCGAATCGGACATGGCAATTTCGGTTTGCGTTTCATGCGCTAAAATGGCGCTGAAAGTCAAACTTCGTGGAAATGGCGTCGAACAATGGGATTCTTTCGCGCAAAAGATCGTCGGAACGGAACCTGCGCGTTGGCGGGACACCATAGCCTCATTCTCTGGCTGGATAGCCCTGTGGCGCTAACCTTGCCTATTCCATGCTGTGTTTCAGTAACGCGGCTGTCTTTATGGATTTTATTTCTCGGATTATAGAGGATTAGATCACGGAAAATAGCAGCATAATGGCGTGAAACCGCCGATTCGGTTGCTGCGCCTAACAACCGATCACACGATCAATCTGTACCGAAAACACGTTCGTTCGATTCCGAAACCACGTCCGATATGGCTTGATAACACGCTGAAACTGCTGGCTTACAACCAGCCCTCATTGCATGTCGGAAACCACCGGTGGGGCAGACGACATAGCGGCAGGCGGCGGTGGAAAGGCCATGGGCTGATAGGCGGCGCCCGCGGTATCTTTCGTCACCGCATCATATATGGCTGGACCGGCCGGGCTGACCGCGATCAGCGTCATGGCCATCTGGCCGCCCGTGATAATGCCGGCACCCCACCACCATGCAGCATGAATCCGGCCCGTGGCGCGCAGGTCGCGTATCATTCCTGCCGACGGGAACAGCATGATGGCGGCAAATACGCCCCACTCGGCCCAGGGAATCATCAATGGCATCGGCAACAGGCGGCCAAAGCCGGGGCCGAGCAAGGGCGTCATCGCACAAAACATCAGGCGCCGATGCCATTGCGTACGCCGCCTCATAATGATGGCCGCTGTCGCTAGTGCGGCAAAGATCAGCACCGACATGGGGTTCATGATCAGGAAATAGGCTGGTCGGAAAAAGAAAGGGGTGCGCCCCCGCTGGACGCTGCTGATCGTAATGTAAAAGCCCATGATAACAAGCGCGGGTATCCATCCCAGCGCGAGCCATCCCAACCGACGATGCCATGCCCGATTGTTCAGCGCTGCCAATATATTCTGCAACAGATACAGAAATGCCCAGCCAAAAAAGATGAAGGCATGAATATGCAGGCTGACCGGCGCGCCGAAACTGGATCGGCCCATTGCATATTGCAGACTGAATCCACTCACCAGCACAGCGGTCATGATCAGCGCACTGATCAGAAAGAACTGTTCGTCCCGCGCCCGTGCCGTTCCCATATCCGCCAAAGCTGCCATCATCCGTCCCCGATCGTGGCGGGCCTTCTTTTATCCTAAGTGCAAGGGGGCGGGAAGGGGGATAGGCGGTGTCTGCCTATGCCGAAACATGACCAGATCATGCCGGTTGTGGATCTTCTTCCCGCAACGCGCGCCATAGCTGCTGGACCTGCTGTTGCAACGTCACCAGTTGCCCGACCTTCAGTCCGGATCGCGCCAGTAACGCCTCGCCCAGGCATCCGCATTCCTCTTGCAGGGCGCTGCCGCGTGGCGTCAATCGCACCTGAACCTGTCGCTCATCCGCCGGGTTGCGCTCGCGCGTGACAAGGTCGGCGACTTCCAGCCGCTTCACCAGTGGCGTTACCGTGCTGGATTCCAGCGCCAGACGTTGCGCGATAGCGCCTACGCTACGCCCATCCTCTTCCCACAGTGCATGCAGCACCAGATACTGGGGATAGGTGATACCGATGCCGTCCAGCATCGGTTTATACAGCCGACTGATCGCCATGCTTGTCCCATAGAGCGAAAAGCAAAGCTGTTGGTCGAGCGGCAACACCGCGGTCATGGTCAGTCTCCTTTGCACATAGCATTATCACGAAAATCAATATCGCGATAAATAAATTCTGGACAAGGGGAGAAGGGCGCCTTACTTGTTAATTATCGCGATAATTAATATCGCAGTGTTGAAAGGAAGATGCTCATGTCCGTTGATGTCAAATATCGCACCTCCGCTTCCGCCGTTGGCGGCCGCGATGGCTCCGCCCGTACAGAGGACGGCAGTTTCGAAGTGAAGCTGTCGACGCCAAAGGAACTGGGTGGCGCTGGCGGCGAAGGCGCTAATCCGGAACAGCTATTTGCCGCTGGCTATTCCGCCTGCTTCATCGGGGCGCTCAAGGTCGCCGGCGCCCAACTCAAGCTGAAAGTGCCTGCCGAAACCCGCGTCACTGCTACGGTCGGCATCGGGCCTCGCTCGGAAGGCGGCTTTGGCATTACCGCTGATCTTGCGATCGATCTGCCCGGAATCGACCGGGATGAGGCTCGCAAACTGGTCGACGCCGCACACCAGATTTGCCCATATAGCAACGCTACGCGCGGCAATATCGATGTCGGCCTGACCATCGTCTGACCTGTGACCTGTTTCCCTCCCCGGCTTTCCGGCCGGGGCAGGGAAAAGCTGTATATACAGGTGAAAGTGGCATGAAGAACCTGTCCATTTCGCCGTCTCGTTTAATCTACAGTCCTTCCGCTTCCACCCAGTGGGCGCCTGTCATTTCCCGCGCCAGTGCCCAGACTTGCCGCCGAATATCGGGCACCGCGACGATTTCCCAATGCGCGCCCCGCGTCATCGGTCCGACCGCAAACAACCGCTGCTGGGTATCGCCATCAGCTTTTATCGTTCGGCACTGACGATCGACGTCAATACCGATCGCCAGCGGGTCCGCGCGTATTTCTCCGCGTTTCGTCAGTGTTTGTAGCAGAATGTCGGTTGTGCGATCCAGGTCGCCCAGCGGCCCGGTGCAGTTCACGACCCGCGCCACCGGAACCTCTTCTACCTGTTCGCTGCCCCGAGGACGCACTGTAACGATAATCCCCTCGCCCTCCATGCGAGCTGCAACCACTTTCCCTGCTCGTACCTCCAATCGCCCATCGGACTGCATCGCATCGATCCGATCGGCGACGAGGGGAGCGATCCTATGCCGATGGATGTCCCAATAAGGGCGCAGGTGCCGCAGGAAGCGCTGCCGGACATCCGGTTCGGCCGCTCGCCACATATCCGGAGTGAAGGGGCGAAGTTCATCCACCGCGCTCCGCCATCCGATGGCATCGCATCGTGCCCTGATCAGACTGACCAGTTCCGACGCGGTGCCATTCGGTCGATCCGTCCGCTTTTCATGTGAGGAAACCGGGGCATGGCGCTGTGGCGTCAATCCACGCCGGGATAATGCGATGATCCGGCCTTTGAAGCCTGCTGCATCCAGCCCCAACGCACTGTCGACCGCTGTCAGTCCGCTCCCCAGTAACATGATGACTTCACCAGCGCCCAGCCCATCGCTGATTGCTCTGGCCCAGGGATCATCGACATAAGCCGGCCGGTTCATCCCGGAAAAAGCCGCCAAGCGATGAGGTGGCAGATTGCCGGGTGCGATCACCACGACGTCCGCAGCAATCCGTCCTCCCGATTGCATCACCGCCTCTACGCCATCGTGCAACAAGGTCAGGTCTATCACTTCGTCATGCACGACGGCTAAACGCGTTCCAGCCTCTTCGCGCGCGGCATCCAGCAACGCACATAGATAACGGCCATAATCTTGCCGCGTCGCGAAACTTCCATCGTCCCCCAATTGGCGGGACTGTAGCCATTGCCCAAAATGGTCGGGTTGATCGGGCAAGGCACTCATATTACCCGCCCGCACATTCAGCACATGGTCTGCGTGGGCTGCGCCGAAAGCCAATCCCCGGCCTAGGCGATCGGGATGCCTTTCGATCAAAGTTACCCGCACCGTCCCGTGGCGCAGCAGGTTGATGGCAAGCAGCACACCGCTGAATCCTCCGCCGACGATGACGACATGGCTGACCCTCAGCATCGATCAAGCATTTCTAATGATTCATGCAACATTGCTTGTGAGACATAACTCTACTGAAAGAATAGATAAATAGGGTAGGTATCGAAGGAAAGGACGAATATGAGCGGCTTGCGTTCCCTGGTGCAGGGGTGGAGACATCTGAGGACCAGCGCGAAGCAGGAATTTCTGCGCGACCCGAATGTCATCCTGTTTGAACGAGGTGGCGATGCCACGCGGGGAGCATCGCTCGATTCCGCAGTTCGCGTGCGCTGACATGCTTTCCCGACGCAGCTTCCTTGGTACGAGCGGTGCATCCTGCCTTTTTCTGGCTGGCTGTGACGTTTCGTCCAACGGCAAGCCTACATTGCGCATCGCCATCACTGGTAAAGGTGAAGGAGATACCCGCCTACTGTTCAAGGCGGCCGGCATCAGTCCTGTTGGCTATGACCTTGCCTATAGCGAGTTTCAGTCCGGTCATCTGGTCGTGGAGGCGCTGAATGGCGGATCGCTCGATTATGGCGGGATGAGTGAAATCCCGCCGATCTTTGCGGCTGCTTCGACGATTCAGAGCTTCCGTCAGATTGCCGTCGCGCATGGGGACGTGAATAATCAGGTTGTGCTGGTGCCTAAAGGTTCGAAAGCTAAATCCATCGCCGACCTGAAAGGCAAGCGGGTTGGTTACGTCCGCGCCACCACGTCGCAATATTTCCTTATCCGCATGCTGGAAGAGGTCGGGCTTGGCTGGAACGACATCAAGCCAGTGGCCATGGGCGTTACGGACGGAGCGGCCGCCTTCTCACAAGGCGCGCTTGATGCCTGGGCAATTTATGGCTTCCCTATTCAGCGCGCCATTGCCACCGAAGACGCCCGTATCCTCAAGACCGCCTATGGCATATTGTCGGGAAATTATCTGGTCGCGGCCCATGTCGATACGCTGGCGGACCTCGATGGCGAGAAACGCATCGCCGACTATCTTGGCCTGGTGCAAAAGGCATATGGATGGGCAGCAACGCATTCCGATGAGTGGGCAGCGATCATCGCTGCCGATATCGGCGTTCCCCGCGACTATGTACTTGATCAGTTTCGTCGGAAGAGCGCGTCCTATGAACTGCGTCCGGTCACGGACGAAGCCATCGCATCCCAGCAGCAGGTTGCGGATCTTTTCTTCCGGCAGAAATTGCTGCCCCGCGCGGTCGATGTGCGCCCCTTGTGGGACGCACGCTTCAATGCCGCCATTCCCGAAAGAGGCTGAGAAACATCATGGCCACCCAAGCAATCGATCTGGATCAGCAAAAGCGGCTTTCGCATCCCCCGGTCAGCAACGAATTGCTTAACCGGCTGACGCGGGAGATGGCCGCTACGGCAGAAGAATATGACCGTAGCGCTCAATTCCCACGAGCCAATTTCGATCTGCTGGGGCGAGAAGGGCTGATCGCCCTTACCGTTCCAAAGGAGTTGGGCGGTCGTGGCGTCGGCCTGTCCGAAGCGTTGCGGGTTCTGGGCGCGGTGGCAAAGGGGGAGCCATCGACCGCGCTCATCCTTTTCATGACTTATCAATATCATGCGACACCCCATCGTGCGCGCAACTGGCCGAGCCATATTTACGAACGGCTGGTCGCAGACGCCATTGTCGGACGAGGGCTGATCGGCGGGCTGAGGGTCGAGCCGGAACTCGGCACGCCGGTTCGCGGCGGACTTCCTGCGACGATTGCCCGACGTACAACGGATGGATGGGCGCTCAGCGGGACGAAGATATACTCCACGGGTTCGACCGGGCTGGACTGGTTTTCGGTCTGGGCCAAGACCGATGAAGAAAACCCACGCATTGGCAATTTTCTGGTTCGATCGGATAGTCCGGGCATCGATATCGAACCGGTCTGGGACCATCTGGGCATGCGGGCGACGGTCAGCCATGCCGTGCATTTCACCGATACGCCCACGCCGCTGGATCATGCGGTCGACATTCGGTTGCCTGATGAATGGGCCGCCGGAGCGGGTGATCCCGGCCTCGCCATCTGGAACGCTCTGGCCATTTCGACCATCTATGATGGCGTCGCCCGCGCGGCGCGGGACTGGCTGCGAGATTATCTGAATGATCGGGTGCCGAGCAATCTGGGGGCTTCGCTTGCCACGCTGCCGCGCGTTCAGGAGAAATTCGGAGAGATTGAGGCGCTGCTTCAGGTCAACCGCACCTTGATCGGGGATGCGGCGGTTCGGCATGATGCGGGCGCATCGCCCAACGGAGTTGAAGCCAACATCATCAAATATATCGTCACCGCCAACGCTATCCGGGCGGTGGAAATCGGTCTGGAACTGACGGGCAATCCGGGTATCAGCCGCAAGAATCCACTGGAACGCCATTATCGTGATGTGCTGTGCAGCCGCATTCATTCGCCGCAAAGCGATACGATCATGGTTGCGGCCGGCCGCGCTGCTTTGGGGCACTGATATGGCCTTCATCATCGCCAGCCAGTTGGACGACGCATTCAACCAGGGACTGAGCCAGCATCCAATCGCCCCCACTTTGATCGATGTACCGGAGGAGGAGCCATGGGTCGCCGCAGCACAGGCCGACCTTCTCCTCATCCGTCCGTCTCCAGCATGGCGAAGCAGCGATGTGGCGCGTCCGCCGGTCTGGCCGGGCCGGCTGAAATGGGTGTATAGCGCGTCGGCGGGGATCGACTTCTATCCCGAATGGCTGCTCGACGCGCCGCTCGTCACCTGTGGGCGCGGTGTCGCTTCGGAAGAGATTGCCGACTATGTCATTGCCGCCATTTACGCCCATGCCAAGAATCTGGAGCTGGTGACGGCGCGGTCCCGCGACCAGTGGATCAATGTGCCGCTGGGGCGAGTGTCCGGCACGACCATCGGCATCGTCGGCCTTGGCGCCATAGGTCGGGCGGTGGCGCGCCGCGGGCTGGCGCTGGGCGCGCAGATAGTGGGCTTGCGACGCACCGGCGCTCAGTCGGGGATCAGCGGTGTCGAGCATGTCACCGATCTGGAACGACTGGTCAGCCGGTCGGATCATATCGTCATCGCGGTTCCCGCAACATCGCAGACCTATCATCTGTTCGATGATGCGTTGCTGTCGCGCGTGAAACCGGGCGCGCATATCATCAATGTCGCGCGTGGTTCCGTGATCGATCAGGAAGCCCTGGTCCGCGCCCTTGAGCGCCCCGATGGCCCCGGCTTCGCGACGCTCGATGTCACGGACCCCGAACCGTTGCCGGAGGGGCATCAGCTTTACACCCATCCGCAAGTGCGTCTGACCCCGCATGTATCGAGTAACCACATGCTGGTACGGCACCGGCTGCTGGAAAAGATACGGGACGATATTTCCCGCTTCGCCCGTGGGGAGAAGCCCAGCGACGTTGTGGATCGGGCAAGAGGATATTAGGATCAGGCGATGCCAGACTGCGTCGCTGTTGGACTGATATGGGCAGCGAAATCGGGTTGACGTACCGTCAATTTCAACACAAATATCTGTAAAAAGGCCTTTTATTCGACGAGATGCCGTCCGAAGTTCACACCATCCGCGCCTGCGCGCGCAGGGGCGCGCGAGCGGGTGAGAATGAGATAAACGCTTCAAATATGGCAAAGCAGTAAGCCGGCAGGATGCATGTAGGACAGCGTTTTTGAGCGTGTGTTGGACGCATTTTTGCCGCTGTGGCGTTAATGCTACGGACGGTCCTGTCCTATAGAGACCGGACCGTTTCCCGCGCCAGTTCGGTCAGGCGCTGGGCTGCCTTGTCCAGCTTGTCAGCGGATCGCAAAATGGCGGCGACACGGGGCAGGGGGGGCAGACGTTCATGCTCCAGCGCCCGGTCTTCCTCCAGAAAAAGGTGGGTGCGACAGGTGATGCCCAGACCCGCACCAACCGCAGCCTTAAGCGTCGCCAGATTCGGTGTTTCCACCGTGATACGCCAGCGCAATCCGGCATCTTCCAACGCGCGGATGGCGGCTTCTCGAAATCGGCATGGCTCCTCCAGCACCGCCAGGGGTATGATGTCCCGCTCGGCCAGATCCTTTTCGCCATACCAGCTCATCGGCGCCACGGTGACAGCATGCACATCATTGGGTGCGGCAAAACCCAGCAGCAAATCGAGTTCGCGCCGCTCCAGCAGGGTCTGCAATTCCGCCGTACCCGCCACCCTTGCGTAAATCTGTGCATCCGGGTGGAGTTCGGCGAAGCGAGAGAGCAGGCCGCTCAGCAATGTATCTGCAAAGTCCTGTACCATCCCGATCCGCGCCGGGCCAGCAAAGCGCCCGGCACTGACAGCCGCTACAGCTTCATCATGCAACAGCAATACGCGGCGCGCATAATCGAGCAGCACATCCCCTGCGGCGGTCAGGTTCAACCGTCGCCCTTCGCGCAGGAACAGGGTCTGTTGTACCAGCTCCTCCAGCCGCTTGATCTGAAGGCTGAGGGCGGACTGCGTGACGAACACCTGTTCCGACGCATTCAGCATCGATCCGGTGTCGACGATCGCAACGAAGCTGCGGAGCAAATTGGTCGGCAGATTGACCGGCACGATGAACCTCATTCTGGAAAGGGGAGGGGCGACCCGATGCCGGGAACGGAAAACAGCTTATCGCCGATGCTTATATATCAATCAAAATAGTAGAGATTTAAATGGGGCAGGAAAAACTTGATCGGCGCGCCCGGGTGGCCGGATCGTTCGTTTTTCGGCGCTTTCCCGCCCCATAGCTGCGATGAAACGTCACCTATGAAGAATGCCAATAGGTCGGATCAATAAAACTTAATTGAGTTGGTAGACAATTCATGTTGGCTTGGCTGCGACTTCAATGAGGACGCAGGCATGGCAGCTCTGGCAATCGATGACGCAGCGAAAGGGAAGGGGATTGCTCCATTGCCCGGCCGCAGCTTTTCCCTCTCCCGCTTTGGGGGGCGCTGGCTGTCGCCGGTGCTGCTGTTGTTGCTCTGGGAAGCGGGATCGCGCAGCGGATTGATCCCGGAACGGACATTGGCTGCGCCGTCGGCCGTCATCGGCACGTTGATCGATATGCTGATTTCGGGCGAACTGCCATCCAATTTGCTGGTGTCTTTCGCGCGGGTTACAGCCGGATTGGTGTTGGGCGTGACGCTGGGCCTCGTGACTGGATTGATCGCAGGTCTGTCCAGCACCGGGGAACTGGCAATCGATCCGCTGATGCAGATTAAGCGGACCATTCCCGCGCTGGCGCTGACGCCCTTGTTCATCGTGTGGTTCGGCATCGGGGAAACGCCCAAAGTGGCTTTGATCGCCTTTGCCACCATTTTTCCGGTCTATCTCAATCTCTACAGTGGCATTCGGGGTGTGGACCCGCGCTTGCTGGATGCAGCCAAGAGCTTTGGCCTCAGCCGGTGGGAACAGATATGGCATGTCGTGCTGCCCGCCACATTGCCCTCCTTGCTGGTGGGGCTGCGCTATGCGCTCTCCATTTCTATCCTGGTGCTGGTCGTCGCCGAACAGATTAATGCGTCGGCTGGCCTTGGCTACCTGATCAACAATGCCCGTGATTTCATGCGGACCGACATCATCGTCGTCTGCCTGATGGTCTACGCCATCCTCGGCCTGGGCGCCGACTGGCTGGTCCGCATCATCGAAGCCCGCGCCCTTATCTGGCGCCCCAGCATAGTGGAGCAATAAGCATGGACGCTCGCCTTGGCTTTTCCACGGTGGACGCTGCCGTCCACCATCCGCAACCCGAACCGGTGGTCCGTCTGCGTGGCTTCACCCGCCGCTTCGGCGCCAACACCATCATCGAGGGTCTTGATCTGGACATAGCGCCCGGCGAATTCATCGCTCTGCTCGGTCGGTCGGGTTCGGGCAAGACAACGCTGCTGCGTACGCTTGCAGGGCTTGACGAGGTGCGTGGTCAGGATGTCGACGTTCCCGCCAGCCGCGCCGTTGTGTTTCAGGATGCGCGTCTGCTCCCGTGGAAGCCGGTATGGAAAAATGTTGCGTTGGGCCTGAAGGGCGATGTGCGCGAGCGGGCGGAAACGGCGCTGCGTGAAGTCGGGTTGGGCCATCGCATCACGGCATGGCCGCTCACCCTGTCGGGCGGGGAGGCGCAGCGCGTTGCATTGGCGCGAGCATTGGTGCGCGAACCCAAGCTGTTGCTGCTCGACGAACCTTTCGCCGCGCTGGATGCCCTGACCCGATATCGCATGCATGAACTGGTGCTGTCGCTCTGGCATCGGCACAAGCCAGCCGTCCTGATCGTGACCCATGATGTGGAAGAAGCGATCGCGCTGGCCGATCGGGTGCTGGTCCTCGACAAGGGGCGTATCGTCGCCGAGGAACGCATCACCGCCCGGCGCGGGGAACGGGCCGGACTGTCGGGGCGGCTGCGTGAAAAGCTGTTGTCCCATCTGGGCGGCGATGATCATGGCGATGGCGTAGTGCCTTTCGGCCCGATTGCGGAAGCGGCGGAATGAGCGCGCTGGCCCTGATCGACCGGCCGGTGAACACGGACCGGCTGCGCGGATTCGTCACGGCCTTTGCCGATCTGCTGGCGGCGACCCGTGACGAACAGGCTATCCTCGACAGCGGCCGGGCGTTGCTGGCCGGGCTCATCGCCACGGACGACTGGTTGCCGGAAGAATTCACCCGCCCCGATCCCGACCGCTATCAGCAATATCTGCTGCATTGCGACAGTCGGGAACGGTTCAGCATCGTCAGCTTCGTATGGGGTCCGGGCCAATCGACGCCGATCCACGACCATAGCGTCTGGGGGCTGATCGGCGTCCTGCGGGGTGTGGAGAAGGCCGAGAGGTTCAGGCGTCTGCCCAGCGGAGAACTGGTGTCGGACGGCGAAGAATATCTGCACGCGGGTGATGTCGATGCCGTCTCACCGCGTATCGGCGACATTCATCGCGTTACCAACGGCCTGACCGACCGGCCGTCCATCAGCATCCATGTCTATGGCGCCAATATAGGCGCTGTCGAGCGTGCGACCTATGCGCCCGACGGCACGGCCAAGACCTTCATTTCGGGTTACGCCAACAGCGTGATCCCCAACCTTTGGGACAGATCGAGAAACGCATGACCACCGATATATTGGACCGCATCCAGACCGCCTCGCCGCAGGATATTCGGCACGCGCTATTAGTGGGGAGTGAAATCGCCATCATCGATGTGCGCGAGGAGCATGAATTTGCGCAGGGACATCCGTTGTTCGCTGCGCAAATACCGTTGCGCCGTATCGATGAGGAGGCGCGCTGGCGCATCCCCCGACTGACCACGCCGATCATCGTCTACGATAATGGCGAGGGGCTAGCGCGCAAGGCGGCCGTCCGGCTAGAGGCTTTGGGCTATAGCGATGTGCGCGAACTGGAAGGCGGCTTGTCCGCCTGGGCCGGTGCGGGCTACGAACTGTTCGAAGACGTGAACAGCTACTCCAAGGCATTTGGCGAACTGGTCGAACATCGCCGCCACACGCCCAGCCTTGCCGCCGAAGAAGTGCAGGCGCTGATCCGGGAAAAGGCGGACATCAAGATTCTCGATGCCCGTCGCTACGACGAATATAACACCATGAGCATCCCGACCGGAACCAGCGTGCCGGGCGCCGAACTGGTATTGCGCGCCCGGACTATTGCGCCGGACCCGGACACCACGATCATCGTGAACTGTGCCGGGCGGACCCGGTCGATCATCGGTACTCAGTCGCTGGTCAATGCGGGCATCCCCAATCCTGTCTTTGCCCTGCGCAACGGCACGATCGGCTGGACGCTGGCAGGGCAGGATTTAGAGAATGGTCAGACCCGCGTTGCGCCCGAAGTGGAAGATGCGAGCGGTGAAGAGGCGCGTGCCTATGCCCGCGACGTTGCCTATCGTGCGGGCGTCAAGCGGATCGGCTGGGCGGAGTTGGAGGCGTTTCGCGCCGAGGAGAACCGCACCCTCTATCTCTATGATGTGCGTCAACCGCGTGAATATGAAAGCGGCCATCTGCCCGGATTCCGCAATGCGCAGGGCGGACAGTTGGTACAGGAAACCGACCATAATGCGCCGGTACGCGGAGCGCGCATTGTCGTTACCGACACGGTCGGGCCGCGTGCGGACATGACGGCATCCTGGCTTGCGCAATTGGGCTGGGATGTGTCGATCCTTGAGGTGGACTGGTCGGCCGTTGCGCTGGAAAAAGGATCGGATGGCGCTCCGTCTCCGCGTGGGCCGGAGGGGCGGTACAAGCGGCCCTATGAAGGCACCGATAACAAGGCCGCCGCGATGCAGGCCTATCTCGACTGGGAATATGGCCTCGTCGCCCAGTTGGAACGCGACGGCACCCATGGCTTCACTGTCATCTAAAGATCAGGAGAGACTATCATGAGCGTTAAGTTCATCGGCTATATCGGCTTTAACAACGGGTCCGAGACTCAATCGGCGGTGCGCAGCCGCGCGCTCGACACCGAATATGTCAACGCGGCGGCAAAGGCGCAGGAAGAGGGTGGCTTTGACCGCGTTCTCATTCCGTTTGGTTCCAACAGCCCGGAAAGCCAGATCGTCGCGGCTCATGCCGCGGCCATCACGACGAAGCTCGGCTTCCTCGTTGCCCATCGCCCCGGCTTTACCCAGCCCACCGTCGCTGCGCGTCAGCTTGCTACGCTGGATCAATTGTCGGGTGGGCGGGTAGCCGTTCATATCATCACCGGCGGCGCGGACGAGGAAATGGCGCGCGATGGCGATACGCAGACGGTGAAGGCGCAACGCTATGCGCGAACGGACGAATATCTGACGATCCTGCGGCAGGAATGGACTGCGGCCCAGCCCTTTGACCATCAGGGGAAGTTTTACGATATTCGTCAGGCCTATAGCGCGATCAAACCCGATAATCTGCCGGTCTTTTTCGGCGGATCGTCGGATGAGGCGATCGAGGTTGCGGGGCGACATGCCGATGTCTATGCGCTGTGGGGCGAAACGCTGGAGGCGGTGCAGGACACGGTGCGCGCCGTGCGCAAATCGGCCGCGCGACATGGTCGCGATCCGGACTTCTCGCTTTCCCTGCGTCCGGTGATTGCCGATACGGAAGAAGCCGCGTGGAAACTGGCGAAGGATATCGAAGAGCAGGTGCGGGAAAATCGCACTGCCGCTGGATTGCCGCTTACCGGCCATCGCCCCGCCAATGTCGGATCGCTGCGCCTGCTGGATACGGCGTCGGGCAATCGTCGCGACACCCGCCTGTGGACGGGCGTTGCAGCGCTGACCGGTGCGGCCGGCAACAGCACGGGGCTGGTCGGTACGCCCGAGCAAGTGGCCGACGCCATGCTCGATTATTATGATATCGGCATCGACCATTTCCTGATCCGCGGTTTCGATCCGCTGGGGGATTCCATCCTCTATGGCCGCGAACTTCTGCCAATCGTGCGCCGCAAGGTGGAAGAGCGCGAGGCAGCCGGCCTCGCACTGGCGGGCTGATCCATGTCGAAAAAGAAAGTCGCCATCCTGTCGGCGGCCCTTGTTGCGGTGGCGGGCATCGGCCTTGCCGCCGCAACCTTTAAGGGGCGCGATGACACTATATTGCGCGTCGCCAATCAAAAGGGTCAGGTAAAGGCGATGATGCTCGCCTCCGGCGCACTGAAGGGCGCGCCCTACACGGTCGAGTGGTCTGAATTCCCGGCGGCTCAGCCTCTGCTGGAGGCGGTGGGCGGCGGCGCGGCCGATCTGGGCCTTGCGGCTGACGGGCCCTTCATCTTTGCCTATCAAAGCGGCAGCCCGGTCAAGGCGATCGCGGTGCAGGCGCCCGTCAATCAGGCGCCCGAAGCGCTGGCGATATTGGTCAAAAATGCCTCGCCGGTGAAAAGCGCACAGGATCTGGTCGGCAAGTCGATCGCCACGACGCGGGGATCGATCGGCCATCATCTGCTGCTTCAGGCGCTGGAGCGCGCGCACATTCCCGCTGACAAGGTGCGTGTCACCTTCCTGCCGCCGGGCGATGCGAAAGCGGCCTTCGACAGTGGGGCCATCGACGCTTGGGCGATCTGGACGCCCTACACCAATGTGGCGATCAAGGAAGGTGCGCGCACCGTCGTGGATGCCAAGGATTATGGTCTGCCGCTCTATATCGACATAGCGCATGCCGATTCCATCGCACCCAAAAGGGCGATGCTTGCCGATTTCCTGAAGCGAGAGGCGAGTGCCGTTGCCTGGGCGCGGGCGCATCCCGATGAATTTGCGCAGGTGCTGGCGAAAGAGGCGGGCCTGCCGCTCGACATCGCCCGCGCGAGCTTCGATCGCAACAATCGCGTGTCGCGTCCGATCGATGGAAACATCATCGCGCATGAGCAGGCGATCACCGCCCGCTTCCGCAACGCTGGCCTGACTGATGGTGAGCATGATGTCAAAGCAGCATTCGACACCAGCTTTGGCAAATGATCGTGAAACAATATCTTGATCGGTCGAAAGTCGATCTAAAGTTTAATCATAATCATCGATCAATCATCAAATTTATTATTCAACTAAATAAGTAGAAAATAATGATCCCTCGAAGCCTTTGGGGGAAATCACCATGAAGAAGATTGGCTCTTATCTCACGACCAGTTCGGTTGCCATCCTTGCCGCTGCGGGTGGTCCGCTTGCGGCGCAAACGCCTGTTCAGCCACAGGCGGCAGCGGATGATGCTGATGCCGCCGGGACGATCATCGTTACCGGCGTGCGTGGCGCCCCCCGCACCATCGCGGAAAGCCCTGCGCCCATCGATGTCGTGGGTGCTGAAAAATTGCAGGCGACGGGCGCGGCGGAATTTGGTGAGGCGCTGTCCAAACTGCTGCCCTCGCTCAATTTCGGGTCGACCCATGCCGGGGTCTTTTCGGTTGGTCGCCCCGTCACCAATCGCGGACTGGCGCCAGCCTATACATTGGTGCTGGTCAATGGAAAGCGCCGCCATAACGGCGCGTTCCTGAACAATAGCACTACCGACACGTCGGGCGCGAACCCGGTGGATGTCGACATGATCCCGACCAGCGGGATAGACCGGATCGAGGTGCTGAAGGATTCGGCCGCCGCCCAATATGGCACGGACGCCATTGCCGGCGTCATCAATATCCAACTGGCCGAGAAAGAAGGACTGAGCGGCGATTTCACCTATGGCACGCTCTATGATGCCAATGGGAAGCCGGATAGCTGGAAAGGCACGATCCGTTATGGCACCAAGATCGGTGACGACGGCTTCCTGACGATCAGCGGTGACGTCCGCAAGCGCGGCGGCGCCTGGTGGAACCTCGCGTCGACGGACACCAATATCTATGGACTGCCCGCCGGGCGCACCATCGATCAGGTCGTGGCATCCAGCGGTCTGACCCGCGATCAGGTGGAGGCCAACATCGCTGACGCCGATGCCCGCAATGCACAATGGGATCGCGATGGCGCTCATAATGGCGATCCGCAGATCAAGGCATTCAACCTTGGCTACAATGCGCAATTGCCAGTGACAGACAATGTGACGCTTTACAGCTTTGGCACCTATGGCGAGCGCGACGCCCAGATCGGCAATAATTTCCGCCGCCCAAACAGCACGGCCAATTTCACCGCGCTGTTCCCCGACGGCTATTACCCGCTCAACAATATCGACGAAACGGATTTTCAGTTTGTCGGTGGGCTGAAAGGGACATTGCTGGGGTGGGATTATGACATATCCTCCTCCTTTGGCCGCAATGCCAGCCGCCAATATTCGAAACTGTCGATCCGCCCTTCGCTGGGGCCGGACAGTCCGACATATTGGCCCAACCTCGCCAATTTCGAATTTCGCCAATGGACGCATAATGCCGACCTGCATCGTGAGGTCGAGATCGGTCTGGCGCGTCCGTTGGAAATTTCCATCGGCGGCGAATATCGGCTGGATCGTTTCCGCACCTTTGCCGGCGATCCGCTCGCCTATCAGGATGCGACATACACATTCCGGCCCGGCGACCAGCAATATGACTGGAATGTCGGCCGGGTCGCATCGCCGGTGGTACAGGGGGCCATTGTCCTGTCGCCCGACGATGAGGCGGACATCAGCCGGAAAGTCTATGCCGGCTATGTCGACATTGGCCTCTATCCGACCGACGCCTGGTATATCGGGGCGGCCATTCGCGCCGAACATTATAGCGACGGGTCGGGCAGCCCGGTCGGGCTGAAACTCAACAGCCGCTATGAAGTCAACCCGGCGCTCGCCATTCGTGGCACGGTGGGTACCGGCTTCCGCGCGCCGTCACTGACGCAGATCGGCTATGCCCAGACGGACGGGCGGACCTCCTCTTTCTTCAACGCTGAAACCGGGCAGACCGAATTGCGTCCTACTGTCGCCAAACTGGTGACGGCGGATTCGACGGTTGGTCAGTTGCTGGGCGCCAAGCCGCTCAAGGCGGAAAAGACATGGAATGCAGGCCTTGGCCTCGTCTTCACACCCGTTCCGGCGCTGTCGATTACGCTCGACGGCTATTATATTCGCATCAAGGATCGGATTGAGCGCACCGGGCGCCTGTTCGGCACCGGCATATCCGCGATCCTTGCCGCCAACGACCTGTCCGACATCGAACAGGCGGAATATTTCATCAACGCGGCCGACACGGAAACCAAGGGGGTCGATCTGGTCGCGGATTACAGCCGCAGCCTCGGCAATCTGGGTAAGCTGGGGCTGACCGTCGCGTTCAACTATTCCAAGACCAAGGTGACGGACGTCGTCGCCACGCCGTCGCAACTGTTCGATGCCAATGGCAATTCGCTGCTGGGCGCCGGATCGGTCTTCTTCGGCGGGGACAAGATCGGCGAACTGGAAGTGCTTCAGCCCCGGACCAAGCTGGTCAACACGCTGAACTGGTCGCGCGGTATCGTCGGCTTCAGCATTACTGCCACCCGTTATGGCAAATATACGCAGCGCACGGCGGCGGGAGATGATCGGCATTTCGGTGCGAAGATCATCACCGATGCCAGTCTGAGCGTAAAGGTGACGCAATTTGCGACCCTTTCCATCGGCGCGACTAACCTGTTCGATGTACGCCCGGAAACCAACGGGCCGGGTAATCCCCAGACCGGGCAGGGCTATTATGGCCCATCTCCCTTCAATCCCGCAGGCGGCTATTATTATGGACGTATCGCACTTGCTTTCTGATCGTCGCACTTTCCTGGCAGGCGCAGCCGCGCTTGGCCTTTCCGCCTGTGGGGCAGGGGGAAAGGCTGGGCGCACAAAGCTGGTGCTGGGCGATCAGGTCCACCTGCTCCAGTCGAAGGCGGAGGCGGCCGGGGCGCTTGGCAACCTTTCCTACGATATTGAATGGGCGAATTTCGTGGGAGCCGCGCCCTTGTTGGAAGCGCTGAACGCAGGCGCGGTCGATACCGCGCCTGCGGGCGATCTGCCGGTCATATTGGCGGCTGCGGCAGGTGTTCCGTTAAAGATCATCGCAGGTGCGGTTTCGTCTACCCGCGACATCGGCATCATCGTACCGCCCGGTTCCTCGATCCGACGGATCGCCGATCTGGTCGGCCATCGCGTGATCGTGTCCAGCGCGCGGGGCAGCATATCGCACTATCTGTTGCTGGAAGCGTTGAAGGAAGCAAAGGTCGACCGGCGGCGCGTCGATATTGGTTTCATGCTGCCCAATGATGCGGCGGCGGCTTTTGCAGCGGGGCGTATCGACGCATGGGCCACGTTCGGAACCTATCAGATCGCGGCGGAACAGCGCGGCGCCCGGTTGCTGCGCGACGGGCAGGGGATCAACACGGGCCTGACCCTGATCGCAGCATCGCAGGCCGCACTCGATGATACGGGGAAACGCGCCGCCCTGCGCGACATTTTGGGGCGGCTTCGCATCGCCAGCCAGTGGGCGCAGGCGCATCCCGGCGACTATGCCGCCCTCTTCTCCCGTCAGACGGGGGTTGATGCCAGTCTGGCCAAGCTGATCGTCGATCGGCAAAACCCATCCCTCGTCCCTCCGACCCCGGCCATTCTCCAGCCACTCCAGCGCGTGGTCGACCGCTTTCATGCCGAAGGCGAGCTTCCTGTCCATATCGCCGTCTCGAACATCGTCGATCCCGGTGTCTTCCCGGCATGAGCGTTGCGGCCGGACCCTTCAGAAATCCTCATTGGGCGGCGCTCTGTCGCCTCTCTACATTCGCCTGCAAAGGAGCATCATCATGGCTACAATCCTGAAGGATGAACGTTTCCGTACTTTCGGTATCAGCGAAGCGGAATGGAAGGTTCGTGTCGATCTGGCGGCTTTTTACCGCCTGTCGGCACTCTATGGGTGGGATGATTTCATCTACACGCACATCTCTGCCCGGGTGCCGGGACCGGATCATCATTTCCTGATCAATCCGTTTGGCCTGATGTTCGACGAAATTACCGCTTCCAGTCTGGTGAAAGTCGATCTGGACGGCAACGTCATCGGCGACAGCGATTATGGCATCAACTATGCCGGCTATGTGATCCACAGCGCGATTCATGGCGCGCGCGATGACGCTCACTATATCGCCCATTTTCACAGCGCGGACGGCATGGCGGTGTCGGCCCATGCGGAGGGGTTGTTGCCGCTTAACCAGCGGGCCTTGGCGCTGATCCCGCGTCTTTCCTATCACGACTATGAAGGCGTGGCACTGAACCTTGACGAGCGGGAGCGGCTGGTCGCCGACCTTGGCGATACCAAGGTGATGCTGTTGCGCAATCACGGCACGCTGGCGCTGGGCGCTTCGCCCGGTGAGGCGTTCAGCGGCATCTATCATTTGGAGGAAGCCTGCAAGGCGCAGGTGCGCAGCCTGACCATCGGGCGCGACAAGGTGCTGATCGCGCCAGAAGAGGCGCAGGAGGAAGTCCGTCGTCAGATCAGTCGGGAACGCAAGCCCGTGGAAGGCGGCAAATCCCATTATGATCTCGTCTGGGAAGCCGCGCTGCGCAAGGCGTCGCGTCAGTCTCCCGGTTTCGACGCATAAGGGGAGGGCGGGACGTGACGAAACGGCAGCTCAAGCTCGGTCTGGTCCCGACGGGTGTCGGCGGACCGGGCGACAGCAATCGCTGGTTGGACACGGATATTCCGCTCGACGCCAGCATCAGCATCGACTGGTATATCGACATCGTGCGACAGGCGGAGGCAGCGAAATTCGATCTCGTCTTCATCGTCGATAGTCAGTTCATCACGGCAAACAGCCCGCCCCATTATCTCAACCGGCTGGAACCGCTTACCCTCTTGTCTGCGCTGGCGGTGGCGACGCGCCATATCGGCCTCGTGGGTACGCTGACCACTTCCTATAATGACCCGTTCAATCTGGCGCGCCGTTTTGCCTCGCTCGACCTCATCAGCAAGGGGCGGGCAGGATGGAATGTCGTCACCAGCGGCGATGCGGGTACGGCGAGTAATTTCAGCCTACCGGAACATTTCGACTATGATACGCGCTACCGGCGCGCCGTCGAGTTTCTGGATGTCGCTCGCGGTCTTTGGTCAAGCTGGTGGGAAGGCGCGCTGGTGCGCGACCGGACAACAGGGCAATTTCTCGATCCCGAAAAACTCCGTCGGCTCGACCATAGCGGCGAATTTTTTCAGGTTGCCGGGCCACTCAATATCCAGCGTTCACCGCAGGGGGAGCCGGTCGTCTTTCAGGCCAGCGACCGCGATCAGGGGCGCGACTTTGGGGCGGCCATAGCAGATGCGATCTTCACCCATGCCGCGACGTTCGAACAGGGGCAGGTTTTCTATGCCGATCTGAAAGGACGGGCAGCCCGGCAGGGGCGCAATCCCGACCATATCGTCATCCTGCCCGGATTTTTCGTCTATGTTGGCGATAGCGACGAGCAGGCGAAGGAGATCGAACGCCATTATCGCACTGTGGATCAGAGCTTCGATCAGGCTCTGGCTGAGTTTGGACGCCCGTTTGGCTGGCATGATTTCCGCCGATATGATCCCGACGCGCCCTTTCCGGCCGAAGCGCTGGAGCATGCGAAAAGCAGCTTCTACACGCAGGCGAAGAAAATCACCGATGTGGCGGTAGAGCGCGGCTACAGCCTGCGTGAGGCCGTCGAGCAAATACGCTCAGGCCGCGGTAGTCCCTTCGTGGGCTCCCCCGAAACGGTCGCGAATGAAATAGAACGCTGGTTTGAGGGGCGGGCGCTTGATGGCCTTAACGTTCATCTCGGCCATCCGGCCCAGTTCCGCCGCTTCGTGGAGCAGGTCGTTCCTATCCTTCAGGACAAGGGGCTTTTCCGCCGCGATTATGAAGGGGCAACTCTGCGCGCCAATCTCGGCCTACCGATTGGGGAGGTGGTAGGTCCGTATCGCCGCCGCATAGGGATGCAGCCTGACCCCATCTATTAGCAATCATTGCCAAATCAGCGCCAAGTCTCGTTGGAATGGCGGAATGGCAATCGCCACTATTGCACGACGAGATGCAAGGAGGCCGATATGGTGAATGTCGTCGATGACAGGCTGGATGGGCGCTACGCTGCGCTTCAGGCTGAGCGTGAGCGAACATGGAGCGCAGCGCAACTGGCCGGAAATGCGCGCCAGCGACAGATATTGACGGATCGGTTCGATCCGGCGGCGATCGTGCAATCGGGCGACATCCTGCCGGACTTTTCTTTTGAGGAAGTGGACGGCGCATCGCTATCCCTCGGCGGCCTTGTGGCACAAGCGCCTGTGCTGTTCATATTCTTCCGCTTTGCGGGTTGTCCCGCCTGCAACATAGCGCTCAGCTACTATGCCGAACGACTTTACCCGGCGTTGCGCAAGCTGGGCGTATCGATCGTCGCCCTCAGTCCACAGCGGGTCGATCGACTGGTGGAGATTAAGCGCCGGCATCAGTTGCCCTTTTCGGTGGCCAGCGACCATGACAATGGTCTGGGCCGTCATATCGACATTATATTCGAGCCTGACGACCAACCGACCCCACCGCCGGCTGGATGGATCGGCGAAGTCACCGGCACAGGCAATTGGGCGCTTCCCCAACCGACACTATTGTTGGTCGGCGCTGGACGTGAAGTGGGATGGGCACACGTCAGCCCCGACTGGCTGGATCGTCCGGAGGCAGAAGACATAGTGCGCGCGGTGGAAGCTGCGACTGGTGTACGGCGAGCCGCCTGACTGCGGCTGACGGATCCATTGGTACAGAGAATCGTCAGGATAGAATCGGATGCCTCCCGATTCTCTTCCCAATGGATCGTTGTTTCGGCTTGCCTTGGCTGGAGAGCGGCTTTCGCTTCGCGCAATCGCCCATAAAGTGCGGAGCAAAAGTGTCGATTTTCCGCGGCTTATGAGCCTTCCTGTTAGAAAATTTCACAAGAATGTAATTCAGTCGTTGACCGAATCGTTGGGTGTATCTAGAGGGCTTTTCACCGGACGGGGCGGCGCTGCTGAGGCGCTGAATTGACCGGTCGCCAACA
>JAJZQN010000112.1 GCA_021847605.1 Pseudomonadota bacterium | reverse complement strand
GATGGCCGCCTAAGCAAAAAGCCATGCCACCGTTGGGGCCTGCAGCTCCGGTCGCTTCGCTCCCTTCGCTGCAGGCCCCAACGGTGACGCTGTTACACCATGTGACGGGACACGGCCGGACGCCAGGCCGAAATGCCGGTTGTTCCCGCTGTCCTAGCCGCCACGAATTCGATGGAGATCCAAGGCAAGAGGAGCATTTGATATCAGCCGCTTCAGCATTTCCAGCTCTGGCGCAGGCGTCCCCCCGACCGCAGTCCGGGATTGTCGCCTGTATCGATTGCTCCGATCATGATGCGTGGATCTACTCACACGCTCGTGCGCTCGCGACAACGCTCGACGTCCCTATTACCCTGCTACAAGTACTTGACGGCGAGGGCTCGACGCGCTCTCGTCCAGACCCGATTGAATGTAACCTCCGGCGGCGCGAAGCCCTGCGCGCCCTCGATCGATGCGCCGCCGCGACCAGCGCACCTCCAACCAAAACCTCCATCGAATTGGCCGAAGGCCAAACCGCGGAGGAAATTTGCCGCTTTGTCCGAGAGTGCGACGACGGCATGGTCGTACTGGGAAGACGAGGCAGGCAAGAGGCCGGTCGCCCGGGCATGGGGGCAACCGTGCACAAGGTGCTCATGCAGACGCCAGCCCCGGTCCTGCTCGTACCGGTAGAGGCCCCGCTTCCGGCAGCGCCCTACAGAAGGGTTGTGGTGCCGCTTGACGGCTCTCGTTGGGCTGAGAGCGTGCTGCCCCTAGCTGTGCGTCTTGCGAAGGCCTCGGAAGCGGAACTCCTGCTCGTCCATGTCGTCCCTACGCCCGAGATGATCGAGGCACGGCCCCTGGAAGTCGAGGACAAGAAGCTTCAACAAGCCCTTATAGAGCGAAATGAGCAAGCAGCACGCAGCTACCTGGATCGAACGAAATCCAACCTCTCGGCGTCCGGTCTACGAATACGTACGATTTCGATCCGTGGCGAGGATGTACGCGAGGTGCTGTGCGATCTTATTCAGCGCGAGAGGGCCGATATTGCCGTCCTGTCCGCGCGCGGCCACAGCCATCGGCATGTTTCCGACGTACCCTATGGAACGGTCGCCTCCTACCTGATGACGCATTGCAATGTACCAATGCTCGTAACGCCTGCGACAATCCGCTCGGGAAAAGCGCAGATCGCCGTAGGGCATAATTGCCTCCGGCTACCCCTCGCCGCCCAAGCCTGATCATGGCCGATATTGAGGGGACCGACCCTATTTCGGGGGCGGCCGACGAGACCGCCACACGCCATCAGCTGACAGGATTGATCGGTCGCTCAGCGCCTCTTCCCATCTGGGCGCATCTCGACGCCATGAAAGACTGGCTGGCTCGAGCCCGCCAGGCAGCCACGCAAGCCGACCAGCGCGGCAGCGCCGCAGCCGAATGGCTACTCGACAACGACTATCAGATCCAGCGCGCGATCCTGCAAATTGGTGAGGGTCTTCCGAAGGCTTTCTACGCGAAACTTCCCGGTCTTGCTGAAGACGGCCTCAGGCGACCACGCGCCCATCAAGTCGCGCAGTCTCTGCTTCTGGCGTCTCACCTGCAAGTCTCACTGTCCTCGGCTGTCGAATTCGTCGTTCGATATCAGAATAAGATGCCGCTCAGCATAGCTGAAACCTGGGCGATTCCTACGATGCTACGTATCGTTTGTCTTGAAATGATCGTTACGGGTTTCACCCAACTTTTTCCTCAAGTCGCTCCCCCTTTTGCACTAACGAACGCCATGGGCAAGGCGCCTGAGGAGATCCGTAGCGCAGCGCATTACATTTCAACCAGCAACGACAAAGATGGCATCGCCGATGCCATCGACGCATTTCTGCTGCCGCTTGTGGGAGGATCATCATGAAGCGACTGGCCGCTTTCGACCTCGACGGAACGCTCGCGCTCAGCAAGCAGCCGCTCGACGATGAAATGGCGGATCTGCTTACCCGCCTGCTCGACGTGACGATGGTAGCGATCATCTCCGGAGGCGACTGGCCGCAATTCGAGAAACAGGTGGTGTCGCGCATGCCCGCCCGGGCGCGGCTCGACAATTTCATCATCCAGCCGACCACGGGCACCAAGCTCTATCGTCACGCCGACGGCCAATGGACGCGTATCTATGCCGATCTGTTCACCGGCGACGAAAGCCAGCGCATCCGCGAAGCACTGACCAAGGCGGTCGAGCAGGCGGGCTATCCAAACGAGAACATCTGGGGCGAGCAGATCGAGGATCGCGGCAGCCAGATCACATTCTCCGCGCTCGGTCAGGAGGCGCCGCTCGAGGCCAAGGACACGTGGGATCCCGATCACGCCAAGCGCAAGAAATTGCAGGCCCTGCTCCAGCCGTTGCTGCCAGGCTTTGCCATCAATATCGGCGGGGCGACATCGATCGACATCACGCGCGAAGGGATAGACAAGGCCTATGGCCTTAAGCGCCTTTCCGAGCAGACCGGCGTCGCGCTCGACGAGATGATCTTCTTCGGTGACGCGATCTTCCCGGGCGGAAATGATTATCCGGCCAAGCACCTCGGGCTGGATACCGTTCGAGTCCGCGACGTTGCCGAAACCAAGTCGGTGGTTGGCGCGATCGCTGCCTGGCTAGTCTAAAAGCGCTACCGCCGATACCTAACCAGTCCCGCTTTCGCGCCCGTACGACCCAGCTTCGCAGCGGTC
>JAJZQN010000066.1 GCA_021847605.1 Pseudomonadota bacterium | reverse complement strand
GACACTTGAAAGTCTCGCCAACGTCAGCGACAATCCCCTCATCAGCTTGCCCGGCGTGGCAGCCTGATCCAGTCCGATCCTCTACCGAGGACAGCCGCTGTTACACCATCCCGCGGGACACGATCTCATTAGCTGGATAAACCTCCAGCTTCAGCAAGCCCGTGCGGTCTTTCAAACCCACGACGTCAATGATGAAAGAGGGGCCGTCCTCATTAGGGCGACACTGTGCACCCGCCTTACCAAGATCAGGCGAAGAGGGGATTGCTACGCTCGCCACCGCGATGGCGGCGAACCAGAAACCAATAATAATCATGAGAAGGGATAGCTCTCAGCCATAGCCGATCGCTCATGGCGTCACATGCCATGACGTCGGCACCGTCATCCACGTTGCTGCCGCCTCCACCACGTCCCGACACATTGTCTGGGTCTGGACCTAGCCGATGCGATCATACGGTGATCCGTCTCCCGACAGGCACCACTATACAGACCGCGCCATGGCGCTGGTCTCAGGGGTAGCCTTGTTGAAGAAGGAGTGCGGCAACCGTGCCGCGTCCGTCAGACAATCGCGGGCGGTCGGATCAATTCGCTGTAGTGATCTTGAGCCGTAAAGGCCGCGCTTTGAGAGACCGTCGCAATCTGACTGTAGCGTGGTGTCGTATCGGTCAGAGCAGGATGCTTTGCGCGATCAGCAGTCAGATGATTGTGATGATGTGCCGCTGAGGGAAGCTCAGAGTCGCGAGATCCATCATCCCAATCCGCAATTTCAGAATGGGTGAAATAATCTTGGAGATTTTCAATATGCGGGGTTGAGGAGCTGGGCACACCCTGCGACGCGGACAAGGCGAAACACAGCACGGCGAGAAAAAATCTCACCGAAAATCTGTGAGTTTGGCTTGCAATCATATGGATAGCTACACCCCGCGAGACGCTATCATACAATGATCGTCTGACGCTTCCAAACGGCGAAATGTTACAAAATATATTGCGCGGGACTGCACAGGGCGACTTGGAGAAAGCACTCCAGCCTCTACATAGCCTAAGTGCGATAATAGGAATTATGTTAAATAATCCAATACCTTAGATTGATTTGGATATCATGACGGGCGGTTGATTGCAAATCGCCGCGGTTATGAGACGAGCTACATCCGGCAAGATGGCCTGATTATTTTCCTGGCTTGCAGCCGCTGGGCAGACTGGCACGCTCGATCGCCAGTTGCCGCATTCCTTCATAGTCCTGACCCCATAGCCCGCGGCGGTCACGGGCGGCGCTTTGCATCAGCTTCACATAGGCGCCACCGGAGTATCGCCGGTAATCGACAGCATAGCCCTGTGCGACCATAGTGGCAGCGAGGCTCGCCCCGTTCGCCTTGAACCGGCAGGAAAGATTCAAGCGACCATAGCTGGTCGCAGGGCTGCGACATTGCTTCTCGCGCTGCAGGGCGACATCGAAAAGGCTCGTCGCGCATTCGACACCGCCGTCGCGGTCGATCAGGCCCTGCAAGGTGAGCGTGGAAGCCCGCTTGAGAGGCAGCCGGTCGTCATCGGGCGCATCTATGCCGACTATCCGCACCAGCGAGCCGGAGACGTCTAGCGTGTCGCCGTCTATGACCCTGGGAGCCGCATCGTTGAGGCGAAGCGAAACAATGCTGGCCGCCCGCTCCTTCTGCTGCGCGAGAGCATAGACGGACACCGCAGCAAACATGACGGCCATCAGAATCCGTTGATGGTTCGGCAAGCCAGGAAACAGCTTCATTGCGCGCGGATCTCGCGCAGAAGATCATTCCAGTCGCCATCGTTGGGCGGAAGTTTGACGACGAGTTGGCGACCATTGCCCTTCATATGGGGTTCGGCTCGCTTGATAGCGCGCGCCGCCTCGATCCCGTGCTGACTGTAGATGATGACCTTGCGGATGCTCTCCGGAATGGTCACGGTCTGATACCGTTCGATGCCAAGGACAGGCCAGACATAGGTTTCCGGGGCCAGCATGTTCATGACGCTTGCCGCTTCCTCGACCCCTTCAGCCAAACGCAGGATGCCGTCGCTAGGAATGCCACCCCAGCGCACGGCGCCGCCACCGGGATTGCCGAGCATGCGCTTGGGCTTAGGCACGTCGGCTTTGTCGAGACCATCGGCGCGCAGGAAAGTCCGATGAATTGCAACAACCCCGCCGTCTTCCTCCACGGGCACGATCAGAGCAGGCGCAAACGCTTTCTCTTCTCCTGCGCCGAGCTGGCAGCGCGCATCGTACCGAGCATTGACCCCGACAGGGATAATCGCGCGGGCACGCATATATTGCTCAGCCAGACTGCCCGCGAAGGGATCAGCAAAGCGCCAGATTGAGACCGCGAGTTTGTTGAAATCCCCTTTTCCGCCTTCATGGCGCTGACCGGGATCATGATCGTGCACCGGAGCGAAACGCCCCTTTCGCATTGCCTCGACAATGGCGTCAGACGTGCAGCCAGCAAAACAATGGAAAAGCACCGCGCGGCTGCCGACCCGCACGGAAAGGCTTGGATCGCCATCAGCATGGGCCGGGCATCGACACATCGCGTAATCGCCATGCCATTTGCCGCCGAGCTGGCGCACGATGCGGTCTGCATCGCGCGCAACGGCGTCGGGATCGCGTCCGCTCACTGGACCTCCTCTCACTTGCCACTTACCCTATGGCTAACGGAAGCAACGATTAATCACCAGTGAAAATGATAGAAATCGCTACACGGGGGAAAATGGAACTCGAACTGATCCTAGAGCGCGAGCTGACCTCTCACCGACCAGTCGCCGGGACCATCACCGACGTTCAGTTGCATCAGCGCGACGACGACGGCAAGTGGTACATCAATGTTCGCGTAAGCTGGCGCGGATCGACCCCCTATCATGTTGCGCTCTACGACAAGAAGAGAATTCGTTTATATTCAAAGGTTTCTTCTGCCATTCGGCATGTCGTTACGGCTTATCGTTATAGTTTGGTGATTGGCGTCAACCCATCCCCTCTATGGAACGACCCATCCCGTTTCTGACACAAAACTGTCGGCCAAACGGTGAACAGCACTTATTGCGAGTCCTTCGCAGTCTAGGCAGAGTCGAAAAAGCGATTTAAGGTGTTTTCCCAAGAGAGGTGAAAACATGCGAAATCGCTTGTCCATACCGATGGCCGCATCCGCTTTGATGCTGTCTTCGGCAACACCGTCCCCAGCCATGGCCTCTGACGGGACATGGGCTTGCGAAGTCCTGCTGTGCGCGAGCAATCCGGGTGGCTGGATGCAATATGCGCAGTGCGTCCCACCTATCCGCAAATTGCTGCGCAGTCTGGCGTTAGGGGGCGGCTTCCCGACTTGTAGCGCGGGTGGCGTTTCTGCCGCGAAATACACGAAGCCAAAAAATGGTCGCCCCGGCTTTGTCGTCATGACGATGCAAGACGGGAGCAGGAACACCTACACGGTTCCCAGCGAGACCGACATTACAGCAGCGGAAGCCAGCGCCATCCCTGGGGGTCCGCAATAATGCAGTTCACCACGGCAGCGATCCTCGGCCTCGCGTCGCAATGTGCATCAGGCGTGGCCCCGTCCACGATCGTTGCCGTGGTCCATACTGAGAGCAAGGGCTATCAGTTCGCCCTGAACGTCAACGGGGTCGCCCGCCAGCCCGCCCGTCCGACCAATGCCGTCGACGCAGCGCGGGTCGCCCGCGCGTATATCGCGCAGGGTTACTCCGTGGATCTCGGCCTGGGCCAAATTAATTCGAACAACATGGCTGCGTTGGGCCTGACATGGGGCAATGTGTTCGATCCTTGCACGAATATCGGCGCCGCTGGGAAGGTATTGGCGGCCAACTATCATCAGGTCCGCGACGGAAAGTTGCCGCAAGAGGCGCTCCGGATCGCGCTGTCCATGTATAATACCGGCTCCACGACGAGAGGATTTCGCAACGGCTATGTCGGCCGTGTGCTAAGCAACGCCGGCGTAGCGGACGGTATCTCACCCGTCGCCTATAGCCCGACGGCTCCCGATGTTCAGACCAAGCCGCCCCGCACGATGCTGGCCGATTTGGTCGCCGAAAACATGCCCGATCGCAATCCAACGCAAACGGCATCACCCCCACCCCCGGCTTGGGATGTGTTCTCCCGAGCCGCTTACGACCGTGCGCGCAACGCGGAAACAGGAGGAAGCTGATGAACTATCTCGCGTTAAGGGATGCCCCCACATTGTCTGTGCGATCCACAATCCAGCGTATCGTAAGGACGGCGTCGCCTCGCCAGCGTAGAGCGGCAACGATTGCCGCCACGGTCGCGATCGCCGGCATTGCCGCTATGGCGACACCGGACCCTGCCTATGCTCAATCCGCCAATTTGGAGGGCTTCGCCAAGAATGTGTTGGGCTTGCTCAGCAACGGCCTGCTGCGCGCTCTGGCGGTAATCGCCGTCATCATTGCAGGCGCGGGATGGCTGATGGGCAGGGTGAATACCGGCGCGCTGGTGACGGTCATCATCGGTATCGCAATCATCTTCTCCGCACCGTGGATCGTGGATCAAATCGCAGGCTCGGCCTGATGACCTCGCGGCCCGATCCCGGATCGGGCCGCAGCAAGGGAGGCGGCTATGGCCGACGACAGAGAAGATATAGCGCGCAATACGCTGTTCCTTGCCGTGACGCGGCCTGCCCTCTGGGCGGGCATTCCGATTGAAGCGGCCGTGCCTATCCTGCTGGTCTCGGCGATCGTCCTGATCGGGACCAACAACCCGATCTATGCGCTCGTCACGGCAGGGGTCTGCTATGGCTTGGCCCGGCTTGTCGTGCGTCAGGACGTCAACGCCTTTCGGCTGATGTTCCTCTTCTTCCGCACCAAGGCAGCGAACCGCAACCGCACCTTCTGGGGCGGATCGAGTTACACCCCCCTCCCCCTCAAGGGCATAGCTCGCAAGGGGTTCGGGCGGCGTGGCTAAGATGGACCGCCTCTCAGCCCAAGTGCCCTTGAAAGTGGCACTCAAGGAAGTCCTTCCGACGAAGTTCCTCCCTTATGCGCGTCACATCAACGAGGAGATGATCGTTCTCGATTCCGGCGCGATCATGCTCACTTTCGAGTTACAGGGTCGCGCATTCGAGACTGCCGACGTCCGCGACCTCAATGACTGGCATTCCAAGCTCAACGGGATGCTGCGCAACCTGCATGATGATCGGCTTTCAGTCTGGTCACATCTGGTCAGGGCGCGGGTAGAGCAATATCCTGGCGGCAATTTCAGGTCGAAGTTTGCCCGCGATCTCGACGCTGCCTATTTCACGCGCGTCAATCAGGAGCGGATGTTCATCAACCGCTTCTTCGTCACCATCCTTGCGCGGCCCGCTGTGCATGGTGCTGATAGGCTGATCCATCTCTTCCGTTCCAAGGCCAAGATCCAATCCGCCGCCGATGCGGTGGATGACGATCTGATCGAGTTCCTTGAGGATAAGGCGCGCGATTTTGAAAAGCTGATGGCTCGCTGCGAGCCGCGCCGTCTCGCGATCTATGGGCATAACGGCCTGAAATTCTCTGAACCCCTCGAAGTCGCGGAAATGGTGATGACGGGACGCCATCGGCGCGTGCCGATCATCCGTGGTCATCTGGGCAGCGCCCTATATCGGCAACGGGTCATATTCGGCGGCGAGACAGTGGAAGTGCGCGACGCCGATCGCAGCTCCTTCGGGGGCGTGTTCGGCATCCGGGAATATCCAGCATTCACGACGCCCCGGCAGTTTCAATCCCTCCTGGCCGTGGATTTCGGCTTCGTTCTCACACAGTCCTTCACCTTTTTAAGCCGCGCCACGGCGGCCGAGCGGTTCCGCCTGCGGCAGCGGCAGATGGAGAATGCCGACGATCGGGCAATCAGCCAGATGCATGATCTGGTCGATGCCGCTGACGATCTCATGTCGAACCGCTTCGTACTGGGCGACCATCATTTCACGCTCGCAGTATATGGCGGGAGCCTCAAATCCCTCCGCGATCATATGTCGATCGCGCGCGCGGCCCTCGCCGATACGGGGATGGTGGCTGCGCGCGAGGGGGCGGCCTTGGAAGCGGCATATTGGAGCCAGCTCGTCGGCAATTTTGCGTGGCGCGCACGGCCAGCACCGATCACATCGCTCAATTTCGCGGCCTTCGCGCCGTTTCATACCTATCCCGCAGGGAGAGCCACCGACAATCATTGGGGGGATGCCATTGCACTCCTCAAGACAAGTGCTCGAAGCCCATATTTCTTCAGCTTCCACAAGCGGGATGTCGGCCACACGATGGTCATCGGTCCTACGGGCGGCGGAAAGACGGTCCTGCTGAACTTCCTGATGGCTCAGGCTGAAAAGACCGGCGCACGGCAGATATTCATCGACAAGGATCGGGGCGCTCAGATTTTCGTGCTGGCCAGCGGCGGCACCTATCTGACGTTGGCCAATGGCACACCCACCGGCTTCGCACCGTTGAAGGCCCTTGCCGATACGCCAGAGGACCGTGCCTGGCTGTCGCTCTGGGTTCGTCAGCTCGTCCGCGCCGAAGGTCGACCGATCTCGGTACAGGAAGAGAGGCGCATCGATGATGGCATTGCCGCCGTCATGAAATTGCCCTCAGCCGCGCGATCCCTCGATGCGCTACGCACGATGCTCGGCATGGCCGATGAAGGCGGTGTGGGGGCGAGGTTGGAGAAATGGACATCGCGCGGCGCGCTGGGGTGGGCGTTCGACAACGCAGAAGATGAAATGGCGCTCGATGCACGTTTCATCGGCTTCGACATGACGGATTTCCTCGACAATGCCGATATCCGCGCGCCCCTGATGCTCTATCTGTTTCACCGGATCGACAAGATGTTGACCGGCGACCGCACGATGATCGTGATAGACGAGTTCTGGAAAGCGCTCGGTGACAACGCATTTCGCAGCTTCGCCCAGGACGGGTTGAAGACATACCGCAAGCGCAATGCTCTGATGGTGTTCGCCACCCAATCTCCCGGCGACGCGCTCAAAAGCGACATCAGCCATTCGATTCTGGAGCAGGTGGCAACCAAGATCATGCTGCCCAACCCGAACGGGCAGCGCCGCGATTATATCGATGGCTTCTCCATGACCGAAGCCGAATTTGCGCTGATTCGCGAGGAGCTGTCTCCAGAGTCGCATAAGTTCCTGGTGAAACAGGGTCATGATTCCGTCGTCGTGGAACTGGACCTGACCGGCCTCGACAATGAACTGGCTGTCCTGTCGGGCCGCGCGGAAACCACCGCTGTCGCGTGTGACGTGATCGCAGAACACGGACGCGATCCTGCTGTCTGGCTCCCGATCTTCCACAACCGCCGACGTTCAAGTTGAAAGGAGAAGTCACATGACGGCTAGGAAACTTCGCTACATCGTGATGGGAGCCTCGCTGGTGGCGTGCATGGGTTCCGCACACGCGCAGGGTATCCCTGTGACTGACACGCGCAGCTTGTTCCAGCAACTTGAGCAGGTTCGCCAAGGCGTTTCGATGCTCGCGCAGGGGGCCGACCAGCTTCAGCAGGCCCGCGATCTCTATCGAGACTTGAACAAGGCAACGGATATCGGGCGGGTTGCGGATAGCCTCCGCACCGACGCCATGCGCGAATTGAACGTGTCCTCGGGAAGTCTCGATGGATACGCCAACGGCGACCTCAACGTGATCGGCCGCCTTCGCGGGCGCTCCGACAGCGTTTTTCAGGGGCTGATGGGGCAACTGTCCCCAGACACTCCAGAAAGCGCGCGGGCAAACTACGAGATTGGTGCCCGCCAAGCCGCCGTCACCGCGGGCTTGGCCGGGTCCGTAGGAGATTCCGTTACGAGCCGTCGCGAGGGTTTGGAGGAACTACGTTCGCGACTAGCCAGCTCCAATTCTGCCGCCGAGCGCGCGGACATGACCGCTCGCCTCCAATTGGAACAGGCGCAGATGTCGAACGATATGATGGCCCTGCAGGCCGTCGAATTACAGCGCCGCGCTAAGGCTGAGGCCGAGTATCAAGGATATCTAACGCTCCAGCAGCGCGAGAGTGCGAAATTCCGGCGCCAGATGGGCATCGACTGATGCGGGCCACAAATTTCATCTTCGTAACCCTCGTCGCTCTATCCGCCTGTTCGCCGTCGGAAAAGACGCAGACAGGGGAAGGGCTTCGATCCGACATTCCTCTCCGGAGCGTCGATTTCTTTATGAAGAATGACGCTGATCGGACCGAGATGGAGGCCGTTTGCACTGCTTGGAAGGGTTCACAACGACCGATCACAAGTTGGCCTGCTGTTGTGACCGAGAATTGCAACAATGCAGATACCGCCAAGTATCAACTAATCCAAAAGCGTGAACGCGAAAAATTCAAAAAGCAGATGGGCATTTAATGCTGGGATAGGGCGGCAGACCAATGGATTTCCCGATCTTCGAAAACATGATGAATTCAGTGGATGGCGCTCTTGCGGGCATCATTGCTCTGTATTCCTCGGTGATCGGCATCATTTCTGGTCCGCTCCGGGTCGGCGTCACCATTTACATCATCCTGCTGGGAGGCGCGATTCTCAGGGGAGCGGTTCAGTATCCTGCTCGTGAATTCGTTTATCGCACCCTGAAGCTCGCAGCGCTCACATGGGCCGTCAGCTCGCTGTACGGCTCGTCGGTCGGTCTCTTCACGATGAACGGACTTCCGGGGCAATTTGCAAATGCTCTTGGCGGCGCAGATGTCGGGGGCCTCGGCGGCTACTTCGATACATTGCTCCAAGGCGCCGCACGAGCCATCGCGAAAATTACTGAGATAGTAGATCAACATACGCAGGAAGCTGGAAAGAACCTCGTCGGCATCCCTAATAATTTCGTAGAAATCATACTCGCAGCTATCGCCAATCTGGTTATCCTAATCGTCGCGCTCCTGTCTTGCGCGCTAGGCTTCACCATTTGCGCCTTCGCACTTTTTGCGCTCGCGCTGTTAGCAGTCGTCGGGCCACTCTTCGTCGCAGCTCTTCTTTTCGATTCTACGCGGGGCTGGTTTTTCGCATGGCTAGGGTCCGCCATCAGCTACATCATGCTTGTTGTATTCGCGCTGCTGGTCACGCTGTTCATATCGCAAACGACGGATACCTTCATCAACGCAATCACCAATGATGACAGCGTTCTCGTCGCGACGTTCAAAGCACTGTCTTTCTACGTCCTGGGCTTCTTCTTCTTCCTGCAAATCCCAAGCCTCGCGTCAGGTCTGGGAGGGGGTGGCCCTGCCTTGGCCGCACAATTTGCCAACGCCGTTACTGGAAACCTAGCCCCAATCGCTGGCCGCACCATGGCCGGTGCGCCCCTTAGCGGCGCGCGCGCGGTCGGCGCTGGCGCGCGTCGATTGGGTGGAGGGAGCGGCGGTGGGACCGGCGGAACCCTGACGCGGACGAGATAGGAGAAACGCCATGAAATATGCAAAGGCGCTTGCGCCAATAGCCCTTTTCGCACTTTCAACACCAACGCCGGTTCTCGCGGCCAAGGAAGCCAAGGTTCCGCGTTGCAACGGGCAATCGAAGCGACCTGCTAATCCCTATGGGACCATTCTCCCGACCCTGCCCGCCCGTAGTCCGTCAGGGTCGGCGTCTCAACCCACGCAACTCTTTCCATCGTCTGCTGCGCCGGGAGCCAATGGCCCTGCGTCGCGAGATGATAGCGGCGTGCCGCCGATCAGCGCAGCTTCGCCACCTCCTGCCAACAACGCGGCTTCCCAGCCCGTTTATGCGAGCTGTTGACAATGGCGATCGGGGTCAAGGACAGCGCTGAGGATCTGAAGGCATATTTTGCCGAAGCCCAAAGTTGGGATCGGGAACGCTTCGTTGCGGCAGATCGGTCGAAGCGCCTCGCATGGATTGTTGCCGGCGGCGCCAGCGTCATAGCCGTGGTCGGTGTCGCCTCGGTGGCGATGCTATCGCCGCTCAAGACCGTGGTGCCCTATGTCGTCACCGTCGATCGATCCACGGGCGCGACCGAAGTGACCCAGCAGCTCCGGGGTGACAAGGCCATCACCTATGACGAAGCGGTGCGGAAATACTTCCTCGCCAGCTATGTCAGGGCGCGCGAGGGCTGGATTCCGCAGGCACGCCAAGAGTTTTTCAATCAGGTTCTCGCGCTCTCGGCACCGGAGGAACAGCGCCGTTGGATCACCTTCTACAAGAAGGATAATCCGGACTCTCCACAGAACCAGCTCACCGCCAGCGACACGGTGTTCGTTGCAGTGAGGGCCGTATCCTTCATCTCGGCGAATGTCGCCCAGGTGCGCTTCACAAAACGGCTTGAACGCGATGGTCAGGCCACTGAGACCCCGGCCATCGCGACCATCACATTCGACGTACTTTCAAAACCGGAATCGGAAGCGGGGCGCTACGCCAATCCGCTCGGCTTTCAGGTCAAATCCTATCGCGCGGACGTGGAAGTAGGTGGAAAATGAGGCATCTTCACATACTCGGCGCTGCGATCATGGCAGCGGCGCTTCCGTCGGCCGCCAGCGCCGAAAACACCCCTCGCCCCGTCACCGCCGATCATCGGGTCCGGGAAGTCAGCTACAGTGACCAGAATGTCATCGCGATCCGGAGCGCCTTCAGGACCGCGACACAGATCGAGTTCGCGCAGGGCGAGGTCATCAAGTTCGTGGCCATGGGCGATACCGTGTCATGGGAAGTCGCGCCCGCTGAAAACTCTCTGTTCATCAAACCGCGTGAGCGAGCGGGCGGAACCAACCTCATCGTGGTGACGGACTATGCGGGCCAGAAGCGCAATTACACCTTTGCCCTGTCGGCAGTTGCTAACGGTCGCGCTACGGAGACATTCTACAAGGTTCGCATCCGTTACCCGGAACAGGAGGCGGCCGCCCTTCGCGAAGCGGCTGCTCGCCGCCAGCTCGCCCAAGTCCTCGCGCAGCAGAACGGTGCCATCAAGGCGGCATTGGACCTGGGCGTTCTGGAAGGCACCCGCAATCTCAATTACACCGTGCAGGGGTCATCCGAGATTCAGCCGTCAGAAGTTAGCGACAATGGACAATTTACGGTCCTGCGCTTTCCCAATCAGCGCGAAATCCCTGCCATCTTCACGGTAAATCCCGATGGCAGTGAGGCCACCGCATCCTTCGATGTCAGGGACGAATTCGTCGTGATCCACGGCGTCTTCCGCGAATTGCGACTGCGCCGGGGCAAGGTGGTCCTGTGCATCTACAACGAAAAGCCGAACTTTTACGGCCGCGATCCGAAGACGGACACAGCCTCCGAAGTGGTGGAACGGCAGACGGAGGATTGATGTGAGCGATAAAAGATTTGACGTCGATGCCACCCCGGACATGGACGAAATCGATCGCGAAGCGCCCGCGGTTGATCGGCCTAACCGCATCCCCTCCCTCAAGACGTTTCAATGGGACACTAAAAAGATGATCGTGGCGGGCGCCCTGGGCGGCTCGCTGCTGTTCGCAGCCCTGACGATCGCTGCCGGCGTAGGCGGAAACAACAAGATGCCGGACGTGAAACCGAAGCCACCCGCGCCGGAAGTACCCTATGATCCGAAGACCGTAATCGCGCCGACCCTCCAATCAGCCGCGCAAGACCCGAACGCTCCTGTCCAGCTTGCTGGGGAACAGGTGCCGGCGATTGGGCCTGGTGGAGGTTCGCCACATGGCGCGCAGTCGGCTGAAGCGACGGCGGCGCAACGCCGTATCGCGGAAGCTGAGGAACTGCGGAATACTGCGCGGCGGTCCACGCTCGTCGCTTATAACGGCTCGTCGGGCCAGCCAATCACTGATCGTCTTACCGGCTTGAGAGGTGAAGGAACGCAGACCTCTGGACCGGAAAGGGCGGCCCGTGAAGCGACACCCCTGGATGATCTTAAGCGCACATCGGCCATTGGACGCACGACCGCGCGCATGATCGGAGATCGCAATTATCTCGTCACCGCTGGTTCGATCATCCCCTGCACCCTTCAGACCGCGATGGACAGCAGCGTGCCGGGCTATGCGACCTGCATCGTGCCTCGCGACATCTATTCGGACAACGGCCGCGTCGTCCTCATGGAGAAAGGCACGCGGGTCTTTGGCGAGTATCAGGGCGGCCTCAATCGCGGCCAATATCGCCTGTTCGCGATGTGGAGCCGTGCTGTCACACCACGAGGCGTATCGATAGACATAGCGTCGCCAGCGTCCGACAGTCTCGGCCGTGCTGGTGTGGGCGGAAAGGTCGATCGGTTCTTCTGGGATCGCTTCGGCTCGGCACTGTTATTCAGCGTGCTGGAGGATGGTGCTTATGTCGCGTCCACCGCAGTCGGCCGCGCGGGAAATAATGTTACGCGCGTTCCGTCGGATTCTGCATCGACCATTTTGCAGGACACCCAACAGATAAAGCCCGTTCTGCGGGTCGCGCAAGGCACCGACCTTGCCATAACCGTGGCGCAGGATTTCGACTTCAGCCAAGTTTACGGGTTGGGCCTGAAATGAGCGTCACCGCCTTCCGGAACACCGCCGTCCTCGATGACGCGATGCTGCCTTTGCGGAAATATCTCGATGATGAGGAGGTGACGGAAGTCGTCATCAATCAGCCCCTTGAAGTGGCGGTCGAACGCAAGGGTGGGTGGACCTGGGCCGTGGAAGAGGAGCTGACTCTGCCGCGTCTCAACATATTAGCGACAGCCGCCGCAGCGTTCACATCGCAGGATGTCACGCGCGAGAACCCGATCTGCTCCACGATCTTTCCGACAGGTGAGCGCGTCCAGATTGTCGCCCCGCCCGTCGCGCCGGATGGAACGGTATCAATCACGATACGCAAGCCGTCGACCAAGACTTTGAACATGGCAGATTTCCAAGCCAGCGGCCTGTTTACGGAAACGAAGGTCGCCGCGCGGGGCATGACCGAAAATGAAGATAGGCTGCTCGCCCTCCTCGGCGAGGGCCGACACGTTGAGTTTTTCGAGCTGGCGGTTCGCAGTCGCCTCAACATCCTGATTTCAGGTGCCACAGGATCGGGCAAAACGACATTGGCGAAAGGGCTGATCCAACTCATCCCAGAGGATGAGCGGCTTCTGACCATAGAGGATACGCGCGAGCTGGTCGTCCCGCATCGCAATGTCGTCCACATGACCTACAGCAAGGATGGCCAGGGCACTGCCAAGGTGACGGCCAAAGAGCTGTTGGAAAGCGCATTGCGTATGCGGCCCGACAGAATTTTGTTGCAGGAACTCAGGGACGGCACCGCCTTCTTCTATCTGCGCAACGTCAATAGCGGCCATCCCGGCTCAATCACGACCATCCATGCCGCATCGGCGGAACTCGCCTTCGATCAGCTTACCTTGCTGGTCAAGGAGAGCGAGGGCGGCGCGGATCTCGGCCGCGACGACATCCGCTCGCTTTTGAAGATCCTTGTGGATGTCGTGGTGCAGATGAAGAAGGTGCAGGGGAAATTTCGCGTGACGGAGATATATTATGACCCCGCAGGGCGGCACGCAGCCTAGCCGGGGAGTGGCCTTGGCGATCGGGATTCCGATTGCGCTGCTCCTTCTCTTCCTGACCGGCTCGATCATCGCATGGTTTGTCCTGGGGCTGCCTGCCTCGGCTTACGACCCCTTCAAGATGCCAGCATTCTTCTGGTATTATCGAGGCGATCCCGTTGTTTTGAAAGCCGTTGCCGCCGGGCTTGCTGCCGGATCGCTGCTGTCCGGACTTCTCCTATTCTGGTTCGTGACGCGCAAGCCTCCGCTGCACGGTGCCGCCCGCTTCGCCAAGGAACGCGAAATCAGGCGCGGCGGCTTCCGCGGTGATGATGGCATTGTGCTTGGCAAAAAATCCGGCCGCTTCCTGATATTTGCCGGCAACGAACATTGCATCGTGGAAGCCCCTACCCGGTCGGGCAAGGGCGTGGGGATCGTCATTCCCAACCTGCTGAGCTGGACCGGATCGGTGGTCATTCTCGATGTGAAGAGAGAAAACTATGAGGCGACCGCCGGATTCAGGGCGACGCATGGCCAAGCGGTATATCTGTTCAATCCCACCGATCCCGACGGGCGAACCGCTCGCTATAATCCCTTGGCCTATATCGACAGGGTCAATCCCGATCAGGTTATCATCGAGCTTCAGAAGATAGCGACCATGTTGTTCGTTCCCCCGGAACGAGGAGAACCGTTCTGGACCGATTCTGCACGAACGGCATTTGTGGGCGTCGGTGCCTATCTTGCACAAGCCGATGCGCCGTTCACGATCGGGGCGATCTATCGCCTCATGACGACAGGCGACACGCGCGGCTATTTCCGCAAGGTTTTGGAGGATCGCTCGCTTCGGCTTTCCACGGGATGCCGCAATGCGCTGGCCGACTTTACGTCGGGCGCTGACAACACCTTTGCGGGCATTGTCCAGACAGTCACATCCAAGCTGAGCCTCTGGCTCAATCCCCGCGTGGATGCCGCTACCGAAGAGAGCGATTTCGATCTTCGCGAGTTGCGGAGGCGGCCGATGTCGATCTACCTCGGCGTATCGCCGGACGAACTGGATCGGGTGGCACCGCTCTATAACCTTCTCTTCCAGCAGCTCATCGATCTCAACGTCCGCGATCTCCCCGATGATGGGACTCCGATCAAGGTGCTGGTGCTGCTGGATGAGTTTGCCCGGATCGGCCGCGCTCAGGTGATCGCGAGCGCTTTTTCCTACGTCGCTGGATATGGAATCCGATTGTTGCCCGTTATCCAGTCCCGATCCCAGCTCCGCGCCGTCTATGGGGAGCATGTAGCTGACGAAATCGTATCAAACTGCGGTGTTGAAGTAGCCTTTACGCCCAAGGAACTCCGCGTCGCCAACGAACTGTCGGAGCGGATCGGATATATAGGTCAGGAGGCAGTGACACGCTCGCTGACAATCCACGGCATTCTTGCAAATCGGCCGTGTCCCGTCACATGGTGTAACAGCGTCACCGTTGGGGCCTGCAGCGAAGGGAGCGAAGCGACCGGAGCTGCAGGCCCCAACGGTGGCATGGCTTTTTGCTTAGGCGGCCATCGCCAATCTT
>JAJZQN010000002.1 GCA_021847605.1 Pseudomonadota bacterium | reverse complement strand
GCCGATTCGCGCAGGCGAATCGGCCCTTTCTGCTTTTGGTCGGTGGGGAGGGGAGGGCGCTGTCCTACGCTGCGCTTTCGTGAGAGGTTTTTTGCCCTGCTCCTGTTCACGTGGGGCAAAGTCGGCAAGCGATTGGCGCCAACCAGACATTGGAATATAATTTCCAACTTTAGATACAAAATGTCGAAATTACCGGGAAATGTGCGAAGTTAAGCCGGCAGTTTCCAACAATGCCGGGCAGGGACATATGTCCGCCTGACAGGGCGGACGCGCCGCTTTAGGGGGTGACAAGCTCCCTGCATCCCGCTATGGGCGCCCCTTCCTTTTAAGCGCGAACCAAGCGAAAGCGAGTGCAGACCATGACTTTTAAGCTGAACGACATCACCGACAATGACGGCGCCCGCAAGGGCCGTATGCGCGTAGGCCGCGGCATCGGCTCGGGCAAGGGCAAGACCGCCGGTCGCGGCCAGAAGGGTGCCAAGGCGCGTTCGGGCGTCAGCATCAACGGCTTCGAGGGTGGCCAGATGCCGCTCCACATGCGTATTCCGAAGCGCGGCTTCAACAACATCTTCGCCAACGACTATGCGATCGTGAACCTGGGCGCTGTCCAGAAGGCGATCGACGACGGCAAGCTGGACGTTAACGCCGTGATCGACCACGCCGCGCTGAAGGGCGCTGCCCTTGCCCGTGGCGGCAAGGACGGCGTGCGCCTGCTCGCCAAGGGCGAACTGACCGCCAAGGTCAGCTTCCTGGTCGCCGGCGCTTCGAAGAGCGCTGTCGAAGCCGTCGAAAAGGCCGGTGGCAAGGTCGACGTGATCGTCGTCGTTCCGGCTGCGGAAAAGGCCAAGGCGAAGAAGGGCAGCACCCTCGCCGCCAAGAAGGCCGCCCAGAAGGCCTGATTGGCATAGCCAGGACTTGCATGCATGACCCCGCTGCCCGATATGGGTCGGCGGGGTCATGTGCATCGGGGGACGCTGTTTGTCGCAAACGCGATAATTCCCGGTTCGACAGCGCCCCGCCGCCCCGTTAAGGGGAATCCGATTCCGGCCCGGTCCACGGACGGGCAAGAGTGATTTGAAGGGCAGCCACCATGGCATCGAGAGCCGACCAGCTCGCATCCAATCTCAGCCTCGCGAAGTTCAGCCAGGCGACCGACCTCAAGAAGCGCCTGTGGTTTACCCTGGGCGCTTTGATCGTGTTCCGTTTCCTCAGCTTCGTACCGCTGCCTGGCGTCGATCCGACCGCCCTGTCGCAGCTTTACAGCCAGACGAACGGCGGCATCCTCGACATCTTCAACACCTTCTCGGGTGGTTCGCTCTCGCGCATGAGCCTCATTGCGCTGGGCGTCATGCCCTATATCACCGCGTCGATCGTGGTGCAGCTGGCCGCCAGCCTCTCGCCGCAGCTCGCGGCGATCAAGAAGGAAGGCGAAAGCGGTCGCAAGAAGCTGAATCAATATACCCGTTACGGCACCGTCGGCCTGACCGCCGTGCAGGGCTATTTCATCGCCGTCGGGCTTGAAAGTTTTGGCGCGCAGTCGGGCGTCGCCGCCGTGATCGAGCCGGGCCTGCTGTTCCGCCTGACCGCGGTCGTCTCGCTGATCGGCGGCACCATGTTCCTGATGTGGCTGGGTGAACAGATCACCTCGCGGGGCATCGGCAACGGCACGTCGCTCATCATCATGGCGGGCATCGTGGCGCAGCTGCCCGTGACGCTTTCCAACCTGATGAAATCGGGTAGCACCGGTGCGATTTCGGGTCTGCTGATCGTGCTGGTCATCATCGGCCTGTTCGGCCTGATCGCCTTCATCTGCTTCATGGAACGCGCCCAGCGCCGCGTGCTGATCCAATATCCCAAGCGTCAGACCCGTCAGGGGCTGATGCAGGCGGATCGCAGCCATTTGCCGCTGAAGGTCAACACCGCTGGTGTCATTCCGCCGATCTTCGCCAGCTCGCTGCTGCTGATGCCGCTGACCGTGTCGCAATTTGCCGGACAGACCGTCGCGGGTGAAAGCAAGTGGGGCGATTTCGTCCTCTCGCTGAACCAGTATCTGTCGCATGGCAGCCCGGTTTACATGCTGCTCTATGGTCTGGGCATCGTGTTCTTCTGCTTCTTCTACACGGCTGTCGTGTTCAACCCGGAAGAAACGGCCGATAACCTTAAGCGCAATGGCGGATTCATCCCCGGCATTCGTCCGGGCAAGAATACCGAAAATTACCTGGATTATGTGCTGACGCGCATCACGGTGATCGGTGCGGCCTATCTGGCCTTCATCTGCCTTGTTCCCGAATTCGCCATCGCGCGGGCGGGAATTCCCTTCTACCTTGGTGGGACTAGTCTGTTGATCGTGGTGAATGTTACCGTCGACACAGTGACCCAGATCCAAAGCCATCTGCTCGCCCATCAATATGGCGATCTGATCAAGAAGGCGAAGCTCAAGGGTCGTCTGCGCTAAGCTGACCGCATATAAAGCGCAAAATAGGGGAGTGTGCGCGCAATGAATATCATTCTGCTTGGTCCTCCGGGGGCTGGGAAGGGAACCCAGGCCACCCGTCTGGTCGACAGTCGTGGCATGGTTCAGCTATCGACCGGCGACATGCTGCGTGCAGCGGTAAAGGCGGGAACACCCGTAGGGCTTCAGGCCAAGGCGCTGATGGAATCGGGTTCGCTGGTTCCTGACGAAGTCGTTTCGGGTATTATCGGTGAAGCGCTCGATGCATTGGCACCGGAAACAGGCGTCATCTTTGACGGCTATCCTCGCACCGAGGCTCAGGCTCATTCGCTCGATACGATCCTGAGCGACCGCAACCGCACGCTGGACCATGTGATCGAACTGGAAGTGAACGAAGATGCGCTGGTCGAGCGCATTACCGGCCGCTTCACCTGCGCCAATTGTGGTGAAGGCTATCACGACAGGTTCAAGACGCCGAAGGTCGAGGGCGAGTGCGACAAGTGCCATGGCCATGAGTTCAAGCGCCGCCCGGACGATAATGAGGAAACCGTGCGGACCCGCATGGCCGAATATCGTGCCAAGACCGCGCCGATCCTGCCCATCTATGAAGCACGCGGTATCGTGTCGCGGGTGGATGGCATGGCGGACATGGATGTCGTGACCGATGCCGTCGCTGCGATATTGGACGGTTCGGCTGCTTGATTCGCGATCCCGTCCGGGTGACGGGATAGGACTTTGGATCAAGGGGGGGAGAGCGCTATGCTTTCCCTCCCTTTTCGTTTCACAATGAGACGCTATCGTCCGGCAAGCGGTTTGCGATTGAGGGTGATGAAGGCGGATTAACCAACTTCCTACCGGATTTATTGCTGTGTAATTGCTACATTGCGCCAATGGAGACTCGCCCTTCTCGCCCCGGCCGTTTGACGGAACTGGATGCTCTGAGGGGCATCGGCGCACTCTGCGTTCTGATCTTCCACTATTCGACGCGCTTTCACGAGTTGTTCCCGCAGGCGTCGCATGTGCCTTTCAGCTTCCCCGGCGGTAATTATCGCGTTCTGCTGTTCTTCACCATTTCAGGTTTCGCGATCTTCTTCACGCTGGAACGGATCGGGACGGTTGCGGATTTCGTCGTCAATCGTTTCGCGCGCCTCTATCCTGCCTATCTGGCGGCGATGCTGTGTACATTGTCGATCGAATATCTGGCCCATGCGACCAAATTGCTGATCGGGCCTAAGGCGATCCTGTTCAATTTCACCATGTTGCAGGGTTTCGCCTTCATCCCCGAAGTGGATGGTGCCTATTGGACGCTGACGGTCGAAATCGCCTTCTATGTCTGCATGATCGCGCTGTGGCGTTTTGCCGGGTTGCGACGGTTGGAACCCATGCTGGCATTGTGGCTGGCGGTTCGCTGGCTCTATTGGGCGTGGCCCGACATGCCCGAACGCATCATCATGCTGCTGGTGCTGCGCTATCTGCCCTTTTTCGTAATCGGCATGTTGTCCTATCGCGTGTGGGCTGGACGCCGGACATGGCGGCAACAGGCGCCCTATGCGGCGATGGCGTTGGCATCGATCGCGACGATGGAAACATGGGATGTAACCATCGTGGGGATTGTGCTGCTGGCGTCCTTCGCCGCGCTGATCCGGGGACATTTGCGCTTTCTGGCGATACGCCCGCTCATATGGCTGGGCGGGATCAGCTACAGCTTTTACCTGATCCATCAGCATGTGGGCTTTGTCGTCATGCTGGAAGTCGCCAAGGCGGGCTATAGCCCATGGATTGGTTTTGCTGCGGCATTTCTGGTGGCGCTGGTGCTTGGCACGATCATCAATCGCATTGTGGAACGTCCTGCGGGGGAGGCCATTCTGGCGTGGTGGAAAAAGCGGCGCCTGCGACGGCAAGCGATAGTCGCCACGGCATGAAAAAGGGCGCCGCCGGTAATCGGCAGCGCCCCCTTCGTCATTTCGACGATGATTATTGTGCGACGGGCGCGGCAGACGCCGCATTGGCGGGCAGGCCGCCAAGTTGCGTCACCATCTTGGTATAGGCGTCGAGATAGGCCAGCACGATCACCTGACCGATTTCGGTATTCTGATAGCTGCTGCCACCGGCCGCGGCGAAACCGCCCCACCAGCCGGCACCGCCGCCACCGCCAAAGCCGATGTCGGTCTTGCGCGCATAGCCTTCGGTCAGCGCCTCTTCCTCGGTCGTGCGGGCGTTGACGATCGACAGGGTGACGTTGGCTTCCTTCTTCTTGATGTTAAGGCCGCCGGCGATCGCGCCGAACGTGCCACCCATCAGGCCGCCGAGTGCGCCGCCCAGGCCGCCGCCGCCCGAATTGCGATTCGACGACACGATGTCGGGTTCCAGATAATAGTCGGCGGCTTTCACCTGACCCTTGCCCAGGTTGGAACCGGCCTGCAATTCACCCGCATCCGCCATGGCGCGTTCCATCGCACGGCTCTGCATCGAACGGCCGCGGTTGACGATACGGAAACAGCCCGACTGCTGGATGAAGACCTTCAAAATGGCTTCGGGGCTGCCCAGATTAAGCTCACGCCACCACTGATTGTCCGGCTCGACAATCGCCACGGTGCCCAGATTGCGGGTGCAGTGCGGAATCTCCTGCGACGCGCGCTCCTGCGACCGGCGGGCCGACGATGCCCCCTTGGTCGTACCGTCCTTGTTGGTCTTGCCTGACGAACTCATATTGGTCTGCGCGGTTGCGACCATCGGTGTCACGATCAGCGAAGCCGATGTGACCAGAGCCAGAACCCTCTTCAGCATGCCCCTATTCCTTCATATGGTTGGATGAAAGTCTGAACGGCTTATGGCGCTAATTGCAAAGGACTAGCAACAATAACATGACCTCAAGGCGCTACTAACCATGCGATCCTGCTGACAGCGGCGTTAACTGCTGCTATCGGCGCGCGATGACCGACCTTTCGCATATTCGTAACTTCTCGATCATCGCCCATATCGACCATGGCAAGTCGACTCTGGCCGATCGCCTGATTCAGCGCACCGGCGGCCTGACCGACCGGGAAATGAGCGCGCAGGTTCTCGACAATATGGATATCGAGAAGGAACGCGGCATCACCATCAAGGCGCAGACGGTGCGCCTCGACTATACGGCCAAGAATGGCGAAACCTATGAGTTGAACCTCATGGACACGCCGGGCCATGTCGACTTCGCCTATGAAGTGTCGCGCAGTCTGGCCGCGTGCGAGGGCGCGCTGCTGGTCGTGGACGCGGCGCAGGGCGTGGAGGCGCAGACGCTGGCCAACGTCTATCAGTCGATCGAGCATGATCATGAGATCGTGCCGGTGCTGAACAAGATCGATCTGCCCGCTGCCGAACCGGAAAAGGTGCGCAAGGAAATCGAGGACGTGATCGGCCTCGATGCGTCGGAAGCGGTGCTGGCCAGCGCGAAGTCGGGCATCGGCATCGACGACATTCTCGAAGCCATCGTCACCAAGATTCCGCCGCCCAAGGGCGACCGCAACGCCCCGCTGGAGGCGATGCTGGTCGATAGCTGGTACGACCCCTATCTGGGCGTCGTCATTCTGGTGCGCGTCGTCAACGGCGTCATCAAGAAGGGGCAGGCGATCAAGTTCATGATCGGCGGCACCGAACATCTGATCGACCGCGTGGGCTGCATGCGCCCCAAGATTGAGGCGCTGCCCGAACTGGCCGCCGGAGAGATCGGTTTCATCACCGCGCAGATCAAGGAAATCGCCCAGACCCGCGTCGGCGACACCATCACCACGGTCAAGAATGGCGCGACCAAGCCGCTGCCGGGCTTCAAGGAAGTGCAGCCGGTGGTGTTTTGCGGCCTGTTCCCGGTCGACGCCAATGATTTTGAAAAGCTGCGCGATTCGATCAGCAAGCTCCGCCTGAACGATGCCAGCTTCAGTTTCGAGATGGAAACCTCCGCCGCGCTGGGCTTCGGCTTCCGCTGCGGCTTCCTGGGGCTACTCCATCTGGAGATTATTCAGGAGCGGCTGACCCGCGAATATGATCTGGACCTGATCACGACCGCCCCGTCGGTGGTCTATGACATGCATATGAAGGACGGATCGGTCCTTCACCTGCACAACCCGGCCGACATGCCCGATCCCAACCATATCGAGATGATCGAGGAGCCGTGGATCGAGGCGGTGATCTATTGCCCGGACGAATATCTCGGTTCCATCCTGAAGCTGTGTCAGGATCGCCGTGGCGTGCAGAAGAACCTGACTTATGTCGGCGGGCGTGCGCAGGTGACGTACGATCTGCCGCTCAACGAAGTGGTGTTCGATTTCTACGACCGCCTGAAGTCGATCAGCCGGGGCTATGCCAGCTTCGACTATCATCAGACCGGCAGCCAGGAAGGCGATCTGGTCAAGATGAGCATTCTCGTCAACAACGAGCCGGTCGATGCCCTGTCGATGATCGTTCACCGTTCCGCCGCCGAAGCGCGCGGCCGCCATATGTGCGAGCGGTTGAAGGATCTGATCCCCCGCCATCTGTTCAAGATCCCGATTCAGGCGGCGATCGGCGGCAAGGTGATCGCGCGTGAGACGATCGCCGCGATGCGCAAGGACGTGACCGCCAAATGCTATGGCGGCGACATCAGCCGCAAGAAGAAGCTGCTCGACAAGCAGAAGGAAGGCAAGAAGCGGATGCGCGAATATGGCAGCGTCCAGATTCCGCAGGAAGCCTTCATCGCTGCCCTGCGCATGGGTGACGAGAGCTAAGGTCCGTTCCTTCGGCTACACGCAAATTCAGGTGTCGGGACGGCTTGGCACGGTCGTTCCGCCATCCTACCTGTGTTCCATGACCGGCACCATGTTGCGCGACCGCGCCATCCTTCGAATTTCGGGCGAGGAAGCCCGCCCTTTCCTGCAAGGTCTGCTGACCCGCGATGTCGTGAAGCTGACCGATGGCGCGCCACGCTGGACCGGGCTGCTGACGCCGCAGGGCAAGGCGCTGTTCGACTTCATCCTGTGGGCCGATGGCGATGATGTGCTGATCGATTGCGAGGCGGAACAGGCCGATGCGCTGGCCCGGCGCCTCACCATCTATCGTCTGCGGCGTAAGGTCGCGATAGCGCGGGACGACGCGCTGGCGGTGCATTGGGCGCTGGATGCGGCAGGCAGGCCACTCGACCCACGCCTGCCTGCGTTGGGCCATCGCTGGATCGCTCCTGCCGGGGATGGCGATGTATCTGCGGCATTTCGCGCCCACCGGCTTTCGCTCGGTGTGTTCGAAGGTATCGCCGAACTCGGACAGGACCAGACGCTCTGGCTGGAAACCAATGCCGAGGAACTGGGCGGCGTCGATTATGACAAGGGCTGCTATGTCGGGCAGGAAAACACCGCCCGCATGCATTATCGCAACAAGGTGAGCCGTCGTCTGGTCGCGGTGCCGCTGGATCAGGCCGACGCGAAACGCCAGCGTGTCGCGCTCGATGACATCGGCCTGTCGATCGAGCTGCGCCGGGTGGAGGGGCTGGACCCTGCCACCTTGCCGCACTGGTTGGCGAACGCCATGGCGGAGCAGGCCGACCAATGATGCGCCGCGTGATCGCGCTGCTATGCGCGCTGATGGCCGGACCCGCGATCGCAGACACGCCATGGACGCTGGTCAAATCCTACCCGCATGACTCCGCCGCCTTTACCGAAGGTCTGTTTTTGGCCGATGGGGCACTCTATGAAAGCACGGGGCTGGAGGGGCAGTCGGAAATCCGCAAGGTCGATCTCAAGACCGGCAAGGTGCTGGAGCGTCGCATTCTCGACCGTCCCTATTTCGGCGAAGGCATCGTCAATTGGGGCGACCGGCTGGTCAGCCTGACCTGGCGGCACCGGCGCGGATTTGTGTGGACGCTTAAGGATTTCAAGCCGATCGGCGATTTCCGCTATGAGGGGGAGGGCTGGGGGCTGACACAGGATGGCCACAGCCTGATCATGAGCGACGGCAGCGACCAGTTGCGCTTCCTCGATCCCGATACGCTGAGCGAACAGCGGCGGATCAACGTGACGTGGCAGGGTAGGCCGCTCGATCGCCTTAACGAACTGGAATGGGTAAAGGGCGAAATCTGGGCCAATATCTGGTATGATAGCCGCATCGCGCGGATCGATCCGGCTACCGGCAAGGTGATCGATTTCCTCGACGTTGCCCCCCTGCTGAAAGCGGCCAAGGTTACGGATCGTGAGGCGGTGGCCAACGGCATCGCTTATGATGCGAAGGCGGACCGTCTGTTCGTCACGGGCAAGAATTGGCCGAAATTGTTCGAGATCAGGGTGAAGCGCTGACCCGCGGGCGGGTCAGAGTTCCAGCCCGATCAACGTCCCGCTGCCGATTCGGTCGACATAGCGTTTACCATCGATTTCCAGCCAGTCGGGTGTGACTTCCAGCCTGCGCCCCTTGATGGTGGTGCGCAGATGCTCGACCGCCAGCCGGTTGCGGGCGACGATGCGCAATACCGCCAGACCATCGCCACGCGACGCCATCATCGAATAGCGGTCGCCGCGCAGCAGGAAGTGCCAGCTTCCGTCATTGGGTATCCATTCATTGCCATCGATGACCTGCATCGGGGTGCCGTCCGGACTACCCAGCCGCACGCTGATTCGGGTCGCACCGTTGGTCCGGCGGGGCGGCGCAAAAATCAGGATCGGTTCACCCTCCAGCGTGATGGGAATGGGCGTATCGCGCAACAGCCGCGACCCGCCGATCACCAGTTGCGGCAGTTCCGCCGAAAAGGGCAGGCGGTCGCGAGCGAAATGACGCTGACGCACCACCGGATTGGCGTGAAAGCTGTGAACCTGAGTCGGGGTCAGCCGGCCTTCCTCCACCAGCCCATGGCAGGTGGGGCAAAGCAGCGTGGCGCCCGGCCCGTCCGGTAACGCCAGATAGCGATAGATGGTCACGCCGCAGCGCACGCAGGCAAAGCCGCAGGCCTGTCGGATTTCTGCCCTTTGCTCTGCGGATAGCTCCGGCAAAGATGGCATAACGCGCAAGCCCATGGACGACGACCCCTTTTACGCGCTGCACCGCATCATGCGGCGAGCGTTCCTTTCGCAGCGTCCACCCTTACCTGTAGGCTCTTTATCGTCGGCCCCCTCGTTGCTGCTATCGTTGAAATAAATGCGCGTAAGTCAAGGGGCGGCAGGCAATCTTCTATCGTTGGGGCAGCAAGTCGAGATTGCGCGCCGCAGCAAGAGCGCGGATACGACCGGGTCTGGGCATATTCTTGATCGCGATTTCCGCTACGTCACCGGCGCTGAACAGCTCGACATGGCCGACATCGAACATGCGCTGGCTCAATGTCTGGGTGATCCGCACGCTACGGATGGAGGATAGTGCGATTTCCGTGCGTTGCTTGGAAAGCAGACCGCGCTCCAGCAACACTTCCCGCTCGCTGAGGGCCAGTCTCTCTCCCTTGTGCATCACCCACCATATGCCGATGGCAAGAATGCCAACGACAGAGAGCAGCAGCAGCACGAACAGCAGCGGGTGGGCACGGAACATCGCGGGATGTTCGTCATATAGCCAGGCTTCGGTCATGCGGCCTCCCTATGCCATGGGTTCAGGCCCGACTTTCATCATGCGCCTGCCCGATCGTCAAGGCGGCAACGAGGCGGCTCGATGGTTAACCGAATATTCGGGGTAGGGCGGTAGGCGTGCGTCAATTGCGCAGAATGAGCGGATATGGCACGCAATCTTTATGAAATGGGTGATCAGCGCCCGGAACTGGCCGGCAAATGGCTCAATGAACGGGACGATCAGCGATCCCGCCAGTTGCCCATTGGCATGATCGCGGCCGCGATCGCCGTTGCGGGGGTGGTGGTCATGCTGGCGACGCAGATTCTGCCTGCGGACAGCAAGGCGTCCGAAGATAAGGCATCGATGAATATAACCGAGACATTCGCTTTATGCGATGGATCGAAAGGGCAGCCCTGTGTCCTGAGCGCAGATCGTTATTCCTATCATGGGCGGTCCTATCGGCTTACCGGCATGCAGGTGCCCAGTATGGCGAAACCACATTGCACGGCCGAGGCGGAACGCGCTGCGCAGGCGCGACGGGCTCTTGCAATATTGCTCAATGGCGGCGCCTTTGACGCATATCGGGATTCCTCCCAAAAAGATCCCGATGCCCGCATCCTGATCCGGGATGGCGTTTCCATCAGCCAGTTGATGATTTTGAAAGGTCAGGCGCGATCGTCGTCGGACAAGCCGATAAACTGGTGTGCTGACGCAAAATCCTAAACGGTGGCCACTCGCGCTTGCCGGGCAATCTTGATTCCTTCGGCTGCGAACAGGATCAGGGCAATCCAGATCAGGCCGAAACTGGCCATCTGTCCCATGCTGAGCTTTTCGCCGAACAGGACGACGCCGCATAGAAATTGCAGGGTCGGCGCCAGATATTGGAGCAGGCCCAGCGTCGTCATCGGCAGGCTGCGCGCGGCCGTGGCAAACAGGACGAGCGGCACCGTCGTCACCGCGCCGGCGATGATCAGCAGCGCGGTGGTCGGTACGTCGCTGCCAAAGCCCAGAGCGCCATGCCGACTTTCCCAGATGAGATAGGCGATGGCGAAGGGCGCGATCAGCAGCGTCTCGACGCCGAGGCCGGTCATGGGCAGGACCGGCGTCACCTTGCGCAACAGGCCATAGACCGCAAAGCTGACCGCCAGCGTCAGGCTGATCCACAGGGTCGTCAGCGCCGATGCGGCCAGGATGGCGACGCCGATGGCAGCGATGGCGATGGCGGCAATCTGACGCCGATTAAGACGCTCATGCAGGACCACAACACCCAGCGCCACGCTAACCAGCGGATTGAGGAAATAGCCAAGACTCGCCGCAACCACGAAACCGGCGTTGACCGCCCAGACATAGGTCAGCCAGTTGATGGCGATGAGCAAAGCCGATCCTGTCAGCGGCAGCAGCAGGTGGCGGTCGCGCAACACGGCGATCATCGGCACGATGCCGCCCCGCAACGACAATATGGCGAGGATCAGCAGCAGCGACCACAAAACCCGCTGCGTCACGATCTCCACCGGATCGACATGATGCAACAGGCGGAAGAAGATGGGCAGCAAGCCCCATGTACCATAGGCGGCCAGCGCGGCGATCAGCCCCTTGCGCTGTAGGGAAGCATCCTGTGTCAGATCAGGCCTCCGCCCAGGAACAGGCGCAGCGCGCCAAAGGCGGCGACCAGCAGGCAGAAATTCTGTCCGCCCTTTTTCGAAGACATGAGGCCGACCAGCGCCCCCAGCAGCGCGATCGGCACCAATATCCAGTTCAGCGCACCCAACAGCGGAAACACCGCCGGGATCATGAGGATGAGCGTGACAAGCCCGATGAAGGCGGACAGGATGTTGAGCATGAAAGGCAGGATGGCCTGTTATGGGTGGCCCGACAAGCCGCGCCATGATGCCAATTGACACAAATCGGCCTTGATCAAAGACCAGCTGTCATGGGATGGCCCAAAAAAGCGATGAAATCCCAAGAAAATTTGCTGATTCACCAAAAGTCCTAACGGAAAATTAACCCCTGATCTTCATGGCTTGTTTACAAAGGAGTGAAGAATGGCGTTTTTCCGCTCAATGTCCGGTGTCATGTTTGTGCTGGCGCTTGCCAGTTGCGGCAAGGGCGACAAGGATGCCAATCTGGCGGCGCTGGATGCGCAACTCACCAACAATGTCGTGGACCCGGCGGTCAAGGGCGCGTTGAACGATCCGATCGTGGTCGATCCGCAACTGGTCGGCCAGTCCAATCGCAATGCCGTGCGCCCGGCCGATCAGCCTGCCGATGGTGCCTTGCCCGTCCTGCCCGGCGATGCGGGGAAGGCGCAGGCCGAAGCGGTGCGGATGGCTGGCGGCAAACTGTTGTCGGCTCCCGCCCCGGTGGAGGGGGAGGCGATGGTCTCCACCGTCACTTTGGGCGCTGTGGCGCGCGAACAATCGATGCAGCGCGGCGGCAATAGCGGCTGCGCGAAGAAACTGGGCTATGGCATGGAATGGGCGCAACGTCTGCCCGATCCCTTCACCCTGTTCCCCGGCGCCCAGTTGATGGAAGCGGCTGGTGCCGAAAAGGACGGTTGCACATTGCGCGCCGCCAGTTTCGTAACGCCGGTGCCGCGTCAGGGCGTGATGGACTATTATTATACGCAGGCACGTCGGGCCGGCTATGATGGCGAACATCGCATCATGGGCGGCGATCATGTGCTGGGCGGAACGCGCAAGAGCGACGGCAGTGCCTATTTCATCCTGTTCACCGATGCGCCGGGCGGCAGGACCAGCGTCGACATCATCGCCGACAACGGCAAATAAGGCCGAAAGCGCCCATTTCCCTGTTGCCCTTTTGCCTGTAGGGCGGGCGACATGACAAATCTGTTTCTTGTGATGGGCGGCGGCGCCGTGGGTGCCGCGCTGCGCTATCAGCTTGGCCGCTTCGCCAGCCATATGGCGCCGGGCGCGGTGTGGCCCGTCGGCACTTTTGCTGCCAATCTCATCGGTGGTTTCGCCATGGGCATGCTGGCGGGATGGCTGGCGCGGGCAGGTTCCAATGCGGGCGAACAATGGCGTCTGTTGCTGGGCGTGGGTGTGCTGGGCGGTTTCACGACTTTCTCGGCCTTCAGCCTTGAAACTTTCCTGATGATCGAGCGCGGCCAATTGCTGCTGGCGTTGTCCTATGCGCTGGCGTCCGTGATCGGCGCAATCATTGCACTGGCTGTCGGCATGCAGATTATGCGGGGTGTGGCATGAAGGGGCGTCCTCCGGGCAAGAGTGGCGGGCGGCCATTGGGTGGCGCCGGACCGCGCGGTAGCAAGCCCTCGGGCGGGCGTTCCTCCGACCGTAAGCCTGCGGATCGTCCACGTGGCGGCGCCAAAACAGGCGACGCACGCAAGGGCGACAAGCCCGCGTTCAAGCCGCGCTCGCCCGCCGCGACGAAGGCTGCCGTTAAATCTGCGCCGGTCAAATCGGCCCCGGTCAAGGTTGCGGCCAATCCCGCCAAGGGCGTATCGCTCGACGTGCGGCAGTTCCGCGTGAAGGCGGACGATGACGGCATTCGCCTCGACCGCTGGTTTCAGCGGCATTTGCCCGATGTTGGCTTCAACCTTGTGTCGCGCTGGTCGCGCACAGGCCAGTTGCGCGTCGATGGCGCGCGCGCCGCGCCGGGCGACCGCATCGCCGAAGGACAGATGATCCGCGTGCCGCCCGCCGAGCAGAAGCCGGACGCGGCCGAAAAGCCCAAGCGCGTTCGCGTCATCGACCTGACGCCCGATGAAATCGCCTATGTGCAGGAGATGGTCATTCATCGCGATGCGCAGGCCATTGTCATCAACAAACCGCCGGGGCTGGCGACGCAGGGCGGGACCAAAACCGACGAGCATGTCGACAAGCTGCTCGACGGCTTGTTGTTCGATGCCGAGTCGCGGCCCAAGCTGGTCCATCGGCTGGACAAGGATACGTCGGGCGCGCTGCTGTTGGCGCGCAGCAGCCGGTCGGCCGCCCATTTTGCCAAGGCTTTTTCCAGCCGTACCGCGCGCAAGGTCTATTGGGCGCTGGTGATGGGCGTGCCCAGCATCGATGACGGCATGATCGAACTGCCGATCGCAAAGCAGCCGGGTACAGGCGGCGAAAAGATGCATGTCGATGAGGAAGAGGGCTTGCCCGCCCGCACCCGCTATCGCGTGATCGAGCGGGCCGGCAATCGCGCCGCCTGGGTCGAGTTGCAGCCCTATACCGGGCGTACGCACCAGTTGCGCGTCCATCTGGCGGCGATCGGCCATCCGATCGTGGGCGACGGCAAATATGGCGGCAAGGAATCCTTCCTGTCCGGCACGATCAGCCGCAAGATGCACCTGCATGCTCGCCGCATCCGCATCGATCATCCCGATGGCGGCCGGGTGGATGTGACGGCGGAACTGCCGACCCATTTCGCCAACAGCATCAACGATCTTGGCTTCGACATCATGCTGGGCGACCTGCCGCTGGACGACGAGATCGACCGGACCCCGACCCGCGAGGATGAGAAGAAATTCGCGCGCCAGCACGCCAAGCAGGTCCGCAAGGATCGCAAGGGTGAGCGCCGATCGCGGGGCGGCCCGAAGAAGGGATGACTCCGGGCGCGCCCTATCGCTGGAGCGACGAGGCGGCGATCCGCGCTTTCGTGGCACAGACGGGTTTCGGCCTGCTCTGCGTCGCGGGGACAGACAGGATGCATGTCGTGCATCTGCCGCTCGTCTGGCTGGATGATCGGCGGATAGGCGTGCATATCCACCGCGCCAATCCGATCGTCCGGCATCTGGCCGGGCAGGATGCGTTGATCGTCGTTACCGGCCCCCACGCTTATGTCAGCCCGGACTGGTACGGAATGGCTGATAAGGTGCCGACCTGGAACTATCTGTCCGCCGAACTGCGCGGCCCGATGGCGCGGCTGGACGATGCCGCCACCATCGCGCAGATCGATGCGTTGAGCAACGATCAGGAAGAGCGTCTGGCGCCCAAGCCGGTTTGGAAGCGCGACAAGATGGCGGCGGGTCAGTTCGACCGGCTGCTTGCTGGTCTGATCGGCTTTTCCATGCAGGTAGAGGGGATGCAGGGCACCGCCAAGCTGGGTCAGGACAAGCCGGAAGCGGCACGCATCGGCGTCGCCGACGCGCTGGATGCCGGTGGCAACGCAGAACTGGCAGCGCTGATGCGTGCGACGGTGACGGCATGAGCAATGCGCTGGTCGTGTTCGATTGCGACGGCACGCTGGTCGATAGCCAGCACAGCATCTGCACGGCCATGGTTCGCGCGTTCGAAACGGTAAAGCTGGCCCCGCCCGAGCGGCCGGCGATCTTGTCGGTCGTCGGGCTGTCGCTGCCCGTCGCCATGGCGCGCCTGCTTCCCGATGCGGAGGCGGATTTCCACGATCATCTGGCGGACCATTACAAGCTCGCTTTTCATGCGCTGCGCCGGGAAAATGCGGTGTCCGAACCCCTATATCCCGGCATCGCCGAACTGGTGCGGGAACTGGACGAGGCTGGCTGGCTGCTGGGCGTGGCGACGGGCAAGTCCGACCGTGGATTGAATCTGTGTCTGACCCATCATGGCATTATCGACCGCTTCGTGACGCTCCAGACCGCTGACCGTCATCCCTCCAAACCGCATCCGTCCATGCTGATGACCGCCATGGCGGAGGCAGGCGCTCTGCCGGAAACGACGGTGATGATCGGCGACACGAGTTTCGACATCGACATGGCGGTGGCGGCGGATGTGCGCGGCATCGGCGTGGCATGGGGCTATCACCTGCCCGACGAATTGATCGCTTCGGGCGCGCAGGCCGTGGCGATGGACAGCGCGCAGTTGCGTCATCATATCGGCGCGCCATGACCGACCTTCCTCCCACGACCCCGCCGCCGCCCGTCGACCCGATCAAGGTTGCGCGGCAACGGCATTTCGCCATCGGCCTGTTCCGCCTGTCCGGCGCCTTCATCGTCATGTTCGGCTTCCTCGCCATCATGCAGCGCTTTCACTGGGTACAGGGGAACAAAGCCAAGGCGTTCGGGGCGATCATGGTCGTCACCGGCCTGTTCCAGTTCGTCGTCGTTCCGCGCCTGTTGTCGGCGCTGTTCCGTCAGAGGCCGCCGCAATGAAGCGTTTCTACACCCATGTTTCCGTCGTCGAGGATGAGGGCGGATATACGATTCAGCTAGATGCCCGCCCGGTCCGCACGCCGGCGCGCGCAGCGTTGAGCGTGCCGAGCGTTGCCATGGCGGCGGCGATCGCGGCGGAATGGCGCGGGCAGGGGGATCAACTCGACCCCGCATCCATGCCGATCACCGGCATGGCTAATGCCGCGATCGACCATGTGGCGGGTAACAAGGCGGAATTTGCCGCCAGTGTGTCCCGCTATGCGCAAAGCGACCTGCTCTGCTATCGCGCCGATGGTCCTGATACGCTGGTCGCGCGGCAGGCGGCGGCATGGGACCCGCTGCTCGACTGGGCGCGTCGTCGCTACGATGTCGATTTTGCCGTGACACAGGGGATCATCCCCGTGCAGCAGCCGGGTGAAACGCTGGCGCGGCTGGCGGCGGTGGTGCAGGCGTTTGACCCGTTCCGCCTGACCGGCCTGTCGACGCTGGTGACGCTGAGCGGCTCCTTGATATGCGGGCTGGCTGTGGTGGAAGGCGGTCATGACATCGAAGCCGTCTGGCATGCGGCAGAGATTGATGAGGCCTGGGAGGCCGAACAATGGGGCGAAGATGCCGAGGCCAGCGCACGCGCAGCCCTGCGCGCCGCCGATTTTTCCATGGCCGGAGCCTTTTGCGGGATGAGTTGAGTCCCGCCGGCCGGTATCCGGGTTATTCCTTCGTTCATTGAAAGAGTTGGGCCGCGCCAGAAGCGCGTCGGGTCGACGATTTCAATGCAACCTTTCCAGAGGAGACCCAGAAGTTGGTCAAAATTGCCCATTTCGCGTTGATGAGTTTCGTGGCGCCGCTGGCGCTTGCCGCACCCGCGTTGGCGCAGCAAGCCCCAGCAACCCAGAGCGCCCCGGCCGAAGCAGCGCCCGCCGCCGGGCAGATGACCCCGGATCAGATCGCGGCCTTCAATCAGGCCGTGACCGATTTTACCGCAGGCCAGAGCGCCCAGCAGGCCGGTGACAATGCCGGCGCTGTGGCCAAATATGACGCGGCCATCCCCGCCATCCGCACCGCTGTGGAGATCGATCCGAGCAAGATCGACAATGTGAACTTCCTCGCCAACGCCATCTATGCCGATGCCGCCGCCTATGGCGCGCTGGGGCAGATGGATAAGGTGATCGCGCTCTATGGCGAATCGCTGCCGCACTGGCGCAAGCTGGTAGAAGCGAAGCCGACCGATACGGCCAGCCGCAACATCCTGGCCGGAATCCTGATCCAGCTTGGCAATCAGAAACTGGGCGCGCAGGATAAGGCCGGTTCGGCCCCGCTCTATCAGGAAGCACTGACCCTTGCCCGCAAGTCTGTTGCCGAAAATGGCACCGATGCGGTCAACAAGAATATCCTGCTGTCGGCGCTGATCGGCGCCAGCCAGTCGACCGGCGACGCCGCGCTTCAGACCGAAGCCGTCAGCATGAGCAAGGCGATGCTGGCGAACGGCAGCGTCGATGCGTCGAACAAGCCCGCCGCTGAAACGCTGAGCGGCGTAAAGGCCGGCTGATAAAGCCCGTTACGGAATGAAGATGCCGGTGAAGCGACCTTGTCCCGCTTCGCCGGCATTTTTGCGTTTACGCTTCGCGCCGGATGGGACCGTTGTTGCAATCCGTCAGTGCGCCTGAACGGTTCCGCGTTTACGCACCATCGCCATTTCATCAGGACGCAGAGTCAGCACCTCCACGCCGGACGCCGTAACCGCGATCGTATGTTCGAACTGCGCCGATAGCGACCCATCGCGTGTCACCACGGTCCAGCCGTCCGCTTCTGTCCTGACGCTGCTTCTACCTCGATTCAGCATCGGTTCTATCGTGAAGACCATGCCCTCCCGGATCGGCAGGCCCGTGCCGGGGCGCCCGAAATGCAGGATTTGCGGCTCCTCATGCATTTCGCGGCCGATGCCATGGCCGCAATATTCGCGCACCACCGAATAGCCATTCTGCCTGGCATGGCGCTCGATCGCCCACCCGATGTCGCCCAGCCGCGCGCCAGGGCGGACCGCCCTTATCCCCTTCCACATCGCATCATAGCATGTCTGGACCAGCCGCCGTCCCGCCGGTGCAACCTCACCTACCAGATAGGTTTTGCTGCTGTCGGCGATGAAGCCGTTTTTCTCCAGCGTGATGTCGAAATTGACGATGTCGCCATCCTTCAGCACATCATGCCGTGACGGCACGCCGTGGCACACCACATGGTTGATCGACGCATTCAGCGCAAAGGCATAGCCATATTGACCCTTGCTGGCCGGGCGCGCCTGCAAATTATCGACGATGAAGCGCTCGACCATGGTGTCGACCTCCATTGTCGACAGGCCGATCATCGGCGTGCGGTCCAGCATCGTGAACACCGACGCCAGCAACCGGCCAGCCTCTGCCATCAGGGCGATGTCTTCAGGCTGCTTCGTCATGCCTGTCCCCGGTATTGTTGTCCGTCGCATCGACCGGGATGAGGGGCTGGCTGCTCACGCCCGCGGATCGCAATTCCCGTTCGATAATCTCGTTGAAACTCAGCGTCGGGTTCGTCTCCGCCAACATGCCCAGCTTGATCCAGAAGGCGGCCTGCGCGTTGATCGATCGAAAGCCGACCTTGCTCGCCCGGCGCAGCTGGTCGTGCAATTCATCTTCGATATTCACGATGCCCATAGAGGCTCCAATATATGATTCGTATATGAATCATATATAGATCGTAAATGGCTATGCCAAGTGGCTGTACCGATCGTCCGTTCGCCCGGCTTTATGCCGGCAGGATGAAATCGATCGGTGCGGAAAATTCTATCCGTTCGCCCGGTACGTCCATGGGCGCACGGGGAAAGGGAGATGCCCGGCGCATCATTGCGGCTGCTTCTTCGTCCAGCACGTCATTACCCGAACCGCGTGTGATCACCCCTTCCAGCAGCGATCCTGCCCGATCGATGACGAAGCGGACTTCCACCCGTCCCTCCTGATGGCGCATGCGGGCGCGGCGCGGGTAGATTTTATGGGCATATAGCCAGGACCGGACCTTCGCGGCATAGCTGCGGCTGTTGCCCGGCGGCGCTTTCACGTTCAGCCCGTCCGCCGCGCCACGCGGCGGCGGAGCGCTGGCTGCGGCCGGTGCATTGGCGGCTTTCGTTGCTGAAGGCGCGGCAGAGGTGGCGGACGCTGGCGCGGCTGGCGCGCGCACAGCCGCTACCGGCACGGCCATAGCCAGGGGAGAGGGGATGGCGACCGGCAGAACGATCGGCGTCGGCGTTACAGGTTTGACGGCCGGGGCCGGGTCTGCCGCGGCGATGGTGGAGGGGGGCGCTGCGGGAGCAGGCGCCTCCCGTTCGTCCGCACCATCCTCCACGCCTTTCAGAACCGCCAGCGACATGACCGTCAGCGCTGGCGATTCCTTTACAGTAGGGGCGTCACGCAAGCCCAGATTCAGCAGCGCCGCGATCAGCAGCGCGTTGACCAGCAGCGATGCCGCCGCCGGTCCACCGATCCGCAAAGGGTGGCGCGCGCCCGCCATGGTCAGAATGTATTGGCCACGGTGAATTTGAAGCTCTGCCCCTCCGCTGCCAGCGAAGACAGGTGGCGGCGATATTGTTTGTCGAAGACGTTATCGACCGCGATGCGGAATTCGAACCCCTTCGCCGGGCCGCGCTGCGGCTTGAAGGCGAAGAACAGGTTGTGGACGCTATATCCCGGCGTCGCGAGGCCCGACCCGGCCGAAGCGAAGCTGCCCGGCGTCACCTTGTCCTGCCGTTCGGCAAATTCGCCGGTCCATCCGCCTGACAGGCCGCTTGCCGCATCGGCATAGCCCAGCGTCAGACGATAATCATTGGCCGGGATGGTGTTGAGATAATCACCCGTAATCCGGTTCTTGCCGTCGATGAAGGATGCATTGCCGCGCGCGAAGAAGCCGCCCATGCCATATTCGGCTTCAACCTCCAGCCCCTTGAAGCGGGAGCGGTTGATATTCTGGAAATAGGGCGTTCCCGCCGCTGCCGATACATTGACGATCAGATCTTTGACGTCATTCTGGAACAGGGTGGTCTTTGCCCGGAAACGGTCGCCTTTGCCCAGCATGTCGTCGAACGAGAAGGTGAAGCCGACTTCATAGTTATCGGATTTTTCGGGCTTCAGGTCCGGGTTGTTCGGGCGGGTCGCGCTGCGGGTGAAAATTTCGTCCACATTGGGCATTCGCACCGTGCGGGCGATCGATCCGAACAGGCCCAGCCATGGCGTCAGATTATACAGCGCGGCCAGTTTGGGCGACACGCCGCTGTCCTTCGCCTTTTCCGTCAGCCGCGTGCCGCCGACCAGCGTGGCACCGGGGGTCAGGTGGTTCCAGTCGACCCGGACGCCGGGCATGATGGTCAGCTTGTCGGACCACACGATTTCCAACTGACCGTACAGGCCATATCGGGTCATGTCGCCTTCGGGATGGGTGCCGGCGCCCGGTGTCACCGTGCCGTTGAATGCGACGCGCGGGTTGCGGCGCTTCTGCTCGCTCCATTGCGTGCCCAGAATCAGGAAGGTCGTCCAGTCGCCGCCCATGTCGAACTCGCTGGTATTCTGGACCTTCGCCTGCCAGCTTTCATAGGAGAATTCGGAATAGTCGAGGTTCGCGCCCAGGAATGTCGTCTCGGTCTGATGCACGCGCGACAGCGAATAGGCGATCTGCGCCTCGACATTGAACAGCTTGCTGCCGTTGAAGTCGTTCACATAGCCCAGCACTGCGGTCTTGTCGTGAACGCGGCGGCGCATCAGGCTGTTGCCGGTGGCGGCCGAAATCTGGTCATAGACCTGCGGCGCATCGCTGATCCAGTCCTGATAGCTGGCCCAGATCGCATGCTTCTTGTTACCGCCGATCGACACCCGACCCTTGACCAGCCAGCTGTCGGACTCGGTCGCCGATGCGGCCACCGTATCGCCATTGCCGCTCTTATAATCGTCGGTGCGGCGGTAATTATAGCTGCCCAGCAATTCGACGCCCTCGACTGGCTGGGTCGCGACGATGCCCGACAGGGTGCGCGCCTCCGCATTGGTTTCGGTCGCCGCCTTCAGCCGCACGGCCAGCGGATCATTGCCGCTCAGGAAATCGGACGCATCCTTGGTCGTGAAGTTGATGACGCCCGCCAGCGCGCCTGCGCCGTAGAGGGTGGAGGAGGCGGGACCGCGCAGCACCTCGACCCGTTTGTAGAGTTCGGGTTCGCTGAAGAAGGCGCCCATGCGATATTGTTCATAGAATTTGGTGACGCCATCGACCGTCATCAGGATGCGATTGTCGCTGTCGCCAATCGCCGTGCCCATGCCGCGAATGTTGAAACCCTGACCCAACTGGCCGACGCCGCCCTGTACGTTGACGCCCGGCATACCTTCCAGCAGGTCGCCTATGGTCGTTGCCTGCGTCTGGTCAATATCCTCCTGATCCATGGTGCTGACCGCCTGCGGCGTGTCGATCGCAACCTTTTCCGTACCGGCGGAAATGACCAGCCGGTCGAGCGTCATGCGTGTGGTGGCTTCGGTCGCGTCGCTGTCCGACTGCGCGCTGGCCATGCCCGGCAGGGCGATCATCGCGCCGCTGATCAGCAGCAGGGCGCGGCTGCTGCGCGACAGGCGCGCTATGGCTGCGCCTGTCGCGCCATGGCTGATGGTGCTGTTCGCGCGCCCACTGATGCTGGCGATCCGGTTCATTATCTATGGCCCCCGTAACTTGATCTGAATGGAACGACATCGTTCCGGTCGCCATGCACCTAACGCCTCTTTTTGATATTGCAAGTGAGTCTCACTATCGATAATTCCGCGCTCATTCATACGGAGTTGTCCATGTCATCGTCTCTCTTTCGCACCGCGACGGCCCTTTCGCTGCTCGCCAGCGCCTCCCTAGCTCAGGCGCATATGCCCTATGTGCTGCCGACCCAGTTCGACATCGGAAAGGGCGATCACATCACGGTCCAGTCGGCCTTTGCCGAGGACGCCTTCATGCCGGAAGTGGCGATGCGCGACGCGCCCTTCCATCTTGTCGGTCCCGACGGCCGCGATCTGCCGACCGGCCCCGTCACCCATTTGCGCGACCTGACGGTCTTCGAAGCGGCGATCCCCGCCGACGGCACCTATCGCGTCACCAGCGGCCAGCGTGCCGGGCGCAAGGGCAAAATGTTCAAGGTCGGCAATGACTGGAAAATGGGCGGTGAGGCGGATCAGCCGGCCGGCGCGGTTCAGGTCGAGGTGCAGAGCATGACCCTTGCCGACGCCTATGTCACCCGAGGCCAGACGACCGATGCTGCGCTGAAGCCCATCGGGCAGGCGCTGGAAATTCAGGCGATCACCCATCCCAACGCGATTACGTCGGGGGCGGATGCGAATTTCGTCCTACTGTTCGACGGCAAGCCGCTGGCGGGCGCAGACCTGACCCTGTTCCGCAGCGCGGGCCTGTATGACGGGCGCAAGGTCGTGGCCCAGATCAAGAGCGACGCCAGCGGCCGCTTTTCGGTCAAGCCCGAGGACGCTGGCACATACCTGATCCTCGTCCGTCATCGCGGCGCCGCACCGGCCGGGTCGGAAACCCCGTATCGCAGTTACACCTATACCCTGACCTTCGACGCGGCCTGACCGCCCCGATTCTTCCCATTGGAGATAGTATGAAACCGGCCTTTTCTCTCGCTGCCATCCTTCTGATCGCTGGCACCGCCATCCATGCCGCCCCGCATGAGGGTAGCGCCTTCATCCGCGACTATGACGCCAATCATGACGGTCAGGTCACACGCGCCGAATTCGATGCGGGCCGCGTGGCCCGCTTCCGTGCGACCGACACCAATGGCGACGGCTGGGTATCCGAGGACGAATATGTCGCCGAATATAGCGGCCGTCTGGAACAGCAACTCGCCGCGTCTGACCGTTCGGAGGAAAAGAAGGTGGAGGAACGCCAGCGCCAGATCCGTCAGACCCACGTCCGCTTCGGCGTGCTGGACAAGGATAAGGACGGCAAGATGACGCAGGCGGAATATGATGCATCTGGCGCCCGCGCCTTTGCCGAGCAGGATGATGACAAGGACGGCATCATCACGCAGGCCGACGCTGCTGCCACCGCTGCCAAGCAACGGGCGGCTCGCGAAAAGGCCGATCGTTAAGCAGGATTATCGGGCGGCGGCCGAATATTTATCCTCGCGCCGCTGCCCGACCAGCATCGCCCTTTCCAGCCGGACGCACAGGGCAGCATAATAATCCGACAGGAAACCATGATCGTCGCCATCGTCGACCATGCCTGCCTTGCGCCGGATGGTCGCGGCGACCGTCGCCACCGCCTCCGGCTGGCCCCGCCGCAATACCTCTTCCAGCGTTTGCAGCTCATAGATGCCATAAAGGTTGAGCGCCGCCTCGCTGAACCGGCGGCGCGGCTGATCGATCGAGGCCAAGGCGAGATCCGCGCCCAGCTTCGCTCGCCCGTTATTCACAACCCATGTCCCCGCCAGCAGGTCGCCGACGCGCAGCCGATCCCGGTTGAACAGCGGGAAAAAGAGGAAAATGCCCGTCCATGACAGGGCGAAGATGGTCAGAAAGCCGTTGGCCACCCCCTGCGACGCCTGCACCCCCAGAAAGGATAGCGGCAGGAAGACTTCGATTTCGCGCAGGGCGTTGCGGGCGATCACCGCTCCGCCGGTCAGCCGTCCGCCATCCCGCGCGATCACGCGCAGGCCCAGCATCCTTTTACCCGGCGTAGCCCCCCTACCGCTGCTTTCGAACAGGGTGAACCACCCGTTGCGCAGGATGAAGGCACCCACCAGCCACAGGATCATGAACATCTCTGATCGCGCACCGGCGTGGCCCAGCATGCCGATCGTCACCGATGCCAGGATCAGGGTGACGAGGATGATGAGCATGTCGAGCGCGAAGGCCGCCGCTCGCGTCCCCGCGCTCGCCAGTTCCAGTTTCAGGTCGACGCCTTCGGGTGTGATGAAACTGCGGCGAAGCGATGCTACCGCTTTCGGCCCGCGCTTACGTCGCCAGCGCATCGCGCTTCCTCCAATGACGAGGCAGATAGAAATAGCTGAGCCAGCCGAGCAGCATCGCCGCGCCTATGCCATAGCGCAGGGCGTCACTCTGGATCGTCTGCCGCCCGATCCCCTCCAACAGCCCGGCTGCCATCAGCATGATGACGACGCCTGCCATCGCAACCGCCGCCCCGCGCCCGGCCAGCACGGCGGCCTGCACGCGCGGATGGCGACCGGGAAAGGCGATTGCCGTGCCGATCTTCATGCCTGCCGCCCCGGCCAGAATGATGGCGAACATTTCGGTCGACCCATGGATGCTGAGCCATCCCACAAAGCCAAAACCCAGCCCCTTCTTCGCAAACAGCCAGATCATCGCGCCCAGCGACAGCCCGTTATAGAGCAGCAACAGGATGGTTGGCACGGTGAAGGCGAAGCCGAGCGCAAAGGCGAAGATCGCGACCTGACTATTATGTGTGAAGAGATAGGCGGCAAAGGTCGCCAGCATCCCCTGTTTCTGATCGCCATAAATGGTTTTGCGCAGCGTCTCCACGCTGGCGGACGGGTCGCGCCCGCCGGCCATGCCATCGGGTATGATGGCATAATACCAGGACGCATCGCTCGCCACGAGCCAATAACCCGCCACCGCGCCCGCCACCGTCAGCAACAACGCAACCAGCGTTTCGCGCCATAGCGCCTGGATGGCCAGCGGCCAGTCGCTTTTCAGGAAACGGCCGACCTGACGCAGCATCGTGTCCGGCACGCCGTAAAGCTGGAAATAGGCGCGGGTGCAAAGCTGTTCGAGATAGGTGATCAATGCCCGGTCGAGTGAGGTTTCCCGCGCCACCGACAGGCTGGACAGCGCCGATCGGTAAAGCAGGGGCAGCGCCAATATATCCTCTTCCGACAGGGATCGGACGGAGCGTTTCTCGATGCGCGCGACGAGTTGGTCGAGCCGTTCCCAGTCGGCCTGATGCGCGGTGCGGAACCGGGTGGCGTTGACCAGAGGCGTGTCGCCATGGGGGGCTATCAGGACGCTCACAGCAGGTTCCTCCGCTTGAGGTCGACATAGGCCTGCACCAGCCGGTCGGCCACCCGATCATATTCGCTTTCAACCACATGCACGCCCAGATGACGCAGCCGGGTCAGCACCATCAGCCGGTCCTTCAACAGCGCAGAGGCGGTGACGGCGCGGGTTACGTCGTCGGCGCTTTGCGGCCGGCGCTCGACGAAGGATTCCAGTTCCTCATCACGCAGCACCACGATCATCAGCAAATGCGTCTCCACCAGCCGCGCCGCTGCCCGCACAAGAAATTCGGCAGAGGTCAGGTCGGTGAACTCGGTGAATAGGACGATCATCGATCGCCGTGTCAGCCGTGCGGCAAGAGAAGAGAGGGCAAAGCTGTAATTGCTTTCCTCACCGCTATAATCGATGCGTGCAGCCAGCCGCTGCAATTCGCCAAAGGCGCCGGCGCCCGACACCAGGCCGCTGGCGATGCGGGGGCGGGAATCGAACGCATGCAACGCAACCCGGTCGCCCAGCTTCAGCGCGACCCAGCCCGTCAGCAGCATGGCCGACACCACACGGTCCAGCCGGCTGAGGCCTGCGACCGGCTCGCTCATCTGGCGACCGCTGTCGATCGCAAAGACGATCTGGTTGTTGCGTTCGGTTCGATATTCCTTGGCATGGAGTTTGACGTGGCGGGCCGACTGTTTCCAGTCGATCGCACGCCGATCCATCCCGGTGCGAAATTCGACCAGCGCATCGAAATCCGCGCCGTCGCCCCGATCGATCTGCGCCATCAATCCTTGCAGGGCGTGGCGCTGGAATATCTGTGCGCCGCGTTCATGCACCGGACGAACATCGGGCAGGATGGCGACTTGGGCTTCCACCGCGACGATCCGCTGTTTCCATGCCAGCCCCATCGTCCCGCGCCAGCGCAGCCAAAGCCGGTCGATCCGCGCGGTTCCGCGCCGGATCGCGGTCATCGGCAGGATGGCTCTGCCCCTGCCATGACTTAGCCTGATCCAGTCTTCACCCTCTTCCTGCTTCAACAGGGGGGACAGGTTCGCCGCAAATTGCACGACGGCCGGCGCCGCGCCGGCAATCGCCACCTCTATGGTCGCCTCCACGGGTCCGCCCACGCTGGCACCGGGGGGCAGGCTTACCTGCGCCGATGCCTGCGACGGGCGCGACCCGCGCAGTCCGTCGATCAGGGTGAGCGCCAGCACCGCCACCGGCCATGCCAGCGCCGCATACCATCGCCCCGGCACCATGATGGCGACAATCATCGTCAGCGGCACGCCCGCCGCCGCGGCCCAGATGGAGGTGCGGGTGGGATAGATCATGGCGTGCGGATCAGCGCGGTGCCTCTATCATCTCGATGATACCGGTGACGACATCCTCGATACGACGACCGTCTATTTCCGCTGCGGGCGACAGGATCAGGCGATGGCGCAACAGGGCGGGGGCCAGCATCTTGACGTCATCGGGGATGACGAAATCGCGCCCATCTATCGCTGCCCGCGCCCGCGCCGCACCGGCCAGCATCGCCCCGGCACGCGGAGACGCGCCGCTTTCCAGATCGGCGATGTCGCGTGTCCCACGGATCAGCGCCAGAATATAATCGACCACCTCATCGACCAGCCTGACCTGTCCTACCGCCTCGATCGCCTCGGCTATGCCGGCGGCGTCGGTGACGGGGGTGATGCCCCAGTCTTCGGGTGCCATGGCATGGGTGCGCGCGCCATGGGTGGCGACGATCCGTCTTTCCTCCTCCGCGCTGGGATAATCGACCGTCTGTTTGAACAGGAAACGATCGAGCTGCGCCTCGGGCAGGGGATAGACACCCTGTTGCTCGATCGGATTTTGTGTCGCCACCACCATGAAGCGATCGCTGAGCGACAGTGTTTCGCCGTCAATGGTGACGGTCCTTTCCTGCATCGCTTCCAGCAAGGCGGCCTGCGTCTTGGGCGGGGTGCGGTTGATTTCGTCGGCCAGCAGCAATTCGGTGAAGATCGGCCCGCGCGTCAGGGTGAACTGGCTCGTCTGGAAATTGAACAGATTGGCGCCGATGATGTCGCCGGGCATCAGGTCGGGCGTAAACTGGATGCGGCCGAAATCCAGCCTGAGCGCACGGGCGAAACTATGCGCGATCAGCGTTTTGGCCGTTCCCGGCGGTCCTTCCAGCAGGATATGGCCACCGGAAAACAGCGCGACGAGCATCAGGTCGATGGTCGCTTCCTGTCCGATGACGGCGCGTGCGACCTCCTGCCGGATGGCGGCGGCCAGCGTCTGGACCTGTTCGACATTCACCTGCGTTTCTCCCCCTGCCAATCATGCAGCGCCTGCGCAGCTTCCAGCAGGCTGTTACGATGTGTGGATGTTTCTGCCGCGCGCACCAGATCGGTGAAGCGCTCGCGGCCTTTCAGACTGTCGAGATAGGCGTCGAGCGCAGCGTCCCGCAATCGCGGTGGCGCGCCAAAGATGCGGGCGGCATGTTCGCGAATAGCGGCGGCATAGCGTCCGCCCAGACGTGCCTCACGCCCTGCCTTGCGGATCAGTAGCGCACTATTGTCGACCAGTGCCGCCTTGCCGAAAGCGATGGTGCGATCGGGCATGACTTCCGGCCCGAAGCGGCCGAAGGCGCGGATGCCGACCAGTAGCAGAGCGGCCAGAATCGCCAATGTCATCGCCAGAAAAGGCGGTTCGAACAACAATTTGAGCGGGCTTTTCGAATGACCGAACCCGTTCATCGACACGTCGAATGCAATGCCGTCCGCATCGGTGCTGTTCAGCCAGTCGAGCAGGGCCAGTGCCCTTGCCGCCTGTCCCTCATCCTTCATGCCGCGATTGTTGAGCAGGTCGGGATCGGCCAGTACATAAAGCGGCCCTTCGCCGACGCGGACCAGTATCATGCCGCCCTTCCGATCGGTGATGATCGGGGTCAGGGTGCGCCATTGATCCTGCTGTTGCTTGTTATTCTGTTCCAGCCCGGTGATGACCTGTATCGGGCGCGGCGCCCAAAAGCCGTCAGGCGCGTCATGCGAAATGAGGCTGCCGCCGCCGCTGCGATATTGGCGCATGGTGAAACGGATGCCGGGCGACAACACGCCGATCGGCTCGAACAGCGGGACAAGGCCGCTATAGCGCGCCCAGCCGGGATGTTTTTCATCGGCGCTGGTCTGCCATTTGGGCAGGACGAACAGGGTCGGCTTGCTGGAACGCCCCATCAGCGCGGCCGAGATATTGGTCGCGCCATCCTCCGGCGTGACGACCAGCAGGTCTTCGGTATCGAAATCATGGCTGCTGCGCAGGATGCGGGGGTGGCGTCCGGTCGCCTGCGCCAGCTCAACGATGCCGCTGAACCCCGTCACTGCATTGGACAACGCATGGGCGCCGCCATTTTTACCCGACCGCAAATCCGGCGCATAGGCACCCAGCAGCAGCATGCCGGCAAAACCGATCAGGCCGATGGCCAGCATCAGGGCGATGGTGCCAAAGCGGAACAGGCCGCCATCCTTGCCGGATTGGGTCAGGCTGATGTCGCTCATGCCGCCCAGCTTCTGGTCTGGGCAAAGTCGGCATAGGCCTGACGGCAGCGGTCCCATTGTTCGGCGTCGATGGCCCGGCTACCGAACAGGCTGCGTTCCACCACCGCCGCGATTTCACCGAACATGCGGCGCGGCGCGGCAGGTATGCCGGGTGATCGGGCAAGGTCGCGGCTGGTGAGCGCCGGTCGGACGATTTGCGGCCTGCGCCGCGCCAGATCCTCGACGCTGCGCAGCAACAGATGATGCACCGCCTCGTCATAGTGGCCCTCGGCCGCCAGTTGATCCGCCTGTTCCAGCCACGCCCGCGCTGGCGCTGCCTCGGGCGCCCAGTCATCCTCGACCATTGCGGTCGGACCGGCAATGCGTCGCTTGCGCGTCGGCAGCCGCCATACGCCATGCCGGATGCGATCCTGCACCATCCACAGGATCATCAGCGCCAGCACGCCGATGATGGTCCACAGGAAGATGCGCGCATAGGGGGCATCCGGCATGAAACTGCCGATCCAGCGCAGGAAACGTCCGACCGGGGCCAGCGCCCATTCCACCCATTCGCCCAGCGCCTTCAGCCATGCCGGCGCAGTAGGCGGCGGCGGGGCGGGCATCATGTCGAACTGAATATCGCCATTGGCCCGCAGCGCACGGTGCGCCGCAGCCAGTCTTTCGTCCGATCCTGCATCCGTTCCGGCCATGGGCACCCCTGCTATCGGCGAGACTATAGTGCAGGGCGATAAAGGCAAGTCATTGAGCAGGTGACAAACTCTGGTGGATGCGACATTGTTCGCGGTGGGGAAATATCAGGGGAGCTTCACCCATGGCGAGCAACGCGGCTTCTATAGAGCGGACGTCTTTTTCGATCGGTACGGTGTTGAGCCGCAGCTTCGGCACTTTGGGCGACAATCCGGTGGCGACATTCGGCATCGCCTTTCTTTTCGGAGCCTTGCCCCAATTGCTGTTCAGCTATTTTCTGAGTTCCAGCCTGGCGATGGCGGATCGATCCAGCACCATCGGCGTCATTGCCGTTTCGCTTGGTTCCTATGCCATTTTCCTGCTGTTCGCGATGCTGGTGCAGGGCGCTCTGGTGCAGGCGACGATGGCCCATGCCGACGGCGGGCGGGCCAGTTTTGCCCAATGCCTCGGCGCGGGCCTGACGATGGCGGTGCCGCTGATCGGCCTGTCCATCCTGATGTTGCTTGGACTGCTGATAGGGTTCAGCTTTCTTCTGATCCCCGGCATCATCCTCTACATCATGTGGTCGGTCGCGGTGCCCGCGCTGGTGGCGGAGGGAAGCGGCGTGTTCGCAGCTTTCGGGCGCAGCCGCGCACTGACCAAGGGCGCACGCTGGAAGATATTCGGCCTGTTCGTCCTGATGGTCATACTCTTGTGGATTTTCTACGCCGTCGTCGGCGTCCTCATGCTGGCCAGCGGTACGCTCCCCATGGCCGCCATGGCGGAGAATGGCTTCACGCCCAGCCCGCTTTATCTGCTGATATCCGGGGTCAGCAGCACGCTGATCCTCGCCTTCTGGGGGACGGTTCAGGCCAGCCTCTATGTCGCGCTGCGCGACTGGAAGGACGGCCCACAGGGCAGCGCACTGGCGGACATCTTCGCCTGATGCGAGGATGCCCGCCTGTGGCGGTCTGACTTAGTAACGGGCGCGGATGCTGGCAAACAGCGTCCGGCCCGGCTCGGGGAACCCGTCGGTCAGCGTATAATAATCGTCGAACAGATTGCGTCCGCCGACACCGACATCGATATGATCGGTCAGCGCATAATCGATGCGCAGGCCAGCATTCACATAAGCCCCCGTGCGATAATAACGCTGCGCCGCGCTGGCCGGGGTTGCGGTGAACAATGTCCAGCGATCCGACGCGATGTCGGCGCTCGGTACGATATGCAGCCTCTCGACCGGCGACCAGTCGGCCCACACAAACCCCTTGTGCGTCGGCACGCCGGTCGGGCGGAAAGCGGGATTGGCGTCGTAGCGCAGGTGACGGCGAATGCCGGTATAATTGGCGCCCACATCCAGCCCCGGCATGACCGACCATGAGACGGAGATTTCCGCACCCAGATAGTTGCCCGAACCCACATTCTGGCTCTGCGTCAGGTTGGTGAGCGCGCAACCGGCTCGCGGAACCGCGGGCGGGGTGGTGGACGCTGTGCAGGGATAGGCCGGGGTCAGCACGCTGAAGATCGCGTCATCGACCCAGCTATAAAAGACCGCGCCTTCTACCCGCAGCTTGTCATTGGCCCAGCTGCCGCCGACTTCGGCGTTGGTCGCCCGTTCGGCCTTCAGCGTGGGATTGGGGATGGCACTGTTGAACCGCTGACTGAAGCGTTCGAAGATGGTGGGGAAACGCGCCCGTGACGACAGGCTGGCATGCAGGTTCAACGCCTCGCTCGCCTGCCAGTCGAAACGGCCTTGCAGGTTCCAGGTGTCGGCATCGCGGCGCGGGTAATTATAGATGACCGACGCGCCGGACGTGCCGAGCGGCGCGCCATATTCCTCCGCCCGCTTGAGGTCGCGCCAGTCATAGCTGCCGCCCAGCGTGAACCGCAGGGCCGATGTCAGCGCGATCTCATTTTCCAGCGCGATCGAGAAGGTGTTTTCGGTCTGTGTCTGGTCCGGCTCGGTCGTCGCCACGCCTGCGGTGGAGAAACTGGTCTGCGCCTCCACATGCTTGTCGTGACGATAGTGGAAGGCGAGGCGCAGCGTATCCGCATCGGTCGCCCGGAAATCGAGCTGGGCCGACCCGCCCCACGCCTTGTCGGCATAGGGGCTGTCGAACGCATAGGGGCGGCTTTGCGTCGTCTGGCTACGGTCGTTGAACGACCGCAGGATCGAATCGAACTGATTATAATAGGCCCGCGTCTTCAGCGTCGCCCGGTCGCCCAGTGCGGTGGTGGACAGGAAATAGACGCTGTCTATGTCCCACGACGGCCAGTCCCAGAAGCGCGCCGTGGTCACGGTGTCGCTGACGTGCAGGGGCGCACTCTTCGCGCCTTCCTGCCGCGTGTAGCTGATCGCATATTCGTCGGTGGCATTGGGGGTGAAGCCGACCTTGGCATTCAGTCGCCAGTCGCGCGTGCGAGAGAAGTCGCGTGCGCCGCCGTCCTCCAGTGTCGGCACCGTCGGCGTGAAGCCGCCGGGCAGATCCCAATGATCGGTGAAGCTGCGGGCATAGCTCGCCTGCGCATACCATTTATCCTGCTTCGTCCCCATCATCGCGCTGGTGGAATAGCCGGCATAGTCGGCATCCCGATCGAAATTCACCGTGCCGCGCACATCGATGTCCAGTTCCTTGGTCGGCTTGCGCGTGACGAGGTTGATCGCGCCGCCCATCGCGCCCGGCCCGTCGAGGACGGAGGCATAGCCCTTGGCCACCTGAACCTCGGCAATGTCGGTGGTGAGAAAGCGGCCATAGTCGAGCCGGTTGTCGGCGGGCAAATAGACGCGGATGCCGTCGATCGACAACGGTACCTGAAAACGGTCGAAACCGCGTACGAAGACAAGCCGTTCATTGCGCGTGCCACCGCTATTGCCCGACGACACGCCCGGCATCAGGTTTATCGCATCGTCCAGCGAGGCGCGACTGAACGTATAGATGGCGTTGGACGACAGGGTCGAACTGTCGATGCCAATGCCTTCAGTCCGGGGGGCGGTGACGATGATCTGGCCAAGCGAAAAACGATCGTTACCGCCATCATCGGGCGCATTATCCTGTGCGTACGCAACTGGTGCGACTAGACAAGTGGCGCTCAATAGACAGGATAGAGCAACACGCATTTGATTTTCCCCCTTTTTCGGTCTTTCGACTCGCTATATCGGGGGGTATACAGTCTATCATTCGTGAGGAAAGCCCGGATGTCTCCTTTAAAGCGGCCGACTATTCTGCTGCCGGTCCTGGCACTGGCTATGCCAATGCTCTCGGGCGCGGACATGGCTTCGGCGCAGATGGCCGAACCATCGCATGCGACCTGCGCCACGCCAGTACCCTTGCCTGATGCCTTGGCGGGCTGGGCCTCGCCTGCTGCGGTCAAGGCCGTGGGAACTGAAAAGGGTCTGGCCAAGGCCGCGTTGACGGCGGGAAAGGCTGCGACGGTCACGCTGCTGCCGACACCCAAAGTCGCCTACGCCCTGCAACCCGAAAAGCCGGGAGGCAGCGTCAGCTATGGTGGCCTGCTGCGCTTTACAGTGGCGCAGGCGGGGACATGGCGCGTCGCGCTATCCAGCGGGGCATGGGTCGATGTGGTGAAGGATGGGGCGGCGTCCACCTCCACGGCCCATGGTCATGGGCCTGACTGCACCGGCGTGCGCAAGATGGTGGATTATAGCCTGACGCCGGGCGTCTACACGCTTCAGATCGCAGCCAATGGCGCGGAAACGATGACGGTCATGGTGACGCCGCTGTCGTGATGCGATGGTTGGGCGTCGTCGCGCTGCTGATCCTGACGGCTGCGGCGACGCCCGGCTGGCAATGGCGGCTGCCCGATGGCGTGACACCGCCGCCTGTCCCCGCCGATAATGGGATGAGCGCGGCGAAGGTCGCGCTCGGCCGCCGTCTTTTCTACGACGCGGATCTATCGGCTGACGGCACGCTGGCCTGCGCCGGTTGCCATGAACAGAAACGTGCCTTCGCCGATGGCAATGCGACCCGACCGGGGGTGCATGGCGGGCCGGGGCGGCGCAATGTGCCGGGCCTTGCCAATGTGGCATGGTTTCCCCGCCTGACCATCGCCGATCCGGCAATCACCACGCTGGAGGCGCAGGTGCCAGTGCCTTTGGTCGGCGAACGGCCGGTCGAAATGGGCATGAAAGGGATGGAGGCGGAATTGCCTCGGCGGCTGGGCGCCAATAGCTGTTACCGGCGCCTGTTCGCGCGCGCCTTTCCCGAACATAGGGGACGGATCGACAGCGCTACGGTGGCAGCCGCGCTGGCCGCGTTCGAACGCACGATGATTGCGCTCGACAGCCCCTATGACAGATGGCGCGGCGGAGATGCTGCGGCAATGGCTCCGCTGGCGATACGGGGGGAAGGCCTGTTCCAACAGCGGGGGTGCGCCGGCTGTCATGCCGGGCGCGACCTGAGCGATATGGACTATCATGCGCTGGAACCCGCGCAGGCGGGCGATCCTGGCCTGATCGAAGCGACCGGACGGGCGGAGGATGCCGGGCGTTTCCGCACCCCTCCGCTCCGCAATGTCGCGCTCACCGGGCCATGGTGGCATGACGGAACCGCCCGTTCTATGGAGGATGCGGTGCGACGTCATCGCCTGCCGATCGCAAATACGGATATGCCGGCGCTCATCGCCTTTCTCGAAAGTCTGACCGGTCCCGGCCTCCTGTCCGATCCCCCTTTGTCGATGCCGGATACACGTCGCTGCGAATAGAGCGCAGGGCTGTCACAACCAACCACAACCATGCTGCGTTGTGCCATTAGGAAGCTGCTGGGATGGGCTGGTCGCGCATCATCATCATGAGGTCGGCGCCAGCAATAGGGTCAACGGCGCCCTGCGCCGCGGCCTGCATCGTGCGATAGGCGGTCAGTATCGCTTCGCCCGCCTCGGTGACATGGGCGCCACGCTCCCGTCCGCCGCCCGGCACCGTATCCACCAGCTTTTCGATCCAGCATCGGTTCATGGCGTCTACCAATAGCCAAGTACGGCGATAGCTCATTCCCATGGCTCGGCCGGCGGCGGAAATCGAGCCATGTTCCCGGATCGCGTCCAGCAGGTCGGCCTTGCCCGGTCCCATCGCAATCTCCTCTCCGCACAGGAGTTGCAGCTTGATCTTCAGGGGGTTTTTCGGTGCCATGGTGGGCAGGATAATCGTTGCGGACGGGTGCGTCAGCCGATTTTTGGGACCGTCAGCTTGGGAAGAGGCCGACAATGCGGGCAAGCGCTGTCTTGACCGCTATGCGCTGCTCCTTTTTCGGAGACATGCCGATGCGAACCACTGTCAACCGCTGCGAGGGGGAAATGAGGATATACTGGCCATTATGGCCGACGCATCCGAACATGCTGGTGGGTGCCTGTCCTGGCATAAGTGCGCTTTCGGCGCTGTCGCGGTTCAGCCAGATATGCGCGCCATAGGCTGCATTGCGCGGCGAAGGCGTCGTCATGAAGTCCACCCACTTTTCCGGCACGATCTGATGTCCGGCGGGGGACCGGCCATGGCGGCGCAGCAATTCGCCGAATCGGCCATAATCGCGGGCGGTCATGTGCATCAAGCTGCCGCCGATCATGGTCCCTGCCGCATCATATTCGGGCGTCAGGCTGGACAGATTGCCCGGAGCCTTCAACCGGCCGTCAATGAACATCTGCATCGCGCGGCGGCGCGTGTCGGGATCTTCGCTGTTGGTCAGCATCCGCGCCATCAGGTCGGACAGGATGACCGAACTGCCGGTGGAATAGGAGAATTCGCTGCCCGGTTCATGGGCGATCGGCTTGCTTTCGGCAAAGGCGCCCATGTCCTGCGCGCCGGAAGTAAAAAGCATGCGGACGGTATCGCCGTTTTCGATCGGTTCGCCATCCTCGACATGATCGAGACCGCTGGTCATCTGAAGCAACTGGCGCAAGGTGATGCGGCCGCGCGGATCGCCCGGCTGGCTCCACGCTGCGACCGGCACCGGGGAATCCAGTGCCAGCCGCCCGTCCGATACCATCAGGCCGACGAGGACGCTCGTAACGCTCTTCGCCATCGACCAGGACAGCAGCTTCGTATCGGGACCAAAGCCGGGCGCGTAGCGCTCCGCCACGATCTGACCATCGCGCATCACCAAAAGGGCGCGGGTCTGGCCCATGTCGCTATCGTCGAACAATGGATCAATGGCGGCGCGTAGCGCGGTTTCGCCAACCACAACATCGGGTGCGACGCTATAGAGTGGCTGAGGGTCGGCCGCATGGCTGGCCCAGCCAAAGCCGACCGCCGCCAGCAGCGCGCAGGCCGCGCCCGCCATGCCAAGGCGCTTTACGCTCATCCGTTCCATCTTCATAAGCCGCGCCCTTAGCCATGACCAAGCGAGTCGGGAATATGCCGAGCCGTCGCAAGACGATTTATCTGATCGCTGTTGCCGTGATGCTGCTGCTTGTGCTGGGCGGCTGGGCGCTGTTTACCCTACGTGGACAGGCGGACGTCGGTGCAGCCTATGGCGCACGCATGACCTGTTCCTGCCGCTATGTCGAAGGACGCGCCATGGGCAGTTGTCAGGACGACAAGGAGCCGGGCATGGCGATGGTACGCCTCAATGACTTGCCTGATGAGAAGGCGGTGGAGGCCAGCGTGCCTTTGATGGCGAAGCATATTGCGCGCTTCAGGCCCGGTTGGGGCTGCCTGCTCGATCCGAAAGACTAGGGGGGTGGCACCTGCGCCACGCAGCGGGTAAGGCCGCGCGATGCGGCCCGACATCCCCACGCTTCTGCACGACATATTCGGTTTCACCACCTTTCGCGGGGTGCAGGAACAGGTGGTCGGGCGCGTCATGGCGGGGCAGCCGACGCTGGCCATCATGCCAACCGGCGCGGGCAAGTCGCTCTGTTACCAGTTGCCCTCAGTGGCGCTGGATGGATGTTGCGTGGTGGTATCGCCGCTCATCGCCCTGATGCACGATCAGTTGCGCGCGGCGCAGGCGGTGGGGATACGTGCGGCGAGCCTGACGAGCGTGGATGCCGGCTGGCGCGAGACGCAGGGCCGGCTGCGGAACGGCGATCTCGACCTGCTTTATGTCGCGCCGGAACGGGCGAGCGGGGAGGGGTTCCGTAATCTGCTGCGTTCGGCGAAGGTCGCGCTGTTCGCCATCGACGAAGCGCATTGCGTTTCCGAATGGGGTCATGATTTCCGGCCCGACTATCGGCTGCTGCGTCCTTTGCTGGACGAATTTCCTGATGTGCCACGCCTTGCCCTGACGGCGACGGCCGACGCGCATACGCGCAAGGATATATTGGTTCAGCTCGGCATCCCCGAGGATGGACTGATCATCTCCGGTTTTGACCGGCCCAATATTCGGTATGCCGTGCATCCGCGCGACGGGCTGACGCGGCAACTGGCCGACCTGTTGGCGAACGAAAAGGGGCCGGGCGTCGTCTATGCGCAGACGCGCGCGGCGACAGAGAAGCTGGCCGAGACGCTGGGGCGGTCGGGCCGTTCGGTGCGGGCCTATCATGCCGGGATGGACCCGCAGCAGCGCGCGGCCAATCAGGCGGCCTTCATCGCCAGTGAGGATATGGTGATGGTCGCAACCGTAGCGTTCGGCATGGGCATCGACAAGCCGGACGTGCGCTTCGTTGCCCATGCGGGGCTGCCCAAGTCGATCGAGGGCTATTATCAGGAATCGGGCCGGGCGGGGCGCGACGGGGAACCGGCGGTCGCGCATCTTTTCTGGGGAGCGGAGGATTTCGCCCGCGCGCGTCAGCGCATCATGGAACTGGAACCGGCGCGGCAACAGGGCGAGCGGGCGCGGATCGCGGCGCTGGGCGCGCTCGTCGAAACGGCGACATGCAGGCGCGCCATTTTGCTGCGGCATTTCGGGGAAGATCCATCGGCAACCTGCGGCAATTGCGACAATTGCCTGTCGCCGCCGGCCAGCGTCGATGCGACCGAAACGGCGCGCAAATATCTGTCGGCTGTCTATCGCACCGGACAGAGTTTTGGCGCGGGGCATATCGAGACGGTGTTGACGGGCGGCGCGAACGACAAGGTGCGCGAGCGCGGGCATGACAGGATTTCGGTCTATGGCATCGTCAGCGGCGACGAGACGGCGCTGTTGCGGCCGGTATCGCGGGCATTGCTGGTGCGCGACGCGCTGGAGACGACGGAGCATGGCGGGTTGATGCTTGGTCCCAACGCCCGCCCGATCCTGCGCGGAGAAGAGGAAGTGCGGATTCTGGTGCAGCCCAAGCGGGAGCGGCGGGGGCGGCGCAATGCACGGAACGGGGCCGACGCCAATCCGGTGGGCGATCCGCTGTTCGATGCGCTGCGGGCGTGCCGGCGCGAACTGGCGCAGGAGCAGGGGGTGCCGCCCTATGTCATCTTCCATGATTCGACCCTGCGCGAAATGGCCGAACAGCGGCCGTCGAGCATCCGCGAACTCAGTCATGTCAGCGGCATCGGGCAGAAAAAGCTGGATGCCTATGGTGACGCATTTCTGGCGGCGATCCGGCCTTTTCTGTAACGTGCGGGCTTGAAACCGCAGGCGGGTGGGCGCATGGCTGCGTACCAGCCAAGGAGACTGCCCCGATGTTTCGCACCCTGACCGATCGCATTTTCGTCGCCCCGCAGATCGGCATTGCGCAGGTGGACGAGGCGAAGGCGCAAGGCGTGACCCTGATCGTCAACAACCGGCCCGACGATGAAGAGCCGGGTCAGGTCAATGGCGCGCAGATCGAGGCGGCGGCGCAGGCAGCAGGGATCGGCTATGTCGCAGTGCCGGTGTCGCATGGCGGCTTTGCCCCCTGGCAGCTCGACGGCCTGGCCGAAGCGATGGAGCAGGCAGGCGAGGGCAAGATACTGGCCTATTGCCGGTCGGGGACGCGCAGCACCTTGCTGTGGGCGTTGACGCGGGCGCGGGCCGGGGACGATGCCGACGCGCTGTCGGAACAGGCGGCGCAGGCCGGTTATGACATCAGCCCGGTGCGGCAGATCATGGACGCGCTCAAGCCTGCCTGAACCGGGGTGCTTTGTTGGAAAGTTCGGGCTTAGCTTCGCATATTTCCCGGTGATTTTGATTTAATAGATCAGTGGTCGGCAATTTTATTGCGATAAGCCGGTGCGGTGTCCGTTTTCGAGGCGTGTTTCCGCGCCAATGTTGTTGCATCCGCGATTCGTTGGACCAGTCATCAGGTTGACGTACCGTCAACTTCGGATCAAGGCGCTGTAATCGCAATATAATCCTTCGCAAGTTTCACACCATCTGCGCGCGGGTGCGCAGGCCCGCGCGAGTGGAGCGGTAAGGAAGCAGACGGTTCAAAGACGGAGTCGGGGTGGAACCGGCGGCAGGCTGTAGGACATCGAAAATTGCGGTTGTTGGACCGATTTTTCCGCAGCCGTGGCTCGGGCGGCACGATGGCCGCCTATGATTGCCGATGGTGCGAACTGCGCCCTGCTTCCGTCCGGGGGTGATCGGTCCAGGTCAGCATGTTCTTTCACCGTCGAAAGCAAAGTGCAGCCCTTCGACAGGCTCAGGGCGAACGGTTTCAGAATGCTGTTCGCTATAGAGTTTGATGATTTTGCATTGATCCGTTCGAAATGAACGGACATTTGTGATTCAACCGGATTTCATCCCGCTCTAACTACATTCCACGGTGACATGCTCCATGCGGGGCAGGGCGCGGACGCGGGCGCGGATGAGTGCGCCATCCGCGCCGGGCGACAGGCTGATGATGGCGGCATGGGCGTGGGGGCCGATGCGCCAGACATGGAGGTCGCGGATGGTGGCGCCTTCCGCTTCCACCACGGTCCGCACGCGGGCCATCAGCGCGGGTTCGGCGGTGTCGAGCAGGATGGAGGAGGTATCCTTCATCAATCCCCAGGCCCAGCGCGCGATGACCACCGCGCCCAGCAGACCGACTGCCGGGTCGAGCCACCACCAGCCGAGATAACGTCCCGCCAGCAACGCGGCGATGGCCAGAATGGAGGTGAGGGCATCGGTTAGCACATGCACATAGGCGGCGCGCAGATTATTGTCGGCATGGCCATGGCTGTGCCCGTCGCCATGATCATGCCCGTCATCATGGGAATGGCCGTGATCATGACTATGGTCGTGGCCCAGCAGCAGCGCGCTGACCAGATTGATGATCAGGCCGATGATGGCGACCAGCGTCGCTTCGCCAAAGGCGACATGGACCGGCTGAAACAGGCGCATGCCCGATTCGATTGCGATGAACAGGGCGGTGAGCAGCAGCAGCAGCGCGGAAGCGAAGCCCGACAGGTCGCCGACCTTGCCCGTGCCGAAGGTGTAGCGCGGGTTGCGGGCATGGCGCCGCGCATAGCCATAGGCAGCGGCGGCAACCGCCAGTGCGCCGGCATGGGTCGCCATATGGAAACCATCGGCCAGCAAGGCCATCGATCCGGTGATCCAGCCGAAGAAAATTTCGACGACCATGGTCGCGGCGGTCAGCCATACGACCCACAGGGTGCGCCGCGCATTTTTGTCATGACCGGCGGTCAGGTAGATATGGTCGAAATAATGGCGTTCTTCCCCATCGTCGGTGACGGGATGGGGCGGGGTGGCCGCGCTGGATGATCCATGGGTGTGATCGTGCGAATGGCCATGCAAGTGGTCGGGGCCATGATCATGGCCATGATGGTGATGGTCGTTGCTCATGGTCATTTCCCGTAGCGGCGGATGAGCGCCAGCATTTCCTCGGTCGCGGCGGCGCGGGCTTCGTCGGACAGGCCCGGGCGGGCGACATGATCGCGCATATGCTGTTCGATCAGCACTTCCATCAAACTGCCCACCGCGCCGCGCACCGAAGCAACCAGTTGCAGCGTTTCCGAACAGTCCGCCTCGCCCGTCAGGTGCCGTTCGACGGCGGCGACCTGCCCCGCAATGCGACGCACCCGCGCCAGAACCTTATCCCTGTTTTCGACGATATGCATAGGGTACCCCCCTATACTATATCAATGATGGATGGAAGAGTGGATGGTGAGGGCACGGCTTACTCAGCAACGATCGTAAATTCCTCCCCTGCAAGGGGAAGGGAATCACAAGGTGGGGGAGGGGTGTCACCCTATCGACAGGGGGACACCCCTCCGTCTGGCCTGCGGCCATCCACCTCCCCTTGCAGGGGAGGATGAACCGAAAGCGACCATTTGTTGCCCTTGGGAGGGACGTCATCCTGAACTTGTTTCAGGATCCATTTCTCCAAATTGAGCAATGATTGGGCCGCTGGATGGATGCTGAAACAAGTTCAGCATGACGTAGCTTGAGCGTCTTAAACCCACCCATCCCATCCATTCATGACTGACCAACAGGATAATGCGGCCCGACTACCGCAGCATCCGGTGAATCTGATATAGTCTTGGGGATGGGTCGAAACTTGCGGCGATCCGCTCTAACAGGGGGCGTATGGCGGACGAAATATCCTGTGATCTGGTGGTGCTGGGCGGCGGACTGGCCGGGGGGCTGATCGCCTGGGCTTTTGCGCACAGGCGGCCGGATGTGCGGCTGTTGCTGGTGGAGCGGGATGCAGCGGCGGGGGGCAATCATGTCTGGTCCTTTTTCGATGGGGATGTGGCGCCGTCCGACCGATGGATGATCGACCCGATGGTCGCGCATCGATGGGCCGGGGGGTATGATGTGCGCTTTCCCGGCTTTCGGCGGCGATTGGACACGCCCTATAACAGCGTCACGTCGGATCGTTTCGCGGCTGTGCTGCGGGACAGGCTGGGCGATCGGCTGTTGACCGGGGTGGATGCGGTGGAAGTCGCCGCCGACCGGGTGGTGCTGAACGACGGGCGGATGATCCGGGCCGGGGCGGTGATCGATGTGCGGGGCGCGGGCGATTTGTCGGCGTTACGGTGCGGATGGCAGAAATTCGTGGGGCTGACCCTGCGGTTGCCGGAGGCGCATGGACTGGACCGGCCGGTCATCATGGATGCGACGGTCGAGCAGATGGACGGTTATCGCTTCGTCTATCTGTTGCCATGGGACGAGCAGACCGTCTTTGTCGAGGATACCTATTATAGCGACAGCCCGGCGCTGGATGGCCCGTCGATCGAAGCGCGGATCGGCGATTATGCGCGGGCGCAGGGATGGTCGGACGTTATGGTCGTTCACCGCGAAGAGGGTGTCCTGCCGGTTGTCCATGGCGGCGATTTCGACCGATACTGGCCGGTGGAAGACAAGGTTGCGCGAGCGGGCGTGCGGGCAGGCCTGTTCCAACCGATGACGGGCTATTCCCTGCCTGATGCGGTGCGTTTTGCCGCATGGCTGGTGGAGCAGCCGCTTGACGACCTGCCACGGGCGAGCCGGGCTTATGCGCGGGCGCACTGGCGGGCGGGGGGCTATTATCGGTTGTTGGGAAAGATGCTGTTCGGTGCGACGGCGCCGGAGCAGCGCTGGCGCATCTTTGCGCGCTTCTATGGCCTGCGGGCGGGATTGATCCAGCGCTTCTATGCCGGGCGATCGTCATGGGCGGATCGCATCCGCATCTTGTGCGGCAAGCCACCCGTGCCCATAAGGGGCGCCATGCGTGCATTGTTGACCCTTCGTTCCTGATGAACAGGAAAGCCATCGTTATCGGCGCCGGTTTCGGCGGTCTGGCCCTGGCCATCCGCCTGCAATCGGCGGGGGTGGACACGACTCTGGTCGAGGCGCGCGACCGGCCGGGTGGCCGCGCCTATATGTGGGAAAAGGACGGATTTACGTTCGATGCCGGGCCGACCGTCGTCACCGATCCCGATTGTCTGAGCGAATTATGGCGCCTGTCGGGGCATGATATGGCGCAGGACGTGACGCTGCTGCCGGTGTCGCCATTCTACCGGCTCAACTGGCGGGACGGCACCAATTTCGATTATGGCAATAATGAAGCGGCGCTGCGGGCGGAGATCGCCAAGCTCGATCCCGCCGATGTCGCGGGCTATGAGCAGTTTCTGAGCTATGCCGATGGCGTCTATGAGGAGGGCTATCGCAAGCTGGGCGCGGTGCCGTTCCTCGATTTTTCATCGATGGTGAAGGCAGCTCCGGCTCTGGCCAAGCATCAGGCATGGCGGTCGGTCTATTCGGTCGTGTCATCCTTCGTGAAGAATGAGAAGCTGCGGCAGGCGCTGAGTTTCCATACCCTGCTGGTCGGTGGCAATCCGATGAAGACCAGTTCCATCTATGCCCTGATCCACAAGCTGGAGAAGGATGGCGGGGTGTGGTTCGCCAAGGGGGGGACCAACCGGCTGGTGCAGGGGATGGCCACGCATTTCGAGCGGCTGGGCGGTACGTTGCGGTTGGGCGACAAGGTGACGCGGATTGAAACCCATGGCGACCGGGTGACGGCGGTGCATACCGCATCGGGATGGCGTGGAGAGGCGGATGCTATCGCCAGCAACGCCGACCTGATGCACAGCTATCGCGACCTGCTGGGCGATCATGTCCGCGGGCAGAAACAGGGCGAAGCGCTGGCCCGCAAGCGCTGGTCGCCCAGCCTGTTCGTGCTGCATTTCGGCATCAAGGGCAGCTGGCCGGGTATTCCCCACCATATGATCCTGTTCGGGCCGCGCTATGGCGGGTTGCTGACCGATATTTTCGATCATGGCGTGCTGCCGCAGGATTTCTCGCTCTATCTGCATCATCCCACCGTCACCGATCCGTCGATGGCGCCGGAGGGATATTCGACCTTTTATGCGTTGGCGCCGGTGCCGCACAGGGGCAAGCTGCCCATCGACTGGGACCAGTTCGCCCCGGCCTATGCCGAGCGCATATTGGACGAGATTCAGCATCGCCTGATCCCCGACATACGATCGCGCATCGTCACCAGATTCCATTATGCGCCGACCGATTTCGAGCGCGACCTGAGCGCGCATCAGGGCAGCGCCTTCAGCCTGGAGCCGCTGCTGACGCAGAGTGCGTGGTTCCGGGCGCATAATCGGGACGATGTTCTTCCCAACTTCTATCTGGTAGGGGCCGGCACCCATCCCGGCGCGGGCATCCCCGGCGTGGTGGGTAGCGCCAAGGCGACGGCCGGGCTGATGTTGCAGGATCTGGGTTGAAATAGAGAGAATGATGAAGAGACTGGCAGTCTATTGCGGGTCGGCGACGCCGGCGGACCTCACCTATATCGACGCGGCGCGTCATGTCGGGCGCACGTTGGCGGAGCGCGGCATCGGGGTCGTCTATGGCGGCGGTCGCCTTGGCCTGATGGGTGCGGTGGCGGACGCGGCGCTGGAGGCGGGCGGCGAGGTGATCGGCGTGATCCCCAGCGCGCTGGTTGGCGCGGAAGTGGCGCATCGCGGCTGCACGCAGCTGCATGTCGTAGAGACGATGCACCAGCGCAAGCAGATGTTCACCGACCTGTCGGACGGATTCGTGACGCTGCCGGGCGGGGTCGGCACGATGGACGAACTGTGGGAGGCGATCAGCTGGGCGCAGCTGGGCTATCACAACAAGCCGGTCGGCCTGCTGAACGTTGCGGGTTTTTATGACCAGTTGATCGGCTTCAACCGGCAGATGGTGGAGGCGGGCTTCATCCGCGCTCAGCATGCCGGCATCCTGATCCATGAGGATAGTATCGAAGGGCTGGTCGACGCGATGGCCGCCTATCAGCCGCATGAAACGATCTTCGCGATGAAGGCTGACCGCCTCTGATCGCATTGCAGCTGCCTTTGGGGTGACTTTGCCGGTCGGGCAGGGCATGTCCTTTCTCATGCCCGCCGATCTTTTTGACCGTACCGCCCTTGTCACCCATGCGCGCGAGAGCATCGCGCGCGGGTCCAAATCCTTTGCCATGGCGTCAAAACTGTTCGATCCCGTAACGCGGGAGCGGGCCTGGCTGCTCTATGCCTGGTGCCGCAAATGCGACGATATTGCCGATGGGCAGGACCATGGCGGGGCGATGGGCAGCGTGGCGGACGCGCAGGTGCGCCTGTCGGAAATGCGGGTGCTGACGGGCAAGGCGCTGCGCGGTGAGGTAACGGGCGATCCGGCATTCGACGGGCTGGGCGTGGTGGCGCGCGAATGCAGCATTCCTCATGTCTATATCCATGACCTGATCGAGGGGTTCGCGCTGGATGCGCGCGACTGGCGGCCGCGTAGCGAGGCGGACATGCTGCGTTATTGCTATCATGTCGCCGGTACGGTCGGCTGCATGATGGCGGTGCTGATGGGGGTGGACCCGGATGATCAGGCGACGCTGGACCGGGCATGCGATCTGGGGCTGGCGTTTCAGCTCGCCAATATCGCGCGCGACATCAGCGAAGATGAAGCGGCGGATCGATGCTATCTTCCGATCGAATGGCTGGTGGAAATGGATATGCCGCCCGGCGAGCATATGAAGCCATGGGTGCGGCCGAAGCTGACGATATTGGCGCGGCGGCTGGCGGAGATGGCGGCCGCCTATGAGGCGAGCGCGCGGCATGGCACGGGTGCGCTGCCACCAAGGGCGGCATGGGCGGTGCTGGCTGCGGCGGGCATTTATGGAGACATCGCACGCGAAGTGGCGCGGCGCGGGGATCATGCATGGGACCATCGGGTGGTGACGCCCAAGCGCGAAAAGATCGGCTGGGTTGTCCGCGCGGGGATGCAGGTAGCGGGGCGGGCGCGGCGTTGGCCCGCAGGGGCGGCGCGGCCGCAGGGGCTATGGACGCGATCGGACTGAGGTTTTGGGTGGGTTCAAGACTCTCAAGCGACCTCATGCTGAACTTGCATCCATCCAGCGGCCCAATCCATTGTTTGATGTGGAGAAATAGATCCTGAAACAAGTTCAGGATGACGCGCCTCTCAATGGCTAACTATGCTGGTTAGCAGTCATAATCTCGTTCGTCCCAGCTTGTTGAGCAGGCTTATCCGCCCATAAAAAAGAGGGCCGGTACTTTCGTACCGACCCAAGGCATGTTCGCAGGAGGAACAATGTGGGGCGGGCGGGCCATTTCCGATGAGGGCGGCCCGCCCTGCCAAGGCTTAGAGATTGTAGGCGCGTTCGCCATGTTCGCCGAGGTCGAGACCTTCATATTCGACCTCCTGGCTGACCCGCAGACCGGTGACGGCCTTGGCGATGAAGATGGCGATGGCGGTGCCGATCGATGCCCAGACAATGGTGGTCAGGACGGCTTCGATCTGTACGACCAGCTTTTCGCCGATCGCATAGTCTTCGGCGCCGGGGCCACCAAAGGCAGGCGAATAGACGATGGCGGTGCCGATGGCGCCGATCATGCCGCCGATGCCGTGAATGCCGAAGGCGTCCAGCGAGTCGTCATAGCCGAGCTTGGGCTTGAGGACGGTGACGGCATAGAAGCAGACGATCGAGGCTACGGCGCCCAGCACGATCGCACCGAACGGACCGGAGTTGCCGGCGGCGGGCGTGACGGCGACGAGGCCGGCGATGATGCCTGAGCAGAAGCCCAGAGCCGAACCCTTGTGACCGTTGAGGCGCTCTGCGAGCATCCAGAACAGTGCGGCCGATGCGGTGGCGGTGAAGGTGTTGATCATCGCAAGCGCGGCCGAGCCATTGGCTTCCAGAGCCGAACCGGCGTTGAAACCGAACCAGCCAACCCACAGCAGGCCGGTGCCGACGGCGGTCAGCGTCAGGCTGTGCGGCGCCATGGGTTCCTTGGGATAGCCGATACGCTTGCCCAGGATGATCGCGGCGACCAGCGCGGAAACGCCTGCGTTGATGTGGACGACGGTGCCGCCCGCAAAGTCGAGAGCGCCTGCCTTGAAGAAGAGGCCGCTCGCCGCCCAGACCATGTGCGCGATCGGGAAATAGACGATCGTCAGCCAGACGATGGCGAACACCATCACGGCCGAGAATTTGATGCGTTCGACGACTGAACCCAGCACAAGCGCGACGGTGATCGCCGCGAAGGTCATCTGGAAGCAGACGAACACATATTCGGGGATTTCGACGCCTGCGGTGAAGGTCGCAGCCTGTGAAGCGGGCGTGATACCCTTCAGGAACGCCTTGTCGAAGGTCGAGATGAAGTTGCTGGCGAAGCCTTCATAATCGGGGCCGAAGGCCATCGAATAGCCGTAGATCACCCAGATCAGCATGGCGAGACAGGCGACGGCGCCGATCTGCGTCATGACCGACAGCATATTCTTGGTACGGACAAGACCGCCATAGAACAGGGCCAGACCCGGCAGGATCATCGCGAGAACCAATATGGTGGAGGTCATCATCCAGGCGACGTCGCCCTTATCGACCGTGGCGGCAGGCGCTGCCGCATCCTGCGCCCATGCGGGCAGGGCAGCGAAGAGCGAAAGGGCCATTGCCCCCGCCACGCTGCCAAGTTTCTTGGAAAAAATCATCATTCCCCCCTTGTTACAGCGCGGTTTCGCCGGTTTCGCCGGTGCGGATACGCACGGCCTGACCGACATCGAGGACAAAAATCTTGCCATCGCCGATCGCCCCGGAATTGGCGGCGGCCTGCGTTGCTTCCACGACGCGCGGAGCAAGATCGTCGTCGCAGACGACCTCGATCTTGATCTTCGGAACCATGTTGGTCGAATATTCGGCGCCGCGATAGATTTCGGTCTGCCCCTTTTGGCGACCAAATCCCTTCACTTCGCTGACCGTCATACCGGCGATGCCGAGCGAGGAGAGTGCCTCGCGGACATCGTCAAGCTTGAACGGCTTGATGATAGCCATGACAAGTTTCATGTCGCCCCCTTTACTGGTGTGCTGCTTCCAACCAGCAAGAGGTGTGCCAATTTCTTAAATGGGCGTTAACGCGGGGTTTGCGTAACAGGACTGTCATCAAGCCGCCAAAAAAATGGGCAGCGGTTGGACGGTGCTTAAAAAACAGGCAGCAGCCGGGCTGCTACCAGCCTGATCCCTGGGCAATGGCTGCCTCTTCTTCGGGCAGGGTGTTGCGCCCCAATGCGGCATTGCGATGGGGGAAGCGACCGAACCGGGCGATCATCGCATGATGCTGACGGGCGAAATCGAGTGAATCTACGTCGCCAGCCCCTTCGAACAGGGTGAGCGACATGTCCTGATCCTCGATCGCTTCGCTATGCTGAAACGGCATGTAGAAAAAGAGGCGGCCTGCTCCGCCGATCTGAATATCATAGCCCAAAGCGATGGCGCCCCGCGCAATGTCGAGGGCCAGCGCGTCGGTGGAAAAGGCGCGCGCCATGCCGCGGAACATGTTGCGCGGCAACTGATCGAACAGGATGACGGCGGCCAGCGCTTCGTCCGCCCGGTCGAGAAAGTCGGTGGCGGCCAATGCCTGCTTATCTTCCCACAGAACAGCGAAGCGCGTGGCACATTGGCGGTCGAGGTGGGGATCATGGCCCCACCAGCCCGCTTCGCCCACCTGATTGAACCAGAAGTCGAGCAGGGAGGCCGCCCAGTCGGCGGTTACGGGATCATGGCTGTCGGTCAGCATGTTCATGCAAGACCAATGAACGGAGTATGGGGGTGGTTCCGCAATTCCACGGCCATTCGGCTCGGGTGGCCGCTTCGCGTCCGAGCCGAATGGATGATGCCCTATACTGTCAGGTTGCGGTGCCGCCGACGGTTAGGCCTTCCATCAACAGCGTAGGCTGGCCTACGCCGGCTGGAACGCTCTGTCCACCCTTGCCGCACATGCCGATGCCTTCGTCCAGCGCCCAGTCGGCGCCGACGCCAATCACCTTGGTCAGGGCGGTCGGGCCGTCGCCGATCAGGGTCGCGCCCTTGATCGGATCAGTCAGCTTGCCATTTTCGACCTTATACGCTTCCGTGCAGGAAAAGACGAACTTGCCGGACACGATGTCGACCTGACCTCCGCCGAAGCTCTTGGCGAAGATGCCCGATTTCATGCGGCTGAGCAGTTCCTCGGGATCATCCTGACCGCCCTTGATGAAGGTGTTGGTCATGCGTGGCATGGGCGCGTGGGCATAGGATTCGCGGCGGCCATTGCCGGTCGGTGCCACGCCCATCAGGCGGGCGTTCAGGCGATCCTGCATATAGCCTTTGAGAATGCCGTCCTCGATCAGGATATTTTCCTGCGTCGGGGTGCCTTCGTCATCGATGGAGAGCGAGCCGCGGCGATTGAGGATGCTGCCATCGTCGACGACAGTGACGCCCGGCGCGGCGACGCGCTGGCCGATGCGGCCGGAAAAGGCGCTGGTGCCCTTGCGGTTGAAGTCGCCCTCAAGGCCGTGGCCGATGGCTTCGTGGACCAGCACGCCGGGCCAGCCGGGGCCAAGCAATACGGTCATTTCGCCGGCGGGCGCGGCTACCGAGCGCAGATTGACCTGCGCCTGTGCGATGGCTTCGTCGATGGCGCGGTTCCAGATCGTCTGATCCATCACCTGATCATAGAGATAGCGGCCGCCAATGCCGAACACCCCGGTTTCGCGGCGGCCATTTTCCTCCAATATGATGGAAACATTCAAGCGCACGAGCGGGCGAATATCGGTGGCGGTGAAGCCGTCGGGGCGCACGATTTCGACTACCGACCAGCTGCCGGCCAGACTGACCGACACCTGGGCGACGCGGGGATCGCGCGCGCGGGCGGCGGCGTCGATCGTGGCGCACAGCGCGACCTTTTCCGCGAAGGGGACGATCTCCAGCGGATTGACGTCGGTATAGAGGTGTCGGTTGGTGTGCTGGGGCGGGGGCGCGGCCTGACCCTTGGCAGGATCGAGCAGGGTCAGCGTCTGCGCCGCCTTGGCAATGGCCGATTCGCTGATGTCGTTGGCATGGGCAAAGCCGGTCATCTCACCCGACACGCCGCGCAGGCCAAAGCCCGCATCGGTCGAATAGTCGGCGGTTTTCAGGCGGCCATCGTCGAAACCGAAACTCTCGCTCGCGCGATATTGCAGATAAAGTTCGCCATCGTCGCAGGCCGACAGTGCCTGTGCGGTCAGGCGGCGGGCGCCATCGAGATCAAGCAGGCCGGGGCGATAAAGAAGGCCGCGGGCGTCGGTGAATTGCGAAGCGAAATCTGTCATGTCGCCCGATATAGGCGGGACGATGCCTGCGCCCAAGGGCTAATCGGCGGTGCCGCCGCTTTCCCGCTTCTCCGCGTGAACCAGGATGGAATCACGCAGAGGCGCAGAGATGTTCCAAGCGGCGTTGCCGCCGTTGAAATTAGAGGCTGGCGCCCGAGGCGATGTCCGGCTGTGCCGCATTGTCGGGCGTATCGGCCACGCCGCCGATCAGGACGAAGCGACGATCGCAATAGCCGCAATCGACATAGCCATGTTCGTCGATTTCGAGGAAGACGCGCGGATGGCCAAGCGCGGCGGGAATGTCGCCGGAGCCGTCGCAGGACACGCGGGACTTGGAGACTCGGATGGTTTCTGGCGGCTGGATCATGGGAAGCGGGATTAGCAGCGGTCGCGCTGCGCCGCAATATGGTGGTGATTACATCATCATGGGCCGGGTATCGGCCGTTTTCAGAGGGGTCTGCATATTTTCAGCGATGGTGCCGACCGGTTCGGGCCATGATGCCATCACCGCGAAGGGTGAGAGCATGAACAGAATGGGCAGCAGGCCGCCGCTGAGAAAGGAGGCGAAGGACATGACGGCATGATGATGCGGCCATGCTTGCTGCGGCCTGAACGTTACGGGTGTGGATTGGTTTGAGATTTGCCGGGAATGTCCCCCGGACATTCCCTTATCGGCAAAACTGGTGGGCGATGACGGGCTCGAACCGCCGACATTCTCGGTGTAAACGAGACGCTCTACCAACTGAGCTAATCGCCCCCTGTTCGGGTGGGCCGCCTATTGGGGGCAAAAAACGCGCGGGTCAAGTCATGAGCGTCAATTGCCGAGCAGGCGGCGGCTGGATTCGAACCACCGGAGCAGCGCTTCGGCCGTATGCTGGGCCAGGCCGATGAAGATTCTGCGGCCATCCTGAGGATCGTCCTGCCGTTCCACCAGCCCTTTGTCTGTGAGCGTCCTGATCCAGCGGAGCGCGGTGGTCGGCGGCACGGCGGCGGCGATGCAAAGGCTGGATACGGAGACGCGCTCCTGTTCCAGCCGTGCTGCCAGCAGGTCGAGCAGCATGTCCCACGCCGGATCGGCGAACAGGTCGCCGGGCAGGAAATCGGCACGGATGCGGCGCGCGCGCAGCAGGTCGCGTACATCGCCCGCAGTGATGGATGGAGGCGTCGGCGCGCCGATGGGGGTGAGGGCAGGCATGCCGGTGAAATGGGAGTTACGGTCGGCCATATGCTGTCCGCTGTTGGGCGAAGCGGCCATGGAGGGCGATGTGGCGCGGGCGCGGCGAGTCAGCGCATCGATGGTGCGGGCAAGGCGGCCGACCTCCTCGCTCAATTGCTGGAGCGTGGCATGGTCCCGTTCGGGCGCGTGGACAAGGCCGGATAGCGGGCGCATGTCGGCTGCGGTGACGATGGCAGCGGCAAGATCGGGACCGTCCGGGTCGCAGAGAAGATGGCTGTACGGGTTGCGCTGGCAGGCGTAGGCGAGGTCGACCGTTTCCTGCCCCGCGACGATGATGACGCTGATGCCGTTCTGGATCGCATGGGTTTCGACCTGAACCAGCAACCGTTCCAGCAGCGGCGACGGGATGGGGCAGTAGAGCAGGATCATGTCGCAATGCGCCTGCGCATCGAGCCGGGCGGGCGCGTCGGCCAGTGGCACGACGCCCAGCAGGCGCAGGCCCGCACCATCGGTCAGCGGCGTCAGATCATCGGCGTCGATCCGGTCCGCCACCACCAGCAGGCTGGCACGATGGTCCGGTCGCGCCAGCGGCGCGCCGGGCATGTCCCTGTGCAGGCTATAGGCGAAATCGTCCATCATGGTCCGGCTCCTGTTCTACCTTCGTTCTGGAGGGTAAAGCAAGAACGGATCAGGTCATCCCCACATTATGACCGAAAGGGACCGGATATGGAGGCAAGTTCAGGGCGTCGAGATGGCGCGGTTGTGGAGCTATGATCGCCAGCAGCCGATTTCGAACCATAATTGCGCCATGATGGAGGGAAAATGGATGCGGCGGTGCGGCATGCTATTCCCTCCATAATGGAGTCTTTTCGTCAGACGCCGGTCGCCCGCGCATGGTCGATATAGAGGGCGCGCAGCCGCATGGCGACCGGGCCGGGCAAGCCGTCGCCCACCGGCTGCCCATCGATCCGCACGATCGAGAGGCAGAGAGTGGAGGCGCTGGTCATGAAGGCCTCCTTTGCGGCGAGTGCTTCGGCCAGGGTGAAGGGACGGCGAATGACGGCGATGCCGCTTTCCTGCGCCAGCGCGGTCAGCGCCGCGCCGGTGCAGCCGGGTAGCACGGCCTGACTATAGGGGCGGGTGACGATGCCTTCGTCCGTGACGATGAAGGCGGTGGAGGAGGCGCCTTCGGTCACGAAGCCATCTTCGATCATCCAGGCTTCCTGCGCGCCGGCATCCTTTGCGGCCTGTTTCGCCATGGCCTGTGCCAGCAGGCCGATGCTTTTGATGTCGCGGCGCGCCCAGCGCAGATCGGGCATGGTGGCGACGGCAACGCCGGCCTTTACGCCGGGCAGATCGATGACGGGCTTGTCCTGCATGAACATGAACAGGGTCGGCTGCATGCCGGGTGACGGCAAAAAGTCGCGACTGGCATCGACGCCGCGGGTGATCTGAAGATAGACCAGCCCTTCGGTCAGGCCGCTGCGCGCGACCAGTTCCTTCTGCGCGGCTTCGATATCGGCGGCGGGAATCGGCATCGGGATACCGATGGCGGCGGTCGAGCGTTCCAGCCGGGCGAGATGGCTGGCGCTGTCGACCAGCTTGCCGTCGATCACCGCCGTGACCTCATAAATGCCGTCGGCGAACAGGAAGCCGCGATCGAGCGGCGAAATGCGGACCTCTTCCAGCGGCAGATAGGTGCCATTGAGATAGGCGATAGTCATGGGGCAATGATCCTTGGGCCGGCGACGGCGGTTATGGGAGGGCGCTTTTGCCGGTAGCGCCGGTTCGGTCAAGACGCCTGCGGGTTATGGATGGCATTGATCGGGGATCAGGAGCCGTTGGAAATGTTGGAGGCACGCGGCTTAGCTTCCCATATTTCCCGGTGATTTTGACATTTTATTGCCAGCGCCTGATCCTATCGGAAAGTGCAGGGTCGGTTCCCCTTATGCCACAACCGGGGGGCGTAGGACATGCTTCGGATGTCGGACTGCGCCTATGCCGCCTTGCCCTTCAGCGCCTTTTGCCGGCGGCGTTGCACCGATGATCCTATCCCCATCGCCTCGCGATATTTGGCGACGGTGCGGCGGGCTATATCCATGCCCTTGGCGCGGAGCATGTCGACGAGCGTGTCGTCGGACAGGATCGCCTGAGGATCTTCGGCGCCGATCAGCGCCTTGATATGGCTCTTGACCGCTTCGGCCGAGACGGCGCCGTCGCCGCTGGCCGCCGCCACGCCGCTGGTGAAGAAATATTTGAGTTCATAGAGGCCGCGCGGGCAGGAGAGATATTTGTTGGAGGTGACGCGGCTGACGGTGGATTCATGCATGCCGATGGCGTCGGCCACCGCTTTCAACGTCAGGGGCTTCAAATGCGCGACGCCCTTGTGAAAAAAGCCCTCCTGCTGGCGCAGGATTTCGCTGGCCACCTTGATGATCGTTTTTTGCCGCTGGTCGAGCGCCTTCACCAGCCAGTTGGCGCTGGCGAGACAGTCGGCAAGCCATGTCTTGCTGGTCTTGTCCTGTGGGCCGCTCGCCAGTTCGACATAATAGCTGCGGTTGACGAGGACGCGGGGCAGGGTGGCGCTGTTCACCTCGATCGACCAGCCCTCCGCCGTCGGGCGGACGAACAGGTCGGGCGTCACCGGAGCGGCGCGTTCGCTGGAAAATTGCAGGCCGGGCTTGGGATCATAACCGCGCAGTTCCGCAATCATGTCGGTCATATCCTCCTCATCCACGCCGCAGATACGGCGTAGCTGGGGCAGGGCGCCCTTGGCCAGCAGGTCGAGATTGGCGAGCAGGCGGGCCATGCAGGGATCGTAGCGGTCGGCCTCCTTCGCCTGAAGCGCGAGGCATTCGGATAGCGAGCGGGCGCCGACGCCGGTGGGGTCGAATGTATGGATGACGCCCAGCACCCGTTCGATGTCGAACAGCGGCATGCCAAGGCCATGGGCGGTCTGAAGCAGGTTCGCCTCCAGATAGCCGGCCTCGTCGATCTGGCCGATGAGTTGCGATGCGATCAGCAGGTCCATGCCCGCAAGGCTGGCGCGCGCCTGATCCATCAGATGTTCCTGAAGGCTGGCGTCGGGGGCCGCGAAACTGTCGAAATCGGGCGCATCCTCGGCATAGCCGCCGGCGCCACCGCCCATGTCCATTCCGCCGCCACCCGAACCGGGCATGGCGGCGGCCATGCGGTCGCCCGGGCCATCGTCGATGAAGGTGCTGGCGCCATGGTCGACGTCGAGCGGACTGTCCGATCCGCCCAGCCCCTGCGCGATCAGATCATCCGCGCTGCCGGTTTCGGCCGCCAGCGTGGGGGCTTCGATGCTGCGGTCGATGCCGTCGGGCGCGGGGCCGCCATCATCGCCGCTGCCCGTTTCCAGCAAAGGATTGCGTTCCAGTTCGCCCGTGACGAAAGCCTCAATCTCCAGATTGGAGAGCGCCAGCAGCTTGATCGCCTGCTGCAATTGCGGCGTCATCACCAGAGACTGGCTCTGGCGAATGTCGAGGCGCGGGCCGAGAGCCATCAGTCAGGGCGCAGCAGGGCGGGAGTGGAGACGCGCATCATGTCACAGCGAGAAATTCTCGCCCAGATAGAGGCGACGGACGTCAGCGTTGGCGACCAGTTCGGTCGGGCTGCCCGCGAACAGCATCTGACCGCCATAGATGATGCAGGCGCGGTCGACGATTTCCAGCGTTTCGCGCACATTATGGTCGGTGATGAGGACGCCGATGCCGCGCGTCTTCAACTGCTTCACCAGATCGCGAATGTCGGCGATGGAAAGGGGATCAATGCCCGCGAAAGGTTCGTCGAGCAGCACGATGGAAGGATTGGCAGCCAGCGCACGGGCGATTTCACAGCGGCGACGTTCGCCGCCCGACAGCGCCATCGCGGCCGAATCGCGCAGGCGGGTAAGGCCGAATTCGTCGAGCAACTGTTCGAGCCGGGCTTCGCGGGCCGCCTTGTCCGGTTCGGCCAGTTCCAGCACGGCGCCGATATTCTGCGCGACGGTCAGGCCACGGAAGATCGAGGTTTCCTGCGGTAGATAGCCGAGACCCAATATGGCGCGGCGATACATGGGCAGGCCGGTAATATCCTGTCCGTCGAGAATGATGCGGCCGCGATCGGGGCGGACGAGGCCCATGACCGAATAGAAGCAGGTCGTCTTGCCCGCGCCATTGGGGCCGAGCAGGCCGACGACCTCACCCTTGCCCACGGTCAGCGACACGTCGGACAGGACGACGCGCTTGTCATAGCTTTTGGCGATGGAAATGACCGACAGCCCGTCGCCAACCTCCTGCGGGGCGAGGGGGGAGGCCGGGTTGGGCCGGTCCTGCGTGGTCACGTCGGTCATAATCTGTCCATCCTTGCGGCCCATCATGCCGGCCGCCGGTAAAAATTTGCCTGCCATGAAGGCGGTTGGCAAGCTTTGTGCATGCGACTGGCGGCGGGGCAAGGGAAAAATGCCGCGCCGGGGGCAAGATAGGATGGGTCTGTCTGGGTTTAAACCGCCGGTTGGGGATCATCCCAATGCGCAAGCGATTGGCCGAGCGCGGTTTCCAGCGGGGCGAGCCAGGGCGCGAAATGGCGCCATTGGTCGAGGCCATCGGTGAAGATCGGCTGGCGCACCTGTTCGGAACTGGCGGTCCGCACGGCGCGCTTGTTCCGCCAGAAGGCGAGGCATTCCTCCTCGAACGGCAGGTCGAGCGCCGCGAGCAGGCTGGCGACTTCGGCGGGCGTATCGGCGACCATGCGTTCATAGAGGACGCGATGGACCCGGCCGGGCATGGCGGCGTCGAACGCGGCCATCATGTCCACATAGTCGCGATAATAAAGGCCGATGTCGGTAAGGTCGTAGGTGAAGGATTGCCCGCGCGCGAAATGCTGTTTCCACCCCGAAAAGCAGCAGCCCATGGGGTGGCGCCGCGCATCGACGATCCGGGCGTTGGGCAGGATCAGGTGGATGAGGCCGACATGCTGCCAGTTATTGGGCATCTTGTCGATGAAATGGGGCTTGTCCGATTGGCGGTGGACGCGGGTGCGGTCGATATATTCTTCGCCCAGACGTTGCCGGTCGGCAGGGCTGAGCGCGCTCACCATGGTCGCGAAATCGGGAAATTCGCCGTCGTCCACGCGCGATTGCAGGCGGCCGGCAATCATCATCATCTCCGGCAATTCCATCGTGCCTTCGACCCGGCTGTGGCTGGAGAGAATCTGTTCCACCAGCGTCGACCCCGCACGGGGCAGGCCGACGATGAAGATGGGGTCGGGGGCGGTGCAGCCGCCTTCGCCACGGCTGGCGATATAGGGGGCGGTGAACAGATCGCGCGCGGCGGCGACTTCGGCGGTGAAGTCGGCGGCGTCATGGCGGATCATCGTGCGGCGCAGGCGGTTGCCATGGTCGTAATGGGTAAAGGCCGCCTCATGCGCCTGACCATCCTCCAGCGCCTTGCCCAGCGAGAAATGGAGGTGGAATATATCCTCCTGCCTTTTGTCGGCTTCCGGTGCCAGCGTGACGAGCGCCTGTTCCATGATGGCGATGTCGGCGGCGTCCAGCTTTACCGTCTTCAGGTTGGCGAGGCTCCACCATGCCTCGCCCATGGTCGGTTGATGGGACACGGCCTGACGATAGGCGTCCACCGCCTCTGCCTGACGCCCCAGCGTCTTGAGCGCATGGCCGAGATTTTGCCAGACTTGAGGCTGATCGGGCCGCGCCGCCAGCAGCTTTTGGTAGATGGCGCTGGCCCGCGCCTGATCGCCCAGACGGACCAGTACGGAGGCGAGGATCAGGTCATAGCCGGGATTTTTGATGGGTGAGGTGGCGAGAATTTCGGCATGGCTGAGCGCCTCTGGCAGGCGGTTGTTCTGAAGCAGCAGGCGGATGAGGAAATCGCGCGCCAGATCGAAGCCAGGCGCGATGGCGATGGCGCGCTCCACCTGTGCGAGCGCCGGGGTCATGTCGCCGCGCCGCCAGTGGATTTCGCCCAGCAGGCGGTGGCCGGCCGGATCGTCGGGCAGTCGGGCGAGGCGTGCGTCCAGCATCGTCTGACACGCATCGAGATGTCCGTCGTTCATCGCCATGGCGGCTTCCAGCAGGTCGCGGTCGCGCGACGAGGCGTTGATGCCCGACAGGTCGGCGCGCCATGCGGCCTCCGTTCGGCCATCCTCCCGCAGATGGCGGGCGAGCAGGAACCAGCCCTGCGCGACGCCAGGCTGTTGCCGGGTCAGGCTTTCGAGTGCGGCGATGGCCTGTTTCGGTTCGCCCGCTTCACCGGCCGCCTGTGCCAATTCCCATAACAGGACAGGGACGGGCTGGCGCCGGGCGAGGGCGGACAGGCGGACAAGGGCGTCATGGGGGCGTCCGATGCGACGCAGCGCCTGTCCGGCGATCAGTTCGGCCGGCGGCAGGCCGGGTGATTGGCGCAAAACCGATTCGGCCAGCGTCAGCGCGGCAGCGGCATCCCTGTCCAGTTTTTGTGCCGCCAGTGCCAGCGTCTCTTGCTGTGAAGACGGTGTTGAGGTGACACGGGCGGAGGTCGGCGCTGCATTCACTCAAGGCTCCATTACATTCTCAACTGCACCATGGACCGCATTTTGCGGCTGCGCAACGCATCGCAACATTCCGACCAACTATGCGGTTGACACAGATTGTCGTTCACGCATTATCAATGTTGGACGAACGTCCCGAAATGACAAAAGTCCAAGGGGTACAAGTTTCTATCGATCAAGCCGCGCATGAGCGCGGTGGCGCGGGCAACACAGGTTGTTTCCGGCTGTGGGCGTGTGTGCGCCTGCGAAGGGGGATGTGTGTCCGGCGTCCGTGAAGATGGTGCAACGCGATAAAAGCATGCGGGCTAAAACCGCGGCGACAAGGCGGAGAGGACAGGGAGATTTACTTAGGGGGAGTGCAATAGCATGAAGTTCCAGTCTCATCGCCGGTCGCAATTGATGAAGATACTGGGGGTCACGACCATCATCGCCGGGCTGGCTGTGCCCGGTGCTGGTTTCGCGCAATCTACCGACTCGACCGCCCCGCAGGCCGCCGAAGAGCAGGGTCTGGGCGAAATCGTCGTGACGGCTACCCGCAGCGCGCAAAGCATCCAGAAGGTGCCGATCTCCATGCAGGCGCTGGGCGCCGATACGCTGCAACAGCGGCAGGTGAAGGGGCTGAGCGATTTCGCCGCCCTGTTGCCGTCGGTGTCGTTCGAAGGCATTGGGCCGGGCCGTAACACAGCCTTTTTCCGCGGCATCGTGCCCGCCGGTGGCGCCTATGCCTCGGTCGGCTATTATCTGGACGATATTCCGATCACCGGCACCGAAGTGCCTGACATCCACGCCTATGACATGGAGCGCGTCGAAGCGCTGTCCGGGCCGCAGGGGACGTTGTACGGCGCGGGATCGCTGGCCGGCACCATCCGCCTGATCACCAACAAGCCGGTGCTGGACAAGTTCGAGTTCGGCTATGACGTCGAAGCCAATAAATATGGCAAGGGCGACTTTGGCGGCCAGCTCGAATCCTATATCAACGTGCCGATCAGCGAGACGCTGGCGGTGCGTGCCATGGGCTATTATCGCCGCGATGGCGGCTATATCGACAATGTGCCCAATAATGGCCTGCTGAACAACGGGCAGCCCGCCGTCTATAATCTGGGCGATAACAACCCGCTCACCTTCTACAATCTCGACAATAGCGACATTGCGAAGGACGATTACAACACGATCAAGGAATTTGGCGGGCGTCTGCAATTGCTGTGGGAGCCGGTCGATGGCTGGTCGTTCAACCCGTCCATCACCGCGCAGAAGCAGGTGGCGCGTGGCTATTTCGGCTATGATCCGCGCGTCGGCGATCTGGAAGTCCATGACTATGACCAGACCAAGAATGACGATCGCTGGTACCAGGCGGCCATGTCGATTCACGGCCATATCGGCGATTTCGACGTCGTGTCCGCGACCGGCTATTTCAAGCGCCGTACCCGCACGCTGAACGATTACACCTATTACACCGTCACCTATGATGGGTTCGGCGGCGGCTACGAAAGCTATCTGCAATTTTTCGATAAATCGGGTTGCACCGGGTCGGGCGACAGCCTGCGCTGCACGACCCTGCTTGATCCGACTCAATATTATCATGCCGATACCAAGCGGAACAAATTCACGCAGGAATTGCGCATCAGCACGCCCAAAAGCTGGCCGTTCGACGTGACGCTGGGTGGTTTCTATCAGCGGCAGAAGAATGAGACGAACACCTTCTACGCGATCCGCGGTTTGGAAAATGCCGTCGGCTATACGGCCGGTTGCGCCTATTCCGGCCCGGAATCGGGCTGTGATGGCAATACGACGAGCCTGGACGGCTTTGGCATTCCGGAATCGGCGGGCGGCACGATGGTCGTCGGCAATCCGGCGGTGAAGGGCGACGGCTATTATATCACCGAGCAGAACCAGCTGTATCATGACAAGGCGATCTTCGCCGAAGGCCATTATAACATTACCCCGACGCTGAAGCTGACGGGCGGTATCCGTTATTTCTGGACCGACTTTAAGGTTGTGGGCTTTGGCGGCGTGGCGGCATCGGCGCAGGCGCTGGGTTGTGAAACGCCGCTGCCGGTCAACGAGCGTCTGACCTGTCTCAATACCAATCCGCTCGCTGCGGATGGTGCCGGGCATTACAAGGAAGATGGCGAAACCCACAAGATCGCGCTCGACTGGCAGTTCGCGCCCGACAAGATGGTCTATGCCAACTATTCGACCGGCTTCCGTCCCGGTGGTTTCAACCGTCCGCTGCGTATTCGCAGCCTTGGCCGGCTGGTCAGCGTGGCGCCGTTCGAATCGGAAACGCTCACCAACTACGAACTGGGCGTGAAGACGACTTGGAACAATATTTTCCGGTTCAATGCGTCGGTCTATTACGAAAAGTGGAACAACATCCAGTATAGCGTCGTCGTATCCGGCGCGCAGGGTGCGGGCATGACCGGCAATGCCGGTAAGGCCGAGGTGAAGGGCATCGAATATGATGCCAGCCTGAAACTGGGCAAGATCACCATTGCGACATCGGGTGCCTATAATGACGGCAAGCTGAAGGGCGATTTCTGTAACTTTGCCCTTAATGTCGACACCCTGTCGATTTCGCAGCTGAGCAGCTGTACACAAGGCGAGTTTGTGGAAGGTTCGTCGCCGCCCACGCCGCAGGTTGCAGCCGAAAACGGCACCCGCCTGCCGCGCCAGCCCAGGTTCAAGGGTACGACATCGGTACGCTATGACACGATGATGGGTGGCTTCGACGCCTTCCTTCAGGGTGCGGCGCTGTATCAGACCGGCGCGACGCAGGATCTGAACGTGTCGAGCAACGAACTGCTGGGGAACACGAAGGGCTTTGTCAGCTTCGATTTCTCCGGTGGCCTCAAAAAGGATAATTGGAGCCTGACCCTGTTCATCCAGAATGCGTTCGACAAGCGCGGTCAGCTTACCAAGAATACCTTTTGCTCGATCGACTTCTGTTCGGGGTCGTCGCGTACCTTCACCATCAAGCCGCAATTCTTCGGCATCCGTTTCGGCCAGAAATTCTAAGGTCAGAACCGGAAAGAATGATACGGACCGCCGCCGAATCCTCTGGGTTCGGCGGCGGTTTGCTTTCTGGCGTATAGGACGACGGATCGGTGATCCGTTGCCAGGATCGGTTCAGCCGAAAGAGCGAATCCGTACCGGGTTCATGCAGGATTCATCCGCATTTTTGGCGGATTTGCGTTGTTTCTTCTCCATCCTCAATTCGACCGGCTGGAAGCACCGTCGAACAGAATAGGGTTGTCGCCCTATCTGCGCTCGGCTTCCAACGGGCGCCCATTGTTGACGATCAGGAGAAATACATGTCGCCGTCTCTGACGAAATTCGCCCCTCTGACTGCGGTTCTGCTGGGATCGCTGGCTCTGGGCGGCTGTGCGACCAAAGGCTTTGTGCGCGAACAGATCGCCACGGTGAACCAGCGTATCGATACGCTGGACGCCAAGGTGCAGGCCACTGATGGTACCGCACGTCAAGGGCTGGCCGAGGCGCAGTCCGCATCGGGGCAGGCGCAGAATAATGGCCAGCGTATCGATCAGCTCAACGCCCGGGTCGACGGGATTGAACAGCGGATGGCGGAAAGCCAGCGCAAGCGCGCCCGTAACTGATGCGGCGGGGGGTGGATCGCCCCCCGTTGATTGATTTCCAGTTTCCTGGCGTCGGCGCACCCCTCCCCCTTTCCCTTGCGCGCCGACGCCCTTTTCTCAGAGATAGCGCCATCATGATCCGACATTTCCCGGCGATCGTCGGGCTTGCGATGATCGCCGCGACGCCGGTCATCGCGCAGGATAGGGCTGTTGCAGAGGGTGCGGCAGAAAAGGCGCCGGCCAAACCCAGCGCCGATGATGTCGCGGGACAGCGATCGGCCGATGCGATCCGGGTGGCAGACTGGATCGCCGGGGCGAGGGATAATGGCACGCTGCCTTATATCATCGTCGACAAGAAGGCGGCCGCCGCTTTCCTGTTCGATGCAGAGGGCAAGATGATAGCCCATGCGCCGGTGCTGATTGGCATTGCACCGGGCGATGATGCGACGCCGGGTGTAGGCAGCAAAAGCCTGGCCGAGATCGGTCCAGCGGAAAAGACGACTCCGGCCGGGCGGTTTCTGGCGAGATTCGGGCTGGCGGCCGGGCGACAGCGCGTGCTGTGGGTGGATTATGCGACATCGGTGGCGATGCACACCATCCCGCCGGGCAGCCCCAAGGAGAAGCGGCGGGACCGGATGCTGTCGCCGACGATCGAGGATAATCGCATCACATTCGGCTGCATCAACGTGCCGAAGATTTTCTACCGCAAGGGCGTGGAGCCGCTGTTCCGCAAGAAGGGGGGCTATGTCTATGTGATGCCCGACAGCAAGCCTATTGAAGACGTGTTCCCCCGGTTACGGGTGCAGCCTTTTCTGGGTGCTGGGGTGAGTGGCTAGAAGGGGTCTGCCGAGCAGGACTGCTGGCTAGCGGTCGCTATAGTCAATGTCGCAGGCATGGCAGGGGTGGTGCGTCATTGCCTGAGATCCCAGCGTACGCTGGGATGACGGTATAATTTGCTCATTCCCAAGCCGGCGGATCAGCCCTTCTGCCCCGGATAGAGCAGTTTCAACGATGCGGGAGCGCCGCAGGCGCGGATCGCGCCGTTGACCTCTCTGGCGCGTTCGGCCGTAAGAGCGGTGTTGGATAGCGGGTGCTGCCGTTCGCGCGCCACTTCGTCGGCGGTGAAGGGTGCGGTGCCCTGTGGTGTGCTGGCCCCGCCCAGGCCGAAGACGACGAAATTCATCATGTCGGCGAGCTGCTGATTATCCTTGATCCGGCTGTGCGCTACATTGGGCAGGCGGATGAGATAGGCGCGGGCCGAGGGGGTACACATGAACCAGCCGACGCGGCCGCGCAATTCGGGCAGGCGGGCGGGCGCGGTGCTGCCCGATACGCCATGGCATCCGGCGCATTGTTCGACATAGTCGGCGCGGGCCATTTCGGGGTCGGTGATGGCGGCGGGCAACAGGCCCATGGGGGGCAAGGCCGCCCGCAGGCCCGCCGTGGCGCCCAGCAGCAGCAAGGCGGTCCACAATAATGGACGAACCATGCCGTGCGCGCCTTTCGCCCTCGCGGCCAGCGAACACAGCATGATGAACAACGCGCGCATGATCCCGTGACTTAGCTGGCTGCGCCCACCAGAACGGCGGTGGAGCAGTGATATTCCATGCTGGTCGTGCCGAAGCACCAGATCACGTCATTGTTGAGTTGCGGCATGTAAAGCTGCGTCTCGCGATCGGTATTGTCGCAACCGCACTGGCCGCAGGCCGGTTTGCCGCAGCAGTCGCGATAGGCGATCAGATAGGCCTTGCCATCATCCGGGTTGATGCAGGTGCCGACCCAGCTGACGGGCGAAGGTTCTGCGCCGGGCGGGCAGCTATGAATACCGCCGCCGCAGCAGGTGCAGAGCGCGCCGTCGATCGCGCAATAGCGCCAATAGTCGCACTTGGTTTCGTCCTTCGTTTGCGCGCTGCGGGCGAAGACGGTCTTGGCTTCTGGCGAACGGTCGGGCTTGGCGGCTTCGGCGCGGCTGACGGGCAGCAGCGGGAAGGCCGGTGCGGCAACCAGCGCGGCCCCCATGCGCGTGAGCATCGAGCGGCGCGAGGAACCGCCGGCAAACTTGCGCAGCAGCTTTTCCCCCCAGGCGTCGGCATTGAATTTCGTCATGATCTTGGCCCCCAATATTATGCTTATGCCGCCTGCGCCTTCAGGCTGCCGATATAATCCTGCACCGTGCGGATGCCCATTTCATGGGCGACGATCAGGCTTTCGAGATGTTCGCGGCTGTTCACCAGCCCCTTGGACAGGATGGTGCCTTCTTCGTCGAGCAGCACCGCGAAGGGCAGCTTGGCGACTTCATAGGCCATGCCCACTTCGGGACCGTTGATGAAGGCATGTCCTTCCAGCCCATGCTGCGCGATCATGGCGCGCTGAGCGCCCGCGTCATCATCGCCGATGAAGGTCAGCGATACACGTTCCGTCTTGGCGAAGCTGGTCGCCATCGGGATCACGGCCTTGCACAGCGGGCATTGCGCCGACACGAAGAGGAGCAGGCGCAGCTTCACGCCATGGGCGTGGCCGCCGACCGTGATCGGCTTGCCATCCAGCGTGCGGGTGGCGACGGCGCCGGTGCTGCTGCCGACGGACGGGCCGCCGGTGGTGGCCAGCGCGCCGGCAGGCGCCACGCGGATATGGAGAACGCCGACCTGTCGGGCGAGCGCCAGCAGCGCGAGGCCGAGGCCAAGAATGACCAGCCAGGACAGGATTTGCGAAATGATGAGCGAGGTCAGCATCGAGGCTTATCTCCGGTGGACAGGCGAGGCGGCGAGCGCGCCCAGCGACTGGAAAAGGAAGGACAGAAGAAGGATGGCAAGCCCCGCAGCGAGCGCGCTGGCCAGATCCATCGTATCTAGCGGACCGACAGGCATCAGTGCGGGCAGGAGGAGCGCGGCCAGCAACAGGTTGCGGGCCACCAGCGACCAGCCGATGGGATGACGTAGTTCGGCATGACCGCAGCCGCAGTCGATATGGGTGCGGCCGCGCCGGATATTGACCGCCATCGCCCCGGCAAAGAGCAACAGCAGGGCGATCCCCGCGACGACCGACAGGGGCGTGAACCCGGCCATCAGGCCGAGGCCGACCATCGCTTCGGCCAGTGGAAGGGCAAAGGCGGCGAGCGCCACCAGCTTGCCCGGCAACAGCCGATAATTGGCGATGACGCCGGGCAGCAGGAAACGGTGCCGCCATTGCGACAATCCCGCGAGCAGGAAGAGGAGGCCGACGCCGATTGTCGCGGCGCGGCCGGTGATCGCGAGCATCAGCATCGCGCCGGCGCCCATGATCAGAGCGGGTCCGCTATGGTGATGGTGCTGCCGCCGGCCTTTTCGATCTTGTGCTTTTCTTCGCCGGTAGCGACGTCGATGACGAGCGCCTCACCCTTTTCCCCATTCATGTAGAGCAGGGGCTTATCGGTCTGGGACACGGCGATGTTGTTCATCGGGTCTTTCAGCTTGAAGCGCTTCACCACCTTCTTGGCGGCGACATCGACCTGCCACACTTCGGTGCCGGATTCCTTGTGCGTCCAATATTCGCCCATGTGCATCAGGACGAACATCATGCCGGTGGCGCGATGCACAGCCATGGGCTGACGGCCGCCGGGCAGCCAGTTGGTTTCCAGCGGCTTCGTTTCGCCCGGACGGATGCCGGCCGCCGCCTGAATGGAGAAGGGCGCTGCCACGGTGGGCGACGCGCTGATCTGCGCGGTGTAGATCTGGCCCGTATAGGTCAGGAACGTCGCCTGCTTCTTCGCCCGGTCATAGGCGAAATTGTCGAAGATCGGGTCGTTCGTGGCGTCGAAGAAGGGGGCGGTATGGGTGATGTCCCCCTTCGTCCCCTTGACCGCGACGGTGGCCATCGATCCGTCCGAGCAGAGCGCGGAGAAGCCGACACCCGGATTGGGCATCAGGCTGGCGCAGCCGGGCAGTTCGATCGCGGCGGTGAATTTCTTTTTGGTGAGGTCGACGATGTTCACGCCCGAGGTCGGGCTGAAATCATAGACGAAGGCGGTCTTGCCATCGTCGCTGACGATGAAATTATTCTTGCGCGAACCGATGAGGATACGGCCGGGCAGGGGAATTTCGGTGACGAGGTTCAGCGTCTTGCTGTCATAAACCGTCACCATGTCCTGCCGCGTGCCGCGATCGCCCTTGGACCAGATGGTTTCGGCGACATAATAATATTGACCGTTGGGGTCGATCGCCATGTCGGCGAGGCGCCGGGTTTCGACCATGCCCTTCATCTTGCCAGTTTCGCCGTCGAAGATGCTGGTGCCGGGCATGTCCCATCCGCCGTCGACATAGAACCATGTCGGTTTGGGCGGGTCGATGGTCATGACGTCCGACTCTTCAGGCGTCAGATCGGCCGGCGCATCGGCGGCCTGCGCCATGACGGCGCCCGCGAACAGGGCATAGCCCAAGCTGAAGGCGGCAAAAATTCTGCGGCTATTGCGTGACATAGCTGTTGTTCCCCCTCGCCGTGCGGCGTTCGTGACAAGGTTTGACACTTGTCCAGATTCGGTCAAGAGGCGAAAGGGAGGATGGCGCAAAAAATGCGGAGCAGGATTGTCACGGGTGGTGCAGTAATGTCACCACTTTGCCCTTGCCGGGGGGGGGGGGCGATGCTCAGGCGAATTCGGTGATATGGGGTCCGGTCAGCGACGCGATATCGCGTGATGTGACGGTCTGTGCCAGCGATACAAGCGAACGGACGGCCAGCGCGGTATAAACCGGCATGCGGTCGGCCCATGGCTTGCCATGGCCAAGGAAGGGAGTCGATCCTTCCATCGTCGCGCTGATGAACAGGGCCACCGCCTGAACATCCTCATCCGACAAGGCGGGATTGATGGCCGCGACATATTCGCCGATCAGCCGATGGGCGCGTTCGTAGAAGACGCGCACGCGATCGGCGATGATCGGATCATGATTGGCCAGCGCCCAGAGTTCGGTGAACAAATGGGTCGTACGCTTCGACCCGATGTCGTCGAGGACGAAGATGATCACCAGCTTCAGCCGCTCTTCGGCCGACAGGCCGGGCTTGCGCACCATCTGATCCAGTTGCTGGTTATAATTGTCGACCAGATCGTCGAGCAGCACCTGAACCAGCATTTCCTTGCGCGGGAAATGATAGCTGACATTGCCGACCTTCATATCGCAGCGCGCGGCAATACGGCGGATGGTGAAGCAGGTTGCGCCTTCGTCGATCAGGACGGCGAGCGCCGCCTTCAGGATGGCGTCGACCGTTTCAGTGCCGCGGGCATAGATGCCCGGGCGTGCAGGGGCGGTGATCTGGGGCATTCGACTTATTGCGGGCTGTACCATCCTTTCAGGCCGGTTGCCAGCCGCGATGCCCCCGCATTGGCGGAAATAGAGTTTCTGTTCGTTGTCTACTCTCCGAACAATTTGATTTCCGCCAGACGAACGGCTTTGCCCGGTGCCTGGGTGAAAAGCAGGCGGACCTTGTTCGCGGCGAGTCGCGGCCAGCTTATGTCGGTGATGCCGTTGGCGACCGGCGGAGCTGAGGGCGTGGCGACGTCACGCCAGCGCCCGTCCATCCACGCCTGAATCTTATAACTGCGCGGGACGGCGAAGCCTTTGCCATCGGCGAAGAAGGCCAGTTCGGCGCGGGCAAGGTCGGTGACTTTGCCAAGGTCGATGGCATACCATTGCTCCGCCGGAGAAGGCGCCGACGACCAGCCATTGGGCAGTTCGGGGAAGAACCAAACCCGCCCGTCGATGGCATCATGGACATTTTCAGGGTCACTATTGCTGGAGGCGGAGCCGATGGGAAACTGGTTGCGTACCAACTGCACGGCCAGATTGATGGGGCGGGCGATGGCGGGGGGCGCGGCCCGACTGATCGGCAGCTCGATCCGGCCCAGCGTGTCACGGCGGGCGACTTCGCGGCCATCCACCTCGACCGACAGCCCTTTGCCGCGGCGATAATGGCTGCCGTCGGCATCCCATGTCACGGCAACCCTGTGACCATGATAGGGGATGTCCTGCATGCGGAACCATGAGAGCGCCTGCGGGTCGCTGGAGTCGGGCAACAGCGAATTGACCTCCAGCACGTCGTCGGCACGCGGCCGGATGCCGACAAGGCCGGTCAGGATCAGATCGTTGAAGCCGGAATGGAAATAATGGTGGCTGCGGTCGAGGCCGACGATCGGCTTGCCGGTTTCGGGGTGATAATCCTCTTCGATGTCGAGACGGCGATCCTTACCGCTGCCCTGATAATGGAGTGCGGCATATTGGCGCAGCAGGCGCATATAGGCGCTGCGCGTGACGGGACCGTCCTGTTTATAATGGTCCAGCAGATTGGCCATGCCGTGCAGCACCTGCGTCGTCTGATAGGGCCAGATCGGGCCGTTCCACTGGCATTCCGGGGCGCTGCCCAGATAGCGATATTGCCGCATATAATATTCGTAATTCGCCTCGACCGTCCGCATGCCGGCCTTTCCGGCGAGCGAGGCAGGGTCGAGCAGATGGCCCCATGCCTGTGCATATTTCGCATCGTCGGGGACGAGATCGAACATCCATGGCAGGTAGCCGACCAGTTCGCGGTTACGGATCGGGTCCCAGTAGTTGACGAATTCATTCTTGCGCGATTGATGGCGGTCGATGAAGTGGGTGAGCCGGTCGCTCCACAGGTCGGTCAGGACGCGCTTTTGCAAGGCGTCGGCGCGCGCGGCATAGTCAGCCGCCATCGCCTTATTCCCGGCCATCGCCGCCATTTTGGACAGAGCGCGGGCGTTGGCGAACATATAGCTGTTGACCGAGGGGCGGAAGGCGTCGCCGCCCCGGAACCCGTCCTTGCCGCCCGAGGCGTCTATGGACGAGACGGTATATTCGGTGGCGTCGAGCAGCGGCTCGACGAAATACAGCCCCTTGTCAAAGTCATATTTATCGTCCCACAGGCGATAGATATGGTTCATCACCGGCAGATGTTCGATCGCGTCGGCGCGGTCGCCATCGACCAGAAAACGGCCCCATACGCTGTCCGCCATATGATCCGTGAAGTGGCGATCATTGCCGCCGCTGGCATACATGAAGTTGATATAGTCGTCGGTGAAGCGGCGATCGCCCAGCCAGCGCCCCTCACCGATATGAAAGCCGCTGGCGTCGTTCAGGCTGGCATAGGGATGGCGTTGCCAGTCGACATCGTCGAAAAATTCGGTGGTGATATAGCCTTCTTCGCCCAGATCGCGCTGATGCCCGCGAAATAGCTGCCAGCGATAATAATAGACGGCGTCGAGCGTGGGATCGGCGGATTCGAAGAAGGGGATGCGGTCGCGATACCAGGGGGCGTCATTGCCGAAACGCTGAGCGGCGATGGCGTCGACATTCAGGGCCGCCGGAGGAGGAGGGGAGGCCGCGCCGATGCCGGCCATGGCGGCACCCGCCAGCAAGAACATCCTGATCGCGCGCATCATCACCTCCCTGTGGTTTACAAACAAATATGGCGGCCGTTCCGGGTTTGGAGAGGTTCCCGGAACAGCCGCCATGGAGACGGGGCGCGGTGAGGAGACACCGCGCCCCATCGGGCACTCACTTGAAGGTATAGCGAACACCCAGCGCGAAAGTACGCGCCAGCAGGGTGGTGCCGAGGTTGAACTGCTCGGGGCCGCCAACATCTTCGAACTTATAATAGGTCTGCTGCTTCGCCTTGGTGAGGTTCACCGCGTCGAAGGTCACGCCGAGGCGATCATTGACGTTCCAGGTGAGCTGGAGGTCGAGGCTCTTTTCCGGGGTGCGCCACACGCCGATCGGGTTGGCGAACAGACGGGCTTCGTTGTTCGCCAGAAACGCCTTGCGCCAGATATAGGACAGTCGCGCACCGATCGGCCCGTTATCATAGGCCAGCGTGGCATTATAGCTGAGGTCCGACACGCCGAAGAAGGGCGAGCTTGCCTGTCCGGTGATTTCACCCGCCGAGTTGGAGAGCGGGATATTCTGCTTGGAATCCAGCACCGTGACGCTGCCCACGAAGCCAAGGCCATTGAGCGGACCGGGCAGATAGCTGGGGAAGTAGGTCAGGCCTGCTTCCAGTCCCTTCAGCACGCCGTTCGATGCGTTGATCGGCCGGGTGATGGCAAAATTGTTGGTCGCGCCTGCTTCGATGCCGTTGTTGGGAATATATTCCTGAATGGTGAGCGGAACGACCAGCCCCTGAATCTCACGACGGAAGGCCGTCAGCGTGATCGCGCTGTTGCGTTCGAAATACCATTCCAGCGCGACGTCGAAATTCTTCGAATGGGTCGGTTTTAGGCCGGCGGTTCCCGCCGAACCGCTGCCATAGCCGACATTGGTGAGGTCGCCGGTTAGGTTGTAGTTGGGATTGATGTCGGTGAAGTTGGGACGGCGCAGCGTTTCACCATAGTTGAAGCGCAGGCGCAGATTGTCGAAAATCTCATACCGTGCGGTGAAGCTGGGCAGCCAGCGATCCGAACCCGACGACACGCTGGTCCGCGCGCCGTCATTATAGCGGTCGAAGAAATTATAGTCGGTGTCGACCGTTACATAGCGGGCGCCAGCCTGAAGCTTCAGCGGGCGGCCGAAGATCGAGATTTCGCCATCGACCTGCACATACATGGCGATGGTGCTTTCATCGATGTCGAACACCTTTTGCAGCGACAACTGATCAGAAGTCGGCAGGCCATAAAGGCCACGGACATAATCGGCATTGTTATGCAGCCAGTAGCCGTTGGCCAGCGTCCAACTGGTCGGAACGTCTGCGCGACCCTGATAAAAGTCCGAGTTGGTGAAGGCGGCGTCGGCGCCCAGACCCGCAAGGGTGGTGGCGGTCAGCGGGGCGCCGCGATCCTGCGTGCGCAGGGCGGTCGATGCCTTGCGCTGATCGATGCGGATACCGGCCTTTACCTGACGGATGAAGCCTTCATCCCAAGTGTAATAGCCATCCAGCGTGCCGGTGATGGCGCTGCCCTTGTCGCGATTGGCATTGTCGTAAAGCTGGGCGACGTTCCACACGCTGGAATCGGTCAGCAGGCTGTCATCGTCGAAATGGTAGGAGGCGATACCGCCACCGGCATTATAGTCGACATTGATTTGGCTGGCGACGCGATCGGTACGCATCGCCATGAACGAGGTCTGCACCTTGCTGGTCTGATAGGCGATGTCGCCGATAATCTTGCCGCGATCGCCCAGATCCCACTTGCCGTTCAGGGCATAGACGAAGCTGTCAGTCTTGGTCTTGGTATAATCGCCGCTGTTGAAGCCATAGACATTGTTGGCGGTGCGTGCCTTGACGATGTTGGTGCCGTCATACAGCGTCGGCGCGACCGGATTGTCCCAATAATCGACGAAGCTGAACTGAAGGCTGTTGAAGGTTTCGCCGCGGAACCCGGCATAGAAGACTTCGGCAGTATAGACCGAGCTGCTGTTGGGCGCCCATTGCAGGGCGACGTTGAACGACGGGCGTTCACGCTTGCCGTACAGGTCCGAGCTGAAAGCGGCATCGCGCGAGAGATAATAAGGGGTTTCCACGCCGTTGACGAGCATAGTCGAGCCAGCCGCAGTCGACAGGCCGCGGTCGAGGCCCGGTTCCCATGCGCCCAGCGCCGGGGCGACGGCATATTCGCCGGTGATCGGATCCTTGGCAGCGGGGAAGATACGCTGGAATGCGCTGAGGCCGGTGCCTGCGGTCGGATCCATGTCGGCAAAGGGAACCAGCGCGCCCGATGTGACGGTCTGATCGCGATATTTGGTGCGGGTATAGCTGCCGTTCACCAATATGCCGATGTCGCCGATACCGGTTTCCCAGCGGTCGCTGACCAGCAGCGCGACGTTGGGATTATAGGTGTCGGCCTGTTCATTATAGATACCACGGGCGAGACCGGAGATGGCGAAGCCGTCGAAATCGAAGGGGCGACGAGTCTGGACGTCGACCTGCCCCGCGAGGCCGGTTTCGATCTGGTCGGCCGAACGGGTTTTGTACACGTCAACGCGATTGACGAGGTTCGCCGAAATATCCTGCAACGAGAAGGCCTGACCGGCGGCGGTAAAGATGTTGCGGCCGTTAAGGGTGGTCAGAGCGTCGGGCAGGCCGCGGATCGAGATGCCGGCTGCCTCGCCGCCGGTGCGGTTCGTGACCTGAATGCCGGTGACGCGCTGCAACGCTTCGATGACATTATTGTCCGGCAGTTTGCCGACGTCTTCCGAAACGATCGAATCGACGATCTGGGTCGATTGCTTGCGGACGTTGAGGGCGCCGACGATGGAGGCGCGGACGCCGGTGACGACGATATCGGCGGCTTCGTCAGCGGGGGCATCCTGCGGCGCGGCAGGGGTTTCGACCGGCGCGGTCTGCGCATGGGCGATGCCGGACAACATCAATGCAACGATGGATGCGGAGCCAAGTGCGACGGGCTTGAACGCCATTTCGAATATCCTCCCCTAGGCTGGCCGATTGGCCATGCTTTGAATTACTCGGACTAATTATTGTCACAGGAAGGGAATCGCAAGCGGAATTTTATGTGTCGGAAGGCGGTTGGCAGGGGGCTAGTGATACTAATATCACACCGGAAAATTGCGGATTCTGGCTGTTTTTCGTGGCGGCGCGCAAAAGAAAGGAGCCGGCAATCAGGGGATTGCCGGCTCCATCCAATCGATATCTCAGTATATTAGTCGGCGTTGAAATAGGCGCCGGATGTGCGGCTGGACACCAGTTTGACCTGACCATCGCTGATCCCCAGTGCCTTGCCGGGAATGGAAATGGCGACGAAGCGCGTGCCGCGCCCATCTTCATCGAAACGGACGAACTGGCTGCGCAGCGCGAAATCCGCACTCTGGCTGTCGGGTTGCAGGCTGATCGAACCATCCTTGTTCGCGACGAGATAATGGTCGGGCATCAGGATGGGGGACAGCATCACGCTCTTGGCCCCGGCGCGGCCGGGCAACTGGCGGAACTGGGTCTGGGGCAAAGCGGGGTTGCCCGCGATGACGCGCGTGCCGTCATGCGCCAGCAGCAATTTGGGATTGGAGGCAGAGGCGAAGCGTTCGGGCATGGGGCCGTTGCCCACGGGGACGCCGAAATCGGGCGTGCCGTCGGCGGTATAATAGAGGCGCTGGACACGGGTATGGCGGTCCGGGTTGAACAGCGGGTCGCCCTCGATCGCTTCATAGTCGCGGCCATGATAGACGAGGATGTCGCGGCCCTTTTCGTCCACGGTGAAGCTGTTGTGACCGGGGCCATAGACGCTGGTCTGGGTGTTGGTGACGAACACCGGCTGGGGTGACTTGGTCCAGCTACTGGCGTCGAGCAGGTCGGCATTTTCGTCCGCCGTCAGCAGGCCGAGGCAATAACGGGCATCGGTCGCGCTGGCCGAATAGGTCATGAACAGGCGGCCATTGCGATGCAGGACGGCGGGTGCCTCCGCCACCTTATAACCGCGCACTTCCCAATCGAGCGTGGGGACGGTCAGGCGCGTGGCCTTGCTGCCCAGCTTCAGCGGAGATTCCAGCTTTGCGATATACAGGTTGGAGTTGGTGTCGATGCCCGGTTCCCGCTGCGCCCAGGCGAAATAGCGCACGCCCTTATGCACGAAGCTGGTCGAATCGAGGTTGAAACTGTCCCAGGGCGACTGAAATTCGCCCAGAACCGACCATTTGCCGGTCATCGGATCATTGCCGTCGCAGATGACCGCATAGGTGCGGATGCGGAATACATCGTCGCCACCGCCGCTGGGACCGGCGGCGAAATACATGATCCATTTGCCGTCGATCAGATGCAGTTCAGGCGCCCAGATAAAACCGGAACGCGGCCCCGTTTTCTCATGGCGCCACAGCACCGCTTCCTTGGCCGTGGCGAGGCCGGCCAGCGTTTTCGAACGGCGCAGGACCAGCCGATCATATTCGGGGACGGAGCCGGTCAGATAATAGTTGCCGTCGTCATGACGGAACACCTGCGCATCGGCGCGTTGTTTCACCAGCGGGTTGACGGGTACGGGCGCGTTGGCCGCTGCATCCGACTTGGCATAGGCAGCCATGGGGGATGCCATGGGCGTTGCGGACAAAGCGGCGGCGCTGCCGATGAAGCCGCGGCGGGAAAGGGCGAAGGACATCTGACTCTCTCCGGTCATGTTAGAGCATTTTCAGGACGGTTTTGCAGGGTTGCCGGTCTGACAAATGCAGCGTCAAAATCTGGTCGGGTTACACTTTAATATTGGGCGACGGGCCAGCCATCGGCACCCCATTGCACCGGGGCGATGCGCAATGTCGGGGCGCCGTTAGCCTGCTTGTCATACGCATGATAGACGACATAATCCCTGCCATCCCGATCATGAATCCAGCCTGCATGGCCCGGCCCGCGGAAGCGCTGCTGTTCCTGAAGGTCGGCGCGCAGGAAGATGGTGCCGCCGCCCTCCATCATCGGGCTGCCATCCTTGCCCAGATAGGGGCCGGTAATCTCCTTTGAACGGCCGATCACCGTGTAATAGGTGCTGTTCACCCCCTTGCAGCAATAATCATAGCTGACCATCAGCCAGTAATAGCCGCCATGATCGATGATGAAGGGCGCCTCGACCGGCGCGGGGCCACCGGCGGGGGCGGGGCGGCGCGCGATGCTGAATGGCTTTGCCTTGGCATCCTTGGGCTTGCCGGTCTTCGGGTCCAGTTCGAACAGCTTGATGCCGGTCCAGAAACTGCCCAGCGTCAGCCAGTGGCGGCCGGTGCGGTCGATGATGAAATTGGGGTCGATGGCGTTATAGTCGTCGTCCTTCGTGGACATGACGACCATCCCTTCGTCGCGCCAGCCGTAATTTTTCGCCTTGGGGTCCAGCGTTGGGCTGGTGGCGAGGCCAATGGCGGAACGGTTCGAGCCGAAGGTGGAGACGGAATAATAAAGGCGATAGCGGCCGTTCACATGGGAAATATCGGGCGCCCACATGCCGTTGCTGCCCGGGATGGCCTGCTTCGCCCAGTCGGGGAGCGACGTGAAAATCGGATCGCCCGCCGTCCAGTGAACAAGGTCGGGTGATGTGCGCGTTTCGATCAGCCGGTCGCCATGGCCGGTGCTGAACACATGATAGATGTTGCCTTCGCGGGCGATGACCGGATCATGGGTGGGAACGAGGTCGCCTGACAGGCGGCTGTTGAGGCTGCCGTTCGATGGCGATGCCGCATCCTGTGCGATGGATGCGCTGCCGATGGCCAGCAAGGCTGCCGCTGCCCATAATTTCATGGCGTTTCGTCCTCTCCCGATGTCAAAAAAATGGGTGGGCGACACATGCGCGCCGCCCACCCAGTTGGCGAAAGCCGTTATTGCAGGTCCAGCACGACCACCGATTTCGGCGGGAGCGTGACGGTCAGCGTGCCGCCACTGACCTGCGCGCCGGTGAAGGCGACAGGCTTGACGGTTTCGGGCGCGTCGAAGCTGTTGTGCGAATTGATCGCCGGCGCGGTCAGGATGCGGCCCGATACGCTGGCGGCGTTCAGGCCATCCAGCTTCACCGTCACCGTGTTGGACTGGTTCGGGTCGAGATTGGACAGGCCGACATGGACCTTGCCATCCTTTGCCTTCACCGCCGAACCGCTGACGGCGGGCATGGTGAACTTGTCCTTGGCATACCAGGGTGTCGCAATGTCGATCGGCAGCACGGTCGCGTCCTGCCAGGGCTTGTACATTTCGAAGACATGATAGGTGGGCGTCAGCACCATCTTCTTGCCGTCGGTCAGGATCATCGCCTGAAGCACATTCACCATCTGCGCGATCGCGGTCATGCGGACGCGGTCGGCATGTTTGGCAAAGATGTCGAGGTGGATCGACGCGATCAGGGCGTCGCGCAGCGTGTTCTGCTGACGCAGGAAGCCCGGATGCGTATCCGGATCCTGCGCATACCAGGCACCCCATTCATCGACGGCCAGGAATACGCGCTTGGCGGGATCATATTTGTCCATGATCGCGCTATGCTTGGTGATCAACTCGTCCATGTGGAGCGCGCCGCTCAGCGCGTCCGCCCAGCCGGTTTCGTCGAAATCGACGGCCGGTGCGCGCGGCGGCCAGCCGCCGGCGGGATGGACATAATAATGGAGCGACAGGCCGTCGACCTGACTGCCGGCCACGCGCATCATGGCTTCGGTCCAGTTATAATCGTCGACATTGGCGCCGGACGCGATCTTCACGATCTTTGTCCCGGCAGGCGCCTTGACGAACGTCGCATAACGGCGGGTTTCGTCAGCGGCGAATTCGGGCCGCATATTGCCGCCACATCCCCAGAGTTCGTTGCCCACGCCGAAATAGGGAACGGCCCAGGGTTCCTTATGGCCGTTCTTCGCCCGCAGATCGGCCAGCGTGCCAGCCGGCGCAGTCATATATTCGACCCACTCGGCCATTTCCTGTGGCGTGCCATTGCCGACATTGCCCGCAATATAGGCCTGAGCGCCGACCTGTCGCAGCAGTTCGAAAAACTCATGCGTGCCGACCGTATTGGGTTCGGTCACGCCGCCCCAATGGGTGTTGACCTTGACCGGGCGCTGCGCCTTGGGGCCGATGCCTTCGCGCCAGTGATATTCGTCGGCGAAGCAGCCGCCGGGCCAGCGGATGATCGGCACCGACAGATTCCTGAGCGCGCCGATCACATCGTTGCGAAAGCCGTTGGTATTGGGGATCGACTTGTCATTGCCGACATACAGGCCGCCATAGATGCCGGTACCCAGATGTTCGGCGAACTGGGTGAAGATCGCCTTGTCATAGACCGCGCCGGGCTTGTCGGCGTGGATCGTCGCGCTGGTAGGTTTGCCGTCCGTGTCGGCGTGGGCGCTGGTGGCCAGCGCGCTGGCGCAGAGCAGCAGCGCTGCAGTCGTGCGGCGCAGGGTTTTTATCATGTCCGTCCTCTCCCTGTTGAATGGATTAGTCGTGAAATGCGTCGGTCGCCTCTCGCCTGCCGCGCAGGAAAGCGTCGGCGACCAGGCGCAGCGGCGCGGTATCCACGTCGCTATGCCCGCCCCGGATCAGCGAGGCGAACCGGGCGTAAAGGCCCGCATATTCGATGTCTTCGCCATGATCGGAGCCGCTGGGCAGATGCAACACGGCGCCGCCTTGCGACAATTTGAGGGTGCCGGCATCGGTTTCGACGATGATGTCCCAGCTTTGCGGGCCGGTCTGACGCCAGTCGAGGTCCATGTGGATCGCGGCCCCGGCGGTGTCGCGGAAATGCAGGTCGGCGGCGATTGGTGCGGCCTGATTTTCCGGCAGGACCAATGTCGCATCCTTCAGGAAGAAGGGGCGCGGCAGGATATGGGTCGCGATCGACAGGGCGTTAATGCCCGGATCGAATACGCCAAGGCCGCCTGGCTGCCAGATCCATGCCTGTCCCGGATGCCAGACGCGCACATCCTCCCGCCAGATGATCGACACCTTGTCGATGCGGCGTTCGGACAGCCACGCACGGGCCGGAGCGACGCCGGCGGCAAAGCGGCTGTGCCAGGCGGCGAACAGGCTGACGTCGACCTTGGCGGCCTGTGCCTTCAGCGCCTCCACTTCGGCCAGCGTCGCGCCGGGCGGCTTTTCCAGAAAGACGTGGATGCCCCGGCTGAGCGCATGGGCGGCCAGATCATAGCGGACCTGCGGCGGCGTACACAAAGCGATGGCGTCGACCGCCGGTCCCTGTGTCAGCAGTTCGTCCAGGCTGGCAAGGTGGGGCACGCCGTCCAGCCCGGCATCATGCGGGCTGACGGTGGCCGCCAGGCTGAAGGCGCCATTGCCCCGGATGGCCGGGACATGCTGGTCGCGCGCGATCTTGCCGATGCCGACGATCGCGATGCGGATGGGGTCCATCGGGCTGGTCAGAGCGTCTTGACCGCAACCTCGACCGGCGCATCGCGCGTCAGCGGGTTGCGCGCGGGCAGGGTGAAGGGCGCGGCGCTGATTTCGAACACATCGCCTTCCTGCGTCTGAACGCCGTCGCTGAACGACAGGGTCGCGGTGCCGAAGAAGTGGACATGCACATCGCCCGCGCGGCGGAACAGGTCATATTTGAAATGATGATGTTCCAGATTGGCGAAGCTGTGCGACATATTGCCTTCGCCCGACAGGAACGGCTTTTCCCAGATCACTTCGCCATCGCGCAGGATGCGGCTGGCGCCTTCGATATGTTCGGGCGGGGCGCCGACCAGCAGTTCCGGGCCAAGCGAGGCCTGACGCAGTTTCGAATGGGCAAGCCAAAGATAATTATGGCGTTCGGTCACATGGTCCGAAAACTCGTTGGCGAGCGCGAGGCCGAGGCGATAGGGGGTGCCATCCTCACCGATGATATAGATGCCGGCCAGTTCCGGTTCTTCGCCGCCATCCTTGGCAAAGGCGGGCATGGACAGGGGCTGGCCCGGCTCGACCAACTGAGAGCCGTCGCCCTTATAGAACCATTCGGGCTGCTGCCCGGTCTGGCCGGGAGCGGGTTTGCCGCCTTCCAGTCCTTCCAGAAACATCCGCATCGAATCGGTCTGCTTTTCCACCGCAGCCGCTTCGCGATGCATCTTGTCGCGGCCTTCGGCCGAGCCGAGGTGCGTGAGGCCCGTGCCGGTCAGCAGCACATGGGCGCCGTCTTCATGATCGATAGGCGCGAGCAGAGTGCCGGCGGCATATTCGGCCGCGATGTCCACCGCAGCACCCTGGCCAGCGGCGGCCACGGCGTCGGTCAGGCTGATCCCGGCGGCAATAGCATGCAGCGCCAGTGCGCGAATGGTTGCAAAGCCCGGCACGAAATGGGCGGCGTCGCCACGCGCGGCGATAACGCTCCGTTCGCCGACGTTCGAACGATGCTGCAACAGGCGCAATATCATGAAAAACTCTCCTCTGCGCGCCCGACTGGACGCCGCTTCTTGCCAAAGGCGAACGCCCGCGGGGCCATCGCCGGGATGGCGGGCAGCGGGTGAATCTCCGAATTACTCCGACATATTACAGGAAGATGGTAATGGCAATGCTTGTGTTCTAGACGGAATCATGCCTCAAATGAGTGAGGACAGAGGAGCGCGAATGGCGAAAGAAAATCCGTCTTTGAACAGGGGAGAGGCGGAAAAAGGGGCAGCATCCAAGGCAGCACGGGGACCGGGCAGGCGATTGCATGGTGCAATCGCCCACAAGCTGGGTACCGCGATCTTGTCCGGCCAATATCAGCCGGGCGATACGTTGTCGGGTGAGGTCGCCTTTGCCGAGGAACTGGAAGTATCGCGCAGCGCCTATCGTGAGGCGGTGCAGGTGCTGACTGCCAAGGGGCTGGTGGAAAGCCGTCCCAAGGCGGGTACCCGCGTGCTGCCACGCACGCGCTGGAACCTGCTCGACCCCGATGTGCTGGCCTGGGCCTTTGCCGGGGAGCCGGACATCCAGTTCGTGCGCGACCTGTTCGAGTTGCGCGCCATCGTTGAGCCGGCGGCTGCGCGTCTGGCGGCGTTGCGGCGGGACAAGGATGATCTGAAGCTGATGAAGGATGCGCTGGCGGCGATGCGTCGCCATACGCTGGCCACCGAAGCGGGGCGGGCAGCGGATCGCGATTTCCACAATGCGATCCTGAATGCCACGCGCAACGATGCTTTGCTCACCCTGACGGCCAGCATCGGCGCGGCGGTCAACTGGACCACGCAGTTCAAGCAGCGCGCCCGCGCCCTGCCGCGCAATCCGATTCCCGATCATGTGCGCGTTTATGATGCGATTGCGGCGGGCGATCCGGTCGCGGCGGCCGAAGCGATGGGCGTGCTGGTCGATCTGGCGCTGGAGGATACGGCGAGCGCGATGCAGCGATGAGGTAGGCGCCTGCGTCATATATGAAAAAGGCCGGATCGGGGTTCCGATCCGGCCTTTTTCATGGATTGCCCTGTGATCAGCTCAATTGCTGATCGGGGAGTACCTCAGTCGTCTTCGAACCCCAGAGCGCATAGAAGAGGACATAAAGTTCGCAGGCGGCAGTCAGCAGGAAGCTGGTCTGAAGCCCGTAATGGTCCGCCAGATAGCCCTGAACGATGACCAGCGAACCACCGGCGATCGCCATGATGAGCAGGCCCGACCCTTCTTCGGTCAGAGGGCCAAGTCCCTTGATGCCCAGCGTGAAGATGGTGGGGAACATGATCGAGTGGAACAGGCCGACGAGGATCAGCGACCACATGGCGACCGGGCCGGTGGTGAACACCGTCACCAGCATCACGACAAACGCCCCGATCGAGAAGGCGGCCAGCACATGGCCGGCGTCGAATTTCTGCATCACGGCCGAACCGATGAAGCGGCCGACCATCATGCCGCCCCACAGGAAGCTGAGATAGCGCCCTGCCTGTTCATGGGTCAGGTTGGCGATGTCGGGCTGGCTGACGAAATTCACGAACAGGTTGGCGACGCCGATTTCCGCGATCAGATAGATGAAGATGGCGGGAACGCCGAACACCAGATTGCGGTGATTCCAGAGCGAATATTTCTTGCGCTCTTCCTTGTTATGGCGTTGCGTCGCGCTGCCCATGGCGGGCAGGGGGAAGCGGGCGATGATGATGGCGAGGACCGCCAGCACACCGGCGACCAGCACATAGGGCAGCACGACCGATTGTGCGTCGGCGAGGCGTTCGGCCTGCGTCAGGACGACTTCACCCTGTGCCGTGCCGCCTTTCGACCGGCCAAGGATCAGATAGGCGCCGAACAGCGGGGCCAGCATGGTGCCGGCCGAATTCATCGCCTGAACAAGGTTGAGGCGCGAGGAGGCCGTTTCGGGCTTGCCCACGATCGCGACATAGGGATTGGCCGCGACCTGAAGCAGGGTGATGCCGCTGGCGATCACGAACAGCATGACCAAAGTCACGCCATAAGAGGGGATGGAGGCGGCAACCGTCATGCCCAGCGCGCCCGCCGCCATGACGAGCAGGCCGATCACCATGGATTTTTGATAGCCGACCCGCTCGATCAGCTTGGCCGAGGGGATGGAGGCGATGAAATAGGCGATGAACCAGACCGATTCGATCAGGGTCGTCTGGGTATAGCTGAGGTCGAACACGCTGCGCAGATGGGGCAGCAGCGTATTGTTGATGACGGTTATGAAGCCCCACATGAAGAAAAGGCTGGCCAGCAGCGCCAGCGCAGGGCCGTAGCGCGCGGCCGGATTATAAGTCGCGGCTGCGCCTGCTCCTGATGAGATTGGTCCTGCCATTCATCCTTCTCCACGTACAATTCCATCAACAAGGCGCCCGATGAGGGTTGCGCCCACTTAATTTGTCGGAGTATATCCATGGAAACGGCGCGTCAATGGGCGCGCATCGATCGAGAGGACGTCGAGTGCCAAAGCCAGTCTCCACCCATGCAACCTTGTCATATGCTCTGCTTCTGTGCCTCGCAAGCGGTGGGGTTTCCATGGCTGCGGAGGCCGGTCGCGCACCCGCCGGAAAGCTGGCCGATGGCAGCGCGGTAGAAGTTGTCACCCTCGCCAACGGTCATGGCGTTTCGGCCAAGGTGCTGACCTATGGCGCGACGCTCCAGTCCTTGTCAGGCCCGGATAAGGATGGGAAGCAGGCGGACGTGCTGCTGGGCTATGACGATCTGTCAGGCTATGTCGACCATCCCAATTTCTTCGGCGTTACCGTGGGCCGCTATGCCAACCGTATCGCCGGGGGCAAGTTCACGCTCGATGGCAAGGCCTATCAATTGCCGCTCAACGACAAGGTCAATACGCTGCACGGCGGCGGCAAGGGTTTCGACAAGCAATTGTGGAAGATCGTTTCGATCAAAAGCGGTCCGGTTGCGACTCTGGTGCTGGGCCTGACCAGCCCGGATGGCGATTCGGGCTATCCCGGCAAGCTGGACGTGACCGTCACCTATACGCTGGACGAGGCCGGCAATCTGGGCATCGCGTTCGATGCGAAGACCGACAAGCCGACCATCGTCAACATGACCAATCATGCCATTTTCGATCTGGGTGGCGAAGGGTCGGCCGATGGGGCGATGGGTCATATGCTGACCATCCCAGCCAAGGCCTATACGCCGGTCGACGCCAACCTCATCCCCACGGGCGAATTGAAGTCGGTGGATGGCAGCGTGTTCGATTTCCGCGCTCCGCGCCGGGTGGCGGACGGGTTGCGTGACGGGCGCGATCCGCAGATCATCGCCGGGCGCGGCTATGACCATAATTGGGTGCTGGACAAGGGGCTGACCAAGAAGCCCGAACTGGCGGCGCGTCTGGAAGACCCCGCTTCGGGCCGTGTGCTGGAAGTGCTGACGACCGAACCGGGCGTGCAATTCTATACCGGCAACTTCCTCGACGGTACGTTCATCGGCAAGCAAGCCCATGTCTATCGCATGGGCGACGGCATCGCGCTGGAGCCGCAGAAATTCCCCGACTCGCCGAACCAGCCGAGCTTCATTTCGGCGCGGGTCGATCCCGGCAAGCCGTACCATCACCAGATGATCTATCGTCTGTCGGTGAAGCGCTAATGCAGCCATGGCGGATGATCGGGCGGGATGTCGCCGACGTTCTGGGCGAAGGCACGCTTTGGTCCGCGCGTGACGATGCGGTCTATTGGGTCGATATATTGGCGCCCGCGCTCAATCGTCTGTCGCTATCCGATGGAGCGGTGACACGGATTGCCATGCCCGAACCGCTCGGCTGGGTAGCCGAGCGGGCGCAGGGTGGCTTCATCGGTGGGTTTCAGAGCGGATTTGCCGACATCGCACTCGATCCGCTGACCATCACGCCCTTTGCTGACCCCGAACCGCATTTTCCCGGCAACCGGATGAATGACGGCAAGGCGGACGCGCAGGGGCATATCTGGTGCGGTACGATGGACATGGCGGAGGAGCATGATCGCGGCGCGCTCTATCGGCTGGCCCCGGATCGGAGCTGGACCGTCGTCGACGCCGATTATCGCGTGCCTAATGGCCCGGCCTTTTCGCCCTGTGGCCAATGGCTCTATCATAGCGATACGGCGAAGCGGCAGATGTATCGCTTTCGCCGGACCGAAAGCGGCGTGACGGAGCGAGAGCCGTTCCTTCGTTTCGCGGAAGAAGACGGCTATCCCGATGGCATGACCGTCGATTCGCAAGGCCATATCTGGGTTGCCCATTGGGGCGGCGGGCGCATCAGTCGCTTTACCCCCGATGGCGTGCTGGACCGGTCCATCCCGTTGCCTGCGCGGCAGGTGACGAACATCTGTTTCGCTGGGAAAGACCTCGACCGAATGTTCGTGAGTTCCGCGACGGTGGGCCTGTCCGATGCCACCGAATTTGACGGCGGATTTTTCGAGGTGGATTGCGGCGTAAAGGGATTGCCGACGCATCTTTACGCAGGGTGATCCCCGGATTGCGGGCGTTATTGAGGGGTGTTGCCGTCACCATGCGGCAGCGCCCCTCTGCTTTTTGCATCTACGACCATAAAGCCGGTTGCATGGCGCAGGCGAATCTCTTATTTAAATCAGACAACGTTGTCATGCCTCTCCAAATATGACGATGTTGCGATCCCGGACGGTGCGGTAATGAACTGCACGCATGGCCCGCCGTCCGGGACGATATTTCCCCGATCCTGCCGAAATGCAGCCTGTCTCAGGCGTTGGCCAGCGCGTCGAGCGCCAGAGCGACTGTGCCCATTGGCCCAGCCTGATCGCCCAGCGCGGGTGCGCGCACGATTGATGCGACGCTGTCCTGAGTGACAAAGGGCAGATAGCCGCCCAGTTGATCCACGACTTTGGCCCTGATCCGGTCGAGCAGGTCGGAGCGCGCCATGCCAACGCCGCCGCCGATCAGCACCTGCCGCGCCGCGCTGGACAGCAATATGGTGCCGACCAGTTGGGCGATGTCATGCGCGACATGATCCCAACGTGGATCGTCAGCGGGAATGCGATCACCCGGCACGCCGAAGCGACGGGCAAGGGCAGGGCCGCTGACCAGTCCTTCGATACAGTCGCCATGGAAAGGGCAGGCGCCGGGGAAATCGTCTCCCGCCGCCCGACGGGTCAGGATATGCCCCAGTTCCGGATGCATTGCACCGCGGATCGTGCGTCCGTCGATCGCAAAGCCGCCACCGACGCCCGTGCCGATCGTCAGGTAGCACAGGCAGTCGGATGGCGTTCCATCCTCCACGCCAGCGCCCCATCGCGCTTCGGCCAAAGCGGCGCCGTTGACGTCTGTGTCGATCGCGGCCGGGCAGGACAGCGCGCCGGCCAGCGTTCCATAAATATCGGCTCCGCTCCATCCCGGCTTGGGCGTGGGCATCATATGGCCGAAGTCTGATGCTGCCCGATCCAGCCGGATCGGGCCGAAAGACGCGATGCCCAGTGCGTCGAACGGCATGTCGTCGTGCCAGCGGGCCAATGTCTCAACAGCGGCGCCCAGTGTCTCCGCAGGGCTGGTGGTCGCAATGCTCTGACGTTCGATAATGTGCCGACCATGAGCGCGCAGCACGATCAGTTTCGTGCCGCCCAGTTCCACACCGGCGATCATGGGTTCCTCGTTCACGCCTCCAGGCCGCCTTTGTCGCCACGAAGCCAGAGGCGCAGAAACGGGGCAAAGCTGTTACCCGTGCCATCATCGTCGCCATCGCCGCTGCCATCGACAAAGCTGACGACACGCAGGTCCGGCAGGACCAGCCAGTTGCGGGCCTGTGCCTGTGCCGAGTCGGCGAAGGCATGATCGGCAAAGACAAGGCCGCTGTCGTTGATCGGGCGCCAAGGGCCACTCAGGGCCGGTGCAGTCATGCCGTACAGGCCGGTTGGGCCGGTCGGACCTTCGGGATTGAAGCCATCATGCTGCGTCGACCAGAAAAGATAGTAGCAGCCATCATAACGGACGACATGTGGCCGTTCCAGTTGGTTATTGACGCCGTCCGCCAGGATGAGCGGGCGCAGCAGCAGCCAGTCGTGCGGCCGCGTGGCCGACGCCGTCGCAACCCCGATTGCGCCATTATGGGCGAAAGGCGAATGGGCGGCGGAACCGGCGAAGAACAGATAATTACGGCCATCCATAGGATCGCGAAAATAGGCGGGGTCGCGGAACGCCTTGATAGAGCCAGCCAGACCGGGCATCAGCGTAGACATGTAATGACTGGGATCGCTGACCAATATTTCGGTCAGGTCGCGCCACCCGGTCAACAGGCCGGCGGGGGTCAGATCGGATCGGGCGCTGAACAGCCTTTGTTCGCTGGAGAGGCTGTTTTCTCCCCTTCGTCCCGCAGCCGTGAAATAGAGAATGACTGCGCCGTCCGCCTCGTCGCGAATGGCGGAACCGGACCATTCGCGGCTGCCCGGAGAAAAATCGTCGGGCATCGCCGGGCCGACATCATGCCAGCCATCCGCCCGCAGGTGGAGCAGGTGAATGCGCGCATGGTCGTAGCGCGTATCGGCATTGGCGGATCGTGGTGCAGCCAGCGCCATCCACAATTGCGTGCCGTCGATCAGTTCGAGCGGCAGGCCGTCACGATACTGGATGGGCCAGGCATCCCATATATCGATAGCGTCGGTGAACGAGGAGATATGGGCAGGAGCAATCACGGGCGCGACCGACATGTCGCCCGCTATGGCGGCGACATGGGTCGCCGTCCAATCGGTACTCATTATTTGCGTCCCTATGCTTCGGGTTTCAACGCCCCTGTGCGCTTTGCATAGAAGGAAAAGGGCAAGATTTCATGCTGGCCCTTGGGTCAGGTGTCCCGTTTTGGGTCATGGCTTCCGGCGCCAGCGGCGCAACAGGGTCCAGCCGATCGCACCACCCCCGACAAGCGCCGCGACGACACCGGCGGCTGAGGCCAGCGCCCATGCGCCCGCGACCAGCAGGCCGGTCAGAAAATCGACGATGATGAGGGTGAGGTGGATCATGACGAAGAGAAGACGGACCTATTGCCCGAGTTCCTTCGCCTCCTGATATTTAAGCTCAAGGAAGCGGTTTTGCGTCGCCAGCTTGTCGAGATCGCCGCTGGCCAGATTTTCACTCATCCGTGCGATTTCCGCATCGATGACGCCCAGCCCCTCGACCAGTTGTTTTTCAGGGACGCGGCCATTGCGCTCCTCGCGCCGCATGGGTTCGGGGATCGACTGATAGCCGGTGACGAGTTCGGGCAGATGGTCGGCCAGCAGGCGGCGGATTTCCTGCGCGGTCGGATCCTGCTCGCCCAGCCGTTCGAGTTGCGGGGCCAGCGTTTCCAGTCGCACGCCGATACTGTCGACCAGCGTGACGGCCGGGGCCGGGAGCGCCTTGCGCTGATTTTCCAGCCAGATTTCGGTTTTCAGCGGCAGGGCCGTCAACGCCGCATCCGTCAGTTTTTCCGCGCTGACCGGGCGATCGCCACTGGGGAGAAGCGCAAAAAACAGGGTGGCGACCAGCAACAGGCCCAGCACGATCATCACGCCGTTGGTGCCGAGCGGCATGAACCAGCCCGCCACCATGGCGGCGGCGATGATGGCGACGGCTGCGCCGGTGATCCGGCCCAGCCGGCGCATGACCGATGCATTGCGCCGCGCCCGCGCCCGCGTCGACAGGCTGCGCCCGCGATCGCTATGGCGGCGCAGTACCGCGTCGGCATCGGCCAATATGCGGTCGGACCGGCTCATCCTTCTTATCCCTCGATCGCGCTCAGCAGGGGATTGTCACGGCGCACTTCGGCGGCGGCCTGCGCCTGACCCTCGGCGCGGGCGATATAGCCCTTGGACTTTTCGACCTCGTTCGACAGCGTGTTCACCGTCGTCTTCATATTCTCCAGCGCCTTGAGCTTGAACGTGTCGATATTGTCCATCGTGTCATAGATATTCTGGAACGCGCGCTGGAGCGTTTCAATGGGGATGGTGCTGCTGGCCGCCTGCTCGTGAATCTGGGCGGTCTGGCTTTTCAGCAGTTCGCCGGTCCGGTCGATCATGTTGGCGGTCGTGGTGTTGAGCGCGGTAATCTGTTCCAGCACCAGTCGTTGTCCGACCAGCGCCTGTGCCACGGTGACGGCGGTGCGCAGAGCGGCGACGGTCGTGGTGCTGGCGCGGTCCACGCCCTTCACCAGTTCGACATTATTCTTCTTGACCAGATCCAGCGCGAGATAGCCCTGCACCGTCACCGCCATCTGGGTCAGCAAATCCTGCGTGCGCTGGCGAATGTAGAAGAGGGCGCTGTCCCGGATCGCCTTGGCCTTGGCCGGATCGGTTGCGTCCAGTTCCAGCGCCTTGGATTCCAGGCGGGCATCCATGGTCTTGGAAATATGGATCATCTGTTCGAGGCGACCCATGGTCTGCCACATATTCTGCCGCTCGACATCAATGGCGGCATTATCCTTGATCAGCACATCCTTGCCGCTGGCGAGCGATCCGAGGATCGAATTGATGTGGCTCTGCGCGCTTTTATAGCCGTCGAAATAGTCGCGCATCTTGTTGCCGAACGGGATGATGCCGAACAGCTTCTTGGGGGCGAGCAGGTTGCCGCGTTTGCCCGGATCAAGGTCTTCGACCGTGCGGCGCAGTTCGGCCAGATCGGCGCCGACCTTGGTATCGCTGTCCATCGCGCGCACCGGGCGGTCGAGAAAGCGATTGGAATGGCCAGCGGCTTCCGCGATTTCCTTGCGGCCCATATTGGTGAGCTGATCGACGCGGGCGCCGAATTCGGGGGAGTTGGCGTCCTGCGCCACAAGGTCCGCGACGAAGGCGTCGACCTTTTCGTCCAGCTTGCTGCGCTTCTCGTCATCGATCGGAACGAGACCCGATGCTTTTTCCGGTGCGACGACCGGGACCGGATCGGGCGGCGTCAGGTTCAGCGCGTCGGCGGTGGCAGTCGTAGTGGGCGCGGTGCTGGCCATAATATCTCCTCGGAACTGTTATATGTGACTATAACAGTCGCTCTTCAATGCGGAATATGGCCCGGCCCCGCGCCCGATGCAATTCAAACCGGCTGTTTCAGGCCCGCATCAGCGTGAGCCTTCCGCATAATAGCGCTCCATGTCGAGGCGCATCTGGTGCAGCGCTTCGGGGTTCAGATAGACCATGTGGCCAGCGGGATAATATTTGAACTGGAGATTCTGGCGCAGGTTCGGCTCCAGCATCATGTGCTTCAGGTCACGCTCGGTCGAGAAGAAGGGGGTGGCCATGTCGTACCAGCCGTTCAGCGACAGGACGCGCAGATGCGGGTTGGTCCGCATCGCGGCGCTGAGGTCGGCGGTGACGTCGGCAACATTCTGACGGCCACGTTCCGGCCCCTGATGGCTCCAGTCCCATTGGAAATCGCCGCCTTCGCGTGCGCTCAACCGATAGTCGAGATCGGTTTCATAACCCATCTGGCGTGTCACCTGATCCAGGAAGCTGCCGACATAGAGGCCGGTGATGCTGGTGCTGGACGGATCATATTCGGGATTTTCGCCCGCCGCATCGGCGTCGATGCCCTTGTACCGGCTGTCGAACCGGCCGATGGTTTCGTGCCCGTCGCGCAGCAATTCCTTGCGGAAACGGGACAGGTTGACGCGCAGATTGGCGCGCTTGAGATAATCGACCGACAGGCCGGTGAAGCGGCTCATCTGCTGAGCGATGCTGTCGGTTTCCTCGGGCGTAATGTCCGATCCCTTGAGCAGGGCGGTGGCGTAGGGACCGTTCGCGAAGACGCGGGCTTCCTCGACAAAGGCTTCCAGGCTGGCGGGGCGGCCGCCGGGTACGCGATTATGATACCAGGCTGTCGCCGCATAGCTGGGCAGATAGCCGATATGGATGGTGTCGAAGCCCGACTGGCGGATGCCATAGTTCATGATCGACGACAGCAGCACCACGCCGTTCAGCGCCAGCCCGCGATCCTCCAGCTGATAGGCGAGGGCGCCCGAACGGGTGGTGCCATAGCTTTCGCCGAAAATATATTTGGGCGATGCCCAGCGGCCGAATTTGGTGGTGTAGCGGATGATCGCCTTGGCAAAGGCGTCGACATCCTGATCCACGCCGTAAAAGTCGGACGGCTTGGCATCGCCCAGCGGGCGGGAATAGCCAGCGCCCATCGCATCGAGAAACACCATGTCGGTGCTGCCGATCAGGCTGTCATTATTCGGTCCGACATCATAGGGAGCGGGCTTGACCGCTTCGGGATTGCCGGTGCGAACATGCTCCGGCGCGAAGCTGCCCATGCGCAGCCACAGGGTCGAGGAACCGGGGCCGCCATTATAGAGAAAGGTGACAGGGCGGTTCTTACCCTCCGCCGTATAGGCGGTGTAGAACATGCTGCCGACCGGCTTGCCCTTGGCATCGCGGATGGTCAGCGTGCCGGCGGTCTGGGTGTAGGGGATGGCCTTGCCATCGACATGGGCGGTGCCTTTGCCGCTCTTGGTCACTTCCTCGACCGGCGCGCTGGCCCAATTCTTTGCAACATCCTCTGCGACCGCTTCGGCGTGGGCCTTGGCGGCATCCGGGCCGTCCTTCTGCGCCAGCGCGGGCGAGGCAAGGGCGATCAGGGATGCGAAGCTCATGGTTGCGAAAGAAAGGGTGGCGCGCGACCGCATGCTGTTTCCTTTGTCAAAATAGGGGCTGTGTTGTTTCCATAGAGCGGTGACGTGGCGGAGCAAGGGGGTAATAAGATTAAAGTTACATAATATCATATCAAAATTGCAGAAGATGGTTGTCGATTTTGGAACCCTGTTGCGCCTGCTTTTGCTCTGTTGCAGGACAGGCGCGTGATACGGGCAGATCGAAAGGCATGCACCCCTTGCCCTTGCCGCATCGCGTCATTTCCTGTAGGGGCGCGCCCGATAGTCCTGGACAGGCGTGGTGCCGACCGGGAAAACCCGATCCCAAAGGCATAAGCATGTCCCTGCGTAATATCGCGATCATCGCGCACGTCGACCATGGCAAGACCACCCTCGTCGATCAGCTTTTCCGCCAGTCCGGCACGTTCCGCGACAACCAGCGCGTCGAAGAACGCGCGATGGATTCCAACGACCTCGAAAAAGAACGCGGCATCACCATTCTGGCGAAGCCGACCTCGGTCGAATGGAACGGCACCCGCATCAACATCGTCGATACGCCCGGCCACGCCGACTTCGGCGGCGAAGTGGAGCGCATCCTCTCGATGGTCGACGGCGTGATCCTGCTGGTCGATTCGTCGGAAGGCGCCATGCCGCAGACCAAGTTCGTGACCGGCAAGGCGCTGGCGCTGGGCCTGAAGCCCATCGTCGTCGTCAACAAGGTCGACCGTCCCGACGAGCGTATCCAGGAAGTGCTGGACGAAGTGTTCGACCTGTTCGTGACGCTGGACGCCACCGACGAACAGCTCGACTTCCCCGTTCTCTACGCTTCGGGTCGTAACGGTTATGCCAGCGAAGACGCCCAGCGCCGCGAAGGCACGCTGGAGCCGCTGTTCCAGAAGATCGTCGATCACGTTCCGCCGCCGTCGCTGGATCAGGACGCGCCGTTCAGCTTCCTCGTGACGCTGCTCGACCGTGACAACTTCCTCGGTCGCATCCTGACCGGCCGCGTCCAGTCGGGCACGGTCAAGGTCAACCAGCCGATCCACGCCCTCGACGCCGAAGGAAATGTGATCGAAACCGGCCGTGCATCGAAGATCATGTCGTTCCAGGGTCTGGACCGCGTGCCCGTGGACGAAGCCAAGGCCGGCGACATCATTTCGCTCGCCGGTCTGACCGTCGCGACCGTGTCCAACACCATTTCCGATCCGCAGGTTACGGCACCGATCAAGGCCCAGCCGATCGATCCGCCGACCCTGTCGATGCGTTTCGCGGTGAATGATTCGCCGATGGCCGGCCGCGAAGGCACCAAGGTGACGAGCCGCATGATCCGCGACCGTCTGGCCCGTGAAGCCGAATCCAACGTCGCCATCAAGGTGACGGAGTCGGACGACAAGGACAGCTTCGACGTCGCCGGTCGCGGTGAATTGCAGCTGGGCGTTCTGATCGAAACCATGCGCCGCGAAGGCTTTGAACTGGGCATCTCGCGTCCGCGCGTGCTGTTCGGCGAAGACGAAAATGGCGGCAAGACCGAGCCGTATGAAACCGTCGTCATCGACGTGGACGATGAATTCTCCGGTACGGTCGTCGACAAGATGAACATTCGCAAGGCCGAGATGACCGACATGCGTCCCTCGGGCGGTGGCAAGACCCGCATCACCTTCTCCGCGCCCTCGCGCGGCCTGATCGGCTATCATGGCGAATTCCTGTCCGACACGCGCGGCACGGGCATCATGAACCGCCTGTTCGAGAAGTACGGCCCCCACAAGGGCAAGATCGAAGGCCGCAAGAACGGCGTTCTGATTTCGAACGGTGCGGGCGAAGCCAATGCCTATGCGCTGGGTCCGCTGGAAGAACGCGGCATCCTGTTCGTGGGCGTGGGTGAAGCGCTGTACGAAGGCATGGTGATCGGCGAAAACGCCAAGCCCGAAGACCTGGAAGTCAACCCGATGAAGTCGAAGGCGCTGACCAACTTCCGCGCCAGCGGCAAGGACGACGCCGTCCGCCTGACCCCGCCGAAGAAGATGACGCTGGAACAGGCGATCGCCTATATCGACGACGATGAAATGGTCGAAGTGACGCCCAAGAACATCCGTCTGCGCAAGCGCTACCTCGATCCGAACGAGCGCAAGCGCATGAGCCGTTCGAAGGCTGCCTGATTTATCAGGTTGGACTGAAGATTGCTGCAAGGGGCCGGTGTCACGCGATACCGGCCCTTTCGCTTTTTGTTGACATGACGTGATGATCGGCAATGAGGGGGCGTATAAGCCATAAAGGCGCGCAAGGGATCGCATCATGACCATGGTACAGGACGGGGCGGTCGATCCGCGCCAGCCGCTTCATTTCGCCTGCACCGTGTGCGGGAAATGCTGTCAGAATCTGCGGTTGGCGCTGAGCGTGGCAGAGGCGATCCGCTGGCTGGAGCGGGGCGGGACGGTCGAATTGCTGTGCGACGCCGCGCCGGCATTGCCCCATGCCCCCGGATCGGCAGAGGAGTATCGCGCTATGCGTGCCGTGCCCGCCCGCAGCGGTGCATTGCCGATAACGGTCAGCATGACATTGACGGCGGTGTTCGACGGGCCTTGTCCCAATCGCATGGCCAATATGTATTGCGCCGCTTATGAGGACCGGCCCAATACATGCCGCATCTATCCGGCCGAGGTGCGACCGGACCGCGCGATCGATCCCGCCCAGAAACTGTGCCCGTCCGATGCTTGGGGCGTTGACCAGCCGCTGTTCCTTGATCCGCAGGACCGGATAATGGATGAGACAACGGCAAAGGCGATCGCCGCCAGCCGGCATAATGGCGTGGAAGATGTCGCGGCCAAGGGGCGGTTGCTCGCTCTGCTCGACATCGACACCATCGCCCTTGCCAATGAAGGCTTTGCGATCTGGGCGCCGGATGAAACAGTGATGCTCGACGCCCTGCGCCAGTCGATCAGCGATATGGTGCCAGCAGGGCAGGGCGATCTGCGCATCGTGTCAGGTCGCGCCGAGACGCGCGCCATGATCCGCGAGGCGGAGGCCCGCGATGCAGAGCCGTTTGAGGATGCGCCCTTTCGATATTTGCCGCTTTATCAGTGATCAGCTTTCCAGCGGCAGGGTGATGCGCGCCTGCAATCCGCCCTCTGGCCGGTTGGCGAACATCAGCCGCCCGCCATGGCTTTCCGCAATGCTGCGCGCGATCGACAGGCCAAGCCCCACGCCACCTGTCTCGCGATTGCGCGATGCTTCGCCACGATAAAAAGGTTCGCACAGGCGGTCGATTGTGTCTGCAGGCACGCCCGGCCCGTCATCCTCGACAAGCACGATGACGCGCCGTCCCTCGACGCCGACGGCGATGCGGGCGGATCCGCCATAGCGGACCGCATTTTCGATCAGATTGCCGATGCAGCGACGCAAGGCCACCGTATCCCCGCGCACGACCGCGCGGCTGCTGCGTATGACGACTACGTCCTGATTCATGTCGGCCAGATCGTCGGCAAGCGTCTCGACAATGGCGGACAGGTCCATGCGGACCCGATCAGCGCCGTCGCCAGTGCCGCGCATGAAATCCAGCAGGTCCGTGACCATCGCCCGCATTTCCTGCACATCCGCCTGTGCCTTGGCGCGCGGTCCTTCGGGAAGCGCTTCAAGGCGAAAGGACAGGCGTGTCATCGGCGTCCGCAGATCATGGGCGATGGCGACCAGCATCGCGGTACGTTCATTGAGATACTCGGCGATGCGCGCGCGCATATGATTATAGGCGGTTCCCACCGCACGAACCTCTGGCGGGCCGGTGAGGGGCAGCGGATCGGCCCGTTCGGGCCTTTCCACCGCCGCGCCCTCGGCAAGTTGACGGATAGGCTGGGTGATACGGCGTGCGACCCAATAAGCGGGTAGCAGCAGCAGGATGAAAATACCCGCCATCAACGACAGGGTGATGGCATACCAGCGGCCGTTGGCGCCCTGCCGGGCCTGTACGACCTGCCAGCCGTCATCGGTTCTTTGCGCCAGCAGAAAGCCGCCGTGCATCATAAGGCGCATATCCGCTTCCATCGGGGGCATGTCACCGGGGGGGATGGGGCGCTGCAATTGAATGTCGGCCGTCGGCAGGTGCAACATGGCCGCCACGCGCGCCGCGCTGGCGCGATCCAGCTGTTGCCCCGGCTCGGCATCGGGAACACGGTCCGACCGGTAACGCACCACCGTCCAGGCGCCGGCCGGGGCAAGGCCGCCGCGCAGCAATCCTGCCGCTTCGGACAGGGGCATCGGCCTGCTGTGGGGCGGCGGTCCGCGAAAGGCGACCAGCATCATCGCCCCCAGCGCCAGTAATAGGCTGGCCGCCACCAGCGCAACGATGCGGGTCAGGATCGATGGATTGAAACGGTCGCGAGGGGCGGTCACGCCGGGCGCACCTCGGCGGTGAACATATAGCCTTCGTTGCGGATGGTGCGGACCAGCTCGTCCATGCCTTCGCTCTTTGCGCCGCGCTCCAGTTTGCGGCGCAGGCGACTGACCTGCACGTCGATGGCCCGGTCATAGCTTTCCGTGTCGCTGCCCGCCGACCAGTCCAGCAACTGGTCGCGGTTCAGCACACGACGCGGATGTTCGATGAAAGCGCGCAGCAACCGAAATTCGCCATCGGTCAACGTGACGATGACATTGTCAGGATCGGTCAGCAGGCGCGCGCCCATGTCGATCTGCCACCCGGCAAAGCGTAACCGCTTGCCGCCAGTCGCGGGCGTTTCCACCGCCTGCCGCCGGTGCCGGCGCAGCACGGTGCGGATGCGCGCCAGCAATTCGCGCGGATTGCAGGGTTTGGGAAGATAATCTTCCGCCCCCATTTCAAGCCCGACGATCCGGTCGATGTCGCTGCCGATCGCCGACAACATGATGACCGGCGGTCCCCCATGCGCCGACAGGCGGCGCAGGATGGACAGGCCATCCTCGCCCGGCATCATCACGTCCAGCACGGCGATGTCGAATGTCTGGCCGTTCAGAACCTTGTCCATCGCCGCGCCATCGGCCACGGCTGTCACGGCAAAGCCGTGCTGTTCCAGAAAGTCGGACAGCAGCGCGCGAATGTCCGCGTCATCATCGACCACCAATATGCTTGAACCATCCATAGCGGCGGTCAGCATATCGGCAGACATGGCCCCCTGCAAAGTCATCCGCGCCTGCCTTCTTTTAAATGGCGATGCCGACCGTCACGGTGCCGGTATAGCCATTGGTCGTGTCGCCAGTCATGCTAATGGTCATGGCTTCCTGCTGGGCGGTGCTGTTGTCACCGAACACATTGTCGCTGCTGATGCTTTCGCCCGAAAAGTTGGACTTGCTGCTGCTATAGGCGCTGGTGGCATAGACGGTGGTGCAGGTGGCGGATGGCATCGCGAATTGCGAGCAGAGCAGCCGATTGCTGTAGCTGGTCGCCCGCGCAAGGCTGGGATAGACCTCGAAATGGATATGCGGGTAACGCCCGTCATAACAGCCAGGGAAGATGGTTTCGAACGTCACCTGTCCGTTCGCGTCAGTCACGCCTACGCCGCGCAGGAAATTTTCCGCCGGATAGTCATAGAGCGAATATTTGCCGTTGACGTCGCAATGCCAGATGTAGACGGCATAACCCTCCAGCGGCGCGCAACTGCCGTTTACATTGACGACCGTGATCGTCAGCTTGGTGTAAAGGCCGCTCGCCGTTGTGGTCGATGATCCGAAGCTGGATCGAATGTCGCTGCGCACCACGCCGGTGTCGTCCAGCACATTGACCACGGTGCCGCTGCGGCTGTTGGAGCCGTCGGCCGGATAAGGGCCGTTGGTTTCCTCAGGGTCGGCAATGCAGCTTCCCGAACTGGTTCCGCCGGTGGAGGAGGAACTGGTGGACGACGTGCTGCTGGATGTGGAAGAGGAGGATGTAGACGACGTACTGCTGCTCGTGCCGCTGCTGGACGAAGAAGTGCCACCCGATCCCCCGCCGCATGCGGTGATGATCGCGCCGCCACCCGCCGCGAACAACAGGCGCAATGTGCGCCGCCGCCCAACATTCTGCTGTGTCAGCGATTGCATCATCGCCAGATCGTCTATCAATCCCCCGTCGTGGGGCTTACTACCCTGCGTCATCCTGTCCTGCCTTGTTTGAAATCTGTGCAGACCCTCGACGATGGGGAATAAAAGGGGCTTGTCTCCGGCCGATTGCTCAATGTAGCGGCTTTGTAGCATCGGTCCGGTCGGGGCTGGCCATGCCAGCGCGTGGTCCATATAGTCGCGCTCAATCATCTCTTTCCGCGAAAGCGTTACATGCATCTCCTTCTCGGTCTTGCCGGCATATTGCTCATCCTTGCCATTGCCTTCGCCCTGTCTTCCGACCGTCGCGCGATCAAGCCGCGCGTGGTGGGAGCAGCCTTCCTGCTTCAGGCGGGTATTGCTCTGCTGGTGCTGTATGTTCCAGCCGGTCGCGCAATAATCGGCGGCATGTCGCGCGGCGTCGCCAATCTGCTGGGCTATGCGCAGGCGGGGACCAATTTCATCTTTGGCCCGCTGGCCAGCCCCGAAATCGGTGGAGCCAGCTTTGCCATCGCGGCGTTGCCGGTCATCATCTTCTTCGCCAGCCTTGTGTCGATCCTCTATTATCTGGGCGTGATGCAGTTCATCGTCCGCTGGGTCGGCGGCGCGATCGAGAAAGTGACGGGCGTGTCCAAGGTGGAAAGCCTGTGTGCGGCCGCCAACATCTTTGTGGGGCAGAGCGAAAGCCCGCTCGTCATTCGCCCCTATCTGGCCGGGCTTACCCCGCCGCAGCTTTTTACCGTGATGACCAGCGGCATGGCCGGCGTCGCAGGCACCATATTGGCCGCCTATGCCTCCATGGGTATCAAGATCGACTATCTGCTCGCCGCCAGCTTCATGTCGGCGCCCGGCGGGTTGTTGATGGCCAAGATCATGATGCCCGATCCGCGTGTGCCGGTGCAGGGTGAATTGCCGCTGGGGGATCATCCCGATCTGCACCTGCCCGAAACCCGGATCAGCGGCGTTGGCCCTGCAGCGCTGCTGCCCGAAGGGACGCCGGGGGAGCCCATGCCGCCCGCCAGTCATGACGAGGAAAAGCCCGCCAATATCATCATGGCGGCGGCGCAGGGCGCGCAGACGGGTGTTAAACTGGCGGTGGCGGTTGGCGCAATGGTGCTGGCCTTCGTCGCGCTGGTGGCGCTGGCCAACGGCATATTGGGCGGCATCGGCGCGATCTTCGGCTATCCCACGCTCAGCTTCCAGCAATTGCTGGGTTATGTCTTCTCGCCCATCATGTACATGCTCAACATCCCATGGAGCGACGCGCAGGTGGCCGGTGGCCTGTTCGGGACCAAGATCGTCCTCAACGAATTCGTCGCCTATATCAATCTGGGGCAGGTTCAGAACGGGCTGAACCCGACATCGCTGGCCGTCATCACTTTTGCGCTGTGCGGCTTCGCCAATTTCAGCTCCATCGCGATCCAGATGGCGGTGACGGGCAATCTTGCCCCCAATCAGCGGCCGATGATCGCAAAGCTGGGGCTGAAGGCGCTGGTCGCAGGCAGTCTCGCCAACCTGATGAGTGCAGCCCTTGCCGGATTGATGCTCAGCCTGCGCTAAACGATGCTATCATAACCCTGCCGTAACGTCCGCACTATCGCGCGGGCCGCTTTTGGGTTATGGTTAACATCATGGGGGCAAACATCTTTTTGGCGACCGCCCTTGCGGTCGCGGCGAACGGCGCCGTTTCCGGGGTACAGGCGCCCCGGCCCGGCACGCTGGAAACCTATAAGGACTGGACCATCGGCTGCGACAATCGCAACCGATGCGAAGCGGTTGCGCTGTTGCCGGAGGGCGCGGACTGGCCGGATGTTCCCACCATGATCCGCGTGGTGCGCGAGGCTGGCCCCGATGCGGACGCGGAAATCTGGATGAGCCGCGACAGCCATGGGCAGGCGCAGGTCAATTTCATCGTCGACGGGCGACAGGTGGCCAGCGCCACGGCGCGCGATGGCGATGCTCGCGTAACCGGGCCACAGGCAGCCGCATTGGCCATCGCCATGGCGCGGGGCAGTACGATGGAAATACGGTCGGCAAAGAAACTGCTTGGCCGCCCTTCGCTCGCCGGATCGGGCGCTGCGCTGCGGTACATGGACGCGCTTCAGGGGCGAGCCGGCACGACCACGGCGCTGGTGGCAACGGGCGCGCTTGGTACCAATGCGGTCAAGGCCGCCCCTGTCGCGCCGGTCATAAAGCGTATGCCGGTTTCGACGGGCGGGGAACCGCCTGCGTTATGGCGGGAGGAGTTGACCAGCCTTGGCCGTATCACCGGTTGCAGCGATGCAATGAACGGATCGCAGCAGCCCGAGCTTCATCGGCTGGATAAGGGCGAGACGCTGATTCTGGTGCCGTGCGGTGCAGGTGCCTATAATTTTTCGTCGGTGCCGGTCATCGCCACCGGCATTGCGGGGCGCCGGGCGTTTCGCCTTGCGACGTTTGACAGCATGCCGGGCTGGACCAAAACCGCAGGCCGCCCGATGCTGGTCAATGCCGGATGGACGCCGGAAAAATCCCGCCTCGAAAGCTATGCCAAGGGGCGGGGGCTGGGCGATTGCGGCGGCAGCCAGGCCTATGTCTGGGACGGTACCCGCTTTCGGCTGGTCGAGGCGTATGCGATGGGTGAATGCCGGGGCGCCTGGGAATGGATCAGGGTCTGGAGCGCGCAGGTCAGCGACTGAGCGACGCTTAGCTAGCCTTCGCAAGAATCAAAGAAAATAGTTCCTGCGGGTCAGTCCATTCTTCAACCGGCTCCCATCCCCCGGCGCGCAATAACAGGCGCCGGTCCCGCTCTCCATATTTATGGCTGCTTTCGGTGTGGATGGTTTCGCCTGTCTCCATGTGGAAACAATGGCCCGCGACGTGGAAATGGAGCGGCCGCACCGCCTCCAGATGCATTTCGATCCGTGCTTTTTCATCGTTCCAGAGCGCCCGATGGATCAGCCCGTCGGCTGGCATATCGCCATCCAGTTCGCGGTTGATCCGGGTGACGAGGTTCATGTTGAACGCGGCTGTGACCCCCGACGCATCGTCATAGGCGGCGATCAGCCTGTCGCGATCCTTGATCCGGTCCATACCGATCAGCAGCATCGCGTCATCGGCCAGCAACCGGCGCATCGCCCGTAACAGGTCGACGGCGGCATCCGGTTCCATATTGCCGATGGTGGAGCCGGGGAAAAAACCAAGGCGCGGCAGCCCGTCGATCGCGGCGGGCAAAGTGAGCGGTCCATTGAAATCGCCGACCAGCGGCAGCACCGGCAGGCCGGGGAAGGCGGCGGCCAGTTCCGCGCTGCTCGTGCGCAGGAAATCGCCGCTGATGTCGATGGGTACATAAGCGGCCGGATCGATGGCGCGCAACAGATGCGGCGTCTTGCGCGCGCTGCCCGCGCCAAATTCCACCACCGCTCGACCGGCACCCACCGCAGAAGCGAAATCCGCACCGTGCGCCGCCAGCAGCGCTGTTTCAGTCCGGGTCGGATAATATTCGGTAAGGTCGGTGATCTGTTCGAACAATTCCGAGCCGTGCCGATCATAAAACCAGATGGGCGGGGTCGCCTTAGGCGTGGAGGAAAGCCCGTCCACTATGTCGCGGCAAAAGGCAGGATTGGCATGGTGGCCATGGGCCGGGGCGTCGTCGGTCAGCAACATGGCGCTTACAGATCCTTTGCCAGCCGCAGCCCGGTGAACTGCCAGCGTTGGTGGGGGTAAAAGAAATTGCGGTAGCTGGCCCGCACATGGCCACGCGGCGTGGCGCAACTGCCACCTTTCAGCACGAACTGGCCGGACATGAACTTGCCATTATATTCGCCGACTGCACCGGCGGCGGCGCGAAAGCCGGGATAGGGACGATAGGCGCTGCCGGTCCATTCCCATACATCGCCGAACATTTGTGTCAGGCCGCTGTCCTCGGGCGCGGGGCGGGGTTGGACACAACCCGGTTCGTCCAGTTGCACGCCGCTGGACGCCGCGACATTTTGCGCCGCGCTTTCCCATTCCGCTTCTGTCGGCAATCGGGCGCCGGCCCAACTGGCATAGGCGTCCGCCTCATACAGGCTGATATGCGTCACCGGGGCGGCAGGGTTGACCGGCTGTCGTCCGTCGAGGCCGAAACGGGTCCAGCCCCTGTCGCCCTGTTGCCAGTAGAGTGGAGCGTCCACCCCCTCCGCCTGCACCCACGCCCATCCGTCGGACAGCCAATGGCTGGCGGTATGATAACCGCCGTCCTCGATAAAGGCGATCCATTCGCCATTGCTGATCGGGCGGTGAGCCAGGGCATGGGGGTGCAACAGCGCCTTGTGCCGTGGCCCTTCGCAATCGAAGGCGAAATCGGACCGGCCGTCCTGTCCGATTTCCACCAGTCCTTCGCGCCCCTCCATCCAGTGGAGCGGGCCGGGCAGGGCCATTGGTGCTGCGCTGGGAGCAGCGAAAAGCGCTGGCTCCATGGGATTGCAGGAGAATAGGTGGATGAGGTCGGTCAGCATTAATTCCTGATGCTGCTGCTCATGATGCAGGCCCAGCGTGACGAGCGACCGTGCCTCGGGCGGGAGCATCGGCAGGATGGCCAGCATCGTCTCGTCGACATGGGTGCGATAGGCGAGAATTTCCTCCAGCGTGGGGCGGGTCAGCATGCCCCGGCGCGGGCGGGCATGGCGCGCGCCCTCCGCTTCATAATAGCTATTGAACAGATAGGCGTAACGATCGTCGAACGGGCGATAGGCCGGTGCGTGATCGCGCAGGATGAAGGTTTCGAAAAACCAGCTGACATGCGCCAGATGCCATTTTGCGGGGGACGCATCGGGCATGGACTGCACCGTGGCGTCGGCATCCGACAGCGGTTGTGCCAATGCCTGCGTTAAGGCGCGGACATTTTTATACTGGGTTTCCAGCATGTCCGCGCGTGGGTCTATCCAGCTTTTGACCATCCGCAGACCCTTTCCGATACGGTTGCGCCGTTCTCCCTTCTGACAGCGCATGGGTCCGTATTCGGTTCCCCCTTTATCGGGGGAGGATGTCAGGGGCGCGTCGTCGCCAGCAGACGGGCGGCCCGGCATATCCGGTCGCGGCCCGCTGCCTTCGCTTCATAGAGGGCGGCGTCGGCGGCGGTGATGGCTTCGTCGATATTGTCCCGATGCCAGCGACTGACCCCGGCGGAAAAGCTGATGACGCGGTCATTTACGCGGCCGACCGGATCGCTGCGCATCTGGTCGGCGATGCGGGCCAGCGCCCAGCAGGCTTCATCTTCGGTCGCACCGTCGAAGAACAGAATAAATTCTTCCCCGCCCCAGCGTGCCACCAGATCGACGCGGCGGGTCTGACGGGACAGGCGGTCCGCAAAGGCGGCCAGAACCCGGTCGCCCTCGTCATGGCCAAGATGATCGTTGACCTGCTTGAAGAAATCGATGTCGAGCAGGGCAATGCAGCCTGACCGCTGCGCTTCCGGCAACATGTCGACCCGGCTCATGAAACCGCGCCGGTTGGCGATGCCCGTCAACGGATCTTCATGCGCGGCCACATCCAGATCGTCGATCCGTGAACGGGTGGCGCTGGCGGCTCGATGGACCCCGGCATAGAGCGCCTGAATGACATCGCCCACCTCCGGTAAAGGCGCGGCTTCCTTTTCCTCGCTGTTCAGCGTTTGCGCCAGAGCGTGGATCGGCGTCAGCAGCGCACCGATCCCAAAGAGCGCAATCCCCGTGCCGACGACGGTCGCCAGTGTCAGTGCGACGCATTCCGCCAGTGCGATCCGGCCCGAGGCAAAGCCCCAACCGATATAGGCGATCAGCGGCAGATGCGTTGCGACGAAGCAGAGCGCGAAAAGGCGCAATCTCAGCGACCGGGGGAAGATGAAGGATGTGGCAAGGTAAAAGCGCATGCAGGTCCTCATTATGCTGACAATGAGGGGGAAATTCTGCGGCGCTCGTAAATGCGGCCTGAAGGAAGAGGGTTAATTTTTGTTGTCGAGATGAACTGTGCGACTGGCGAGTCAGGCTGAATACAATCGTCTGAATCTGCTGGTCATCAGCGAGACGCGCCGGGCACCCACTTTACGTCCTTTGCGCCATTGTCGTTCAGGCGACGGGCCATGACGAACAGCAGGTCGGACAGGCGATTGAGATAGGCAAGCGCCTGAGGGTTCAGGGCCGAATCGACGGCCGCTGCGGTCGCGCTGCGTTCGGCCCGGCGGGTTACGGCGCGGGCCAGATGTACGGCCGCCGCCGCGGGGGAGCCGCCCGGCAAGACGAAACTGTCGAGCGGCGCCAGTTCGGCATTCATGGTGTCGATCTGATCTTCCAGTCGCTTCACCTGCGACTCGACGATACGCAGCGCCCATGGCGGATCGGCCGCGTCGGTGATCGGCGTCGCGAGGTCTGCGCCCAGATCGAACAGGTCATTCTGAATGACGGTCAGCCAGTCGGCCTCCATGCCCGCGCCCATGGCCACGATGGCAAGCCCGATCGTGCTGTTCGCTTCGTCCACATCGCCAACGGCCTGCATGCGGGGGGCATATTTGGGCAGGCGCGATCCATCGACCAGCCCGGTGGTTCCCGCATCGCCGGTGCGGGTGTAAATCTTGTTCAGCTTGACCATGGGATATTCAGCTATTGCCCTTCATCATCAGCAGCAGGGCGACGATGATCACCGCCGCTGCCTGAAACAGGATGCGGTTCATCATCATCTTGTTCTGCTTCAATCGCGCCGGGCTGGGACCGCTGCCTTCCGGCGCGTTCAAATCTTCCTTGGTCGTCTGAAGAAAGGCGATGATGCCGCGGACGAGCGCGAACAGCGTGGCCGCCATGGCAAGGATGAGGGCGATGACCAGCACGGTGTTCATCGGGTCATCCTATGCCTCGCCGATCGATATGCCAACCGGAAAGCGACCTGCGCGCAGGTCCGCTGCCAGTGTGCCGGGATCGACACCGTGCGCGCGCAGGTCGGCAATCGCTATCGATCCGTCGCGTTTCGCCAGTCGCTTGCCATCTGCGCCGACCAGCAACGGGTGGTGACGATAGGCCGGGGAGGGAAGGCCAAGCAACGCCTGGATCAGCCGGTGGATATGGGTGGCGCTACGCAGGTCTTCGCCGCGCAGCACATGGGTCACGCCCATTGCGGCGTCGTCCAGCGTGCAGGACAGATGATAGCTGGCCGGTGCATCCTTGCGCGCCAGCACTACGTCGCCATGGGGCAGGGGATCGGCGATGATGCGTATTTCCTCATCCGTCCCGACCTCCATGGCGCGCCATGATAGCGGACCGGCTTGCTTGACCGCTGCCGCCATGTCGATGCGCCAGGCATGGGGATGGCCCGCCGCCATGCGCTGCGCCCGTTCGCCATCGCCCAGCGCGCGACAGGTGCCGGGATAGACCGGACCTTCCGGCCCGTGCGGTGCGGTCAGGCTGGCCTGTATGTCGGCGCGGGTGCAGAAGCAGGGGTAGAGCAGGCCCATGTCCCGCAATCGTTCCAGCGCTGCGTCATAATGATGGAGGCGTTGCGACTGGTGGACGATCTTTCCGTCCCACGCGATGCCCAGCCAGCGCAGATCGTCGATGATGCCCGCGACATGTTCGGGCCGGCTGCGGGTGCCGTCTATATCCTCGATGCGCAGGCGAAATGCACCGCCCGCTGCCCGAGCCATGTCCATCGCCATCAACGCCGACCAGCCATGGCCGATATGCAGCCGCCCGGTCGGGCTGGGCGCAAAACGTGTCACCATATGCGGTAGGCTGGGCGATGAAGTCATACAGGCTCTTGACGGACGATATTAGTTAATGCTGTCATGCTCTTGTCACGTTGCTGGTCGATCAGCGGCAACGACAAGGGGGTAGAAGGTTTCTATGTACCATCCCGACCTCATACGGCACCCGGAAAACTGCCCGGCGCTCGTTCTCAATGCGGATTATACGCCGCTCAGCTATTATCCCCTGAGCCTCTGGCCCTGGCAAACCGCTATCAAGGCGGTTTTTTTGGATCGGGTGGACATCATCGCCTCCTATGAGCGGCATGTTCACAGTCCCAGTCTGGAAATGAAGATTCCCTCGGTCATTGCGCTCAAGCAATATGTGAAGCCGTCGGAGCATCCCGCCTTCACCCGGTTCAACCTGTTCCTGAGGGACAAGTTTGCCTGCCAATATTGCGGATCGCAAAGCGATTTGACCTTCGACCATGTGGTCCCGCGCCGCGCGGGCGGCCGCACGACATGGGAAAATGTCGCGACTGCCTGTTCACCCTGCAATCTGCGCAAGGGTGGACGGACGCCCAAGGAAGCGCATATGCAGCTTTATGTGCAACCGATCCGGCCGACGAGCTGGCAGTTGCAGGAGCATGGCCGCGCCTTTCCGCCGGGCTATCTGCATGAAAGCTGGCATGACTGGCTATACTGGGATGTCGAGCTGCTGGCGTGATCGCCCGGTTGCTGATCCTGTCGGCACTGTCGATGCCCGGCATTGCGCTGGGGCAGGAGGATCATTCCAACCTGACCCGCGCCAGATATGTGCGCAACTGCCTGATGTGCCACAATCGCGCCGCGCCGGAAGGTGTTTCGGCCGAGATACTGACCGGCCTGTATCCCGAGCGCGGCCTGACGCCGGCGGTCGCCATGCCGGGGCTATCCTGCTGGCGCCGCTGCACCACCTGTTTTCCACCGGATCGCAAGACCGGAAAATAGCGCGGCTTAACTGACCGGCAGCCAGTCCAGATCCATGTCCTTGTGGCGATTGGTATAATGGCCGATATCCTCCAGCCGCGCCATTTCGAGCAGCGTGATGCGGCCATTGGACCGGCTGATCAGCCCTTCCTGTTCCATCTGCCGGATCATCCGGTTCACATGCACGGACGTCAGGCCGATGGAATCGCCGATCTCCTCCTGCGTCAAACGCAGATCGAAACTGTCGGTTATGCTATCGTCGGTCACGCGCAGCCGGTCGAACATATCGAGCAGGAAGGACGCGACCCGCGCCTTGGCCGATGTACGGCCCAGCGCTGCCAGCCGATCGGTCATCGCCACCCGTTCCGCGTTTGACAGCAGAAAGAGCAATGCGGCGACGCGCGGATATTCGTCCAGCAGGCGTCGCAGGGCGTGTTTGTCGAACGGGCACACGATCGCGTCGGACAGCGCGACCAGCGACTCCGGTGCCTTGCTATAAATAGTGCTGGCCGAACCGATAAAGTCGCCGGGGAAGTAGACGCGCAATATCTGGCGACTGCCATCAGGCAGGATGACGAAGCTCATCACCCGGCCCTCGCGCAGTACGAACAATTCGGTCACGGTCTCATTGACGCGCTGGATCATCGCGCCACGCTTTATCTTGCGGGGATTTTCTTCCAGTCGTGCCAGGGCCGATTTTTCCGCTTCCGACAGCGGCACCTGTTTGGCCAGTCTTTCCGCGAAACAGCTTGTTGCCACCAATTACACCTTTTTCCTGATTGTCGTTACGATGGCAGAACGCCCAAATCGCCTTTTGGCTGCATTTTCGAACAGCGCACTAAACTCGATCAAGGTGGCGAAGATTGTTCCGGGCAGGGGGCATCGCCGCTGGAAATCGCCGCGCGCCCTGATCCGACCCGCCTTGCACGACGCGCATTTGCCGCTATTAACCCTGTCCGATGGACCGCATTCATATCCGCGGCGGCAAAGCGCTTAGTGGCCGCCTTCCCATTTCCGGCGCGAAGAACGCTGCCCTGACGCTGCTGCCGTGCGCGCTGCTGACGGACGAGCCGGTGACGCTGCGCAATCTGCCACGCCTAGCCGACGTCGACAGCTTTGGTCATCTGCTCAACCAGTTGGGCGTGTCGACCATGATCGAGGGGGCGCGACCGGAAGATTTTGGCCGCGTCATGACGATGCGGGCGGGGCGCGTCACCTCTACCGAGGCACCGTATGACATCGTGCGCAAGATGCGCGCATCCATCCTTGTATTGGGTCCATTGCTGGCTCGCGCCGGTGAAGCGCGCGTGTCTCTGCCGGGTGGTTGCGCCATTGGTAATCGTCCGATCGACCTGCACCTCAAGGCGCTCGAAGCGTTCGGCGCGGTCCTCGAAATCACCGCCGGCTATGTTCGTGCCAGTGCGCCGGATGGCGGCTTGCCGGGCGGCACCTATACCTTCCCGGTCGTTTCGGTCGGTGCGACCGAGAATGCGTTGATGGCGGCCTCGCTCGCCAAGGGCACCTGCATTCTCGAAAACGCGGCACGCGAACCGGAAATCGTGGACCTTTGCAACCTGCTGGTCGCGATGGGCGCCGATATTGAAGGCATTGGCAGTTCGCGACTGGTCGTGCATGGCAAAGACCGGCTGCACGGCGCGACCTATCGCGTGATGCCCGACCGGATCGAGGCAGGCAGCTATGCCTGCGCTGCTGCGATTACCGGTGGTTCGCTCGATCTGATCGGTGCCGATGCGCAGGATATGCAGGCCATTCTCGCCGCCCTGCGCGATGCAGGCGTGCAGGTGGACGAGCATAAGGACGGCATTCGCATCTCTTCGGACGGGAAGCTCAAGCCGCTCACTCTCTCGACGGCTCCTTTCCCGGCTTTCCCCACGGACATGCAGGCGCAGTTCATGGCTATGCTGACGCTGGCCGATGGCGCGTCTGTCCTGACCGAAACGATTTTCGAAAATCGTTACATGCATGTGCCCGAACTGGCACGCATGGGCGCGGATATTGCCGTCAACGGCCGGACTGCTGTGGTGCGTGGCGTACCCAAGCTGGTCGGTGCGCCCGTCATGGCGACCGATCTGCGTGCGTCGATGAGCCTTATCCTCGCTGGCCTCGCCGCCGAGGGTGAGACACAGGTCAACCGCGTCTATCATCTCGATCGCGGTTATGAGCGGCTGGAGGAAAAACTTTCCGCCGTTGGTGCCGACATCGAGCGCGTCAGCGATGGCTGAGGGGCGCGGCCTGGCGACGGATCGGGCGGCGCTGTTGGCGCTCTACGATCTGGACGTCGGCGGTTTTCGCAACCTTGACGAGATCACGGCTTTTGCAGCCCGTCTTTGCGATGCCCCTATCGCGCTTGTTTCCATCGTTGAGGATGTACGGCAACGCTTCCTCGCCCGTGTCGGACTGGATGCGGAGGAAACGCCGCGTGACGTATCCTTTTGCGCTCTGGCGATGCTGGGTGACGAGATTTTCGTCGTGCCGGACGCCACGCTTGACCCCCGTTTTGCCGACAATGCACTGGTTACAGGCGCTCCGCATATTCGTTTCTATGCCGGTGCCCCGCTGACAAGTGCATCGGGCGAGTCGCTGGGCGCGCTCTGTGTCATCGACGACCGGCCGCGTGCCGACCTGACGGCTCTGCAACGACAGGGGCTTTCCCTGCTTGCAAGGCAGGTGATGGTGGAACTGGAAGGGCGTCGCCGCGATCGCGATACCATCGTTCAGCAGAGGCTGGATGCCGCCGCTGTTGCGGATAGTGACCGCATGTTCCGCACGCTGGCCGACACCATGCCGCAAATGGTGTGGTCGACGCTGCCGGACGGCTATCATGATTATTATAATGCCCGCTGGTATGAATATACCGGCGTGCCGGTCGGGTCGACCGATGGCGAGGCGTGGAACGGGATGTTCCATCCCGACGACCAGCCGCGGGCGTGGGAGCGGTGGGGCCACAGTCTGGCGACCGGCGATCCTTATGAGATTGAGTATCGGCTGCGCCATCGCGATGGGGATTATCGCTGGACGCTGGGTCGCGCCCTGCCGATCCGTGGCGTAGACGGCGCGATTGTGCGCTGGATCGGAACCTGTACCGATATTCACGAACAAAGGCTGATGATCGAAGAGCGCGAGATGATCGCGCATGAACTCTCTCATCGGATCAAGAATATTTTCTCGGTCATAGCCGGGCTGATCGGCCTGTCGGCACGCCAGCATCCCGAAATTGCCCCCGTGGCGGAGGATTTGCGCGATCGCATCCTGTCGCTGGGCCGGGCGCATGATTTCGTTCGTCCCCACAGCATGGAATCGCGCCCGCCGGTCGATCAGGGATCGCTACAGGGCGTATTGGATCAGATTTTTGCGCCCTATCTGGGTGTCGATGGTCCGCGCATACGCCTGTCTGGCGATGATCCGGCGATCGATGACCGGTCGGCCACGCCGCTGGCGCTGTTGTTCCATGAACTGGCGACCAATGCGGCCAAATATGGCGCGCTCTCTACGGCTGAGGGTTATATCGACCTGAGCATTGCGGACGAGGGCGATAATATCCGCATGGAATGGCAGGAGGTCGGCGGGCCAACTGTGCTGCCCAGCGAATCCAACGGATTTGGTAGCCGGCTGATGATGCTCAGCGTCGAACGTCAATTGGGTGGCAGGCTGGAAAGAGACTGGCGGGCAGAAGGGCTGCGCCTTACCCTCTGGATTCCGCGCCGTTCCATGAGCCGAGCGGCAGGAAGGGCGTAAAGCCCGCGATATCTGCGGCCTGTATTTCGGGATTTTCTGCCGCTGCCAGTCGCAGCGCCGCCGAAATGCTGTGGGCGCGAAACGGCTTGGTGATGACGCCCAGCGCCGCGACCGACGCTTCACCGATCTGGGCCGGGTTGGCCGTGACATAGATCACGCGAATGCCAAAGCGGGTGGCAAGTTCCATGCCGATTTTCGGGCCGGTCGGTCCGTCGCGCAGGTTCAGGTCGACAAGGGCGATGTCACAATGTTCGGCAGCGGCAAGTGCAGCTTCGCGGTCGGCCGCAATGGCGCCGACATCAAAGCCTGTATCTTCAACGATCTGCTCGATTTCCAATGCGACGAAAATCTCGTCCTCAACGATCAGAACTGTCTTACTCATACCTCGACCCGTGATTTTGGAATCAAAAAATGCAGAGAGGGGGCGCTGGTTCCCTGGCGCAGGAAAAATATGCATACAGCACAGACATGTGCAGACATTATTTGGGCTGGCTGCTCCACATGATGTCGAAATCACCGCCCCGCATCAGCAGGACGGAGGCGTGATAACCGCCTTCGCTGGCTTTTCTTGCTGTTTGCGTAGCGCTCTCTATCGCCGCTGCCTGCGTGTCGAACGGTCCATAATAGCGGTTGTCGAGATTGATCTTCCATACGCCCTCATGTTTCAGGACGATGTAGCGGGCGTGGGGCAGGGACATGGGCTTCTCCGATAATATCGATGGGTCGATGCCCATGCGGCACGCCGGGGTCAAGGCGCTGCGCTTCCCCTTGCGTCTTTACCGGTTTCGGGATAAGGCGCGCGGCACGTTCGGGCGGTTTCGTCCGATGCCCTGACAAATCCAGGATGCCCATAGGGGGACATCGGATGGACGCTGGCCGGCGAGGTTTCGCCCGCCGGCGATTTCGTCGTTTGGCGGGGTGGTACGGTTTTATGCGGGTTTCGGCCCGGTTTGAGGTGATGATGTTCGATTCGCTAAGCGATCGTCTCGGTGGGGTATTCGACAAGCTGCGTGGGCGCGGTGCGCTTACGGAGGACGATGTCCGCGCCGCGATGCGCGAAGTGCGAATCGCGCTTCTGGAAGCCGACGTCGCGCTTCCCGTCGTGCGCCAGTTCGTCGATCAGGCGACCGAACGTGCCGTAGGCAGCGATGTGCTGCGTTCGGTCACGCCCGGCCAGATGGTCGTCAAGATCGTCTCCGACACGCTGACCGAAGTATTGGGCGCTGAAACCAGCGACCTGATGATCGACGTGACCCCGCCCGCCGTCATCATGATGGTCGGTCTTCAGGGTTCGGGTAAGACGACCTCCACGGCCAAGATCGCCAAGCGCCTCAAGGAGCGCGACCGTAAGAAAGTGCTGATGGCGTCGCTTGACGTTCAGCGCCCGGCCGCGCAAGAGCAGTTGGCGGTTCTCGGCACGCAGACCGATGTCGCGACCCTGCCGATCATCGCGGGTCAGCAGCCGGTCGATATTGCCCGCCGCGCGCTCCAGTCGGCGAAGCTCCAGGGCTTTGACGTCGTCATGCTCGACACCGCCGGTCGCCTGCACGTCGATCAGGCGTTGATGGACGAGATGAAGGCGGTGGCAGATGTCGCCAATCCGGCCGAAATCCTGCTGGTCGTCGACTCGCTGACAGGGCAGGACGCGGTGAACGTCGCGACCAGCTTTTCGGCTCAGGTGCCGCTGACCGGCGTGGTGCTGACCCGTATGGACGGTGATGCCCGTGGCGGTGCAGCGCTTTCCATGCGTGCCGTCACCGGCCGTCCGATCAAGTTTGCGGGCACCGGCGAAAAGCTGGACGCGATCGAGGTATTCCATCCCGCACGTGTCGCGCAGCGCATCCTGGGCATGGGTGACGTCGTTTCGCTGGTCGAAAAGGCGGCCGAAACGATCGACGCCGAGGAAGCTGACAAGCTGGCCAAGAAAATGGCCAAGGGTCAGTTCGACATGAACGACCTACGTGCGCAATTGAATCAGATGCGCCGCATGGGTGGCCTCGGCGCGCTGGCTGGCATGCTGCCGGGCCTCAAAAAAGCGCAGGCGGCGATGGCCAATAGCGGCGCCAACGACAAGACGCTGCTCCACCTCGACGCGATGATCGGCTCCATGACGCCCAAGGAGCGGGAAAAGCCCGCCCTGATCAATGCCAAGCGCAAAATCCGCATCGCCAAGGGTGCAGGCCGCACCGTGCAGGACGTCAACCGTCTCCTGAAAATGCATCAGGAAATGGAAACCGCCATGAAGAAGATCCGCAAGATGGGTGGCCTCAAGGGGCTGGCCAAAATGTTCGGCGGTGGCGGAATGGGCGGTCTGGGTGGCCTTGGCGGTCCGGACGGCGGGCAGGGCGGTCCGCCCGACCTGTCGGGGCTGGGCGGTCTTGGCGGATTGGGCGGCAACATGCCCAAGCTGCCGCCCGGTTTTCAGAATTTCATGAAGAAGTGAAGTAACCCGTCATCCCAGCGAAAGCTGGGGTTCCACTCTCCCAAAACCGGGGAGCGGGACGCCAGCTATCGCTGGGATGACGGACCCCAAACAAGCAAGTTGATTAGAAAGGTCTATTTCCATGGCAACCTCCATCCGTCTGTCGCGCGGCGGCTCCAAGAAGCGCCCTTATTACCGCATCGTCGTGGCCGACAGCCGCGCGCCGCGTGACGGCAAGTTCATCGAGCGCATCGGCAGCTATAACCCCGTCCTGCCCAAGGGCGACGAAAAGCGCGTCGTTCTGGACATCGATCGTGCCAAGCACTGGGTTGCCGCCGGCGCCCAGCCGACCGACCGCGTTGCCCGCTTCCTCGACGCCGCCGGCGTGAAGGAACGTGCTGTCCGCAACAACCCCAAGAAGGCCGAACCGGGTCAGAAGGCCAAGGATCGCGCTGAAGATCGCGCTGCCAAGGCTGCCGAAGCCGCTGAAGCTGCCGCCGCTGCGGCCGCCGAAGCCAACGCACCGGCCGAAGAAGCCCCTGCTGAAGAAGCAGCGGAAGGCTGATTGCGTTGAACGACAAGCCCGTCACTCTCGCCGTCATCATCGGGGCACATGGGGTGGCGGGCGAAGTCCGCCTGAAACTGTTCGGCGAAGGGCCGGACAGTCTTCGGCACTATCAGGGCTTCGATGCGGCGGGGCGCGTACTGACGCTCAAGTCCGTACGCCCCGGCTCCAATGGTGCGGTTGCCCGCTTCGCCGAAATCGGCGACCGGTCTGCGGCCGAAGCGCTGCGTGGGACCGAACTCACCGTGCCGCGATCTGCCCTCCCGCCGCTGGGCGAGGGCGAATATTATCATGCCGACCTGATTGGCTTGTCCTGCATAGATAGTGAAGGTGTAGCACTGGGCGAAATCGTCGCCGTCGAGAATTTCGGCGCAGGCGATATTGTCGAGGTGGAGCGCCCTTCTGTCGATGGCAAGGCAGGCAAGCGCTTCATGGCGCCCATGCATGCGGTAACTCTGGACGGCGACATCGCCCGGATTGACTCCGCCTTTGCGCAATAATATATACGCTCTGTATATACGGAGCTATATATGAGCGAGGAATATAAGGCCAAGGTCTTTAAGTCAGGCAACAGTCTGGCGCTCCGCTTGCCCAAGGCGCTCGGCCTTCAGGAGGGCGCGGAAATGCGCCTTCGCGAAGAACATGGCAAATTCACCTTTGAGCCTGTCGATGCGCCCCGGCCCAAGATAGACCTGACCGGTATCGCCGGCACCATGCCCTGGCTCAAGCCGCTGCCACGGGAGGATTTCGATGATAGTCCGCGCGACTGGCATCTGCTGGACAATCTGAAGGGGTGATGGATGCGGTATTTGATCGATACCAATTGCTGCATCTATCTCTTTACCAATGACTATCCTCTGTTGAACCAGCATGTGGTTGCGACGGAGCAGGGTGCCATAGGCATTTCCACGATCGTATTTGCCGAACTGGTGCTGGGCAGCATGAATGGCAAAGCGCCGCCTATGGCTGGTCTGGAACTATTGACGGCGCAGATGCCGCTGCTTGCCTTCGATGAAGCTGCGTCCAGATCCTATGGCGCTCTGCCGTTTCGTCGCGGTCGTTTTGATCGACTGCTGGCGGCCCACGCACTTAGTCTCGACCTCACCGTGATTACCCGCAATATCGCCGACTTTGCCGATATTCCCGGCCTCAAAGTGGAAGATTGGACCTGATGAGAAAGCGTTTCCTCGCCTGTCTTCTCCCTCTGATGGTGCTGCCCGTCAGCGCCCATGCCGCCGATGAGGCGAAGATCACCGCTGCGGTACCCGACATCGATCGCCTCTTCGCCGATTTCCGGCAAGATAGCCACGCACCCGGCCTTGTGTACGGCATCGTCGCCAATGGCCGCCTGGTCCATGTAAAGGGTTATGGCGTGCAGGATCTGGTGCGCAAGCGTCCCGTCACCCCCGACAGCCTGTTCCGCATTGCATCGATGACCAAGGCGTTCACCGCCCTTTCGATCCTGAAATTGCGGGAGGAAGGCAAGCTGGCCCTCGACGATCCGGCGGAAAAATATGTTCCTGAAATGCGCGGCTGGGCCTATCCGACCAAGGATAGCCCGCGCATCCGCATCCGCGATCTGTTGACCCACAGCGCCGGCTTTGTGGACGACAATCCGTGGGGCGACCGGCAGACTCCCTTGCCCCATGCCGATTTTACCCGAATGCTGGCGGCTGGCGTTCCGTTCAGCACGGCGCCCGGCACCGCGTATGAATATAGCAATTTCGGCTATGCTCTGTTGGGGCGCATCATCGCCAATGTCAGCGGCATGTCCTATCGTCATTATGTCGAGCAGACGATCCTGACCCCGCTTGCCATGACATCCTCAGGCTATGAGGTTGGCGAATGGCCGATCGATCGCCGCGCCATCGGTTATCGATGGGAGGATGGCCGATGGAAAGAAGAGCCGACCATGGCGGATGGCGCATTCGGTGCGATGGGCGGGCTTCAGACCAGCGCCAATGACTATGCCCGCTGGGTCGCCTTCCTGTTGTCGGCCTGGCCACCGCGCGACGATGCGGATGGCGGCCCGGTCTCTCGCGCGTCGGTCCGCATGCTGGCGGAGGGCAGCAATCATATGGCCGTGGCGCAGCGCAACGGGAAAAGCGGCCCTGCCGCCTGTCGACAGGCGGCTGCCTATGGCTTTGCCATGCGTATCGCGCAGGATTGCGACCTTGGCCTCACGCTTGCCCATGGCGGCGGTTATCCCGGTTATGGCAGCCATGTGATGTTGATGCCCGATTATGGTGTGGGCATCTTCGTCTTCACAAGCCGAACCTATAATGGCGGCGCGGGACCGGCCTGGGACGCCGCGGTGGCGCTCAAGCAGGCGGGTGCCCTGATTGCCCGAACCCTGCCGGTTTCGCCGTTGCTGGCCGATGGTTATGGCGCCACCGCCCGCATCTATGCTGCTGGCGATGTCGGCGCAGCGTCGGGCAGTCTGGCCATGAATTTCCTGATGGATAGCGATGCGACCCATTGGCGGCAGAAACTTTCTGCGCTGAAAGGGGAGGCTGGCGAATGCGACACCGGTGCGCCCATCATCGCAACGGGCGCCTTGTCGGGACGCTTCACCTGGGCCTGCGACAAGGGCAGGGTGTCGGGCAGCATCTTGCTGGCTCCCACCGCTACCGCTCAGCTTCAGGAATTGAAACTGGACATCAAAGCGCCCTGATGCCGCCGCTGGACGCTTTGCGCCACATCGCCTAAGCGCGTTGCATGCCCATTATTCCGCAGTTTCTTCTTGGCGCCTACCTGTTGTTCCTTGTCGCGGCGGGGTGGCGGCTATGGTCCATAGGCTGGACCCGATGGATCAAGACGGCCACCGCGCTTGCGCTGGTCTTGCCTATGCCGCTGCTTCTGATGATTCCTGCCGCTATGCATCGCAATGGCGCATGGTCGAACCTGCTGATGCAACTGGGGCTGACCTTGCTTGTCTGCGGCCTGATCAGCCTTGCCGGCGGCTTTTCCGCTGCCCGCCTGCGCAGCCGTCGCCGCAAATGAGTTTTGCCGCGCAAATCCTGACCCTTTACCCGGAGATGTTCCCCGGGCCGCTGGGCGTGTCGCTGGCGGGGCGCGCGCTGACGGAGGGGAAATGGACCTGCGATCCCATTCATATCCGTGATTTCGCGACCGACCGGCATCGCACGGTGGATGATACGCCGGCGGGCGGTGGGGCAGGCATGGTGTTGCGGGCCGATATTCTGGCCAAAGCGGTCGATCATGCGCTGGAGAGGCGGCCGGACCTGCCCGTCCTCGCGATGACGCCGCGTGGCGCTCCCATCACGCAGGCGCGTGTGCGGGAACTTGCTGCCGGACCCGGCGCTACCATCCTGTGCGGCCGGTTCGAGGGATTTGACGAACGCATTTTCGACGCGCGCCCGATCGAACAGGTGTCGATGGGGGACATCATCCTGTCGGGCGGAGAAATGGCGGCTTTGCTGCTGCTCGATGCTTGTGTTCGGCTGCTTCCCGGTGTAATGGGCGCGGCTTCCAGCGGAGTCGAGGAGTCCTTCGAAACGGGGCTGCTCGAATATCCGCATTATACCCGCCCGGTGGAATGGGAGGGGCGCACGATCCCGCAAGTGTTGCGATCGGGGGATCATGCGAAGATCGCCGCCTGGCGGAAACAACAGGCTGAGATCGATACACGGCTAAGGCGGCCGGACCTTTGGGAACGTCATGATGGCGTTCGGGTCGGGTCGCCCTCTGGTGCGCAGCAAAAGACCAAGGAATGACGTTACCATGAACATCATCCAGCAGATCGAAGCGGAAAGCATCGCCGCCCTCGCCAAGGATATTCCCGATTTCCGTCCCGGTGACACCCTGCGCGTCGGCGTGAAGGTGGTCGAAGGCGAGCGTAGCCGTGTTCAGGCCTATGAAGGCGTGTGCATCGCTCGTTCGAACAAGGGCATGGGTTCGAACTTCACCGTGCGCAAGATTTCGTTCGGTGAAGGCGTTGAGCGCGTATTCCCGCTCTATTCGCCCAACCTCGATTCGATCACTGTCGTCCGTCGCGGCGTCGTGCGTCGTGCGAAGCTCTACTATCTGCGCGGCCGCACCGGCAAGCGCGCTCGTATTGCTGAGCGTCGCGACAACCGCGAAGGTTGAAGATGCGCAGGCTGATCGCCTGCAACGCTTCTTGACAGTTGTAAAAATGAAACAGGCGGCTCCCCCATCGGGAGTCGCCTTTTTCTATCTGTTACAAAGATTTGACTGGCAGTCGCGGCAACTGTGTACAGTTGGGCGATAATAATTTTGCTCTGTGGAATAAAGGGCCATTCCGCAGTCGATGCAATTATGCCAGCCTGATGTTTCCAAATGTTACAGGATGAAATTAAGCTGAAACCTTTCGGTTTTGGCATCGGGTTCTTGCAACTTCATCCCGTGGTGCGGACAATAAAGGGAAAGGATGTCGAACGGCCTCTCAAAAAAGAGAATTTAGGGGGCTTTCGAATGAAGTATCAGGGTCTGATTTCTCGCAGTGCCATAGCTGTGTCTCTGCTCTATTCTATGCCGGTACTTGCTCAGGATGTTGCGCCGCAGGCTGCGGCAGAGGCGCCGGGTCAAACCATCATCGTTACCGGCACCCGCCGTACCGACCGCACGGTTGCTGAATCGCCCACCCCCATTGACGTCTATTCCGGTGAGGAATTGCAGAAGCTGGGCGTCGCGGACATGAATCAGGTTCTTCAGAACCTCGTCCCCTCCTTCTCTGTCGCGCGCTATGCCATTGGCGACGGTTCCTCCTTCGTGCGTCCGCCCAATCTGCGTGGCCTTGCGCCCGACCAGACGCTGGTGCTGGTCAATGGCAAGCGCATGCACCGTTCCGCTCTGGTCCAGATTGGCGCCAACGCGCAGTCCGCCGGGGCCCATTCCGCTGACCTGGCGCAAATCCCGGCCATCGCGCTCAAAAGCGTCGAAGTGCTGCGTGACGGTGCATCGGCGCAATATGGTTCCGACGCGATCGCGGGCGTGATCAACATGGGTCTGCGCGACGATACGGACGGCATTTCCGGCTATGCCCGTTATGGCCAATATTATCGCGGCGACGGCGATGATTATCAGGTCGCTTTGAACGGCGGTTTCAAACTGGGTGACAGCGGCTTCATCAACATCAGCGGCGAATATGTGAATGCGGGCAAGACCAGCCGCGGCGTCACCCGCCCCGGTGCGCTCGAACTGTCGCAGGAACAGCCCAATATCGGCGTACCCGCACTGGCCCAGCGCTACGGCAATCCCAAGATGGAATCCTATCGCTTTTTCGTGAATGGCGGTTTCGATCTGGGCGATGACAGCAGCATTTATTTCTTCGGCAATTATGGCCACAGTTTTCAGGAAGAGAGCTTCAACTATCGCCAGTCGGTTGATTCCGCCAATTTCGGCAAGAATGGCATCTACAATGATTATTTCACCGACTTCGACAATACCCGGCCGGGTATCCAGACTGGCGCGGCGGGCGGCAACGTCTATGCGCCCAACGGCTATGACCCTGCAACGCGCGATTACACACAGGTTTCGAGCTGTTCCGATCCTTTGGTCCAGAACTGGAGCTGCGTCTATTCGGGTGGCTTCACCCCGATCTTCTTCGGCAAGATCGACGATATTTCTGGCACCGTCGGCTATAAGGGCACGTTCGGTTTCGGCCTGAACTATGATATTTCGGGCAGCTACGGCCAGTCGACGCTGAAATATTCGATGAACGGCACGATGAACCCCTCGCTGGGCATCACGTCGCCGACCGAATTCTATCTGGGCAAGCTGGAGCAGCGTGAAACCCTGTTCAACGCGGACTTCAGCTATCCGTGGGAGGTTGGCCTCGCCAGCCCGATCACCATTGCCTTTGGCGGGCAATATTTCCGCGAATCCTATGAAATTGGCCTGGGTGACGCAGCCTCCTATGCCATTGGACCGTACACCGGGAACCTCGTCTTCCATCAGGATGGCACGCCGGTGCTGAACGCCGATGGATCGCAGCTTTCGGTTGCGCTGCCGGTCGGCGCCAATGGCTTCCCCGGCTACGGACCGGCGATTGCGGGTGAAAGCAGCCGCAATTCCAAGGGTCTGTATATCGACGTGGAAGGCGACATCACCGAACAATTCTCGCTCGGCCTTGCCGGTCGCTACGAACATCTGTCCGACTTCGGCAATTCGACAACCGGCAAGATTTCGGCCCGTTATGCGGTCGTGCCCGATGTCTTTGCGCTTCGCGGTACGGTAGCCACCGGTTTCCGTGCGCCGACGCCGGGGCAGACCAACACCAGCAGCATCGCGACCACCTTCAACCCCGGCAACCCGAACGCGATCGAGTTCATGACCCTGCCGGTGGCCAGCCCGGTCGCCCAATATCTGGGTGCGGTTCCGTTGAAGCCGGAAGAGTCGGTCAGCTTCTCGGGCGGGGCGGTCTTCACGCCGGCGCCGGGCGCATCGCTGACGATCGACTATTACAACATCAAGGTGAAGGACCGGATCGGCACCACCGGGTCGCGGGTCATCACCGATGCGCAGCGTCCGCAATTGCAGGCGCTGGGCCTTGCCAACTATGCCACCGTCAACGAAGTACAGTTCCTGACCAACGCCTTCGACACCCGGACGCAGGGTATCGATGTGGTCGGCAGCTATCGCCTCGCCACGGCCAATGCCGGCATTTTCAACACCACGCTGGCCTTCAACTATAACAAGACGAAGGTGATCAGCGTCGGTATCGATCCCGGTACCGGATCCCCGATCATCAGCGACACCCGTATCCAGCAGTTGCAGAATACCCTGCCCAAGACCCGCGTCATCCTGACCGAAAACTGGTCCAGCGGTGCGCTTTCGATCATGGCGCGGATGAACTGGTACGGCAAATATAAGGTGTTCGACGACGGCGCCGGGCTGAACAATGCCACTTATGTTCAGCAGACGTTCGGCAGCGAATTCGTGTTCGACTTCGAAGCCAGCTACAAGGTCAACGACAACTTCACGCTCAGCGCCGGGGTGCAGAACCTGTTCAGCAACTATCCCGACAAATATGACAATCGGGCTGGTGGCCTTGGCCCGGTCTATGGGTCGACCGGCGGTCGCTTCACCGGCGACATCTATCCCGACGTGTCGCCTTTCGGCTTCAACGGCGGCTTCTGGTACGGGCGTGTTGGCTTCAAATTCTGATCCGTTCGCTTCGACCTGAAGTCCATTATCCATGTCACGAAGGAGGTCGGTCCCTTGCAGGACCGGCCGCTTTCGTTGCAGGACCGAAATATGACCCTGACTCACCGCCTTGCCACCCCGGCCGACGAACCGGCTCTGTCCACGCTCATGACGCTGGCCATCGACACGCTGCAATCGACCTTTCTGACGCCCGATCAGGTGCAGGCCAGCCACGCCTTCATGGGGCTGGACAGCCGGCTGATCGTCGATGGCACCTATTTCGTCATTCAGGACGGCGATGCCATTGCCGGTTGCGGCGGATGGAGCCGCCGGGCGACCGCCTATGGTGGCAATCATAGTGCGGGCCGGGACGATCGCCTGCTCGATCCCGCGACCGAAGCGGCCAAGGTGCGGGCGATGTACACTCATCCCGATCATGTGCGCAAAGGGGTGGGGACGCTCACCCTGTCGCTGTGTGAAGAGGCGGCCCGTGCCGAAGGGTTTCGCGCGCTTGAGCTGTCGGCGACCATGGCCGGGGTGCCGCTCTATCGCAGCTTCGGCTTTGTCGATGTTCGCCCGTTCGAGGATAGCGGCGTGCCGATGATCCTGATGCGCAAGGCGATCTGAGACAGGCTATTTTCGCGTCCTCACCACGGCCGTTTGGCCGCATTCAGGGATAGCGGCTGGTGAACCAGAGGCCGCCAAGGCTGATGAGGGCAGCGGCCGACATATAGAGGCCGACCAGCCCCACTCCCTGCATCCCGATCAGCCATGTCGCGACGATCGGCGCGAGCGCGCCGCCCAATATGCCACCCAGATTGAAGGCGAAGGACGCGCCAGTGTAGCGCAACTGGATGGGGAAGAGGGCAGGCAGATAGGCGCCGAGCGGGCCATAGATGAAGCCCATCACGAACAGCGCAAGGCTGAGCGCGATGAAGATGGGCAGGAGGCCTGCGCTGGCGAGCAGCGGGCCGAAGACGATGCCCATGATCACGGTTCCCGCGCAGCCCCATGCCAGCGCGGTGGTGGGGCTTGTCCGGTCCGACCACCAGCCGGCCAGAACGATGCTGACCGCCATGAACAGGATCGCGCCAAGCTGGATCGCGAGAAAGATTTCGCGGTCGATCTTGAGTGCGGTGGTGCCAAAGCCCAGCGCAAAGGCGGTGGCGATATAATAGACCGCAAAACAGGCGGCGCAGGCGAAGGTGCCAGCGATCGCCGCGCCCAGATGCGAGGAGAGGAGCGTGGCAAGCGGTACGGCGGGCGGCGGGGTTTCCCGCTGTGCGGCGGCGAATTCGGGCGTTTCGGTGAGTTTGAGGCGGACCCACAGGCCCAAAATCACTAATATAGAACTGCCAAGGAAGGGCAGGCGCCAGCCCCATTCGAAGAAATCGGCGTCGGACAGGAAGGCGCCCAGCAACAGGAACAGGCCGTTGGCGGCGATGAAGCCGACCGGGGCGCCCAGTTGTGGGAACATGCCGAAACGGGCGCGCCATCCCGGCGGGGCATTTTCGACCGCCAGCAACGCCGCGCCGCCCCATTCGCCGCCGAGGCCGAACCCCTGCCCGAAGCGGAGGAGGCACAGGATCAGCGGCGCCCAATAGCCGATCATCGCATAGGTCGGCAGGAAACCGATCAACAGGGTGCAACCGCCCATCAGCATGAGCGACGTCACCAGCGTCGCCTTACGCCCGATACGGTCGCCATAATGGCCGAAGACGGCCGCGCCCAGCGGGCGGGCGAGAAAGGCAAGAGCGAGGCTGCCATAAGAGGCCATCAACTGCGCCGAGGGGGACGATGCCGGGAAGAAGAGCGAGGGAAAGATCAGGCTGGCGGCGGTGGCATAGATATAGAAATCGTAAAATTCGACCGCCGTCCCGATCAGGCTGGCGGCCAGCACCCGTTTGTGCCGCCACATTTCGCCCATGCCGCTCATCTGCCCCCCGGCGTTCATCTTACTTCCTTCGTTTCTGGTTCAGCAGTTCATAGGCCATGACCGCCGTCGCGACCGCCGCGTTCAGGCTGTCTGCCTTGCCCAGCATCGGCATCTTCACCAACTGGTCGCATTCCGCTTCATAGGATTCGGGCAATCCCTGCGCTTCATTGCCGACCAGCAGGAAGGACGGGCTTTGATAGGCCGGCTCCTGATAATCCTGTGTGGCCTTGAGGCTGGTGCCGATCAGTTCGCCCGGACCCTGCCGCAGCCAGTGCATGAATTCGCCCCAGCGTGCCTGCGTGATCGACTGGGTGAAGAGGGCGCCCATGCTGGCGCGCACCGATTCGACCGAGAAGGGGTCGACGCAATCGTCGATCAGGATGAGGCCGCCCGCACCCACCGCATCGCCGGTTCGCAGAATGGTGCCGAGATTACCGGGATCGCGCAGCGATTGCGCGACGATCCAGATGTCGGCCTTGCTGCGATCCAGATGGTCGAGCGGGGTGAGCCGGTCCTGATAGACGCCGACCACCGCCTGCGCATTATCCTTGCCCGAAATCTTGGACAAAATGTCGGGCGTGGTTTCGATCACGTCGCCGCCCGCCGCCTCCATCGCCGCGATCAGATCCTGCGCCAGCGGATGGGTGGACCCGGCATGGAACAGCATTTCGGGCAATATGCCCTCTTCCCGCGCCTCGGTCAGGATGCGCAGCCCCTCGGCCAGAAAAAGCCCTTCGGCCTTGCGATATTTCTTCTCGCGCAGCGATCGGACACGCTTGACCAGCGGGTTTGAAAATCCGGTGATTTCGCGCGCCACGTCTGTCTTTGCCTCAATGCGAATGAAGCGGCCTCTCTAGCGGGGAGAATGACAAAAAGACAGGGGCAAGCGCGACCTGCATGGCACCCATGGATTTGCCTGCCGAATTTTGCCAAAGAATGTACCATGGACACGCCCCCGCATCGCACGGCCAGTATCGAAGACGGCTTCTTCCTTGGCCTTGTCATCCTCGTTTCGATCGCCTTTGCCGCAATATTGGAGCCGTTTTTTGCAGCCATATTATGGGGGTTGATCGTCGCCATCCTGTTCGCGCCATTCAATCAGCGATTGCTGAAGATGATGCCGAACCGGCGCAGCAGCGCGGCGCTCATCACGCTGGTGCTGATCATCGCCATCGTCATCGTGCCGGCCATTTTGCTGTCGATCGCGCTGGTGCAGGAAGCAGCCTATTTCTATGGCAAGATCCAGTCGGGCGACATCAACTTCGCCCGGATGTTTGCGCAAGTGCAGGGCAGCCTGCCCGATTGGGCGCACAGCAGCCTGCGGCGCATGGGCTTCAACAATTTCGATGCCGCCCGCGCGACCGTGACGCGCGGCATCACCAGCAGTTTTCGCACACTCGCGGCGCAGGCGCTGCTGATCGGGCAGAGCGCATTCAGCTTTGTCGTGGCGCTGGGCGTGATGCTCTATCTCAGCTTCTTCCTGTTGCGTGACGGCGATGTGCTGGCGCGGCGTTTTGCCGAGGCTGCGCCGCTGCGGGCGCATCAGCGGGAAGCGCTGATGCGCCGTTTCGTCGTGGTGATCCGTGCCACGATCAAGGGTAGCATCGTCGTCGCCATCGTGCAGGGCTTTGTCGGAGGCGTGGTCTTCTGGGCGCTGGGCATTCAGGGCGCGCTGTTGTGGGGCGTGCTGATGGGCGCGTTTTCGCTGCTGCCGGCCATCGGTTCGGGTCTCGTCTGGGTGCCGGTCGCGCTCTATCTTTTTGCCACCGGCGCCATCTGGCAGGGGGCGGTGCTGGTCGGGTGCGGCGTGCTGGTGATCGGCATGGTCGACAATGTGCTGCGCCCCATATTGGTGGGCCGCGATACGCGCATTCCCGATTATGTGGTGCTGATCTCCACGCTGGGCGGGATCGAATTATTCGGGTTCAACGGGATCGTGATTGGGCCGGTGATCGCGGCACTGTTCATCGCCACCTGGAACATCTTTACCACCATGCGGCGGTCGGGAGAGATCGGCGAAGCGGCGCTATAGAAGCGTGGGGAGGATTATTCCTCCCCGAACTTGTCCTCGACCAATGTGACCAGCTTTTCCAGCGAATCGGCGGCTTCCGGTCCTTTGGCGCTGATGGTGATATGGTCGCCCATCGCCGCGCCCAGCATCATCAGACCCATGATCGATGTACCGGTGACTTCATTGCCGTCCTTGCGCACGGTAATGTCGGCGGTCAGTCCGCTGGCCAGAGTCACGAATTTCGCGCTGGCGCGGGCATGCAGGCCGCGCTTGTTGCTGATCCTGACTTCCTGGCTCAATTCGGTCATGCGGTGCTGCCCAATAATTCGGATGCGACGCTGATATATTTCTGACCCGCTTCGCGTGCAGCGGCGACGGCGGCGCGCACGTCCATGACCTTGCGCGCGCTTTCCAGCCGGATCAGCATGGGCAGGTTGATGCCCGCAATGACCTCGATCTCGCCGGCCTTGAGCAGCGAGATGGCCAGATTGGAAGGGGTGCCGCCGAACAGGTCGGTCAGCAGGATGACGCCATCGCCGCCATTCACGCGCGCGACAGCAGCGGCGATATCAGCGCGCCGCATTTCCATGTCGTCTTCCGGCCCAATACAGATTGTTTCGATCTGTTGTTGCGGCCCCACGACATGCTCCATCGCCACGACGAATTCCGTCGCCAGCGACCCATGGGTGACGAGTACGAGTCCGATCATCTGTTTGTCCGGCCCACCTGCTTCATGATTATGCTTTCGGGCCTCCCGGTCCGCGCTTCTCCAGACTATTCTGGGGCGCCGATTCCATATTGCGGTGCAAGATGGTGGGCGAAAAACCCGCATCTTGCAAGTGCCTGGCGACACGTTCAGCCACATGCACGGAGCGATGCTTGCCCCCGGTGCAGCCGAATGCGACGGTAATATAGGCTTTCCCGCCCTCCGCATAGCGCGGCAGTAGCATCACCAGAAGCTCTTCGATCCGGCGCACCGCCTCTTCATAGGCGGGGTCCGCCTGAATATAGGCGGCGACATCGGGGTCGAGGCCGGTCTTGGGCCGCAATTGTTCGTCCCAATGCGGGTTGCGCAGAAAGCGCATGTCGAACATCAGGTCGGCGTTGCGCGGTACGCCACGCGAAAAGCCGAAGGACAGGATCGTCAGGACGGGGTCGGACAGTCGTTCGCGGGCGAAGCGACTGCGAATCTCCTGTTGCAGGGCGTTGCTGGTGAAGCTGGTCGTATCGATGACTTGCGATGCCCAGCGGCGTAGCGGTTCGGTCAGTTCCCGTTCGCGCGCGATGCCGTCGGCAGCCGGCCGATCCAGCGCCAAAGGATGACGACGACGGGTTTCCGCAAAGCGCCGTTCCAGTTCGGTGCCCGAACAGTCGAGGAAAAGCGTTTCGACATCATGGCCATGTTTTTCCCGCAGCGCGCGGATGCGCCGGACGATGGCGTTGGCGTCGAAATCGCGGGTGCGCGCGTCGATGCCCAGCGCCAGAGGGCGTTCATCCTCCCCGGCATGGCCGGCGGGCAGGGGGGTGTCGAGCAGCCGGTCCAGCAATACGAGCGGCAGGTTGTCGACCACTTCCCATCCCATGTCCTCCAGCGTCTTGAGCGCTGTCGTCTTGCCCGCGCCGGACAGGCCGGAGAGCAGCAATATCGTCTTGGGCTGGGCAGCGGTCATGGTGTCGCGATCGCCCTGAGTGCAAATTCCACCTTGATCGGGGCGGTCATTTCGAACGGATTGAGTCTGGCCACGGGCACCTGCATGCCGGCGACGGCGCGGGACGCCATTTCCATCGGCATGCGTTCCACCTGCTCGGTCAGGTCGATCAGCAGGGCTACAGGTGCCTCTTCCCTATATGGCACCGTGACGATGCCGATGCCGCGTACTTCCATTTGTCCCGCAATGGTGGAGGGAGCCGTGGCGATCAGGCGGCCGTCGATACGCTTTACCAGCGTATAATCGTCGCTGACCAGCATGGCGCCCCGATCGATCAGGCGCAGCGCAAGGTCGGACTTGCCGCTGCCGCTTGGTCCGCACAGCAGGACGGTGCGGCCTTCGATAGCCACGCCGGTCGCATGAAGCGTTTCAGATGAAAGTGCGCGCACCATATCCCCCGATACGTCTCTAACCTTAACCGGCGGCCAATGGAATGGCGATGACGCGGCTCGTCTCCGTTCGGGACGAAAGGCCTATTCCGATATGATGCCCGGATCGCGTTCCACCGCCATCGGCAGGGTAACGATGAAACAGGCGCCGCTTTGCGCGTCCTCGCGATCGGCAATGCGGATCTTGCCCTGATGCCCGTCGATGATGGACCGTGCGATGGCGAGGCCAAGGCCCGAATGTTTGCCGAACGCTTCGCCTTCCGGTCGCACGCTGTGGAAGCGGCGGAACACATGCTCCCGTTCCGATTCGGGGACGCCCGGCCCTTCATCCTCCACGCTGACCAGCACTTCATTGTCGGCGACGGTGGCGATGATGCGGACAAGGCCACCCTCAGGCGAGAAGGAGATGGCATTGTCGATCAGATTGTCGAGAACGCGGATCAGGCGGCCTTCCTCGCCAAGGATGACGGCGACATCCTTGCGGGGGCGGGCAAAGGCCAGACGCACGCCACGCGGGACGCCACGGGCTTCGCGGGCGATGACCATGCGTTCGATCAGCAGGCCAAGGTCGATGGGTTCGAACCGGGTGCGCGACAGTTCGGCGTCGACGCGGGACGCTTCGGCAATGTCCGTGACGAGGCGGTCGAGGCGGCGCACATCATCCTGCGCAATCGCCATCAACTGTGCGCGCAGATCGGGCCGGTCCACCCGGTCGAGCGCATCCAGCGCGGAACGTAGCGAGGCGATGGGATTTTTCAGTTCATGGCTGACATCGGCGGCAAAGGCGTCGGTCGCATCGATCCGCTGACGCAAGGCCTGACTCATGTCGGACAGGGCGCGGGCCAGCATGCCGATTTCGTCCCGCCGCTCCGGCAGGCGCGGCACGGTGACTTGCCGCGCGCGGCCGAGGCGCACGCGCACCGCTGCACGGGCAAGGCGTTGAAGCGGCTGGACGATGGTGCGCGCCAGAAACAGGGACAAAAGCACGGACGCCAGCACCGCGACCGCCAGAACCATGCCGAGGCGCAGTCGTTCGGCGCGGACCGTGCGGGTGATGTCGCGCGCATTTTCGGTCGCCAGCAGCCCGGTGCCATCTTTCACCGCGACAGCGGCCGAAATCATGAAGGTGCGGTCGGGTGCATAGCGGTTCATCGCCTGTGGCGAACGGGCCTTGCGCGCCATCAGCAATTCCGGCCAGGCATTCGCCCGATCGACGGCGGGCTCCTCGAAATCGGGCGGCCGGTCGGCAGAGACGATCCGGTCTACAGCCTTGTCCAGAAAACGGGCGACATGGCGTTGCCACTCCTCCTCTTCGGGCAACCGCAACCGATAACGGGGGGCATCCATGGTAAAGCTGTCGGCGATCAGGGCGCCGTCGGACGCATAGCGCCGCACCCTGTCCCCGGTCTGGCGGGAATAGGCGGCAATCAACGCATTCTGACGATCGGCCGGCGCATTTTCGAGGCCAATGGCCAGTAGCTTCAGTTCACGCGCAGACTGTTCCAGCCGGTCATCGATGATGCGGGTACGATAGCTGTCGAGATAGAAGAAGCCGCCCGCCAGCAGAGCCAGGGCGAAGACGTTGACCGCCAGAATGCGCGGCGTGAGGCTGAGCCGCCCCGACCAGCGCACCGCAAGCGGCACATCCTCACTCTTCTGAGAATCGGTATCCGGCGCCATAGAGCGTGTCGATTGCGTTGAAATCGGAGTCTACCTCGCGGAACTTGCGGCGCAGCCGCTTGATATGGCTGTCGATCGTACGGTCGTCGACATAGACGTCGTCCTGATAGGCGGCGTCCATCAGCTGATTGCGATTCTTCACCACTCCCGGCCGTTGGGCAAGTGTTTCGAGGATCAGAAATTCCGTGACGGTCAGGGTGACGTCCTTGCCCTGCCATTTCACCCGATGCCGGGCGGGGTCCATTTCCAGACGGCCGCGAATGATCGGTTCGACCACAGGCTCGTCCGGGGCATCAGGAGTACGGCTCACCTCCGCACGACGCAGAATCGCCTTGATGCGCGCAATGAGAAGGCGTTGGGAGAAGGGTTTGGAGATATAATCGTCCGCGCCCATCGCCAGGCCCAATGCCTCATCCAGTTCGTCGGCCTTGGACGTCAGGAATATGACGGGCATCTGGCTTTTTTCACGCAGACGGCGTAGCAGTTCAAGGCCATCCATACGCGGCATCTTGATGTCGAAGACGGCAAGATCGGCCGGATTGTCGAGCAGGGCTTTCAACGCACCTTCCGGGTCGGAATAGATGCGGGTCATGAAGCCTTCGGCCTGAAGCGCGATGGATACCGAAGTCAGGATATTCTTGTCGTCATCCACCAAAGCGATGGTTGCGTTCATGCCTATGTTCCAGAAGATCGGAAGGAAGGGACTGACTTCAGCGTTAGACGATGCCGCCGCCGGTCGCAACAAGGGCCGGCTCGCTGATATAGCGATGGTAAAAGGATTGGAGGGATGACCCTTTGGCTCTTTTGCTTTTGGCATGCGGTCAGCGATGCTATGACAGGCTGCAGAAACAAGCGGGAGTTTTGGCAATGTTCGATGATCTGATTGGCAAGATGGGCGGGCTTCAGGCGATCGCCGGGCAGATGGGCCTGTCGCCCGAACAGATGCAGGGTTTGATGAGCGAAATCAGCGCCAAGATCGGCTCGGGCGATACCAGCATTTCGGCACTGGCCGAAACGGCGGCGGCGCATGGCGTGTCGGCCGACAAGTTGCAGGAATTGATGGGCAGCTTTGGCGGGCCGGAAGCGATCCTGGGCAAGCTGGGCGGCTTTTTCGACAAGGATGGCGACGGCAACCCGCTCAACGAACTGGGCGGCATCGCCAAGGGTCTGTTCGGTTAACTGTCGGAGGTAGGGCGCCCCGTGCAAAGGGCGCCCTATTGATGCCCCAAGATTTTTTGGTCTTGTCATCACGGTGTGAAAGGGCCATTCGCGGATTTCGACTTTATTGCGAACGATCCGCAAGAAGCGTCGCGCAAGGCGATGCTGACGATATGCTAAGGATAGACTGTTGACCGACGAGACGATCGAAAAGCCGGTATTGGAACCCACCGGCGCGCTTTCCGTGGAAACCGTGCTGTCGGTGAAGCACTGGAACGAGCATCTCTTCAGCTTCCGCATCACGCGGCCTGCCGCCTTTCGCTTCCGGTCGGGCGAATTCATCATGATCGGCCTGAAGGGCGACAATGGCAAGCCGCTGTTGCGCGCCTATTCGATCGCCAGCCCCGCATGGGACGAGGAAATCGAGTTCCTGTCGATCAAGGTGCAGGACGGCCCGCTGACCAGCAAGCTGCAAAAGATCGAGCCGGGCGACCAGATTTATCTGGGCCGCAAGCCGACCGGCACGCTCGTTACCGACGCGCTGTTGCCGGGCAAGCGGCTGTTCATGCTGTCGACCGGCACGGGTCTGGCGCCTTTCCTCAGCCTGCCGCGCGATCCGGATGTCTATGATTTCTACGAGCAGGTCGTCGTCGTCCATTCGGTGCGCCGGGTGAGCGATCTGGCTTTCCGCGAGGAAATGGAAGGCAAGTGGGCCGAAGATCCGCTGGTGTCGGAACAGGCCGCGACGCAATTCCACTATGTGCCGACCTGCACCCGGGAGCAGTTCCACAATAATGAGCGCATCGACAAGCTGGTCGAGAGCGGCAAGCTGTTCGAAGGGATTCCGGGTCCGGCGAAGTTCGACCCCGAAACCGACCGGATCATGATGTGCGGCAGCATGGAGATGATTAAGCAGTTCGCGGCCTATTTCGAGGAACAGGGCTTCACCGAAGGGTCGAATGCGGCGCCGGGCCAGTTCGTGATCGAGCGCGCTTTCGTCGGTTAAGCGCGGATCGGGTTAGAATAGGAAAGGTCGGGGGAGCGATCCTCCGGCCTTTTTTGGTTGGCCGCTTCCCGCAGGCGGGATCGTTGCAAAGTCGGACTGACCGCCTTTCGCTTTGCCGCTCAGCCCTATGGCCGTCCGTCGCGTGGTCTGGAGCGTTCGCCTTCGATCATGCTCTGGAGGGCGAGGCCGCGCATGGTGGCTTCGCGTTGTTCTGAATAGGAGACGCCGTCGCGGGCGTTGCGCCGGGCGACGGCATCGTCGCGATCGGCTTCGCGGCGCAGGGCGCGGGCCTGTTTTTTGGTGAGAGTGCCGTCCTTGCGCCCGTCATGGATGCGGTCGCGGGCTTCATGCAGTTGATAGTCGGAGGACAAGGAAGGCTTGACCGTCACGCTGACCGGCGTCGGGTTTTTCGGGGGCGTGGATGGCGGCGCGATCTGCGCCTGTGCGACTGCGGGCAGGAAAAGCCATGTCAGGATCAGGGCAGCGCGCATCGTCATTCCCCATTTGAGAAAGCGGGATAATGCTGCCAATGTGGCTCCGTTCGTCGCGTCAGGCAAGGATATGCGGGATAAAACGTGCGCCATTGCCGGTGATGGGGCCGTCCTCGCGGATGCCCATGCCGACGGGTTCGCCATTGACCACCCAGCTGCCCAGAACGGGGCGTCGGTCGCCGGTGCCGGGCAGGGTGAAGAGCCGCTGATGCACATGGCCCTCCTCGCCATAATCGCCATCGCTCTGCGCCAATAACGCGCCACCCTTGAAGATGCGGATATTGGCGCCTTCACGGGCGAGCAGGGGTTTGGTCACATGATCGCCAGACAAAGGCGACCGGCTGGCCTCCAGCAGATTGGGATGGTCGGGGAAGAGGCGCCAGAGGACAGGCAGGATCGCCTTGTTGCTCCAGATCATCTTCCACACCGGTTCGATCCACAGGGTCGAGGACAGGCTTTCGATGACTTCGCGGGCGAAGGGTTCGTGAACCATCCATTCCCACGGGTAAAGGTGGAACAGTGCGTCTATCGGCCGGTTGTCGAGATCGACGAAGCGGCGGCGGGCGCTGTCCCAGCCGAGCGAAGTTGTCTGAATGAGTTGGGTGTCGATGCCCGCTTCGCGCGCGGTGTCGGCCATATAGGCGACGGTCACAGCATCCTCGCCCATATTGCCGTCGACATAGGTGAGATGCAGCATCGATGTGCCGCGCGGGGGAGCAATGACGCGCCAGCGGGAGACCAGCGCTTCATGCAGGCTGTTAAACTGGTCGGCCTGTGGAAAGACGCTTTCCTTCCAGTCCCACTGGATAACCGATGCCTCCAGCAGGCTGGTCGGCGTGTCGCAGTTGAATTCGAACAATTTGGGCGGGCCTGACCCGTCATAGCCAAGGTCGAAGCGGCCATAGTTGAGCGCGGCCGGCTCGCCGTCCCATGCCTCCCTTATCGCCTGATGACAGAAGTCGGGGATGCCGAAATCGCCGAGCAGATCATGGTCCAGCACATGCTGTCCCGCGATCAGGAACAGGCGATAGAGTTCGGCGGTGGCGCTTTCGATCTCTGCGATCTGATCGGCCGAGAAACGATAGGCGGCGCTTTCGTCCCAATAGGGCTGGCCGTTCGCGCCGTGCCAGACGAGGCCGAGTTCCTCCACCCGGCTCTGCCAGTCCGGGCGGGGTGTGCAGTCGATCCGTTGCATCAGCCCTGACGATCCATCAGGAAAGCCCGCTGCGCCCCGACATGCCAAGGCCGCCGCGTGTGATGGTGGCGGACGATGCTTGCCCATAGCTGCGGCCAAAGGCGGGGGTGGTCGAACCGCCGCTCAACGGCTGGCCGACGCGGGCCACGGCGCTGCCGCGGTTGAGATAATACCACAGGAATGCCCCACCGCCCCCGCCATGATAGGAGCGGCAATTGCTGTCCTCCACACGGCGGCCCTGCGCATCGCGGCACACGCGCACGTCGCTGTTGGCGGTGTCGGGGCTGCGCGAACAGCCGGTGGCGAGGAGGGCTGCGGCGATCGCGGATGTGATCGGCAGGACGCGCCGGTCGAATTTATGGTCCATGCCATCCACTATAATCAGGATGATGACGCGCTGGCGACAGGAAAACGGTGCCGCCAGCGCGATTGTCTTATTTCGCAGCCCGGTCCTTGTCGCGGATGGCGCGGAATTCGTCGCCATCGACCCAGTTGGGCCAGTCGGTCGTGGTCGCAAGGTCGCGGCCGACGCTGTAATAGAGTTTCAGGTCGGCGAGGACGCCGGTCCAGTCCCAGTTGGGATCATATTCGTCCTTTGGCCCATGATAGCGATGCTCGGTATAATCCTCGGCCGCGGCCATGCCCGCTGTGGTGCCGCCCTTCACCAGATCCTCGCCGCCCTCGAAATAGAGCATGGGCAGGCCGTGCTTGGCGAAGCTGAAATGGTCCGAGCGATAGTAGAAACCCTTTTCAGGCGTCGGCTCGTCGGTGGCGACGCGGCCCTGTGCGGTCAGCGCCTTGTTCAGATAGGCGTCGAGCTGTGATTTGCCCTTGCCGATGACAACGACATTCTTGGCAAGGCCCGCCATGGAGAGCGCGTCCATGTTCACGCCGCCCACCGTCTTTGCAAAGGGATAGACGGGGTTATTGCCATAATAGGCCGAACCCAACAGGCCCGATTCCTCGGCGGTGACGGCCAGAAATACCTGGCTGCGGTCGGTGGGACCGGCCTTCACATTGGCCTGCGCCAGGGCGACGAGCGCGGCGGTGCCGGTGGCGTTGTCGACCGCGCCGTTGCAGATGTCGTCGCCGTCGGGCGCCGCCTCGCAATGGCCCAGATGGTCCCAATGGGCGGTGTAGAGGACATATTCGTCGGGCCGCGTCTTGCCGGGCAGCAGGGCGACGACATTTTTCGAACTATGTTTGCGCAGGCCGTTGTCGAAGGAGACATTGGCGGTGACGCCGGTCAGCGGCACGGCCTTGAACCCCTTCTGCTTTGCGGCGGTCATCTGGCTGGCGAGGTCGAGTCCGGCGCTGGCGAACAGGGCGTTGGCCTTGTCCAGCGTGATCCAGCCGATGGCGGCGGACTGTCCGGCATTGCCGTCGGCGCTGTCGGCGACATGCTGCGCGCCGGTCCAGCTCGACTGGACGACGTTCCAGCCATAGGCGGCGGGCACGGTGTCGTGGATGATGATGGCGGCGGCTGCTCCCTGTCGGGCGGCTTCCTCATATTTATAGGTCCAGCGGCCATAATAGGTCATGGCGCGGCCATTGAACGGGCCGGTAAGGCCGGTGGCTTCATAATCGGGATCGTTGACGAGGATGACCACCGTCTTGCCCTTCACATCGAGACCGGCATAGTCGTTCCAGCCCTTTTCGGGCGCGTTGATGCCATAGCCGACGAAGACGACCGGGCTGTCCTTCACCTCGATATGCGGCTGATTAGTGCGATAGGTGCCGATCACCATTTCCGGGCCATAGGCGGCGGTGACGGGCGCCTTGCCGCCGGTGAAGGTCAAGGCCGAGACATTCTTCGCGGTGATTTCGACCAGCGGTACGTCCTGAAACCAGCTGCCCTTGTTGCCGGGTTTCAGGCCGAGCTTGCCAAATTCGGCGGCGAGCAGGGCGAGCGTCTTTTCCTCGCCCGCAGACCCCGGCGCGCGCCCTTCATAGGCGTCGGACGATAGTTCCTTCACCAGCCGCTTCATCGTGTCGACCGAAGGGGTGACGTTTTTCGCGGGCGCCGTAGCGGCAAGGACGGGCGTCGAAAGGGCAAGGAGAGCGGCGATCGCCGCAAGGGAACTGCGCATGGAAGGCACCTTGTTTTTGTGATGGCCGGGTGATGCCACCGGGCGCCGGGCAGGGCAAGCAAAGCCGGGAAACTACGGCGTTGCCACGATCGCCGCTTTGTCATAGCGACATGCGGTAATGGGCGTTTTCAACGGGGATTTTCGGGGGTTATGACATATCGCTTCTGGGCGTCGGCCCTGTCGTTGTTGGCGGCGGGCACGTCGTCCTTCGCGCTGGCGCAGGGGCAGCCGGATGCGCTGGCCAAGGCATTTGGCGCGCGTGAAACGATCCTTTCGGCCAGCCTGTCTGCGGATGGATCAAAGATCGCGCTGGTGACGGCCGGGCCGGGGCGGTCGACGCGGGTGATGGTGGTCGATGCGAAACAGGATGGCGAACCGAAGGTCGTGGGGGCATCCGATGGAAAGCCCGACTATCTGCGCTATTGTTCCTGGGTCGCGGACAATCGGCTGGCCTGCCAGATCAGCGGGGAAAGTCGTTATGGCGACGATGTCTATGGATATAGCAACATGGTGGCGATGGATGCGGCCGGCGGCAATGTGAAGTTGCTGAGCCAGCGCCGGGGCGCCAACGCGCTGGGCTATGATTTTCGGGGAGGCTGGATCGTCGATCTGTTGCCGGATGAAAATGGTTCGGTGCTGATGGCGCGATCCTATGTTCCAGAGGCCAAGATCGGCAGCCTGATCGAGAAGAATCTGGAAGGGCTGGGCGTCGATCGCATCGATACGCGGTCGGGCGCGTCGAAACATGTGGAGCGGCCGCGCAAGTCGGCGATCAGCTATATTTCGGACGGTCATGGCCATGTGCGGATCATGGCCAGCAACGATCGACCCGATACGGGTTATTCCAGTGACCAGATTAGATTTGCCTATCGGATGAAGGGGCACGACGATTGGCAGCCGCTGTCCACCTATGACCAGAGCAAGCGGACCGGTTTCTATCCCGTCGCCATCGATGCCGAAAAGGATGTGGCGCTGGGCTATGAGCGGATCGACGGGCGTCAGGCGCTGGTGTCCGTATCGCTCGACCCCGGCCTGACGAAGACGGTGGTGTTCGCGCATCCCAGGGTCGATGTCGGCAATATGATCGAAGTCGGGCGCGACCGGCGGCCGGTCGGTATCGATTATATCGACGAATATCGGGAAGCCTATTATTTCGACCCGGACGTCAAGGCGATGATGGTCGCGCTGGGCAAGGCGCTGGGTGGCAAGGCCATCAATCTCAGCGATATGAGCGCCGACCGGCAGAAAATGCTGATATGGGCGGGCAGCGACACCGATCCGGGTCAATATTATCTGTATGACAAGGTGGCCAAGAAATTGTCGCCGGTGACGCCCGACCGGCCGGAACTGACCGGCCGTGCCTTTTCACCGATGAAGCCGGTGCAGTATCGCGCCGGCGACGGCACGTTGATCCCCGCCTATATCACCATGCCGCCGGGCAAGGACAATGCGAAGGGGCTGCCCGCCATCGTCATGCCCCATGGCGGCCCGGAAGCGCGCGACGATTGGGGCTTTGGCTGGCTGTCGCAATATTTTGCCGCGCGCGGTTTCGTCGTCATCCAGCCGCAGTTCCGCGGATCGGCGGGCTTTGGCGAGCAATGGCTGGTGAACAATGGTTTCCAGTCCTGGCGCAAGGCGATCGGCGATGTGGTCGATGCCGGGCGCTGGCTGGTGGCGGAGGGGATTGCGGACCCCAATCGGCTGACCATCGCGGGATGGTCCTATGGTGGCTATGCCGCGTTGCAGGCGCAGGCGGTCGACCCGGCCCTGTTCAAGGCGGTGGTGGCGATTGCCCCCGTTACCGACCTTGGCGACATGGTCCGGCGGCGTCAGAACTGGTCCGACTATTATCAGGTCAAACAATATCTGGGGACCGGCAGCATATTGGGAGAGGCGTCGCCGTCCAGCTATGCCGCGCAATTCCAGGCGCCGGTGCTGATGTTCCATGGCACGGATGATCGCAATGTCGATATCAGTCAGGCGCGGATCATGCAGGGCAAATTGCGGGGCGCGGGGAAACGCAGCGAGCTGATCGTCTATGACGGGCTGACCCATCAACTGGACGACAGCGACGTCCGGGCCGACATGTTGCAGAAGAGCGCGGATTTCCTGATGGCGGCAGGGAAATAAGGCCGGAGCGGGGCGACATGGCTATTGCGCCACGCCGCCTTCCGGTTCCACCCGCGTGAGCGGTCGGGACAGGTCGCGCCAGCCGTCCGTCCCCTCCGCCAGCCACCAGACATTGCGATAGCCCATGGTGTGCAGGCGTTTAGCGGCGTTCCAGCTCATCCAGCAATCCGACAGGCAAAAGAGGATTAGCATGCGATCCTTGTTGCCCTTGGTCAGGCGGGCGATGCCTGCGCTGAACCATGGGGCGATGTCGGGGGAAAGGACGCCGCGTCCCGCTTCCGGAAACCAGTGGGCGCCGGGGATGCTGTCGCGTGGGCGGGCAAGGCGCCAGCGGCCGTCCTCCTGCCGATGGCCGCCCTCTGCCGGTAGTACATCGATGAACAGGGCGTCGCGGCCGGGGTGAAGCTGCGCCGCCGCCGCGGGGGCGATACGGCCCACGCCGTCGGGCGGGCGCGACACGGGGCTGCGATAATGGGCGATGCGATAGCCCTCCGCATCGAAGGTATCGGGTTGGGCGCGCAGCGGGCTGGCGAAAGGCAGCAGGGCGATCAGCGCCGCGACGATCCATCCTCTCATGCCTGCCTCTTCCCTAATGCGATCGACCCTTTGGCCAATGGTAGCATGGACCGCAGAGGAATAGACCCGGCACCAAAGGAGAAGGATGTGAGAGGATGCGCTGTCATTGCGCTGGCTCTTTCGATGGTCGTGTCATCGCCCATCCATGCCGCGCCCAAGGCTCCATTACCCGCCGATCCGCTGGGGTCGCCCATGTGGGACGCGCATGCGAAGCTGCTGTTCGGCGACGATCCGGTACGGTTCGATCCACGGGTGAAGGTGGATTTCCCGATGATCGCGGAAAATCAGCGCAGCTTTCCGGTCGCGGTCGACGCACGCGGGATCGCCGGGGTGCAGCGCATCGTCATCATGGCGGACCTCAATCCCATCCCCTTTGCCATCGATTACCGGCCAACCGACGCCGAGCCTTATATCGCCACGCGCATCAAACTGGACCAGCGGACGCCGGTGCGCGGGGCCGTGCAACTGGCGAGCGGCGAATGGCTGGTGTCGGGCGGCTGGGTCGATGCGGCGGGCGGGGGATGTTCCGCGCCGCCGGTCAGCCGGGTGAAGGGCGACTGGGCCGAGCATCTGGGCGAGATACGGGGCGAAGCCTGGCCGATGGCGGACGGAAAAAGCCGGGTCAGGCTGAATTTCCGCCATCCGATGGATACCGGCTTCGTCGCCAATATCGCCACCTATCATCTGGAGGAACTGAGCATCGGGGACGGCGCGGGGAAATCCTATGGCAGCATGGAGATATGGGCGGCGGTGGCCGAAGATCCGGCGATCACGCTGATGCTCCATGCCGGGGCGGGGGCGACACTGTCGGTCGAGGGGCGCGATACCAACGGACGCGATTATGTGGCGGCACTCCATGTGGCGCGACAGTCTGTGATGCCGTCCATATTGACGCAGGGTGACGGACGGTGAGGGTCAGCCGGCGCGGTATGCTGATCGGGGGCGCGGCGTTGCTGACCCTTCCGGCGCAGGCGCGGGAGAGTTATGCGATCACCCCGGTCGCGGTGGGCGACGGGCTGTGGATGATCCATGGCGCCGACGCGCCGATCGAGCCGGCCAATGGCGGGGCTATCGCCAATATTTCCATCATCGACAGTCCGGCCGGGGCCATCCTCTATGATTGCGGTCCGTCCGCCGCCTATGCCCGTGCGCTCAAGGGCGTAGCGGAACAGTTGACCGGCAAGACTGTCGTGCGAGTCTATGTCAGCCATCTTCATCCCGATCATGGGCTGGGCAGCGGCGTGTTCGACCCTGCCATCGTCGCGGCGCTGCCCGGCACCATCGCGGCGCTGCGCAGCGAGGGGCAGGGCTATGCCGATGGCATGTATCGCATCCTGTCCGACTGGATGCGCGGGACCGATGTCGTGGTGCCGGGGCGGACGATTGCGCAGGAGAGCGAGGATTTCGGCGGGCGGACGTTGCAGTTGATGGCGCTCGCCGGTCATAGCGGCGCCGATCTGGCGCTGATGGACCGGCAGAGCGGGACGTTGATCGCCGGCGACCTCGTCTTTCACAATCGCGCGCCCAGTACGCCGACGGCGGACCTGCCGACATGGCGGGCAAGTCTGGACCAGCTGGCGGCGAGCGAGCATCGCGCCCTGATCCCCGGCCATGGGCCGATCGATCCGGATGGGAAGGCGGCCATCGCCCAGACGCGCGACTGGATCGATTGGGTGGAACAGGCGCTGAAGGCGGCGGTGGCGAGCGGGATGGACATGGTGGAGGCGGGCGAAATCGCGATACCGGCGCGCTTTTCGACCATGGCGGCGGCGCGGTACGAATTGCAGCGCAGCGTGTCGCATCTCTATCCCGGGCTGGAGGCGGCGATGCTGCCCCGGATCGATGCGGAGGCACGGCGCAGCGATTAGGCTTTGGTGAACGCGGGAAGCGCGGCTAACGGAGGGGGGAGATAAGGAGAGCCACCCGATGCAGTTGCGCCACGCCCGTTCGATCCTGTTCCTGCCCGCGTCCAACATGCGGGCCATCGCCAAGGCGCGTACTTTGCCGTGCGACATGGTGATACTGGACCTGGAGGATGCAGTCGCGGACGACGCCAAGGATGCGGCGCGGGACAATGCGATTGCGGCATTGGCCGAGGGGTTTGGGCAGCGGATTGCGGCGGTCCGCATCAATGTGGAGGGCGTGCCGACCCATGGCGCGGAGATGGTGGCGCTGAAAGGGGCGGCCGCCGATTATGTGATCCTGCCCAAGGTCGAGCATCCCAAGCAGGTGAAGGATGTGTTCAGCGTCTCGCAAAAGCCGGTCATCGCCATGATCGAAAGCGCCAAAGGCGTGATGGCGGCGGCGGCGATTGCGGCGGGTGAAGGCTGCGCGGGCCTTTTCATGGGCAATAATGATCTGCGCCAGGATCTGGGCATACCGGCGTCGGCCGGGCGCGAGGGATTGATGGTCGCGATGCAGCAGGTGGTGCTGGCGGCGCGGGCGGCGGGCATTGCGGTGTTCGACGGGGTCTATAACCGGCTGGACGACATGGCCGGGCTGGAGGCTGAATGCGCGGCGGGCCATGCGATCGGTTTCGATGGCAAGACATTGATCCACCCCGCGCAGGTGCCGGTGGCCAATGCGATCTTTGGCCCGGATGCGCAGGCGCTGGCGGACGCAAGGCGCCTGATCGAGGCGGCGACCGGCGGGGCCGAGCGGTTCGAAGGGCGGATGATCGAATCCATGCATGTCGAAGAGGCAAAGGCGCTGATCGCGCGGGCCGAGGCTGTGGGGGAATAGGGCTGTCTTGCGGAAGGCGGGGGCGTAATCATCCCCTCTGCCGTCCAGCAATATAAGCGTCGACATTCTTTGCCAGCACGGTCATCGGCACGCCGCCGCCCTTGACCACCGCGTCGTTGAACAGGCGGAAGTCGAAGCGGTCGCCCAGCGCTTTTTGCGCGACCCCGCGCAGGCGGACGATTTCGCCATGGCCGACCTTGTAGCCGCAGGCCTGCCCCGGCCAGGCGCAATAGCGGTCCACTTCGCCCTGCACATCCTCGACACTGGAGCCGTTGGTGGTGGCGAACCAGTGGATCGCCTTGTCGCGGGTCCAGCGCTTGGCATGGAGACCGGTGTCGACCACGAGGCGGCAGCAGCGATAGGCGATGGACTGGAGGTAGCCCAGCCGCCCGGCGGCATCACCGTCATAGGCGCCCAGTTCGTCGCCCAATTGTTCGGCATAGAGCGCCCAGCCCTCGCTATAGGCGTTGAAGGCGAGGAGCGAGCGGATCAGAGGCAGCTTATAGGTATATTCGCCCTGCCAGATATGGCCCGGTATCCCCTCATGATAGCAGAGCGTGGGCAGCGAGTAGCGCGGCCAGATGCTGGTGTCGCGCAGGTTGATATAATAGTTGCCCGGCGTGCTGCCGTCGATGGCGCCCGCGCCGGCATAGGCACCCGGCGCGCCGGCCTCTATCTCCACCGGCACGCGCTTCACCACCAGCTTTGCCGGGACCAGCGTGGCGAAGGCGCGGGGCAGGCGGGTGCGGATGTCGGTGAGGCGGCCATCGATGAAGGACAATATCTGCTGCCGCCCGGCATCGTCATTGGGGAAGAGATAGCGCGGATCGCTGCCCATGGCGGTCATGCGTTCGCCGACCGTCCCCTTCGTCATGCCCAGCGACTTGAGGATGCCGTCCATCTGCGACTGGAGGGCGGCGAGTTGATCGAGGCCCAGCTTATGCACCTCCTCCGGGGCCATGCGGGTGGTCGTCCCGGCCTGTAGCGCCCAGCGATAATAGGCTTCGCCATCGGGGAGTTTCCACACGCCCGCATCCATGGTGGCGGTGGCGCGCTGACGCTGCAACTCGGCGACCTGTCGGGCGAGGGCAGGGGCGACCTTATCGCGCACGATGCTTGCGGCCTTGCCCGCAGGGTCGCCGGCCATGTCCTTCGTCCGGCGGGCGAGGGAGGCGACGGGCACCCACTGATCGACGGGCTGGCCCTGAACGCTCGTCATCTGCTTCAGCGTCTTGTCGAGCAGGAAGGCGGGGGCGACGACGCCGATCGCCGCGTCATGCTTCAGCCGCTCCGTCTCTCCATCCAGATTGGCGGCATAGGCGGTCAGGCGGGTGAGATAGGCGTCGGCATCGGCGGGGGTGGCGATGCCATGGTTGCTGTCGAGGAAATCGGGCGTTTCGACAAAGGCGCCGGTATTTTGCGCCACGACATAGGGGGCGTTGCGATAGGACCAGTTGCTGTTCATCATCGCCATGTCGCCAAAGGGGAAGGCGAAGCCCGCCGCCGCCAGTTCATGGGCGGCGAGGGCGACCTCCACATCGGTGCGGGTGGCGGGGGAGAGCGCCTTCATGTCGATGGTGCGCAGGGTGGCGAGCCGGTCCTGCACATGGGTTGCGATCAGCGCCTGACCCGCCGGGCTTTTGTCGCCCAATCTGCTCTTGAGCGCGAGGCGAGCGCCGGTGTCGATGCCAAGGCCGCTGGCGGTTTCGGGCGCGTCGGCCAGCATCGCTTCGGCCATGTCGGAAAGGGTTGCTTCGGCACGGGCGTCCGGCGTGCCGGTTGCGGCGGCGATGGCTCTGGCGGGCAGGGCAGAGAGGGCAAGGGCAGAGGAGCCGGCGGCGAGGAAATCGCGGCGGGAGGTCGTCATGGGAAGCGCGTCTCCTGTAGGATGATCGGCGCTTAGCTTCGCATATTTCCCGGCGATTTCGACTTTTTATTTCCTACCCACGACATATCATAACAAATCCACCCGTGGCGACCGGGGGGTGGCTCTGGAGGTTGCGCCGGTCTTTTTGCGGGTGGCCAAGGCTTTTGCGGGTTCAGGGGAAGGGGCGGGAGCGGGCCTGTCCTGCGTCGTTTCAGGATGGTGGGCAGCGTCGGTAGCGGCGTCGCGCGCGGCCATGCGCTGGCGATGGGGCATCAGGTTGCGCAGGCCGCTGCGTTCGGCATCGAGGGCGCGCAGCGCCGCCATCATGACGCGGGTCGCGGGGCGGGTATGGATGAGAGTATAGCCGTTACGGAGGGTTGTGGTCGTCTGCTCCCGGTCGAGGATGAGGGCGAGCGCGCGGGCGCGGCTTTCATCCAGCCCCATTTCGATTGCCCAGTCCCAGGCGGCGGCAAAACTTTCCGCATCCGGCCTTTGCCGCAACAGATAGGCGGAGCGCGGCGAGCAGCCCACGCTGCGCGCGGCGGCGGCGACAACGCCGCATCGGGACAGGGCATCGATGAACGCATGCTGCGCATCGGCTGTCCACCCCCGCGCCCCCGAACGATGGCGCGGGACGGGGGTGAAGTGAAGGGGATCGGATGAGTCGGTCATGCCGGGCAGGGTGACGGATGACGGGGGTGTAGGACAGTGGGGGGGCGTTGCTCAGCCGCTTCTCAGTCTTGCATTTGCTTATGATTTGTTCTATGTGCGTTCACGGCAGGCATGCGTCGGAAAAAGCCCGAGTTGCTTTCGAGCAGCAGCATCTAGTAGATGTGAATCAAGGCCCGGGGGCCTGCCACATTTTTTGTAATTCTTTGATGAATTCGCGTTGGTCATTATCGAGCGGGCATGACGAGAACCGTGGAATAAGTGTCATTCCACAGTCAAGCAGAGATCTATTCGATGATAGAAACCGTTTTGCTAAAGTAAGTGCGTAACGCGGTTCATACTTGCCGTAGAAATTTGGCTCGAGTGCGTTAAAAATAGAACTGGTCGCCACATCGGCTAATTGTAATCCAGCCCAACGTGAGTGATTTTCAACCCAGATATCATCCGGAGAGAAAACCGACCAATTTATGCTCCTGATCGGTTGCTGCTTTTCCTTTCCATCACGCATCAGTATAAGATAATTGCGCATGGCGTGATAATCTGTGTTCATTCTCCGCGAAAAGACGACGTTTAGTCGAGCTTGCGCACCAGCGCGCCTACTTTCCTTAGCTACTGCCGTAGTGAGACGCTCAAGAAGGAGGCGGGTCAGATAGTTATAGAGGTGGCCCTTCTGCTGAAAAAGCTTCTCAAACTTGCCTCCATCCAAGAGTGTTTCTTTGCAAGAGCAAATTCCGCAAACCCCAATGCGTTTCGATGCGATGGTATCGACGGCAACCACCTTCTGCTCATGTTTGAGTTCACGGAAATGTAAGTCTCTCCCTTTCTTTTTGGGAAAGAGGCTCACAATTTCGTCACGAATTTTGGGTAGGGTTTTATCAGTTTCGCTCGATACCAAGATACCGCCAAGCACCAGCCATCGTGATTGCCCACCCGGTTCGCCGTTCTTCTTGTCACGGAGCTTGGTAATGCCTTCATCACCAGCTTCGTCAATATATGCGTAAAATTCCATGTATTTCATCTTGGGGATTTTTTGGGGGAAGTCGAGTCACTGGCTTGATCCAACGCCTGCTTCCGAGAACGATGTAGGCTGGCGGGATAGCCAAATTCGCGCAAAGCAGACAAGCTACCAACTCCCCCCATCCACCCAAATTTTTTGGGGTAGGCCTTCCCTCATCCCTGGCCTAATTTCGCGGGCATGACCATGCCGATGATCGATGCCGCGCTGTCCCTGACCGAGAAGGAGAAGCAGACGCTGCGCCTGATGGTGCGGGGGCATGATGCCAAGTCGATTGCGCGGGCGCTGGGGCTGTCGGTGCATACGATCAATGAGCGGCTGCGCGATGCACGGCGCAAGATGGCGGTGTCGAGCAGCCGGGAAGCGGCGCGGCTGTTGCTGGCGGCGGAGGGTGGTGATGCGGTGCTGGCGGCCTCCGGTCCGTACCCTGAAAATCATGGGGCCGAGGAAATCGGGGAGGACGCGGCCGGGGCTGTGACGGATGGTGAGGGTGCGCCGGTCGACGGCGCGGGCCGGGTCGGGGAGCGGGCGGATCGCCGCTTTCCCATGCCTACCCCGTTCATCATAGGAGGTCTTTGCATGACATTTGTTCTTGGCCTGCTGGCGCTGGCTGCGCTGCCGGATGCCGCTCCGCTCCCTTCGTCCACGCCCGTCGCCGCGCAGGAGGCGGCCACCGGCGAGATCAATGCAGAGGTGGTGGATAAGGCGCGCGCCTTTCTGACGCTGCTGGACGAAAGCCGCTGGGCCGACGCCTATCAGGAAACCGGATCGGCCTTTCGCAAGCTCAACTCGCTGGCGCTGTGGACGCAGGTGTCGGAAAAGGTGCGGGCGCCGCTGGGCATGGCGCAATCGCGCACATTGTTGAGCCAGCAGAATCTGCCCGCGCCGCCCGACGGATATGAGGTGGTGAAGTTCCGCACGCGCTTTGCCAGCAGCTCTGCCAATGGGGGCGAGACGGTGGAGACGGTGACGCTGGAGCGGCAGGGCGACCAGTGGCGTGTCGTGGCGGTGCTGGTGGGATGACTGCGTTACATCACTGACCCGGATTCCGTTCGTTTCGAGCGTCGTCGAGAAACGCCGACGATGCGATAATGGCTTCTCGACTTCGCTCGAAGCGAACGGAGCAAAGGGGGGGAGGAATCCCCGATTTGGGTCAGATATCCTGCGCGATGCGGGTGTAGAGTTCGGGGCGGCGGTCGCGGAAGAAGCCCATGCCGGCGCGGTGGATCTTGGCCTGCGCCAGGTCGAGCGTGGCGACGAGGGCGCCGCTGTCCTTTGCATCCGCGTCCGCGACGAAATCGCCCCACTGGTCGCTGATGAAGCTGTGGCCGTAGAATTTCTGGCCGTCTTCCTCCCCGATGCGGTTGGCGGCGATGACAGGCATGCAATTGCTGACCGCGTGGCCGATCATGGCGCGGCGCCACATGCGGCTGGTGTCGAGGTCGGCATCATAGGGTTCGGAGCCGATGGCGGTGGGATAAAACAGCATTTCCGCGCCCATCAGCGCCATGCAGCGCGCGGTTTCGGGATACCATTGGTCCCAGCAGATGCCGACGCCGACGGTGCCGTACCGGGTCGGCCACACCTTGAACCCCGTATTGCCGGGGCGGAAATAATATTTTTCCTCATAGCCCGGACCGTCGGGAATATGGCTCTTGCGATAGACGCCCATGATCTCGCCCGCGTCGTCGATCATGGCGAGCGAGTTGTAATAATGATGGCCGTCCCGCTCAAAATAGCTGGTGGGGATATAGACGCCCAGATCCTTTGCCAGCTTGCGCATTTCCTGCACCGCGGGGTGGCTGTCGGTGGGGTGGGCGCGGTCGAACAGCGCTTCATCCTCGACCCGGCAGAAATACGGCCCTTCGAACAATTCGGGGGGCAGGATGATCTTGGCCCCGCGCGCTGCAGCCTTTGCCACATGGTCGGCGACCAGGGCGATATTGTCGGCCATGTCGTCCGAAAAGGCGAGTTGCAGGGCGGCGACGGTCACGCGGGTCATTGTGGCACTCCATGGCGGGGAATGGCCGCCATATAGGGAATGTCATGCGCCCGCGCCACCGGGGATGATGGGGGTGCGGGTCGCTTTAGATCAGCGAGCCGGCGTGGTTGAGGACGAGGTCGCAGGCCTTTGTCTTCGCCTTGGACTTGAGCGCACTGAGGGAAAGGGCGCTGTTGTCGGTCTTGATCGTGCCTTGCTGGCCCAGTTTGAAGCCGCTCGATTCGGTGACGCCGGGCTTGCCGGTCAGCTTGCCGAGGATGGAGGAGGCGCTGGTGGCGTTGACCAGCTTGTTCTTGACGCAATAGCTCAGCACGCCCGCCGCATTGCCCGCGCCGACAGAGGCGATGTTGGGCATGGCGCCGCCGAGCAGGCCGCCCAACCCGCCGCCCAGTTGCGCGGTGGAGGCGGTGGCGCCGGTCAGCAGAGCGACGGCAAGGATGGCGCGAAAGGGCGTTGCGATCATGGTCTTGTCTCCCGGTCCGGCGACTCCTGCCGGTTCGGTTGGCAGGGTGCGCCGGTGCGCGGGGATGTGCAATGATCGTTTGCTTATATCAAACCAGCGTCGGCATCTGTTGGCTGCAACAATGGAAGCTGCCGCCGCCCGATAGGATGGAATCGCTGCGCAGGCCGATGATGTCACGGCCGGGGAAGAAGGGGCGCAGCGCGTCGAGCGCGGCCTGATCGTTCGGGCGGCCATAAATGGGGACGATGACGGCGGCATTGCCGACATAGAAGTTCATGTAGCTGGCCGGGATGGCCTCACCGTCCACCTCGACAAGGCCGGGTGAGGGGATGTCGACCACTTCCACGCCATGCGCCTTCGCGCGGGCGCGGGCGTCGGCATAAAGGGCAGCGTTGGGATCGTCCGGCGTCGACGCGATGGGCAGCGCCAGCAGGCCCGTCCCCACGAAGCGGGCGAGATTGTCGACATGGCCATCGGTATGATCGTTGAGCAGGCCGTCGCCCAGCCACAGCATGTCGGACAGGCCAAGGCTGCCGGCGAGCAGCGTTTCGATCTTGCCCCGGTCAAGGTCGGGGTTGCGATTGGGGTTGAGCAGACATTGTTCGGTGGTGACGAACAGGCCGGTGCCGTCGGTGTCGATCGCGCCCCCTTCAAGCACCCAGTTCTGGGTCGAGGTGGCGAGGCCGGTGGTCGCGGCAAGGCGGGCGCCAATGTCCTCGTCGCCGGGCATCTGGTACTTGCCGCCCCAGCCGTTGAAGCCGAAATCGACCAGAGCGCGGCCATGGGCGCGATCCTGCGTGCCGTTCAGCACGGCGATGGGCGCGGTGTCGCGCAGCCATATGTCGCCCAGCTTATGGACGATGATGGTGACGCCGGGGGCGACGAGGGCGCGGGCGGTGGCGGCATCCTGTTCATTGGCGACGACGAGGCGGACTTCCTCCCCCCGGCCATCGGCATGCAGGGCGCTGGCGAAATCGGCGATCTGACGCCGGGCGCCGTCGAACGCGCCGGGCCATTCGGCCGGGTTGGTCGGAAAGCCGATCCAGGTCCAGTCATGGGGCGCCCATTCGGCAGGCATGCGGAAAGTCATGAATTTCATCCTTGCCCGGCGCGCTGGCCGGTCCGTAATAGCGGGGTGACGGGCGCTCCTTAGCGCGCGGACAAAGGTCTGGACAGAGGGTGATGGCGGTGAAGAGGTGCGTTTCGATGATCGCGGCGGCGCTGATGATGGCGGTGGGCGTCCCGGCACGCGCGGCCGATCTGCCCGACTGGCTGACCGGCGAATGGCAGCAGGAACGCGGCGACCGCTGGAGCGAGGAAGTCTGGACCCTGCCGCGCGGCGGCACGATGATCGGCGTCGGGCGGACGGGCCGGGGCGAGAGTCTGGGATCGTGGGAGGTCATGCGGATCGTGCGAGCGGGCGACGGAACGCTGAGCTTTCATGCCGCGCCCGAGGGCGGGGCGGAGACGGTCTTCCCCGTGGTGGAGCAGGGCGTGCGCGACATCATATTCGCCAATCCCGATCATGATTATCCCCAACGCATTCGATATTGGCGCGAGGGGCGGCTCTTGATGGCGGAAACGTCGAAGATGGATGGCAGCGGCGCGCAGAACTGGACCTATGCGCCGGCGGGGCAATGAGGGGAACGGGTAAGGTTTTTACCGCTTATCATATTTCCAGTTGCGGGCTTTGCCGTCGGCGATCCATTCGACCGCCTGCGCGATGCGTTTGTCGCGGGTGGCGTCGGTCTTTGCTTCGTTGATCCATTCGCAATAGTCGCGGACCTTGCCGGGCGGGAAGGCCGCCCAGACGGCGGATGCGGCAGGATTGGCGTCCAGTGCGGCCTGAAGCGCCGGATGGACCGGCAGCGGCGGCCTGGGGGCTTTGGGTCCGGTGCGTGGCTTGTCGCCTGCATCGATCAGGGCCATGGCCTTATGGATGAGGGCGGCAATCTGATCATCCCGGGGCAGGTCGGTCAGGGTGGTCAACTTGCCGAACTGCCCCATTGCGTCGCCGCTGGCATCATCCCGCGCTACTTTGTCATGCCAGAAGCCGAAGGCGGCATGACCCTTGAACGCGGCCATATTGGCCAGATTCTGCCCCTTATAGGTGAAGAAGGGCATGCTCCATTTGATCGCCTCCCCCATGTCGGGGGAGGCGGCGTGCATCAGCGCGCGGATATGGTGCAGGATGGGCTGCGCGAAGTCGGCCTGTTTCCCGATATAGGCGTCGACATGGGGATCGCGCGGCATTGGCCTCAACTCTTGTGCCGGGCGGTCAGCAGATAGTTGATCGCCTTGTTGGGCGAGAGGATGAAGCCGCGCCCCGGATCGAAGGAGAGACCGGTCGAGTCGGTGACTTCAAGGCCCGCAGCGTCGAGCAGGGCGGTCAGTTCATCCGGCGTGATGAATTTATGCCAGTCATGCGTCCCCTTGGGGATGCCGCCGATGCTTTCGCCCACGGTGATCATGGCGAGGCGGGACAGGGGCGTACGGTTGGGCGTGGAGAGAATCATCAGGCCGTCGGGTGCCAGTTTGCCGGCCAGCGCAGCGACGAAAGCGGCCGGGTCGGCGACATGTTCGATCACCTCCATCGAGGTGACGAGATCGAAACCGGAGTCGGCAATGTCTTCGACCGGGGTCGCGCGATAATCGATGGTCAGCCCTTGCGCCTGTGCATGGGCGCTGGCGGCGGCGATATTTTCGGGCGCGGCGTCAAGGCCGGTGGCGGTGGCGCCAAGGCGGGCGAGCGGTTCGGTCAGCAGGCCCGCGCCGCAGCCGACGTCGATCGCGCGTCGCCCGGCAAGCGGATGAAAAGACTGGCTGTTTCCCGGCCAATGCGCGTCGATCGCGGCGCGGATATAGGCCAGGCGCACGGGGTTCAGCTTGTGCAGCATCGCGCTGGAACCGTTGGGGTTCCACCAGTCAGCGGCCATGGTGCCGAAATGCGCGGCCTCATTCGGGTCGATCGTGCCGCCCTGATTGATGCCCATGTCTATGCTTGCGTTGCTTGCCATATCCGTATCCGCTGCTAATAGGAGCGCCGTTTTCGCCCTTTTGGGACATTTTCTTTCTTACAACCAGCAAGGTTCGACAAGCAAATGGCGCGCATCGTGATGAAGTTCGGCGGCACCTCCATGGCGGGGATGGAGCGAATTCGCAACGTCGCAGCGCGTGTCAAACATGTCGTCGAACAGGGGCATGAGGTTGCGGTGGTGGTTTCGGCCATGGCCGGCGAGACGGACCGGCTGGTCGGTTTCTGCAAGGAAGCGTCGCCTTTGTACGATCCGGCTGAATATGATGTCGTGGTTGCGGCGGGTGAGCAGATCACCAGCGGCCTGCTGGCCATGACGCTGAAAGCCATGGGCGTGGATGCCCGTAGCTGGCTCGGCTGGCAGTTGCCGATCCGCACGACCGAAGCCCATGCCAAGGCGCGGGTGGAAAAGATCGATACTGGCGCGCTGCTGTCGGCGATGGGCGCAGGACAGGTTGCGGTAATCCCCGGTTTTCAGGGCATGATGGCCGATGGCCGCGTGTCGACGCTGGGCCGTGGCGGTTCGGACACTTCGGCGGTGGCGGTGGCCGCGGCGGTCAAGGCCGATCGCTGCGACATCTACACCGACGTCGATGGCGTCTACACCACCGACCCGCGCATCGTGGCGCGCGCCCGCAAGCTGGACCTCGTCACCTATGAGGAAATGCTGGAACTGGCGTCGGTCGGCGCCAAGGTGCTTCAGACCCGCTCGGTCGGCCTCGCCATGAAGGAAGGCGTCGTCGTTCAGGTTCTTTCTTCCTTCGATGATCCCACCCAGGACGACCTGCCCGGCACGCTGATCGTGAGCGACGAGGAACTGGAAGCCAAGCTCAAGGAAACGAAGATGGAACGTCAACTCATCACCGGCATCGCCCATGACAAGAATGAGGCGAAGATCATCGTGACCCGCGTGCCCGACAAGCCGGGCGCCGTCGCCAGCATCTTTGGCCCGCTGGCCGATGCGGCGATCAACGTCGATATGATCATCCAGAATGACAGCAAGGAGAAGGAAGAGACGGACGTCACCTTCACCGTGCCGCGCGCCGACCTGGCCCGCAGCGTCGACATTCTCGAAGGTTTGAAGGAAGAGATCGGTTTCCGCCGTATCATCACCGATACGCAGGTCGCCAAGATCAGCGTCGTGGGCGTTGGCATGCGCAGCCATCCGGGCGTCGCCGCCACCATGTTCAAGACGCTGGCCGAACGCGGCATCAATATCGAAGCCATCTCCACCAGCGAGATCAAGGTTTCGGTGCTGATCGACGAGGACGAAACCGAACTGGCTGTGCGTGTTCTCCACACCGCCTATGGTCTCGACGCCCCGGCGGCTTAATCGCTATTTGGCTGATGCCGGGCTGCAAATGCCACTTTTCTGCGCTTCCGGTGCTCACGTGCTTTAAGCACGCTGCGCGCCGGTTCTCGAAAAGCGACATTTTCGCCTCGGCCTGAGCCAAATATCGATCAAGCCGGGTTCTTCTTTACATTGCCCGTCATCCCCGCGAAGGCGGGGATCCATCTCCCGGTCTTTGGGCTGGGGATGGCTTTTTTGATTCTTGAAGGCTGAAATATGACCACCGCCAAACTCGCTTCTTTGATGGCCCGCGGCACGCAATTTCTGGGTTGCGAGACGGCGATCCTGTGCGGGGCGATGAGCTGGGTTTCCGAGCGGCATCTGGTGTCGGCCATTTCCAATGCGGGCGGTTTTGGCGTGATTGCATGCGGGGCGATGACGCCCGAATTGCTGGACGCGGAAATCGCGGCGACCAAGGCGCTGACGAGCAAGCCTTTCGGTGTGAACCTCATCACCATGCACCCGATGCTGTTCGACCTGATCGAGGTGTGCGCGAAACATTGCGTGACCCATGTCGTGCTGGCCGGCGGCCTGCCGCCCAAGGGCAGTATCGAGGCGATCAAGGCCAATGGCGCCAAGCTCATTTGTTTCGCCCCGGCGCTGGCGCTGGCGAAGAAGCTGGTGCGGTCCGGCGTCGACGCGCTGGTGGTCGAAGGCATGGAAGCGGGCGGCCATATCGGCCCGGTCGCGACCAGCGTACTGGCGCAGGAAATACTGCCTGAAATGGCGAGCCAGGTGCCGGTCTTCGTCGCGGGCGGCATCGGCCGGGGCGAGGCGATCGCCGCCTATCTGGAAATGGGCGCGGCCGGGGTGCAGCTTGGCACCCGTTTCGCCTGCGCGAGCGAGAGCATAGCCCATCCCGCCTTCAAAAAGGCGTTTTTCCGCGCATCGGCCCGCGATGCCGTCGCCAGCGTACAGATCGACCCGCGCCTGCCGGTCATTCCCGTCCGCGCGCTGAAAAATGCCGGGACCGAAGCCTTTACCGCCAAGCAGCGCGAAGTCGCCAACCTGCTGGACAGCGGCGCCGTCGACATGATGGAAGCGCAGCTTCAGATCGAACATTATTGGGCGGGCGCCCTGCGCAAGGCGGTGATCGACGGCGACGTAGAGGGCGGATCGCTGATGGCGGGTCAGTCGGTCGGCATGGTCAGCAAGGAAGAGCCGGTGGCCGACATCATCGCCCAGTTGATGGACGAAGCGGCGCAGGCGTTGGAACGACGAGCCGCCTGAAGGGTTGCGGCAAAGCGAAGTTCACGCTTATTCCCTCGGCTGGCGCAACCCGGCATGACCGGGACACAAGCCCACCGGAGAAGTTGATGTCATTTGTGCGCCGTTATTATGGCCGTCTTTCCCTCGTTTCACTGGCGGTAGTGGCGGCCTGTTCAACGCCTCCACCGCCGCCGCCGCCTACGCCGCCACCGCCGGTCGTGCCGACCATCATGCCGACGCCGCCCATGGGCGCGGTCGAGGATATGATGATCCCCGAGGTTGACGATAGCGGCAAATATCTGACCCCCAATCGCGGCGTCACGTCGAACACGGCGCTGTGGCATGTCCGCATGGCGCTGAACGTCGCGGCGCTGGGCTGTCATGACAGCGGTGATCTGGCGCGCACGCAATATAATCGCCTGCTCCATGTCCATGGGCCGATATTGGCGGAGGCCAATGCGGCGGTGGATCGCAACTATAAATATGCGTTCGGCAGTTCCAGCAATGGCCTGAGCCAGCGCGAGCGGTTGAATACCGTCGTCTATAATTTCTTTTCGCTGCCGCCCGTGACCAAGAGTTTTTGCCCGGTCGCGATCGAGGTCGGGGCAAAGATGCTGGCCATGCCGTCCAGCCAGTTGCTCGCCTACGCGCCCGAAGCGCTGACGGCGTTGGAAAAGCCGTTTCAGGATTTCTATGCCGCCTATGCCGATTATCTGCGGCGGCTGGCGGAATGGCAGTCGCGCTTTGGCGGCAATGTGACGCTCACCCTGTCGCCCACGCCGCTGCCGCCGCCGCCCAAGCCGCCGGGCGAAGCGCCGCCGGAGGGCTATGTGTCGCCGCTGCCGCCGCCGTCCGAAGCGCCCGCTGGTGCATCCTTTGAGGATGTTCCGGGACCGGCTGCTCCCAATGCAGCCACGCCTTATCCCGCCGCGCCCGCCATTCGCGTGCCGCCGCCGGTCGTTCCCAATCCGCCAGCCCCGGCGCCTGCCGCGCCCAAGCTGCCGGTTGCGCCATTGCCGCTTACCGGCGGATGAGATTCAGGTTCGCGCGTCGAAGGATCGGCGCGCGGCCTCTATCGTGTCGAGATGCTTCTCGGCCCAGACCCATACACCGCAAAAGGCGGCGCTCAGACTGTTGCCGAGTGGGGTCAGCGCGTAATCGACACGCGGCGGGACCACAGGGTGGACGGTGCGGGTGGCAAGGCCGTCGCGCTCCATCTGGCGCAGAGTCTGAGTCAGCATCTTCTGGCTGATGCCCTCCACCAGTCGGCCGATCTCCGAGAAGCGCAGCGTGCCGCGCTCCTCCAGCAACTCCAGCACCAGCAATGTCCATTTGTCGGCGATGCGCCCGATCAGATCATCCACGAGTCGTTCGATGCGCGGGTCGATTTCGGCCGGTGATTCCGTCTCCATCAGATGATGGGCGGCGGCAATATCATCGGGATGAAAGCGACTTTCCAGCGGATTTGTCATTTCTTACCTCGTGGTACGTATGGTACTTTAGGGTGCCTTCTTTCCAAAAGAGAGTATAGAGACCATCTTCTGGTCAGGCCAATGAAACAAGGAGCCAGACCCATGAAAATTTCAGGTAACACCATCCTCATCACCGGCGGCGGATCGGGCATCGGCGCGGCGCTGGCGCATGAATGGCATGAAGCGGGCAATCAGGTGATTATCGCGGGCCGTCGTCAGGCGGCGCTGGATGCCATCGTCGCCGATCATCCCGGCATGATCGCGCGGACCATCGACATGGAAAATGCGCAGGCGCTCGAGGATTTCGCCAGCGCGCTGATCGCGGATTTTCCGGCGCTCAACGTCGTGGTGCATAATGCGGGCATCATGGTGGCGGAGGACAAGATCGATCTGCCCACCGCAGAGGCGACCATCGCCACCAACTTGCTGGGACCGATCCGTCTGACCCATGCGCTGTTGCCGCATTTCCTGACGCAGAAGGATGCGACGATCGTCACCGTGTCGTCGGGCCTTGCCTTCGTACCGCTGGTCGCGACGCCGACCTATGACGCGACCAAGGCGGCGATCCATGGCTGGTCGCTGGCGATGCGCGCGCAGCTCAAGAACACGAGCGTCGATGTGGTGGAGATCGTGCCGCCGGGCGTGCAGACCGACCTGATGCCCGGCCATGCCGACAATCCGCAGATGATGCCGCTGGCCGATTTCATCGCCGAAACGATGGGCCTGATCCGGCAACAGCCGACCCCGGCCGAGATTCATGTCGAGCGCGTGAAGTTCCTGAGCGAGGCGACGAAGCGCGGCGAGTTTGACGCTGTGTTCGCGATGCTGAACGGCGCGCACTAAGCCCCTTGCCGTCGGGGGAGGAGGGGGCTATCTTGCCTGCAAGCGAGGCCACGTCCTCCCCCGGCGGCATGTTTCTGCACCGGGTTTCAAGTCCGGGACGGCCCGGCTCTCTTGCGAAGGGAGCCGTTTCATGGCCTGGATTGCGTTGATATTCGCCGGACTGCTGGAAATCATCTGGGCCTTTGCGATGAAACAGTCGCAGGGGTTTACGCGCCCGATCCCCAGCCTGATCACGCTGGCCGGGATGGGTGCGAGTTTTGCGCTCTTGTCGTTCGCGATGCGCAGCCTGCCGCTCGGCACCGCCTATATGATCTGGACCGGGATCGGGGCGCTGGGTGCCTTTGCGGTCGGCATCGCCTTTCTGGGAGAGGCGATCAGCCTGATGCGCCTGATTGCGGCGGGGCTGATCCTGTCCGGTCTGATCCTCATGAAATTGTCGTCGGCGCATTGAGGGATGAGGATGCCGGGCGCTTCCGGCTTCTCCGGTCGGCCATGTCGCCATATTGGCGCTGATACCGGGCGGGTCGGCGCGCAGGTCGGTAAAGCATTTTGGCCCCGGCACCGTTTCGCGCATGATGGACATGGATCAGCGGTCCCCGCTGAGGTCCAGTGCATCGGCGGGTGATTCGAAAGAACGGACCCCGCTCATGTACGTTGCGCGAACGGTTTTCAGGAGCAGGCAGGATGTCGGATCAAACAGCGCCCAGGATGATTTTCGTTAATCTGCCGGTCGGGGACCTGCCCGCTGCCATCGCCTTCTATGAAGCGGTGGGCGCGGTGCGGAACGATGATTTTGCCGACGATACGTCGCAGATGATCAGCTTTTCCGACACGATTCATGCTATGCTCACCACGCGCGAGCGTTTCGCCACCTTCACACCCCGCCCCATCGCAAACGCGCATGAGGTGGCGCAGATCGGTCTGGCGCTGACGGCCGTCGATCGGCAGGCGGTGGACGATTTCGTCGAACGGGCGTTGGCGATGGGTGGCACCGAACCCAATCCGGTGCAGGATTATGGTTTTATGTACAGCCGCGGCTTTGCCGATCTGGACGGACATATGTGGGACAGCGTCTGGATGGATGTGGAAGCGGCGCTGGCTGCGAACAAGAATGACTGAATGAATGAAGGGCGGGCGGAGCGTATAAAAGCAGGAGAGAGATGATGGCCTATATGGACGGTTTCGTGATCCCGGTGCCCAAGGGCAATAAGGAGCGATATAAGGAGGTTGCCGCCTTTGCCGCGCCGATCTTCATCGAATATGGTGCGCTGCGCATCGTGGAATGCTGGGCCAACGACATCAAGCCGGGCAAGGTCAATGATTTCCGCACCGCCGTCGTCGCTGAGGAGGATGAGGATGTTGTTTTCTCCTGGATCGAATGGCCCGACAAGGCCACGCGCGACGCCGGCGCCGAAAAGGTGATGGCCGATCCGCGCATGCAGCCCAAGGAGGGCGAGGACATGCCCTTTTCCGGCGCGCGCCTGATCTATGGCGGTTTCGAGGTGTTGCTCGACGCGAAGGCATAACCCCTTTTTGCAGGAGACGGACCATGGCGGACAGGACCGGCACATTCTTCTGGTATGAACTGATGACCAGCGATCTGCACGCGGCGCTGACCTTTTATGGCGATGTGGTGGGGTGGGCTCATGCGCCCTTCGCCGGCGACGTGGGCGAACCCTATTATCTGCTGTCGAACGAGGCGGGGCCGGTCGGCGGGATCATGGCGATCCCGGCCGAGGCGAAGGATTGCCGCATGACGCCCTGGTGGGGTGGCTATGTCGGATCGGCCGATGTCGATGCCGATGTCGCACGGCTGAGCGCCGCCGGGGGCAGCGTGAAGCGCGCGCCGGAGGATATTCCCGGCGTCGGCCGCTTTGCCGTGATGAGCGATCCGGGCGGCGCGATCTTCATGCTGATGAAGGGCGAGAGCGACGAGGAGATGGAGGCGGCATCCCCGATGGAGCCGGGTCAGGTCGGCTGGCATGAGCTATATTCCGGCAATTTCGACGCCGATCTTGGCTTTTACACCGCCCAGTTCGGCTGGGCGACGGGCGAGGCGATGGATATGGGGCCGATGGGCAGCTATCAGCTTGTGTCCCAGACCGGCGGCACCGACATGGCCGATATGAGCGGCGGCATCATGCCCCGGCCCGAACAGGTGCCGGTTCCGGCCTGGCTGTTTTACTTCAATGTCGGCGACATCGATGCGGCGGTCGACCGGGTGAAGGCGGGCAAAGGCACCGTCTTGCAGGGGCCGGTGGAGGTGCCCGGCGGCACCTGGATCGTTCAGGCGGTCGATCCGCAGGGCGCGATGTTTGCGCTGGCGGGATGCAAGGGTGCGTCCGAAGGAGAAGAGGCATGAGCGCAGCCGAACATGAATTGTTCGTCACCTGCCACATCGCCGCGCCGCGCGCGATCTGCTGGAAAGTGTGGACCGACCTGAAAGACGAATGGTTCTGTCCCAAGCCCTGGCGGGCCGAGGTGGTGGAGGAAGATATGCGGCCGGGCGGGCGCAGCGCGGTCCGCATGTATGGCCCGGATGGTGAGGACACCGGACCGATGGAAGGGATTTTTCTGGAGGTCGTGCCGGAAGAACGGGTCGTGACGACCGATGCCTATGCGTCCGGCTGGATTCCCCAGACGCCCTTTCTGACGGCGATCTGGACCTTTGCCGATGAGGGCGAGGGCACCCGATTTACGGCGACCGCGCGCCATTGGGATGTGGAGGCCAAACGTCGGCACGAGGAAATGGGTTTCCACCCCGGCTGGGATCAGATGGCCGAACAGTTCAAGGCCTTGTGCGAGACATCGGCGGCGAGCGCCTGACCGGCGCGGGGGTCGTATCGGGCACCAATATTTCGGCCGGATCGATCTTTGACATGCCGATGGCGGCGCGCATGAAGGCCTGAACCGCCTGTGTGCCGTCGCCGTCCCGGTCGGCCAGCCATCGCTGCATCGACCGGGCGAACAGGCCCGGCCATAGCTCCAGCAGGATCCCGCGCTGTTGCAGCAGCCGCGCGGTCGAGGTCCAGTGGCGTTGCAGCAAATCGATCTGCGCCGCATATTCCGGGTCGTCACCCACGCAGGCATCGGTCATGTCGCGAAACTGGTGCGCCAGATCGGTGGCAGGGGCGCCGTCCCCCAATATTGCCCAAAGCGAGTCAGGGTCTTCGGCAAGGCGACCGTTCAGCGCGTCGCCGAAATAGCGCAGTTGCCCGTCGGTGGTCGCGAGTTCGATCAGCGGCGCGGGCAGGCCGGCCTGCTGCGCGCGACCGCGCAGCACCATCTGGCAGGCGAAACCTGCCTGTACGCCCAATGTCTGCGCCATGCAGGCGGTGCGGGGCGGGCGGAACCGGTCGAGCAGGCGGCGGATAATCTCCTGTTCGGGATCGAGCAGGTCGGGCAGGCTGCGCGCGGCGGCATCGATCCGCTCCATGCCGCGTGTGGAGGCAAAGGTCCAGGCGGTGTAGAGGGCGAAGAAGGCCAGAAAGCTGCCGCCTGTGAACAGCCATAACGCCGCATCATGGCCGGATCGTAGCGACCGGGGCAGTATGACCAGCAGCGCCAAGCCGATGATCGGGCACAGGGCAAGCGGCATCATGCAGGCGACGCCCAGCCGCAGCCGCGCGGCCGATCGGGCGTCGGGGATGCGATATTGTGCGCCCATCATGCCAAAGGGCATGAACAATGCGCGGCCCTGTGCATCGCGGCCAAAGGCGCTGTCGATGAAGGCAGAGGCGAGGCCGCGCATGATCTTTCCCAAAAAGGATGGACGGGGATGCCCCAAATGTCGCGCCAAAATCCCTAACGAGAGCTTACCAGAGGCGGGGCCGGGGACCGCTTCGTCGCGTTTCAGGCCCGATATGGCGGGCGGCGCGCAAAGCAAAAGGGCGCCCGGTAGAACCGGACGCCCTTTTTTCATCGTTCAAAAAGCGAGCGCTTACGCCTTGTAGACGCGATCCACGGCGGCGCAGAATTTCTTCATGTCCTCGGCCGAACCGACGGTTACGCGCGAGATGTTGGGCCAGATCGCCCAACTGCGGCCGATCTGCACCTTTTCCGGGGTGGCGAGCAGGGCAGCCTGCATATCCTTGGCCGGCTTCTTCCAGTTGACCATGAACATATTGGCCTGGCTGCCGGGCTGAACCTCGATCCCCTTCTTGGTCAGCCAGGCGATGGTTTCGTCGCGGGCCGCGACCATTTCCGCGCGGCGGGCCTTGATGAGGGCGGCTTCCTTGAAGACCGCGTTGCCGCAGGCCATCGCCGTGATCGACAGGCCGCCGGCCGAAGGGCCGAACAGCATGATCTGCTTCTGCACTTCGGGATCGGCGAAGGTCAGGCCCAGGCGGATGCCGGCCATGCCGAACAGCTTCGAGCAGGTCCGCATGACGATGATGTCCTTGCGGGCGCCGATCAGCGAAGCGGCGCTGGGCGCTTCGGAGAAATGGAGATAGGCTTCGTCCACCAGCAGCATCGAACCGGCCGGCTTGTTGTCCAGCAGCCACTTGATGTCTTCGATCGGCGTGATCGTGCCGGTCGGGTTGTTGGGCGTGCAGATATAATAGAGGCCGGCATTGGGGTTGGCGGCCAGCATGCCCTTTACGTCATGGCCCTTGCCGATCGGCTGGGGCACCTTGGCGATGGGCGCCTTCATGAAGTCGGCCGAGCGCCATGCGGATTCGAACGTCGGATCGGCCGTCACCAGACCCTTGGTCGGCGAGCAATAGGCCGCCACGATGCTGACCAGCGGGCCGCCCGAACCGGGCCACAGCTGGATATGGGTTTCGGGAATGCCCTCGACATCGGAAACCGTCTTGGTCAGGTCGGCGCGATAGGTGTCGGGATCATACCAGTTGCCGACCGAAGCGGCGGCCTGAATCGCCTGAACGCCCGAGGGGAAGGGGCCGGTCCAGCATTCGTTGGAACCGATGCGGACGGCGCCCTTGATGCCGCGGGCGGCCTGCTGCTGCGCGAGGGCAGGATTGGTCAGCATGGTCGTGGCGGCGACGCCCGCGCCCAGCATTGCGGCGATTTCACCGATCTGGCGACGCGAATAGCCGCGTTCGATCAGGTCGTCGGTAGCTTCCTTTTCCAGCATCATGGTCATGTTGTCCGTCCCTCTGCACATTCCTGTTTGAATTCATCGGGTCAAACGAAAGGGCGGCACATTTCCACAATGTACCGCCCCCCTGAATCTGAGAATTTAATCTGAGAAATTTATGCCGTACCGAAAAGCAGGCTCGATCAGGCTTTCCACACCGCGTCGACGGCGGCGTTGAATTTTTCCATTTCTTCCATCGAACCGACGGAGATGCGCGAGATATTGGGCCAGATGGGCCAGCTGCGGCCGATCTGGACATTCTGCGCCATCAGCGCATCCATCATGCCCTTGGCGGGCTTGCCCCAATCGACCATGAACATGTTCGCCTGGCTGCCGGGGACGACCTTGATGCCCTTGGCCTTCAGGTGGCTGACCGATTTTTCACGTGCGGCGTTCATTTCGGCGCGGCGCTGCTTGATGAGGGCAGCCTGCGTGACCGATGCGGTGCCGCAGGCGACGGCCGTCATCGGCAGCATGCCCGTCACCTGACCGCCGTCATAGCGCATCATCTTTTCCATGAGCGCCGGGCTGGCGAAGGTGAGGCCAAGGCGCATGCCCGCCATGCCGAACAGTTTCGAGAAGGTGCGCAGGATCAGCACGTCGTCGCGGGTCGCGGCGAGCTTTGCGGCGTTGGGACCATCGACCCAGTGAATATAGGCTTCGTCCACCACCAGGATCGAATCCTTGGGCTTGTTGTTGGCCAGCCATTCGATGTCGGCGATCGGTGTGACGGTGCCGGTCGGGTTGTTGGGCGAACAGATATAATAGACGCCCGCATTGGGATCGGCCGCCAGCATCGCCTTGACGTCATGGCGATAGTCGCTGGTCAGCGGCACCTTCGTCACCTTCGCGCCCAGCCAGTCACCGGTGCGCCAGATCGCTTCATAGGTCGGGTCGGCGGTGACGATGCCGCGCGTGGGCGAGGCATAGGCAACGGCGACGCGGCTCAGCGGATCAGACGATCCGGGCCATGCGGTGACGCGATCGGCGGGGATGCCTTCGACCGAAGCGACGGCCTCGAACAGTTTCTGATGTTCATTGTCTGGCTCGTATCGATTGCCCTCTTTCACCAGTTTGAAGGCAGCTTCGGCCGCGACGGGGAAGGGGCCGGTCCAGCATTCGTTCGCGCCGATGCGTACCGCGCCGATCGCGGCCTTTGCCGCCTGCTGCGCGCCCGCGCCCGTTACGCGCAATGCGGCTGCGCCCGCGCCGAGCAGCGCGGCGGCCTTCGCCATTTGCCGACGGGAATAGCCCCGGTCGAGAAGATCCTGTTCGAATATCGTGTCGCCGTGCGTCGCCATGTTCGTCGTCTCCCTGGAAGGACGAGTATCCGCCCCTTTTGCGCTGTTAAACGAATGTACGAATTGCACCCGCCATGCAAATGACCTCTGCTGAACAATTGGCATTGATGCCTCAGGCACGAAACGCCTTGGAAAGCGGCACATCAATCTGTTAGCGCTTGATCCATGCCGAGTTCGCCCGCCGCAGCCGCCCGCCAGATTCTTGTTCGCCTTCAGGAAGTGATGGCGGCGCGCACCAGTGCGCAGGCAAAACTCAACAAGGTGGTCGAGATTATCGGCGAGTCGCTGTCGAGCGAGGTCTGTTCCATCTATCTGGTGCGCGAAGGCGTGCTGGAGCTGTTCGCGACCCGTGGCCTCAAACAGGAAGCGGTCCATGTCACCCGCATGGCGATCAACGAGGGGCTGGTCGGCCTGATCGCGACCAATGTCGATACGCTGAACCTGGATGAAGCGGCGGCCCATCCCGATTATAGCTATCGCCCCGAAACCGGTGAGGAACTGTTCCACAGTTTCGCGGGCGTGCCGATCGTGCGGCGCGAACGGGCGATCGGCGTATTGTGCGTGCAGCATGTCGAGCCGCGCAAATATGAAGAGGTGGAGATCGAGGCGCTTCAGACCGTCGCCATGGTCATGTCCGAACTCATCGCCAATGCCGAACTGGCGGATGACGGCCCGCTGGATTCGCGGGTGCAGGACACCGGGACGATGGTGATGCAGGGGCTGCAACTGGTGATGGGCATGGCGCGGGGCCATGCCGTCTATCACCAGCCGCGCGTCCATATCGAACATACGGTGGCGGAAGATACGGAGGCCGAGCGGCAACGGGTCGTGTCGGCCTTTACCCGGATGCGCGAGCAGATCGACCGGATGACCGGCGCTGTCGAATTCGGCACGGAGGGCGAACATCAGGAGGTTTTGGAAACCTACAAGATGTTCGCCTATGATGAGGGGTGGGCGCGGCGCATCAACGAGGCGATCGACAGCGGCCTGACCGCCGAAGCGGCCATCGAGCATGTGCAGCAGCGCACCCGCATGCGGATGCGCCAGATCGATGATCCGCTGCTTCAGGATCGCATGCACGACCTGGAGGACATGGCCAACCGGTTGCTGCGCATCGTGTCCGGGCAATTGGGGACGGCGGCGACCATGGGCCTGCGTCAGGACACGATCCTGATTGCCCGCAACCTGGGTCCGGCCGAACTGCTGGAATATGATCGCCGCCGCCTGAAGGGTGTCATCCTGGAGGAAGGGTCGCTGACGGCGCATGTGACCATCGTCGCGCGCGCCATGGGCGTGCCAGTGCTGGGCCGCGTGCGCGATATTCGCCATCGGGTGAGCGAGGGCGACCTCATCCTGATGGACGTGGGCGCCAATGCCGTGCTGACGCGGCCGACCGCCGACATGGAGGAGGCGTTCGAGAGCAAGCTGCATGTGACGCAGAAGCGCCGCGCCGAATTTGCCGCGATGCGCGATCTGCCGTCCGTCACCACCGACGGGCAGCGGATCGAACTGATGGTCAATGCCGGCCTGCGGGAGGATGCGCAGGCGCTCGATATGGTCGGGGCCGACGGCATCGGCCTGTTCCGCACCGAATTCCAGTTTCTGGTGTCGGCCACCCTGCCGCAGCGGGAAAAGCAGCAGCGGCTTTACAGGGATGTGCTGGATGCCGCGGGCGACCGGCCGGTCATATTCCGCACGGTCGACATCGGCGGTGACAAGGCGCTGCCCTATATGCAGCGCGATGCCGAGGAAGAGCTGGAGGATAATCCGGCGATGGGCTGGCGTGCGCTGCGGCTGGCGCTGGGCCGCGACGGCCTGATGAAGGCGCAGGCCCGCGCTCTGCTGGAGGCCGGGGCGGGCAAGATGCTGCACATCATGTTCCCGATGGTGTCGGAGCCGTGGGAATATGAGGAAGCCCGCGCACTGGTGGAAAAACAGCGCGAGTGGTTGCAGGCGCAGAAAAAGAAGCTGCCCATCGCCGTCAAATATGGTGCCATGCTCGAAGTACCGGCACTGGCCGAGGTGCTGGACTTGTTATTGCCACGCCTCGACTTCCTGTCGATCGGCACCAATGACCTGACCCAGTTCCTGTTCGCCGCCGACCGCGCTCACCCGCGTCTGGCCGAACGCTATGACTGGCTGAGCATCGCGATCTTGCGCTTCATCGACCGGGTGGTGCGCGCCTGTCAGGCGCATGCCGTGCCGGTGGGCGTATGCGGTGAGATGGGCGGGCGCACGCTGGAGGCGATGGCGCTGATCGGCCTTGGCATCCGGCGTCTGTCGATCACGCCTGCATCGGTCGGCCCGGTCAAGGCGATGATCCGTGCGGTCGATGCGGGGGCACTCGAAACCGAGTTGCGCGCCATGCTGGACGGCGGGGCCACCGACATTCGCGCCCGATTGACCCAATGGGCGGCGGACCGAAACATCGAACTGAATTGAGATAGTTGTCGCGCCGTTGACAATCGATGTTACGGGGTGAGACAAGGCCAGTCACCAAAGGTCGCGGAGTAGCATGGCGGAAGATGTAGAACTGGAACAGGGCGAGGGCGGTGCTGTGGAGAGCGCGCCGAAATCGCCTGGCGATAAGCTGCGTATGGCACGTGAAGCACAGAATTTGTCGCTTCAGGACGTGGCAACGCGGACGCGCATCGCGCTGCGCCAGCTTGAGGCGGTGGAGCGCGACGATTATTCGGCGCTGCCCGGCATTCCCTATGCGATCGGCTTTGCGCGGGCCTATGCCCGCACCGTGGGGCTGGACGAAGTGGCCGTCGCCGCCGAGGTGCGCGACGCCGTGCATGGATCGGACATCGGCGCCAATCGCTATGAAGCGTTCGAGCCTGCTGACCCGGCCCGTGTGCCGCCCGCCCGGCTGGCCTGGATCGCGGCGGTCATCGTTGTCCTGCTGATCGCCGGCTACACCATCTGGCGCACGCAATTGCTGACTCCGCCGACCAGCGAGGAAATCGCGCAGGATCAGGCGACGCAGCCCGCTGCGGCCGCGCGCCCGGCCGGTGTGTCCGCGCCGATCCCGCCCGCCGCGCAGCCTGTGGTGTTCACCGCCGTCGATGATGTGTGGCTGCGTATCTATGACGAAGCGGGCGAACGCCTGAAGGACGGCCTGATGAAAAAGGGTGAGAGCTTCACCCTGCCGACCAATGCGCGGGGTCCGATGATCCTGACCGGGCGGCCGCAGGCGTTGAGCGTGACGGTGGGGGGCAAGGCCGTGGCGGCTTTGGGTCCGGCGGATCGTACCGTCGCCGACCTGCCGGTCAGTGCCGAAGCGCTTCTGGCGCGCGGTGCGGCGGCGCCTGTTGCGGCGCCCGCTGGCAATGCGCCGGCGCGACCGGCCGCTTCCTCGCGCCCTGCGGTGCCGTCGACGGGCAGCGGAGCTGCGGCTCCCGCCGCCGCGCCGTCCAGCGCACCGACTGTCGCGCCGCCGCCATCATCGGCGGGTAACGGCAGTCCGACTGCGCCCTGAGCCAACGTTAAGTCAAGGCTCTACCGGCGCGTCACCACCGCTTTACGGCGTCCTTTCCATGTCGCGCTTTACCGCGGCGAATAACGCCTTATGGTTAAGGCGGCACAATCAGTCGGGGATTATCATGCGCCACCTGCTCTTCGCATCATCGGCTCTGGTCTGCGGGGCGTTGCTTGCGGCCGGGACGCCAGCCGTAGCGCAAAATGGTCAGGTCGAAGGTCGGGTCGACCGGCTGGAAAAGGAAATGCGCGCGGTCCAGCGCAAGGTTTTTCCCGCCGGAGCGCCGCTGGAGGCGGAAATTACCCGCCCGGTGACGCCTGCGCCGACACCCGGCACCCCGTCATCGGCGCCGATTGCAGACCTGACGGCGCGCGTCGGGGCGCTGGAATCCCAGCTTGCCTCCATCACCGGGCAGGTCGAGGAAAATAATTTCAAGCTGCGCCAGCTGGAACAGGCCTTCGCCAAATATAAGGCCGACACCGATGCACGGCTGGCGCCGGCCGAGGCTGCGCCGCCAGCCGTGCGTCCGACCGTGACTGTGCCGCCGGCCGTCGATCCGGCTCCTGCCGCCGCCAAGCCCGCTGCCGCAAAACCGACCGCTGCCGCCAGTGAAGCGCGCAAGGGCGCCGTTGCGGCAATCGAGCGGCCCAGCACCGGCGACGATGCAATGGACGCCTATAGCTATGGCTTCCGCCTGTGGGACGGCAAATTCTATCCCGAGGCGCAGGCGCAGTTGAAGGCGACGGTCGACAAATATGGCACCTCGTCGGTGGCCAGCCGGGCGCAGAACCTGCTGGGCCGCGCCTATCTGGACGATGGCAAGCCGGCGCTGGCGTCGGTTGCCTTCTACGAAAATTATCAGAAGCGCCCGCGTGGCGACCGGGCGGCCGACAGTCTGGCCTATCTGGGTGAGGCGCTGATGCAGCTCAAAAAGCCCGCCGATGCGTGCAAGGTCTATTCGGAGTTGGAACAGGTTTATGGCGAAACGCTGTCGACCAGCCTGCGCTCCATGATGGACAAGGGCCGCATCAAGGCCAAGTGCAGCTAAATCCCGCCGCGCTGATCGCCGTCACGCGCGCGATCATCGGCGAGGAGGCGCAGGCGCGGTTCGGCATCGCCGTGTCGGGCGGGCCGGACAGCATGGCCCTGTTATGGCTGACGGCGCAGGCTTTCCCCGGCCGGGTCGAGGCGGTGACGGTCGATCACGGGCTGCGCGCCGCATCGGCGCAAGAGGCGGCTATGGTCGCCGACTGGTGCGCGGGGGTAGGCATCGTCCATGCTGTGCTGAAACCGGCGGAGTCGGTCGAGGGCAATGTGCAGAATTGGGCGCGGACGCAGCGCTATGCCCTGATCGAAACATGGCGGCAGGCGCGGGGCATCGACTGGATCATGACGGCGCATCATGCCGACGATCAGATCGAAACCATGCTGATGCGCCTCAACCGGGGGGCGGGCGTCGGCGGACTGGCCGGGGTGCGGGCGCGCAGCGGACGGGTGATCCGGCCGTTACTGGGCGCGCGCAAGGTCGCGCTGATCGCGCTCGCGCAGGCGGAGGGTCTGCCCCATGTCGATGATCCTTCCAATGCCGATCCGCGTTTTGATCGCGCCGCCCTGCGCACGGCGCTGACCGGGGTCGACTGGCTGGACCCGGAGGCGGCGGCGCGGAGTGCCGCTGCATTGGGGGAAGTCGAGGCTGCGCTGGTGTGGAGCATCGCTGATCTGGCGGCCCGGCATGTCCGCGCGGATGGCGCGGGGTGGCGACTGGACCGCACCGATTTGCCCCGCGAATATCTGCGCCGGCTGCTGCTGCATATGCTGAATCTCGCTGCGCCCGAAGCAGCCCCGCCACGCGGCGATTCGCTCGACCGGGCGATCCTCATGGCGGCGCAGGGGCAAAAAATCAGTCTGGGGGACTGGCTGTTGCAGGGCGGGGACATATGGTCGTTGCAGCCCGCGCCACCGCGCCGGAGCCATTGACACACTTTTTCGTGTGAAAAGTTCCGCCACTGGCCGCCTTCCTGCAACAGTCCGTCGATTTGCGGCGTTGCAATGATCTTTTCTTAACCGCCGGCATGGTTAATCGGTCGATGAACCAAGCGGGGATTCGGTACGATGTTTGAATTTGCGGCGCTGACCTATGGACTGTTGACCAGCGTCATCATTTCGGCGGCGCAGCGTAACCGGAAGCTGGCCCGTCCGCATCCGCCGCTGCTGCTGTACATGGGCTATTTGCTGTGTGGCCTGTCGGCCGGGATCGCCCTGGTGCTGAGCTGCATCGTGCTGGTTCAGTTGCTGGCTGGCTGAACCTACCCGCTAACGGGATGGAAGAGGCGCGCATCGGCTTGCGCTTTTGCCGGCGCGCCCTATCTTGCCGTGTGAAAGAGAGTCAGGATGAACGACGAAAAAGACCCGCAGGGCAATCCCTGGATAAAGAGCGCGATGATCTGGGCCGGGGTTATCGTAGCCCTGCTCCTGTTCGTTTCGATATTCGACAGCCGGTCGGCATCGACCGCCGGTAGCGGCATCGCCTATTCCGAATTCCGGTCGAAGGTGCAGGAAGGTCAGGTCAAGGACGTGGCCATCGCGCCCGACCGGATCACCGGCACATTGGCGAGCGGGCAGAAATTCACCACCATCCCGGTCAATGATCCGGGCCTGCCCAAGATGCTGGACGACTATAATGTCAAATATAGCGGCCAGGCGGAGGAACAGCCCAGCTTCTGGATGATCCTCATTTACCAGTCGCTGCCGTTCCTGCTGATTTTGGGCATCGCCTTCTTCGTTCTGCGTCAGATGCAGAAGGGGGGCGGCGCCGGTGGCGCGATGGGCTTTGGCAAGTCCAAGGCGAAGCTGCTGACCGAGAAACATGGTAAGGTGACGTTCGATGACGTTGCTGGCATCGATGAGGCGCGCGAGGAGCTTCAGGAAATCGTCGAATTCCTGAAAGACCCGAGCAAGTTCGCGCGTCTGGGTGGCAAGATTCCCAAGGGCGCTTTGCTGGTCGGTTCGCCCGGCACCGGCAAGACGCTGCTGGCCCGCGCCATCGCGGGTGAGGCGGGCGTGCCCTTCTTCACCATTTCGGGTTCCGACTTTGTCGAAATGTTCGTGGGCGTCGGCGCCAGCCGCGTGCGCGACATGTTCGAACAGGCCAAGAAGAACGCGCCTTGCATCGTCTTCATCGACGAAATCGATGCGGTCGGCCGTCATCGTGGCGCGGGTCTGGGCAATGGCAATGACGAACGCGAACAGACGCTGAACCAGCTTCTGGTCGAAATGGACGGCTTTGAGGCCAATGAAGGCATCATCATCGTCGCGGCGACCAACCGTCCCGACGTGCTGGACCCCGCGCTGCTGCGTCCGGGCCGTTTCGACCGTCAGGTCGTGGTGCCCCGTCCCGACATCGAAGGTCGCGAGAAGATTCTCGCCGTCCATATGAAGAAGGTGCCGTTGGCGCCGGACGTCAACCCGCGCACCATCGCGCGTGGTACGCCGGGCTTTTCGGGCGCCGACCTCGCCAACCTCGTCAACGAAGCGGCGCTGACTGCGGCGCGTCGCGGGAAGCGACTGGTCGCGATGGACGAATTCGAATCGGCCAAGGACAAGGTGATGATGGGCGCGGAACGCCGCTCCATGGTCATGACCGACGATGAAAAGAAAATGACCGCCTATCATGAGGCGGGCCATGCCATCGTGTCGGTCCATGAACCGGCGTCCGACCCGATCCACAAGGCGACGATCATCCCACGCGGCCGTGCGCTGGGCATGGTGATGCGCCTGCCGGAGCGGGACAGCTACAGCTATCACCGCGACAAGATGCACGCGAACATGGCGGTCGCCATGGGTGGCCGCGTGGCCGAGGAAATCATCTTCGGATACGACAAGGTGTCGTCGGGCGCTTCGGGTGACATTCAGTACGCCACCAAGCTGGCGCGCGACATGGTCACGCAATGGGGCATGTCCGACAAGCTGGGTCCGCTGCAATATGAAGAGCAGCAGGGCGAAACCTTCCTCGGCTATTCGCAGAGCCAGCGCGTCCACATGTCGGACGAGACGGCGAAGCTGATCGACAAGGAAATTCGTGGCCTCGTCGAACAGGGCTATGCCCGTGCGCAGGAGGTGCTGAAGAACCATGAGGATCAGCTGCACCTGCTGGCCAACGCAATGCTGGAATATGAGACGCTGAGCGGCGAAGAGATCAAGACGCTGCTCGAAAAGGGCGAGATCACCCGTGACGACGGCACGACGATCAAGCCTTCGGTCGTTCCGGCGGCAGGCTCTTCCATTCCCAAGACGCGCAAGCGCAAGGGACCGTTCGGCGATCCGTCGCCTGCCGGTATCTGATCCACCGGCGCTGGATGGATTTTGAAAGGGCGCGTCCTGCGGGGCGCGCCCTTTTTCTTTGGTGCCGTTTTTTCAGTGATTTGCGCATTGAAATGGCCCGGCGAACGGGCGATGGCAGGCGCGCGAAACGGAGCCTGCCATGACGAATCCTCAAGCCCTGCGCCCCCAAGCCCTGCATCTTGCCGACCTGTCCACGCCCTGCCTCATCCTCGACGCGGATCGGATGGATCGCAATATCGCGCGTCTGCGCGACCGGCTGACAGATTTGGGTGTCACCCTGCGTCCGCACCTCAAGACCGGCAAGTCGGTCGAAGTGGCGCAGCGCATGATGCCGACGCCGCAGGGACCGGCAACCGTATCCACCTTGCAGGAGGCCCGCCGGTTCGCCGACGCGGGCGTGCGCGACATCATCTATGCCGTCGGCGTCAGCCCGGCCAAGCTGCCCGAGATATTGACGATGCGCCGCGAGGGCGTTGACCTTGCCATCCTGCTGGATTCGGTTGAACAGGCCGCCGCCGTGGCGCAGGCCTCGCGGGAGGCTGGCCATGCCATCCCCGCCTTTATCGAGATTGACTGCGACGGGCATCGCGCCGGGGTTCTGCCACAGGATGGCGACCGGCTTCGCGCGATAGCGGCAGCGCTAAGCCAGGGCGGCGAGTTGCGCGGCGTGTTGACTCATGCGGGCGGCAGCTATGACGCGCGCGGGGATGACGCCCTGCGCGCCTGCGCGGAGGCGGAACGACTGGCCGTGGTGACGGCGGCGCAGCACCTACGCGACGGCGGTTTTGCCTGCCCGGTCGTCAGCGTCGGATCGACGCCGACGGCCCACCGTGCGCAGGATCTGACCGGTGTCACCGAAGTGCGTGCCGGTGTCTTCGTCTTCTTCGATCTGGTGATGGCGGGCATCGGCATCTGTCGGCATGAGGACATCGCCCTGTCCGTGCTGGCGACCGTGATCGGGCATCAGCAGGACAAGGGATGGATATTGGTCGATGCCGGCTGGATGGCGCTGTCGCGTGATCGCGGTACGGCGGGACAGGCGGTCGATCAGGGCTATGGCCTTGTCTGCGATGTGGAGGGGCGCCCGTTCGGCGACCTGATCGTGGTGCAGGCCAATCAGGAACATGGCGTACTGGCGCTGCGTCCGGGGTCGGAGGCCGACCTGCCGCCGCTGGCGATCGGCGATCGCGTCCGTATCTTCCCCAACCATGCCTGCGCCACGGCGGCCCAGCATGACCGCTATCATGTGGTGGATCAGGGATCGGACATCGTTACGGCCATATGGCCCCGTTTTGGAGGATGGTGAGGCATGGGTGACATCGTAACGATCAGCACGGGCGATGCCCCGACGCCTGCGGGTCATTATGCGCAGGCGACGATGGTCAACGGCCTCGTCTTCGTGTCGGGGCAATTGCCGGTCGAGGCGGGGAAGGGCGCCCGGCCTGACCTGAGCTTCGAGGATCAGGTGCGCCTCGCCATGGCCAATGCGCTGGCCGTGCTGGCGGCGGCAGGGGCCGGCATCGATCGCGTGGTGCGCGTCACCGCCTATATCGTCGGCGTGGAAAACTGGCCGCTTTTCAACGCCGTCTATGCCGACATCATGGGCGACACAAAGCCTGCCCGGACCGTAGTGCCGGTCGCGGAACTCCATCATGGCTGCCTGGTCGAAGTGGATGTGATCGGCGCCCTGCCGGGCTGATCGCGGCGCGCCCAACCTGCAAAATTGCTGGGGGAAACAAAATCCCCCAAGGGGTCTGGCCGTTTGGACGGGAAGTGGTTACATGGGCCGCCACAAATCCCCCAGCGATCCCCGTCGCGCAGCAGAAAGTGGCCTTTCCCATGGACATCCGCCTAGGACTCACCTTTGACGACGTGCTGTTGCAGCCCGCCGAATCCGATGTGCTGCCCAGTCAGGCGGATACGTCGACCCATGTGACCAAGCAGATCAAGCTGAACATCCCCATCCTGTCGTCCGCGATGGACACGGTGACGGAGGCCGACATGGCCATCGTCATGGCGCAGTTGGGCGGCATCGGCGTGCTGCACCGCAATCTGACGGTTGAGGAACAGGCCGACGCGGTGCGTGCGGTCAAGCGCTATGAAAGCGGCATGGTGGTCAACCCCATCACCATCCTGCCCACCGCCACGCTGGCCGACGCCCAGATGCTGATGCAGCGGCACCGGATCAGCGGCATCCCCGTGGTGGAACAGAGCGGCAAGCTGGTCGGCATCCTGACCCATCGCGACACCCGCTTTGCCGAAAATCCCGCTCAGCCGGTCAGCGAACTGATGACCCGCGACAATCTGGCGACGGTGAAGGCCGGCGTTAGTCAGGATGAGGCGCAGCGCCTGTTGCATCAGCGCCGCATCGAAAAGCTGCTGGTGGTGGACGACGCCTATCATTGCGTGGGCCTGATCACGGTCAAGGACATTGAGAAGGCCGTCACCTATCCGCAGGCGACGAAGGATGCGTCGGGCCGCCTGCGCGTTGCGGCCGCCACGACGGTCGGCGAAAAGGGGCTGGAGCGCAGCCGCGCGCTGATCGACGCGGAATGCGACCTGATCGTCATCGACACCGCCCATGGCCACAGCAAGCAGGTGTCCGCCGCCGTGGAAGCCGTGAAGAAGCTGTCCAACCATGTTCAGATCGTCGCGGGCAATGTCGCCACCGCCGAAGCGACCAAGGCGCTGATCGATGCGGGTGCGGATTGCGTGAAGGTCGGCATCGGCCCCGGCTCCATCTGCACCACGCGCGTCGTCGCGGGCGTTGGCGTGCCTCAGTTGACTGCGGTCATGGATTCGGCCAATGAAGCCGCCAAGCAGGGCGTGCCGGTGATCGCCGACGGCGGCCTGCGCACGTCGGGCGACGTGGCCAAGGCACTGGCCGCAGGGGCGGGCTGCGTCATGGTCGGTTCGCTGCTGGCGGGCACGGCCGAAGCGCCGGGCGAAACCTTCCTCTATCAGGGCCGCGCCTATAAGAGCTATCGCGGCATGGGCAGCGTCGGCGCGATGGCGCGCGGCTCGGCCGACCGCTATTTCCAGGCGGACATCAAGGACCAGATGAAGCTGGTGCCCGAAGGCATCGAAGGTCAGGTGCCGTTCAAGGGACCGGCCAAGGATGTCATCCATCAGCTCGTCGGCGGCGTGAAGGCCGCCATGGGCTATACCGGCAGCCGCACCATCAAGGATTTGCAGGAGCGCGCCCGCTTCGTGCAGATCACCAATGCGGGCCTGTCGGAAAGCCATGTGCATGATGTCACCATCACGCGGGAAGCGCCCAATTATCCAACCCGTTAACCTGTTGGTAAGACCCTCGCCAGAGGGTACGCAACCGTAATGACACCGCAAGCTCGCATTCAGGCGGCGATCGAACTGCTCGACGCCATCATCACCTCCGCACGTGATGGTGGCCCGGCCGCCGACACGCTGATCGCCCGTTATTTCAAGGAACGCCGCTATGCCGGGTCACGCGACCGGCGGGCGGTGCGCGATCATGTCTATCGCGCCGTGCGCCGCGCCGCCGAACGCCCTGAAAATGGGCGTGAGGCGATGGTCGGGCTGGCGCGCGACATGCCGGAAATCGCGGCCCTGTTCGACGGGTCGGCCCATGGACCGGAACCGATCATTTCGGGGGAACATGCTGCCGCTGCCGGGGCGGTGCCGCAATGGCTGACCGGCCTGCTGGCCGCGCCGGTGGAGCAGGACGCGCTGCTGGGCCGTGCGCCGGTGGACCTGCGCGTCAATCGGTTGAAGGCGACGGCGAGCGAGCTGGCCGCGCTTTTGCCCGATGCGGACCCGATTGCCGGACTGCCCGATGCGCGCCGTCTGCCCGAAGGCTATGCGATCGAACAGTCGCCCGTCTGGAAACAGGGGCTGGTCGAAGTGCAGGATGCTGGTAGCCAGTTGATCGTCGCCGCCTGTGGAGCAAAGCCGGGCATGACCGTGGTGGACCTGTGCGCAGGAGCGGGCGGCAAGACGCTGGCGCTGGCCGCGGCGATGGAGGGGCGCGGTACGCTGATCGCGGCGGATACCATCCGTTCGCGTCTGTCACGGCTGGGGCCGCGGGCCGAACGCGCCGGGGCGACCTTTATCGAGACGCTGTTGCTGGATCAGAGCCATGAGGCTCATGGTCTGGAAAGCCTGAAAGGGCAGGCCGACGTCGTGCTGGTCGATGCTCCCTGTTCGGGGACGGGGACATGGCGCCGCAACCCGGAGGCGCGCTGGCGGCTGACGCAGGCACGGCTGGATCGGCTGGTCGCCGAACAGGCCCGTATCCTCGATTTCGCCGCGCCGCTGGTGGCGCCGGGGGCTATGCTGGTTTACGCGACATGCGCTCTGACCGATCGGGAAGGGCGCGGGCAGGTCGATGCTTTCCTTGGCCGTCACCCGGACTGGACGTCGGAAACCCTGTCGTTGCCATTGGGGCGCCCGCATGGTGCCGGATGGGTGCTGACACCGGGGCATGACGGTACCGATGGTTTCTTCCTTGCACGGCTGCGCCCGCCTGCCGCATAAGCAGCCCATGGACAAGCCGGCGGAAACAGGCGAGGATCGCCCGGAATCAGCGCCTGAAACATGGCTGGAGACTATAATGCGTTTCACCCCTGCCTCGATTGCCCTTGCTGCTTTGCTCGCCACCGTGTCGAGCATGGGGCAGAGCCAGCGACCGGATAGTCAGATCAGCCCGAAGTCGGTGGAATGGCAGAAGGCCGGTGAAGCGGCGCGCAAGGCCGGCAATCTGGAAGGCGCCAATGACGCGCTGGAAAGCGCGCTGGCGATCGATCCGCGTAATCGCGCCGCTTATGTCGAACTGGCGGAAGTCGCGCGCGCGCAGGGGCTTCAGGGCAAGGCCATCCGCCTCTACAAGGACGCGCTGCTGCTCGATCCGACCGATGTGACGGCGCTGGCGGGTCAGGGGGAGGCGATGATGGAAAAGGGCGCGGTCGCCCGGGCCAAGGAAGTGCTGGCGCAGGCTCAGAAGCTATGCGAGGCCGATTGCGCGCCCGTCACCAAGCTGTCCGCCGCCATCCAGAAGGGACCGCCGGCCGTCGCGATGACCGACAAGGACGCCGTCCCCTCACCGCAAAAGAAGGCGCCCACCGAAACGCCGTAATGCCGGGAACGACCTGCGTTTCGGGGTTCGTGTATCATTGCCCAGCGCAGGCTATGCTTTTACCTGTTTGCGATCACACCATTTGCCTTGGTGCATCGGCGTACGCGAACCCGCCCGTTCGCTCCGTCCGAATCCCTGTCATTCCAGATTTTTCGAAACGGCTGAGGTGACAGGGGAGGGCAATTCGCTGCTCTAAGTTTTTGTTTTCACGCATTCTCCGAGCCGTCAGGTGATTCCACCTGACTGGAGAATGCTCTAGGCACCGACAAGGCATCATATAAGAAACTGCGTCATCGGCTCATGCGGGCGGGTCGATGCCGCGCATCGCTTTTTCCCGCTCTCATTATCTATCCCATGGTGGGACTTGCGGCAAGCGGAGGGAACTGTCCCATAAGGACGGCGCCGTTCATCAACCGGAGTCGCCGCACCATGTCCGAACCATCATCGCCACCCCCCATCCTTGTTTAACAGGGTCTTCGCTGCAAAGTTGACGGTGCGTCAATTTCGACCGGTGCGCGATGCCGGTCCAACATTTTTCGATTCGCGGGCGGTTTCCGCCATCGCCACAATGATTTAAGGAGGGGGCCATGATGAAGCTCTTCATTGGCAACAAGGCCTATTCGAGCTGGTCGCTGCGCGGCTGGCTGGCGTGCAAGTTATCCGGCCTTCCCTTCGAGGAAGTCGTCGTCCCCCTCTATGACGAGGCATGGGAAAAACGGCGTGAGGGCGACGAATTCGCTCCCTCTTCGGGCAAGGTGCCGATCCTGTGGGACGGCGACGACATCGTCGTGTGGGACAGCCTCGCCATCGTCGAATATCTCAATGAAAAAGCGGGTGACGCGCCCTTCTGGCCGACCGAACCGGCCGCCCGCGCCATGGCCCGGTCGATGGCGGCGGAAATGCACAGCAGTTTTGCCGCCCTGCGCCGCGAGCATAGCATGAACATCCGCCGCATCTATCCGGCGGTGCCGCCCTCTGATGCGGTGGCCGCCGACATTGCCCGTATGATGGAGCTATGGGCGCAGGCCCGCGCCCGTCACGGCGGCGACGGCGATTTCCTGTTCGGTGAATTTGGCGCGGTCGACCTGATGTTCGCGCCGGTCGTCACCCGCTTCATCACCTATCAACTGCCCGTCGCCCGCTTTGCGCAAGCCTATATGCAGGCGATCATCGCCCACCCCTGGATGCAGGAATGGATCGGCGGCGCACAGGCGGAGGATTGGGTGATCGACCGTTTCGAAGTCCCGCCGCAAACGGTGTGAGGCGATGAGCGACAGTCCCGAAGCCGGCAAGGAAGCGGCGAAGATCCGTCGCCGCTGGATCACGCTGGGCGAATTGCTGGCCGTGGCCGCCGTGCTGATTTCGGGCCTTACCCTCTATATCAACTGGTCCGACAAACAGGATCAGCGCGCCGACAAGGCGGCCGAAAGCCGCAAGGCCTCCGCCCGCGCGGCGCGGCTGGTGCTGAATGCGTCTGTCGATAGCGATGATCGTCTGACCCTCAAACCGGCCGATCCCGACCAGCTGGTGCAGAGCCAGACGATCCATTTCCCCGGGGCGCTGGGCATCGCGCCCGTCGACACCACGGGCGAACCGCGTATCGAGGCGCGCTGGTTCGAAGATGCGCTCAAAAGGGCGCGCAACACCGCGCACCTGCCCGACGACAGCGTCGGCGACGAAAAACTGCCTGTGACCATCGTCACCCAGTTCGTCGCCAATGGCGACACCTACACGGACTCCGCCCTGTACGACATCGGATACGGGATTGCAGGCAAATGGCTGTCAGGCCACCGCCTGACGCTGCGCGGCCTCTCTCTGGTCGCGCATGCCACCGGCGACGACGCGCAGGCCCGGATCGATGCACGTTGGGCGCGAACGACGAAGCGCTGACATGAAAAAGCCCGGCCACTCCCTGTCGGAGCGCCGGGCCTTTCAAACCGAAATGGCGGCTAGAGCATTCTCTAGTCAGGTGGAATCACCTGACGACTCGGAGAATGCGTGAAAACAAAAACTTAGAGCGGTCGATCCGATGTAATCGGATCACCGACCGCTCTAAGGATTAGCCGGCGATTTCTTCGGGCTTGAAGAAATAGGCGATTTCGATCGCGGCATTTTCTTCGCTGTCCGAACCATGAACCGAATTGGCTTCGATCGATTCGGCCAGTTCCTTGCGGATGGTGCCGGCGTCGGCATTGGCGGGGTTGGTGGCGCCCATGATGTCGCGGTTGCGCTTCACGGCGTCTTCACCTTCCAGAACCTGGACGACGACCGGGCCGGAAATCATGAAAGCGACCAGATCGGCGAAGAAGGGGCGTTCCTTGTGAACGGCATAGAAGCCCTCGGCCTGTTCGCGGCTCATGCGGATGCGCTTGGAAGCGACGACGCGCAGGCCGGCTTCTTCCAGCATCTTGGTGACGGCGCCGGTCAGGTTGCGACGGGTCGCGTCGGGCTTGATGATCGAGAAAGTGCGGGTGACGGCCATGGCCCTCGTAACTCCAGATTGTTGGAAGAAAGTTGCGCGCCCTTTAGACGCGGGCGCGCCGGGCCGCAAGAACATTAACCGCTATGGCCCCTGCACCCATTTGCGCCCCTCCTGCCGCCAGAAACGCGGCTCCACCCCGTCCCGCTTCGACAGGGCGCGCCAACTGGTTCGCGCGCCGTCGATCGTCTCCGCGTCGAAAAAGTAGAAGGCACGCTCAAACCCCAGCGCTTCCTCGCGCCAAAGGCCGTCCGCCAGAGCGATATGCCGCGCCCCATTGGCAGGATCGCAGGCCATCGTCAGCAATATGGGTTGCGCCGCATCCCTACCTTCCCCGGCCACCCCATGCGCCAGAAAGCTGTCGGCCGGTCCGGCCCACAGCCCAGCGGAAATCCGCTCCAGCCGGTCGGCCTGTGCCGACACCACCAGCAGCCGCTCTCCCAGGCTCAGGATGCGCGCCGCAATCGCGGGCAACACCTGTTCCACGGGGTCGCGGGACAACTGGTAGAAATCGACCTGCATCAGCCCTCGAACTTGTCCGCGACCAGCCGGTCGAGCAGGCGCACGCCATAGGCGGTCGCGCCCTTGTCCCACACCGGGCCGGGCTTATCCGCCCACACCATGCCGGCAATGTCGAGATGCGCCCATTTGACACCTTCATCAACGAAGCGCTTGATGAACTGTGCCGCCGTGATCGAACCGGCGAAGCGCGGGCCGATATTCTTCATGTCGGCGATCGGGCTGTCGAGCAGCTTGTCATAAGCCGGCGACAGCGGGAAGCGCCACAGCGGATCGCCCGCCGCCTTGCCCGCCGCGATCAGATCGTCGGCCAGACCATCGTCATTCGAGAAGATACCGGCATATTCGTTGCCCAGTGACACGATCATCGCGCCGGTCAGGGTGGCGAGGTCAATGATGATCTCCGGCGCATAGGTTTTCTGCGCCCAGGTGATGACGTCGCACAGTACCAGACGCCCTTCTGCATCGGTGTTCAGCACCTCGATGGTCTGACCCGACATGGATGTCACAATGTCACCAGGACGCTGGGCATTGCCATCCGGCATATTTTCGACAAGGCCACAGATACCCACGACGCGGGCCTTCGCCTTGCGACCGGCCAGCGCCTTCATCGTGCCGGCGACGGCGCCTGCGCCGCCCATGTCCCACTTCATATCTTCCATGCCGGCGGCCGGCTTGATGGAAATGCCGCCCGTATCGAACGTCACGCCCTTGCCGACAAAGACGACGGGCTTTTCAGCGGCGCCATCGGTGCCGTCCCATTCCATCGCCAGCAATCGCGCCTCACGCGCGGAACCCTGCGCCACGCCGAGCAGCGATCCCATGCCCAGCTTTTCCATCGCCGCCTTGTCCAGCACGGTGATCTTGACGCCCAGTTCGGTCAGATGTTGGCAGCGCTCCACGAAACTTTCGGGATACAGGATGTTGGCCGGTTCGGACACGAGTTCACGGGTGAAGGCCACGCCGGCGGCCACCGCCGACAGGCGATCCCATGCCGCGCCGGCGTCGGCCGACACGATCGTCGCCTGCGTCAGGGTCGGCTTCGCCTTTTCGGCCTGCCGCGTGCGGTAGGTGTCGATGCGCCAGCTGCGCAGCTTCAGCCCATAGGCAAGGCGCGCCGCGCTGTCGCCGCTGACATCGCCGGTAAACTCAACGGCGACATGGGCGGCACCGCTGTTCAGCAGTCGTGCAGCCAGCGCGCCGCCGGCCCGCTCCATATCCGCGTCCGTCCCGGCACCGATGCCCACCAGCACCACGCGCAGCAGCTTGCCACCTTCGTCCACGAAGCTCTCGAAGGTCGCGCCCGCCTCACCGGCAAAGCGCGCGGCGGCGGCACCAGCGGCCAGCGTTGCCGCTGCGGTCAACGGCAGAGCATCAAAACCATCCTTCGCCACGGCAAAGGCCAGCGTATCGGTTTCGGGGCGGGTGGGGCTGATCGCAATTTCCATCAAGGGACCTTTTCTTTTGTCCGGCGTTGGGCGGGTTGATCTCGCCAGATAGTGCGGCTTGCGGCGTCTGGCAAAGGCGTTCGACCGATTTTGCCTGAAAAGACGGAAAGGGGGCGATTGCGGCGCGCGTCAAGCAATGCGATAGGCGAGGTCGGCACGACGCCCCTCAATGAGGCACTGACTTTTGGTTCACCCGCTTCCTTTTCTGACTTCCCCCGTCCGCCGGACCCTGTTGATCGGCAGCGCTCTCCCATTGCTGGCCATGGCGCCGGCCCTGCACGCGCAACAGTTGAACGAGCCAGCGACTCCGATCAGCGCGCCGGATGCACCGGTCCCGACGAGTGACGATCAGCTCGGCTTTGCCGCCGATACAATGGCCTATGACAGCAATAGTGAAACCGTGACGGCCAGCGGCAATGTGCAGTTGCTGCGCGAAGGCAATCGGCTGCGCGCGGACAAGGTGGTCTGGGACCGCAATACCGGCAAGGTAGAGGCGCAGGGCAATGTGTCCGTCACCGATCCCGATGGCAATGTGGCCTATGGCGATCGATTCGACGTGACCGACACGCTGAAGGATGGCGCGGTCGACAATATGTTGCTGGTTCTGCAATCGGGCGGACGACTCGCTTCCATCAAGGGCGAGCGAGTGAACGGCATCTATACGCTGCATAAGGCGTCCTATACCGGCTGCGCGGTCGAGGGCAGCGATGGCTGCCCCAAGGAACCGACCTGGCAGATCAACGCAGTCAAGGTCATCTATGACCCGTTCCGCAAACGTGTCACTTATACCAAGGCCAATATCGAGCTGTTCGGCCTGCCCCTTATCCCCATGCCCGGCCTGTCTCATCCTGTCGGTGATGACGGTGGCAGCGGCCTGCTGGTCCCCAATCTTCGCTATGACCGCAACAATGGTTTCGAAGCGGCGCTGCCTTATTATTTCAAGCTGGCGCCCAATCGCGACCTGACCGTCACGCCGCATGTGTACACCAACGTGCTGCCGATGCTGGAAACCAATTATCGCCAGCTTTACGATCGCGGCGCTTATCAGGTGACGGGCTATGTCACCTATGGCCGTCGCGTGGGTGTGGGCAATATCGACGTTCCCGCGAACGCGGAAAAGGATATTCGCGGCTATATCGATACCAGCGGCGAATTTCAGCTTACCCCCGAATGGAGCATCGACGGATCGGTTCGGCTTGCGACCGACCGCACCTTCCTGCGTCGTTATGACATTAATCGCGACGACCGCCTGCGCTCCACCATCGGGGCGCAGCGGATTGGCGAGAACAGCTATTTCTCGCTGCGCGGCTGGGCCGTCCAGACCCTGCGTCAGGGCGATTCGCAAGGGCAGACGCCGATTGCGCTGCCGGTGATGGATTATCGGTTGCGCATGAAAGATCCGCTGGTCGGCGGTGTCCTGCAATTGCAGGCGAACACGCTGGCCATCACCCGGACATCTGGGCAGGATACGCAGCGCGCCTTTGCCGCGGCGGAATGGAATCTGCGCAAGCTGACCGGACTGGGTCAGGAAGTGACGTTCACCGGCTATCTGCGTGGCGACGTCTATCACAGCAGCCAGAATGACCTGACATCGGTCGAAAGCTATGCCGGCGCGCCCGGATGGCAGGCGCGCGGCATCGCGGCGGCCGCCATCGATTTGCGCTGGCCTTTCGTGGGTGAGGCATTTGGCGGTGTTCAGCGCATCGCTCCGCGCGTTCAGGTCGTGGCGACGCCCCATCTCGCCAATCTGTCCCTGCCCAATGAGGATGCGCGGGCCGTCGATCTGGAAGACAGCAACCTCTTCGCACTCAATCGTTTCGCCGGTTATGACCGTTTCGAAGATTCGACTCGCGTCACTTATGGCTTGGAATATAGCCTGCAACTGCCCAATTTCTCGTTGGAGAGCATTGTCGGCCAAAGCTATCGGCTGGAAAATCGGACCAGCATCCTGCCCGATGGCACGGGTCTGTCCGACCGCACGTCCGACATCGTGGGACGCACTACCGTCCGCTACAAGGACTTCATCGCTTTCACCCACCGCTTCCGCCTGGACAAGGACAGCCTTGCCGTTCGCCGTAACGAAATCGATGCCACGGTGGGCAGCAAGAAAACCTATGTGATGGCTGGCTATCTGCGGCTCAACCGCGACGCATTGTCGGGGCTTGAGGATTTGCAGGACCGCGAGGAAATCCGGCTGGGCGCGCGGGCGCAATTTGCGCGCTTCTGGTCGGTGTTCGGTTCGACCGTCATCGACCTGACCGACGCGCGTGAGGACGCTTCCAGTCTGGCGGATGGGTTCGAACCCGTTCGACACCGCCTTGGCATCGCCTATGAAGACGACTGTCTGACGCTGGGCATGACCTGGGTCCGCAGCTATCAGACCACCGGTGACGCCCGAAAGGGCAATGGTTTCCAGCTTCGGCTGGCTTTCCGCAATATTGGCATATAAGGAAAGGCTCCCGCTTCCCCGTCAGGGCCGGTTAAGGCGGGCCGGGGCATCACGCACCGGACCCTATTGGAGATTTTTGCCGACAATGTTGTCTGTCGTTATCCAGCCCAGCGGCATGGTCCGCGCCGCTCGTTCAGGCCTGCGCACCCTGTTGCTGACTTCCGTGATGATCGGCGCCACCTTGCAGGGCGTCTCCGCGCAGACGGTCGACGATGGTGGCGACATCGCCACGCAGCAGTTGAACCTGCCCAAGGATCTGACGGTCTTTGGGAAAAACGATCCCAACGTCCGCAAGGCGACAGCGATCGTCAACGGCCGCATCATCACCGGCACCGACGTCGATCAGCGGCTTGCCCTCATCATCACCGCCAATGGCGGCAAGGTGGAGGCCGAGGAAAAGGAACGGCTGCGCGTACAGGTGTTGCGCAATCTGATCGACGAAACGCTCCAGATTCAGGAAGCCGCCGCGAACGACATCAGGGTCGATCCGGCCGAAGTGAACCAGAGCTATGAGCGGGTTGCGGCCAATTTCCGGCAGTCGCCGACCCAGTTCGAACAATATCTGCGTGAACGCGGCAGTTCGTCGGCCAGCATCAAGCGGCAGATCGAGGGCGAGCTGGCATGGAGCCGCCTGCTCCGTCGCAACATCCAGCCTTTCGTCAACGTGTCGGAAGACGAAGTGAAGTCGCAGGTTGATCGCCTGAACGCCGCCAAAGGCAGCGACGAAGTTCGTATCGGCGAAATCTATCTACAGGCCACCCCGGAAAATCGCCAGCAGATCGTCGCCAATGCCCGCAACATCGTGGAGCAGATTCAGAAGGGTGGCAGCTTCCAGGCCTATGCCCGTCAGTTTTCCGAAGCATCGACCGCTGTCGTCGGCGGCGATCTTGGCTGGGTTCGTCCCTCACAATTGCCGCCCGAACTGGCGCAGGCTGCAACCGATCTTCAGGTCGGACAGCTTGCCGGCCCGATCGAAACCGTCGGCGGCGTGTCCATCATCTATGTCATGGACAAGCGGAAGGTACTGACCGCCGATCCGCGCGATTCGTTGCTCAGCCTGAAGCAGTTGTCCGTTCTTTTCCCCAAGGGAACCACGGAAGCGCAGGCGAGCGCCAAAGCTGCTGCCTTCGCAGCCGCGATCAAGGAGATTAAGGGTTGCGGTCAGGCGAATGAAGTCGGTGCCAAGATTGGTGCCGATGTTGTCGATAACGATAATGTGAAGGTGCGCGACCTGCCGCCGCAGCTTCAGGAAATCCTCCTGAACCTTCAGGTTGGCGAGGCTACGCCACCCTTTGGCTCCATCACCGATGGCGTCCGTGTATTGGTGGTCTGCGGCCGCGACGATCCGGCATCGGCCAATGCGCCCAATGCCGAACAGATCATGGCGCAGATGGAAGAAGAACGGGTCAACAAGCGCGCGCGCATCTATCTGCGCGACCTGCGTCGTGATGCGGTCATCGAATATAATTGATCCGGTCCCTCTCCTGCCCTTTGCGGTGCCGTTGGGCGATCCTGCCGGGATCGGGCCTGAAATCGTCGCCAAATCATGGGTGATGCGCGAAGCGCGTGGCCTGTCCCCTTTCTTCGCGGTGGGGGACGCGGCCAGCCTGCGTGCGGTCTGGCTTGGCCCGGTGGAACGCATCGCTTCGCCGGAAGAGGCAAGCGGGATATTCGGACGGGCGCTGCCTTGTCTTCAGGTCGCCGATGCGGGTGAGATCGTCCCGGGCAAGCCGGACGTCGAGGGCGCCCGTGCCGCCTTTCAGGCGCTGGAAGTCGCCGTCGGCCTGGCCCGCTCAGGCTCTGCCGCTGGTGTCATCACCGCCCCGGTGGGCAAGGAGCAGCTTTACGGCGTCGGCTTCACCCATCCGGGACAGACGGAATTCATTGCCGAACGCTGCGGCGTGGCGCCGCATAATGCCGTGATGATGCTGGCCGGCCCCTCGCTCAAGGTCGTGCCGATCACCATTCATATCGCTTTGGCCGATGTTCCCTCAGCGCTTACCGTCGATTTGATCCGGGCGCGGGCGATGACGACGGCCAAGGGGCTGCAACGTAATTTCGGCATTACCCGCCCGCGGCTGGCGGTCGCCGGGCTTAATCCCCATGCTGGCGAAAATGGCGCGCTGGGTCGGGAAGAGATTGAGGTTATCCGCCCCGCCATCGAAGCCCTGCGCGACGAGGGGCTGGATATTGTCGGTCCGCTCGCCGCCGATGGCATGTTCCATGCCCGTGCGCGCGAAACCTATGATGCGGCGCTGTGCATGTATCATGATCAGGCGTTGATCCCGATCAAGACGCTGAATTTCGACGATGGGGTCAACATCACGCTGGGCCTGCCCATCGTGCGGACCTCGCCCGATCATGGCACCGCCTTTGGGATTGCGGGGACCGACAGCGCCAATCCCGGTGCAATGATTGCCGCCATCCGTATGGCTGAGGCAGCGGCCCGATCCCGCCTCGCTCAAGGCGTCTGATATGCCTCCCGCTCTACCTCCCCTGCGCGATGTCATCGCGCGCCACGGCCTTGCCGCCAGCAAGGCGCTGGGCCAGAATTTCCTTCTCGACGAACAGTTGCTCGACCGGATCGCCGCCATACCCGGCCCGATCAAGGATGCGCCTGCCTTCGAAGTCGGTCCCGGTCCCGGTGGTCTGACCCGCGCTATCCTGCGTGCCGGGGGGCAATTGGTCGCGGTGGAACGGGACCATCGCTGCCTGCCGGCCCTTGCCGAACTGGAGGAAGCCTTCCCCGGTCAGTTGCGTGTCATTTCCGGCGACGCGATGCAGGTCGATGCGCGGGCGGAGGCTGGCGAGGGCGCCCATATCATCGCCAACCTGCCCTATAATGTCGGCACTCCCCTGTTGGTCGGCTGGCTGAGTGCCGATTGGTCGCCTTTGCCCTGGTGGTCCAGTCTGACCCTGATGTTCCAGATGGAAGTCGCCGAACGCATCGTCGCCAAGACCGGCACCGATCATTATGGTCGCCTTGCCGTGCTGGCCCAATGGCGCAGCGATGCGCGGATCGCGATGAAGGTGCATCGCAGCGCCTTTACGCCGCCGCCCAAGGTGATGTCGGCGGTGGTCCACATCACCCCCAAGCCCGCGCCCGAGGGCGTAGCGCTCAAGCATCTGGAACGCCTCACCGCCGCTGCCTTTGGCCAGCGACGCAAGATGATGCGCCAGAGCCTCAAAGGCCTGCCCGGAGCGCTGGATGCGCTCGAAACGCTTGGTATCGATCCGCAGCGGCGGGCCGAAACCGTCAGCGTCGAGGAATTTGTCGCGATCGCCCGCGAACTGGGGCGTCAGGGTTGACGCAGGCGATTCGGTCGTAACGGCCGATGTTGGAGAGCAGGGGCTTAGCTTCCCATATTTCCCGGACATTTTGAAATTTCATTGCTGTCGGGCGAAATAATCAAAAATAACGGACTGGCGGCTGCATGCTTTCTGGCCAAAGATAATCCCCGTCCGCCATCGCGTAGGACAGCGCAATCTGGACGGAATGGCCGGCCAGACGTCCAACATTTCCGTGATCCCGGCGATGACGGAGGGTGAAGGGCGATGATTGCATGCCGGGAGTGGCTCAAACTGGCTTCGCAACCGCCGCCACCGGGCAGGTGACTAAAATTGCCGGGGTGGTGTATTTATATAATGATTGTTATTTTTCAAATGGTTGAATGATTTCTCGATCCGGGCCGAGCGATTGACTTGGATTGGGGCGCTCGGGATAGTTGCGGGCCGTCTGGCCGTGCATCCGCGCCCCGTACCGGGAGAATATAGCTTATGTTGCCCATCCCCCATTTTGGCCGCGCGGTGCGCCGGGTCTGTCTGGCGAGCCTTGCCGGGGCGATGCTGGCCGGTGGCGTGGCGGCCGTGGCGCAGGATGCGGATTTGCCGCCGGTGCGGGGCGGATCGGTCCCCGATTTCCTGTTGTGGACGCAGCCGCAGCGGGAAGTGGGGTTTCGCAACATGGACCGGCTGTTCCCGACGGTTCCGGTCAAACGCGGGGTGTCCATCCATCCCTTGCCCAAGGCCGACAAAGAGCTGGCCGTCCGTTATGAACAGTTCGGCCAGACGATGGACGTCGCCCGCTATATGGAGAAAAATCACGTCTCCGGCCTGATGGTCCTGCACGATGGCAAAGTGGTGCTGGAGCGGTATCGCGCCGGCTTTTCGGCGGATCAGCGCTGGACATCCTTTTCCGTGGCGAAGTCTGTCACGTCGACGCTGGTGGGGGCGGCGATCCGCGATGGGTATATCAAGAGTATCGACGATCCGGTGACGCGCTACATCCCCCAGATGAAGGGCGGTTCCTATGATCGCGTATCGATCCGCCACCTGATGATGATGGCATCGGGCATAAGGTGGGACGAGAATGTCGAGGATTTTCAGTCCGACTATATGCGCCTGTTCCATGATGATTTCATCGCGCCGATGATGGACCGGCCGCAGGATCATGCGGCGGGTACGCATTTCCTTTATAATACGGCGGACACCAATCTGCTCGGCACATTGGTGATGCAGGCGACGGGCAAGTCGCTGTCGGCCTATCTTTCCGAAAAAATCTGGGCGCCCTATGGCATGGAACAGGATGCCGCCTGGCTGACGGTCCATGGCAAGGAAACGGGCGGAGCATGCATTTCCATGCGGCTGCGCGATTATGCCCGGTTCGGGGAGTTCATCCGCAATGGCGCGATGATCGACGGCAAGCCGGTGGTGGCCGATGGCTGGCTGGGGCAGGCGACGAAGCGGCAAATCGACACCGGATGGGGCGATGTCGGCTATGGCTATCAATGGTGGATCAACAGCGACGGCGCCTATCGCGCATTGGGCGTGTTCGGCCAGCTTATCTATGTCGATCCGTCGCGCAAGCTGGTGGTCGTGGGTGTCGCCGCATGGGAGCATGCCGACCGGCAGGAAGGCTATGTGCTGGAAAATGCGTTTCTGGCGGCGGTACAGAAAAGCGTGGATGGGATGCGCTGAACGACGCGATGATTAATCCGCGTCGGGCAGTTTTTCCATGTTGAGGACGCGATCGACCCATATGTCGAGGCTGCCGTCGCGGATGTGGCGGGGCTTGTGCGGCGTCAGGCCGTGGCGACCGATGAAGCGGATGCGGAAGCTGCCCTGTGGCGGTTCGCTGATGCCCGCGCCGGTCAGCGCACGGGCCGGTTCGTCGAGCATCGAGCAATGGCGGTCGGCGCAGGAGACGGACGCCCACTGGTCGAGCGGGCGATCGGCATGGGCGGAGTCGCAGGGTGTGTCGCTGCCATCGGGGCATTCGAGGAAGCGGCTATTTTCGTAATTGCTGACCCACAGGCCGGTGATGGTGGCGGGTTCGCCATAAGCGATGCCGTTGACGGTGAGGCCGTCCGCAGTCGCGGATGCGCTGAAGGAGAGGGCGGTCAGGAAGAGAATCGCCTTTTTCATCGGGCGCAGCATGACCGATGACGAAGGGAGGGGGAAGCGTCCCCGTATGAAGGCCTGCCCTTGAAATCCGTCCGATAATGGGCACATGGGGACTATGGCACCCCCTTTCGATCCGGCCGACCTGCCGACCGGCGTCCTGATGCCGCTCAGCCCCATGGTGGCGCGCATATTGGCGCCCAATCCGTCGCCCTTCACCTATACCGGCACGCAGACCTATCTGGTGGGGACGGATGCGGTTGCGGTGATCGATCCGGGGCCGGACGATGCGGAGCATCTGGCGGCGCTGAATGCCGGGATCGGTGGGCGGCCGGTGGTGGCGATCCTGTGTACCCATACCCATCGCGATCATAGTCCGGGCGCCCGGCCGCTGAGCGCCATGACCGGCGCGCCGATCATCGGCTGCGCGCCGCTGACGCTGAACGATGACGGACCACGTGCCGATGCGGCGTTCGATGCGGACTATCGCCCAGACCGGATATTGGCCGATGGCGAGCAGGTGGAGGGGCCGGATTGGGTATTGGAAGCGGTGGCGACGCCGGGCCATACGTCCAACCATCTCTGCTTCGCCCTGCCGCAGGAACAGGCGCTGTTCACCGGGGATCATGTCATGGGCTGGTCGACCAGTGTCATCTCGCCGCCTGATGGCGACATGAGCGATTATATGCGGTCGATGCAGCGGCTGATGGAGCGGGATGACATCGTCTTTTACCCCGCCCATGGCGATGCGGTGGAGAATCCCCGGCGGCTGGTGCGCGGCATGATGGGCCATCGCAAGCAGCGCGAGGGGCAGATATTGCGCTTTCTGGAGCGGAACGGCGAAAGCGCCATCCCCGACATGGTGGCAGAGATGTACAAGGGTGTGGACGCGCGGCTTTACGGCGCGGCGGGGCGGTCGGTGCTGGCGCATCTGATCGACCTCAACGGGCGCGGCATGGCGGCGCCGGGAACGGACGGGCGATGGCGACTGAGCTGAAGCCCTCCACGATCAAGGCCTATGCCGGGCCGGTTGGCGCCGCGCTGCTGATTCTTGCCATCGGCGGGGCGATGATGGTCGGATGGCATCGCTATAATCGCGACTATGTGGTTGCGGTGGAGGATGACGGGTCGGCGGTGACGAAGATCATTGCGGAACGGATCGCCGGGACCAGCAGCCTCAAAGTCTCCGAAATGTCGGGCGTCATCCAGAGTACGGCGCGCGACGTGCGCGGCTTTGGCTGGCTCAAGTCCGATCAGGTGGTGAAGATGCCCTTTTCGGTCGATTATTTCGTCGATCTGCGCGGGTTGGGACCGGACGATCTGGAGTGGAATGACAAGACCCGCACGCTGATCGTCAACGCGCCCGACGTCGCGCCGGGCAAGCCCAATCTGGACGAGGCGAACCGGACGCTGGTGCGGACGAGCGGCATGTTCGTGACGCGCGAGGCGGGCGAGGCGCTGTCGAAGCGCGTGTCCGCCCATGCGCAGGCGCGAGCCGAGACGACGGCGCGATCGCCCGAACGCATGGCGCGGGCGCGCGATTTCGGCCGGGCGGCGATCGGCAATCTGATGGCGGCGCCGTTGGGCGCGATGGGATATGGCGATGCGCGCGTCATCGTCACCTATCCGCCCGAGCGGCGCGCCCGCAACACGGAACAATGGGATGTGACCAGACCCGTCAACGAGGTGCTGGCCAATCGCGGGCGCTGACGTTAGGGGCGCACGCAAGGGATAAGGAGTAACCAGGGTATGAACGCTGTCACGGGCATTCCGAAGGGTGCCGATCTGCGTGCGGAGATCGACCGGCTGCGCAAGGAGCGCAACGCCGTCATCCTCGGCCATTATTATCAGACGCCCGAGATTCAGGACCTGTCCGATTTCGTGGGCGACAGCCTGGAACTGTCGCGCAAGGCGGCGGAGACGGATGCGGACGTCATCGCTTTCTGCGGCGTGCGCTTCATGGCGGAAACGGCCAAGATCCTCAGCCCGGAAAAGATCGTCATTCTGCCCGACATGGATGCCGGTTGCAGTCTGGAGGACAGCTGCCCGCCCGCCCAGTTCAAGGCGTTTCGCGAGGCGCATCCCGACCATATTGCGCTCAGCTACATCAACTGTTCGGCCGAGGTGAAGGCGCTGTCCGACATCATCGTGACATCCTCTTCCGCCGAGAAGATTTTGGCGCAGATCCCCAAGGATCAGAAGATCATCTTTGGTCCCGACAAGCATCTGGGCGGCTACCTCAAGCGCAAGCTGGGCCGCGACATGCTGTTGTGGCCGGGCGTGTGCATCGTGCATGAGGCGTTCAGCGAGACGGAGTTGCTGAAGCTGAAGGCCGTGCATCCAGATGCGCCGGTGGCGGCGCACCCCGAATGCCCGCCCTATATCGTCGACCATGCCGATTATGTCGGATCGACCAGCGGCATCCTGGACTTTGCCAAGACGATGCCGGGCGACACGCTGATCGTGGCGACCGAGCCGCATATCATCCATCAGATGCAAAAGGCGGTGCCGGACAAGAATTTCATCGGCGCGCCGGGCGCGGACGGCAACTGCAACTGCAATGTCTGCCCCTATATGGCGCTCAACACGATGGAAAAGCTGTATGTCGCGCTGCGCGACCTCAGCCCGCGCATCGAGATGGACGAAGGGCTACGCGTCGCGGCCAAGAAGAGCCTCGACAGGATGCTTGAAATGGCGAGCGGCACGGTCGGGCAGGGCGATGTAGGACCGCGCGGCTGATGACAGGGGGAGGGCGGTCATGATCGGCCTTCCCGACAGCGACTTCGGCGTCGCCTATTATGCGCTGGAATGGGTCATCCGTATCGGCGCATTGATCTCCGTCCCGTTCCGCCGGAGCGCAGCGGCCAGCCGGGCGTGGTTGCTGCTCATTTTCTTCCTGCCGGTGCCGGGGCTGTTGCTGTTCTGGACCATCGGCAGCCCGCGTTTCCCGGAGTGGCGGCGGGAGCGGTTCCGCGAACTGGACGGCTGGCTCGGCATATTGGCAGGGCGGCTGAAGGCGCATGCGCCGACCAAGGATGACGCCGATCTGATCGCATTGACGCAGGCGTTGGGCCTGATGCCCGCGACGGACGGCAATCGGGTCGAACTGTTGCCCGATTATGATGTCGCGATCGACCGGCTGGTCGCCGACATTGATGGCGCGCGGAACCATGTCCGCATCCTCGTCTATATATTGGCGGACGACGCGGTGGGGCGGCGCGTGGTCGATGCGCTGGCCCGCGCGCGGGCGCGGGGCGTGAGCGTGCGGGTGATGTTTGATCCGGTCGGATCGCGGCCATGGCGGCGCGGCACGCGGGCGATGCTGGACGCGGCGGGGGTGGAGTGGCGCGAGGCGCTGCCGCTGCGGTGGATACGCGGGCGGACCCGGCGCGACATGCGCAATCATCGCAAGCTGATGGTGATAGACGGGCTGATCGGCCATGTGGGGTCGCAGAATATCGTAGCGCGCAATTTCCGCCCCGGCATCGTCAATCGCGAACTGGTGGCGCGGGTGACGGGACCGGTGGTGGCGGAGATGGAGGCGCTGCTGCGCGCCGACTGGTATGTCGAAACCCATGAACTGCCGTCGGGCGCCGTGACGATTCCGCCGGCGGAAGGTACGGCGGTCGCGCAACTGCTGCCCAGCGGGGCGGAATATCCGCTGGAGGGGTTCAAGACGCTGCTCGTCTGGCTGATCCATCAGGCGCGCAGCCATGTCGTGCTGGTGACGCCCTATTTCGTGCCGGACGACGATCTGGTGAATGCGCTGCGCACGGCGGTGTTGCGCGGGGTCAGGATCGAATTGCTGGTGTCGGCGCCGGTGGACCAGTGGGTCGTGCGGCTGGCGCAGGCGAGCTATTATGCCGAACTGATGGCGGCGGGCGTCATCATCCGCGCCCATCGCGACTATCTGCTCCATGCCAAGGCGGTGAGCATCGACGGGCGCGCCGCGCTGCTGGGGTCGAGCAATGTCGACCTGCGTTCCTTCCAGTTGAACGAGGAAGCGAGCCTCATGCTGATCGACGCGCAGAGCGTCGCGGCGGTCGAGGCGGTGCAACGCGGATGGATGGAGCAGAGCGACCGGATCGAGCCGGATGCGTGGCGGCGCAGACCCATATTGCGCAAGGTTGCGGAAAATGTCGCGCGCATGGTCGGCTCGCTGTTGTAACCGCCCGGCATGATCGCCTATCGCTTCGACCCATGAGACTGAAGCTGACGCTCCGTTCGGGCCTGATGGCGATTGCCATTGCGTCCGCGCCCGCCCTGATTGCTGCCGCTCCGGTGGCCAGCGATGACCCCTATATCTGGCTGGAGGATATTGAGGGCGCCAAGGCGATCGCGCAGGTCGAACAATGGAATGGCGAAACGGAAAAGCTGCTGCGCGCCAGCCCGCGGTTCGAGGCGGACCGGGCGCGCGCGCGGGCGATACTGGACGATGAAAGCCAGATTGCCACGCCTGACAAGGTGATGGGGGATCGCGTCACCAATTTGTGGCGCGACGCGAAAAATCCGCGTGGCCTGTGGCGGTCTAGTGATCTGACCTCCTACCTGGCGGGCAAGCCCCAATGGACGACGATCATCGACGTCGATGCGCTGGGCAAGGCGGAGGGCAAGAGCTGGGTCTGGCATGGCGCCGATTGCCTGGCGCCCGATTACAGCCGTTGCCTGATCTCGCTGAGCGCGGGCGGCACCGACGCCGATGTCGTGCGCGAATATGACCTCACCACCGGCAAGTTCGTGGAGGGTGGCTTTGCCCTGCCCGAAGCGAAGAGCGTTGTCGCCTGGGCGGACAAGGACGCGCTGCTGGTCGGCACCGATTATGGCGCCGGGTCGCTGACCGCATCGGGCTATCCGCGTATCGTCAAGCGGTGGAAGCGCGGGACGCCGCTGTCGGCCGCGACGCTGGTGAAGGAAGGCGTCGACAGCGATATTTCGGTGCGGCCGCGCGTCGAGCAGGATGGCGACAAACGCTGGGTCTTCATCGATCGCAGCCTGACTTTCTATACCAATGAACTCTATGTCGAGGGTGCGAACGGCAAGCTGGTCCGCACGCCCGTTCCCGATACGGCCGATTTTCGCGGGCTGATCGGCGGGCAGATGATCGTGCTGCTGAACCAGCCGTTGGGCGATATTCCGACCGGATCGCTGGTGTCCTGGCCGATCGCCGATGTGGCGGCGGGCAAGGCGGGCGCGCCGCAGGTGGTGCTGAAGCCGACCGCGACCACGGTGGCCGAGGAAGTGCGCGCGACTGACACTATCCTGTGGGTGAAGCAACTCGACAATGTATCCGGCGCGCTGCTGGCGATGACGCGGGATGCCGCTACCGGCCGCTGGACCAGCCGTTCGGTGCCGCTGGCCGACAAGGCGACGGTCCATCTGGTCGGCACGGACGACAAGGGCGACCGCCTGTTCGCCTCGGTCGAAGGAATGCTGACGCCGCCCAGCCTGATGGTGGCAGGCGCGCAAGGACCGGCGCGCACGATCCAGCAATTGCCCGCCCGGTTCGATGCCAGCCAGTTTGAGGTGGAACAGCGTTTCGCCACGTCGAAGGACGGGACGAAAGTGCCCTATTTCCTGGCCCGCAAGAAGGGGGTGAAGGGGCCGGTTCCCGCCTTCATCCATGCCTATGGCGGCTTCCGCGCGGCGCAGACGCCGACTTATCTGACCACCGAACCCTATCGCGCCGGTCCGCTGGGCCTGTTCTGGGTGGAGGATGGCAATGCCTATGTCCTCGCCAATATCCGGGGTGGCGGTGAATATGGCCCGGCCTGGCATCAGGATGCGCTGCGCGAGAAGCGACAGAATGCGTTCGACGATCTGGCGGCGGTGGCCGAGGATCTGGTGAAGACGGGCGTGTCGACCAAGGGCGATATCGGTATTTCCGGCCGGTCCAATGGTGGCGTGCTGGTGGGTGCGGCGATGACGCAGCGGCCCGACCTCTATGGCGCGGTGATCGCGGGATCGCCGCTGGAGGATATGAAGCGTTATTCGCACCTGTCGGCCGGTGCGTCTTGGGTCGCGGAATATGGCGACCCCGATGTGCCGTCCGACTGGGCATTCATGCGCAAATGGTCGCCCTATCAGAATGTGAAGAGCGGCGTGCATTATCCGCCCGCCTTCTTTTACCTGTCGACCAAGGATGACCGGGTGCATCCGGGCCATGCACGCAAGATGGCGGCGAAGCTGAAGGCGACGGGCAGCACCGTCTATTATCATGAATATCGCGAGGGCGGCCATTCGGTCGGCGCCGACCATGGTGAGGATGCGGTACGCGCGGCCCTGCTGCATGCCTTCCTGACCCGCGAACTGGTGGAGAAGAAGAAGTGAGCGCGGCTTTCACGTTGGACCGCTTCGACCTCGACGCTTTTGTCGCGGCGACGCTGGCCGAGGATATGGGGCCGGACGGCCGCGATGTGACGAGCGAGGCGGTGATCCCCGCCGATGCGATCTTTGACGGGGTGATGGACAGCCGCGATGCGGTGACGCTGGCGGGATTGCCGATCGCGGCGGCGTTTTTCCGTGCGCTCGACCCCGATGTCGAGATCGAGATGCTGGCGCATGACGGCGACCGGGTGGCGGCAGGGACCGACATCATGCGGATACGCGGGAAGGCACGGGCGATGCTGACGGCGGAGCGATCTGCGCTGAACACGGTGCAGCATCTGACCGGCATCGCGACCATGACGCGCGCCTATGTCGATGCGATCCTTGGCACCGGAGCCACGTTGCTGGACACGCGCAAGACGATACCGGGCCTGCGGCGGCTGGAAAAATATGCGACCCGCATGGGCGGCGCGACCAATCACCGCATGGGCCTGTGGGATGCGGCGATGATCAAGGACAATCATGTCGCGGTGGCCGGATCGGTCGAGGAAGCGGCGCGGCGCGCAGCGGCGGCGGGCATCGCCAGCATCATAGTGGAGGTGGACCGGATCGACCAGATCGAACCGGCGCTGAACGCGGGGGCGACGCATCTGCTGCTCGACAATATGGATGCGGCGACGCTGCGCGGGGCGGTGACTTTGGTCGGCGGGCGCGTTCCGACCGAAGCGTCGGGCGGCGTCACGCTGGACACGATCCGCGCCAAGGCGGAAACGGGTGTTACCTATATCAGCGTGGGGCGGCTGACCCAGTCCGCCCCCGCAGCCGACATCGGACTGGATTTTGCCTATGCTTAAGATCGTTGCCGTCCTTGCCCTGACCGCCGTGCCGGGCGTCGCCATGGCACAGGCCAATCAGTGCCGCCTGCCTGAAGTCATTGCCCGCCCGCAGGTCGAGGGGCCAAGCGCCGATGAACCCAAGCGCGTCCTGCCGATCGGCTATTATACGCTGGCGGTCAGCTGGACCCCGCAATATTGCAAAAATTCACGCGGCGGCGCGCGCGATGCGTTTCAGTGCCAGTCGGGCAACCAGTTCGGCTTCACCCTGCATGGCCTGTGGCCCGACGGCTATGGCAAGGAATGGCCGCAATATTGCAAACCGGCCGGCCCCCTGCCGCGCAAGGTGATCCGCGACCATCTTTGTTCGACGCCCTCGGTGCAGCTTATCCAGCATGAATGGGTGAAGCATGGCACCTGCATGCCGACGACGCCGACGAAATTCTTTGCCCTGTCGCGTAAGCTCTATCAGGCGATCCAGTATCCCGACATGGCGGCGCTGGCTGCGCGGCCCACCCTGTCGGCGCAGGAATTCGCCACGGCGTTCGCGGCGGAGAATAAGGGGATGGTGGCGGACGGCATTCGCCTCAACATCTCCCGCGACGGAGCGCTGAACGAAGTGTGGATCTGTCTGAACCGCAATTATCGCTACATCCCCTGCCCGCCGCAGCAGGGCGGGGTGAAGGACCGGGCGCAGATACGGATCGAACCGCGCCGCTAATCCGGTTAGCCGTCGATCGTCACTGTCGAGGGATGGTGACGATCGAGATGCTTGCGGATGATGCGCAGATTCTTGGTGTTCGACTTGTAGAGAAAGTCGAAAATATCGCCTGCGAACGGGATGGCGCCGACCAGCGTGTCGACACCGACATTGGCGGCCATGCGGGTAAGCTGCCATTTCGACATGCCAAGGTTGCGGGCTTCCCATATGATCCACGCGCCCATGGCGGCGGTGGCGAGGTCGCCGACCACCGGCACCAGGCCGATGATGCTGTCCAGGCCGACGCGGCGATTGATGCCGGGGATGATGAACAGCCCCTCCAGCACCTGTTCCATCGCCTCCACCCGGCGGCGGATGGACGCGGGATCACGGCCGAAACCGGGCATGTCGCGCACGATATGATCGAACTGGTCCTGCGATAACGCCATCTGTGAAAGCTCCTCAGACTCTTAGTTGGTGCTGCGGAACAGATGGTTCAATGGGTGGCGTGCGCGGGGGGAGGACTGGAATCCGGTCAGCCTTTTGGTGGCGAGCGACCAGCGAACCGGGGCGCCAAGCGGGATATAGCCATTATGCGCCTGAATCAGCGCTTCGGCGGCGGCGATGCGGTTGGCGCGATCCTCCCCCGTGCTGGCAAGGCTGGCCGATTGCATCTGCATGTCGGCGGCGTCGCTGCAATGGATTTTACGCCAACAGCCGACCCGGCCGAGATACCAGAGGGCGCTGTCATAGGGCGCAACCTCGTCGATCAGGCGCAGGTCGGCGTCGGCATCCGGTCCGACCCGTTCGATGCGCAGGCCGATGGAGCGATAGTCGCGGCGCAGCAGGCCGAACAGCAGCGTGGCGCCCGGTCCGGTCGGCAGGGCGATGCGCAGCACGGGCGGTTCTCCATTGGCGGCGCGCCATGTCGCGACGGCGGCGGCGGCCTGCGCCCGGCGATCGTCCATCGACAGGCCGGCCCAGGCCGGGGGCGTTGGCCCGCGCGGCAGGTCCAGTTGCGATGGCACCACCTGTTCGGTGGTGGCCCATCCACCCAGCGGGAACAGGCGGGGCAGTTCGCTGCGGTCGATGGCCATGTTGAGGGCGGCGCGCACGCCATCATCGTCGATCAGCTTGTTCTTGCCCACCACGGTCAGGCCCATCAGCCCTTGCACCGGGTCGACCTTCACCGCGTCGCGATCGATGCCGGATCGCACGAGCAGCGGCAGGTCGGAAAAGCGCCCGCCCAGCAGCAGCGCCGATTGCCCCTCGCGGAACCGGACGATGGCGAGGGCGGCGCGCTCGGCACGCATGATGCGGAGTTGGGACGGGTGAACGGGTTCGTCCTGCCCCTCCTCATCGCCGGTGGAGCGGTCGATCGGGGTCAGCGACAGGGCGTTGCCGCGTCGCACGCTGCGATAGGGTCCGGTGCCGCCGTCGCGGGACAGGACCGCCATTTGCGGCTGGGCCAGCATTTGCAGGACGAAGGGGCGAGGCGCGGCCATGCGGATTTCGATGACTTCGCCCGTCATTGGCACCACAGCCTGTACCGCATCAAGCGGCCCGTCGGGGTCGAGCCGGCGCAGGGATTCGATGCGCGCCGTCAACATGCGGGCGACGTCTGGTGCGGTGACGCGGGTGCCATTGGCCCAGAAAGCGCGGCGCAGTCGGAAAATATAGCTGCGGCCTTCATCGACCACGATCCAGCGCTGGGCGAGGGCGGGCATGATCTCGCCCGCCGCGTCGAAGGCGACCAGCCCCTGCGCCGTCGCCTCCAATATCAATTTGGCGCCCGGATCGGGCAGGTGGACGAGCGGTTTGGCGAAGTCGTCGCGCTGACCGATGACGCTGACGACCACCGGGCCGCTGCCTTCCTGCGAGCAGCCGGCAAGGGTGGCGGCAACCAGCAGCGTGGCGGCCAGCGACCGGACCGGCTTTGGCAGGATAGGCAACGGGATCATGGCGGCAGGATTAGCCCGCTATCGCGCCCGAGCCAACCGTCATCATCCTGTCGCGAATGTCATAAAAACGACATTTAAAAGACGCTCACACGTAACAAAAGATTCATATTCGCAACGCCCGGCATGGTGATCATGTCTGCGAAGAGGATCGTGATGACCCGTTTTCCTGGGCTGAGTATCGCAGGCGCGCTGGCGCTGACGTCCGCGCTGACGCCGGTTACGTCGGCTGCGCAGGCAATGAGCGCGCAGGAAGCGGAATTGCTGCGGGCGCAGGTTGCGGCGCTCAAGGCGCAGGTTGAGCGACTGGAAGCGCGGCTGGACGGCGCAGCCGTAGCGGTCGCCGCTGCCACTCCTGCTTCCAGTGCTGTAACGGCATCGCCGGTAGTCAGCGCTTCGACGGAGGCGGCCAGGGCGGCTGGCGATGAAACGTCCATCGGGTGGAAGGGAGGACCGGTTTTTACCCGTGGCGGCGCCAGCTTTCACGTAAAGGGGCGCATTCAATATGATGCCGGGCTGTTGATGGCGCCCGACAGCGTGAACGATCGCGCCAAGGGCTATTCCAACGAACTGCGCCGGTTGCGGCTGGGTGGTGAGGGGCGGCTGGGCGGTGGCTTTGGCTATAAGCTGGAAGTCGAACTGTCCGACAATCAGGTCGATCTGGTCGATACGTTCATTACCTATGAACGGGGCAAGTGGCTGATCACGCTGGGCAACCATAATGCGTTTCAGTCGATGGACGAACTGATCAGCGACACCGGCGGGGCGGTGATGGAGCGTGCAGCCTTCACCGATGCGTTCGGGTTCGAACGGCGGCTGGGGCTGTCGGCGCAATATCGGTCGGGCATGGTGCTGGCGCAGGCGGGCATATTCTCCGACAGTGCGGATTCGCTGACGAACCAGTCCGATGGCGCGAGCGGAGGCGACGAAAATAACAGCTATGGCGTGGACGGGCGGATCGTGCTGGCGCCCAAATGGGGCAAGACGCAGCTACATCTGGCGGCCTCGGGCCATTGGCGCGATTTTCAGCGTCTGTCGGAAGCGCCGCAATCCTATCGACAGCGCGCCCATCTGCACACGGCCAATAGCCGCTTTCTGGCCACCCCGGCGATCGTGGCCGATGGCGAAAGCCATTATGGCGCCGAACTGGCGGCCGAGCGTGGCCCCTTATGGGTGGCGGGCGAAGCGCATTGGTTGCGCGTGTCGCGGCCCGGACTGGATCGTGTCCCGCGGGATGGTGTAACAGCGGCTGTCCTCGGTAGAGGATCGGACTGGATCAGGCTGCCACGCCGGGCAAGCTGATGAGGGGATTGTCGCTGACGTTGGCGAGACTTTCAAGTGTCA
>JAJZQN010000019.1 GCA_021847605.1 Pseudomonadota bacterium | reverse complement strand
TGCGGAGCAAAGCCCGTCAGATAACGTCGCAATTCTGCGCATTTCATACACTGAAACCGCGTTCCTTCACATTATCGACACCTCGCGATTACTCGGCTTATGGCGAGGTGAGCATAACTCCAGCCAGCTTGCCAGATAGGCGGCATGGTCTTCACGGTCGTGAAGCTTGATGCCGATGGTCGCGCTGACGAACGCCGCTCCAAGCTCGGCAACCAATTCCTCGCGGGCATAGTCCTCGCGATTCGTGGAAATGAGAGACGGGCGGGCAAGTCGGTCAACATGTCCTGTCGCGTGGCAAAGTTCGTGCGCTAGGGTCGAATAATAATCATCGCTGGTGTGGAAGTCGGCAAACTCGGGCATAACCACATGATCGCCGCTCGGCTGATAATAGGGCTGCGATCCGAAGTGCTTCAGGGTGACGGGGATGCGGGCGAAAAGCGCGTCCAGCTCGGCGTCCCGCTCATCGGGATTGGTCGCGGTGATGATTGGCGCGGGTGTTGGATATTTCGCCTCGATGCCGTCGATCTGCTCAGAATTGAAAACGGTATAGCGCTTGAGGAACGCCACCTGACGCTTGCCGTCCTCGCTGCTCTTGCCACCCTTGTCGGCGTCAACCTCAATCTTGTTGGCATAGACGACGGTCGAACCCTTCTCGCCCTTACGGACGCATCCACCAAGCGCGAGCGCCTGCTTGAAGGTCAGCCAATGCGGAGAGCCATAGCCCTTGGTCATGGCGGCAACCCAAAGGGTCAGGACGTTGATGCCCCGATAGGGAACGCCGGTCGAGCGGAGCGGGATATTCGGTGCGGTGCTGCCGTTCCACGATTTCGACCAAGGCCGGGTGCCTGCCTCGATCATCGCGATCATCTGATCGGTGATTTCCTGATAGATGTCGGCTCGATTGTCGGTGATCCGTCCCATGATGTCTTCCTTTCCTTTGAGGCTGAAAGCCGGTCGCAACAGCAACCGGCTCTGCCTTTCCGGCGAGGAACGGGATGGGGAGGGAGGGCGAGAATCTGGCCTCTGGCGCGGGCGAGCCGCCTAGCGCGGCCGACGCTCCGCAGGGCGTCGGGTGCCGCGTTTGGCGGATTACACGGGGGGCCTGATTGTCGTTCGGGAACGAAAGGGCAGCCGCCCTTGGTGTTCCCCGGCACCGGTCTGGCCTCCGGGGGAGGGCAGCGTGCCCAACAAGCTGTGCCACGCTCCAGGCGTGTCATGGGGGGTGTGCCACGTGGCACACCTGCCTTGCGGCAGCGCGAATAGGAAAACACGGGGAGAGGGGGAGGCCGTGGGGGCTCCCGCTGGGTTTATCCTCGGTTGATACGCCAGGAGTGTACCCTGAGCGGTTCCTATATGGGGATGTCCTATGCTTTGTAGGCCCCGTGTGGCTCCCGGGTGGGCGGTCCAAAGGGCCGGGGAGGGGGCGGCCTGCGCGCCCTGTGGGGCGCCCCTAGTGCCGCCCCCTCAAACTTGAATCCCCTTCGCGCGAGGGGCATATTTGCAGCCAGAAAGGATAATCACATGGCTGCGAAAAAGCAAAAGGACAGCAGCGCCGATCTGCGAACGAATGAGAAGAAGTGGACCAAGCCGCTGATGGATGCGGGCTGGACTGCATTGCCGAGCGTCATCATCGAAAATCAGCGCCAGCTCATGCTGTCGCCGCTCGATCTCAACATCATCGTGTATCTGGCGAGCAAATGGTGGACGGCGGAGGGCAAGCCCTTTCCGTCCAAGACCACGATGGCGAAGGCGATGGACGTTCATCCGCGCACGATCCAGAAGCACATCGCTGCGCTGGAGGGGGCAGGGTATATCCGTCGCGAGGAGCGGCGGACCGAAACCGGCAGCCGCACCAACATCTACCATCTCGATGGGCTGATTAAGGCAGTAGCGCCGTTCGCGGTCGAGAAGCTGGCTGAGATCAAGGACAAGGCCGAGCTGGCGAAGCGCCGTCAGAACCGGGCCGGGGCGCCTAAGCTGCGTCTGGTACAGGATGACGACGAGTGAACGCGCATATCCAAGATCCACCCCCGAAAGTGGAACCGAGGGTTACGGCCGCGCCAAGCATCCGTCAGCTCTACTGGTGTGACTTTCCGCAAGACGCCCAGCTCCCGGAGTTCTGGAAGCGGCGCCCCGTCATCATCGTGTCGTTCAAGAACACGCTGCATGGCGCGGTCACGGTGGTGCCCTGCTCGACGGCAGCGCAGCCAGGAAACAAGTGGGCCTTTCCGCTGCAGACCACGATTGACGGTCGGGCGGCGTTCGCGATCTGCGACAAGCTGACGACCGTGGCAGTGAGCCGGCTAATCCCTGACAAAGGCGGCATCATGCGAATGCCGGTCGGGGAGTTCGACGACATGCTGCGCCTTGTGTTGGCCTGGCTGCCCGTGCCCTCGACGCCCCCGTCGCCGCCTCAGGGGGTGCCGCCTACGCCCACCGGTTCCGGCGCGTAAGGCCGGTTGATGTCCTTTCAGATTTTAGTTGAATCGTAAGGGATGGGTTTCTACATGGGGAGCACGCGCGGCCTCCCCCTGGGGAGTGTCCGTTTCCCGCGAGGGAACTAAATGGTCGGGGCCGCCTCAAAAGGGCGGCCCTTGGCTTATCTGCGGCACTGGCACGCAGCCCGCAAGCTTCAGACATAATGACCTGCTCGCCGGTAGATTGGCATCGAGTCGTCCAGTCGCATGGCAGGGAAGGGCGGAACGTCGTCGGCCGCCGCTTAAGCAGAGCAATAAATTCGCTGTGAGCGGATTTTATTCGTTGACTAGCGAAGTGCGCTAGGGCATCACACTCTCGTTCAGTTTGAAAGGGGATGTGTCGCCATCAACCGAGGGGGAACCCCCTCCTGGAGAAGAAACCTTCTCTGCTTTGTGGCTCCGTGCGTGCGAGCGAGCGGCGCCGCGGGCGGCCACCGGACGGCCCGGTGTCCGCCTTGGTGTTCAGGGTTAACGTGCTTCTACCCCACCCTCCAAAGCCTCGGCGGCGCCTCTGCATGGTGTGGGGGTTGGCAGAGGAGGACGCCATGCGAAAGCTTGGTCTGAACGAGAAGCGTGCGCGAACGAAGACGGTGCGACGGCAGCATTGGGCAAAGCGCCTGATCCGTCCGTCCACTTTGAAGACGGTGGTGGCCTTGGGGCGAGTGGTGGTGCAACTGCTCCACATCGCCCTCTCCATCATCAAGGTTTTCCGCCAGTAATTCGCACCCTGAATAGCCTCCTGAAAGGAGATGCAATGTTGGGTGAAGCTCTTCGCTTGATCCGAGTCTATCACGACCTCAAGCAGAAGCAGGCGGCTGAGCGGTTGGAGGTTTCGACGTCGTATCTGTCGGAAATCGAACGCGGCCTGAAGACGCCCACGCTGGACATCATCCAGCGCTATGCCACTGTCTTCGACATGCCTGTCTCGTCGATCATGTTCTTTTCGGAGAACCTCGATCAGAAGAGCACGCTCGACCAGGCACGGACCTTTGTCGCTGGCAAGGTGGTGAGCCTGCTTCAATTCCTCGAGGCTCGGTCCGGTCGGACCCATGCCGAATAAGACGGTCATCCCGCTCAATCAGTCGCAGCTCTATAAGCTCACGAGTCCGCGCCGCCTCGCTGACGTGCTCGGCCTTGCAGAAGCTGAGCTGCGGGCAATGGCGACCGGGCCGGATCGGTATCGGCAGTTTGAGATTGAGAAGAAGAGTGGCGGAAAACGTCCGGTTGAAGATCCGGTCGCGCCGCTCAAGCGTGTACAGGGCCGTATCGCCAAGATGCTGGCGCGGATCGAGCCGCCATCTTTTCTGTTCTGCCCGGTGAAGGGACGATGCTACGTCAGCAATGCCGCGCGCCATCGCGGCAACCGCGTCGTTCACTGCCTCGACATCAAGAAGTTCTTCCCCAACACGCCCCGTGTGCGGGTGATCGCGTTCTTCCAAAGCATCATGGGATGCCGCGCCGACGTTGCCGGCCTTCTTGGTGATCTTTGCACGTTCGAGGGTCATTTGCCGACGGGCAGTCCCCTCAGCCCGATCCTGGCATATTATAGCTATCACGATATGTGGGCCGAGATCGCGGCGTTCTGCACGGCCAAGGGCTACACGCTGACGGTCTATGTCGATGACGTGACAATTTCCGGCGCGAAAGTGCCCGTAGCAGATGTTTGGCATGTGCGGCGCATGATCCACCGGACAGGGCTGCGCTATCACAAGCTCAAGCACTATGTGGATCGGCCAGCGGAGATCACGGGTGTCGTCGTTCGCGACGGGAAGGTCGTCGTGCCCAATCGCCAGCGCCTGAAGCACCGTCAGACGAGGTTGGCCCTCCAGCAGCCCGGCAGCGGCGATCAACGCCTGAAGGGCCGTCTGAGCGGCTTGGCGGGTCAAATGCGCCAGATAGATAGCATGAACGAACCAGGTTGATTGATGCCGGTTCCTGTGACCTTAGCAGGGTTTGCGGCTGACGATCGATCCCGCCTCAACACGCGCATACCCATATTCACGCTGATATTCGCGCGCGGCGGTCTCTACGTCGGTGCGCGAGGGGCCACCGGGAACGAAGCAGTTGATGTGGCGCTTGCCGCCATCTTGAGCATCGACGACCGGCTTTGACCACGGGTTGTCGTCCACCATCGGCCCCTCGACCGAAAAGACGCGCCTGTCGTGATCGGCAACAATAAGAACGAAAGGCTCTATCGGCATCACACCCTCGCAAAAGTCATCGCGACGCCATGTAGGTCTCGCGATAGGGGTGTGCCACGTGGCACACCTCGTGTTCATAGCCATTGCCCGTCGAGAGCGGCAGCATATTCGGCAGCAAGGGTAGCGGTCCCGGCGATCGTCGCGACGAGTGCAAACAGCACGAGCCGCGCAGGGATGCCAAGGCGCGGTCCGTCTTCCTTGGTGAAGACCACGGCGCTGCCGACCGCAGCAACCAAGATCAGCGCCGGACCCAGCTCGTATAGGACAAGGCCAGGAAGCCGATTGGGCAGGAGATAGGGGAAATTACGGATCAGGCGGCCGATCAGGACCGCGCCGGTAACAAGTGTGAGGGCCATCCCCCAGCGGCCGATCAATGCCGCTCTTGGCGATCCGCGTTCAAGCATTGTGCAGCCTATTTCTTGATCGTCCCTGTGCTACATCCCTGCGGCACCTGCGCCCTGCGAACAGCAAGCTGACGCATTCCCTCATAGTCCACGCCCCATAATCCTGCCCGCTGCGCTGCCGCCTTCTGCATCAGCTCGACATAGGCTCCACCGGAGAAAATGCGGTAGTCGACGGCATAGCCTTGGGCGACCATCGTTGCCCCCACGCTCGCCTTATTGGCGGGAAAACGACACGCCAGATTCAACCGCCCGTAGCTTTTCGGATCGGTGCGGCACTGCTTCTCCCGCCGCAGCGCATAGTCAAACATAGACACCGAGCAGTCCATTCCGCCGTCCCGGAGCGCCAGCCCGCGCAACGCCTCGCTGGAGATGGCCTTTAGCTGTGGCAGATCATCATCGGGCGCATCGATGCCGACGACGCGAACCCGTCCATTGGGAAAATCAATCGTATCCCCATCGATGATCCTAGGACTTGGCGAAGACAATCTTGTTTTCGAGACTTCGACGAGCGACTGCTTGTTCTGCGAGATTGCATAGGTTGCCACGATCATGAACGTCGCCCCCATCGTCCATCGTTGGAACCGCGTCGCTCCAGGAAACAATTTCATAGCGAACGGATCTCGCGCAGCAGATCGTTCCAGTCGCCAGCATGGGGCGGTGGCTTCACGGCGAGCTGGCGGCCGTTGGCCGCCAGATGCGGAGTGGCGCGCTCGATCGCGCGCGCTGCCTCGGCCCCATGCTGGCTATAGATGACGACGGTGTGCACGCTCTCCGGGATCGCGACAGCCTGATACCGTTCGATCCCGAGAACGGGCCATACAAAGCGGCCTGGCTCCAGCATGTTCATCACGCTGGCGGCGTCCTCGACGCCTTCGGCGAGCCGCAAGATGCCGTCGAGCGGTACGCCACCCCAACGCACCGCGCCGACGCCGGGATTACCAAGCATTCGCTTGGGTTCGTCCATATCGGCTTTCCAGCGGCCATCAGGGCGCAGGAAGGTGCGATGGATCGCGACGACGCCGGCGTCCTCCTCGATAGGGACAATAAGGGCAGGCGCAAAAGCCTTAGCGGCACCAGCACCGCATTGGCAGCGAGGGTCGAAACGAGCGTTGATCCCATCAGGAAAGATCGACCGCCCCTCGCGCAGGTAGCGATCGGCCAGTGTGCCAGCGAAGGGTTCGGCGTGACGCCAGACCGCGAGCGCGAGCTTGTTGAGGTCCGTCTTGCTGTCCTGACGCTGCCCTGGGTCGTGATTGGCGGGCGCGAGGATCTTGCCTGTCCGTAACGCCGACATGATCGCGTCGGCCGTGCAACCGGCAAAACAATGGAAGAGAACGGCACGCTCGCCAACACGTATCGACAGGCTGGCCTTCCCGTCTGCGTGCGCCGGACACCGGCACATGGCGAAATCACCTTGCCACTTTCCGCCAAGTTGACGGACGATGCGGTCCGCCTGCTCCTCGATCGAAGCTGACTCACGTCGCGCCATCTATGGACACCTCCGTTACAGGACGCATAGTTGGTAGAGCGCGGGGGCAATGCGCGCCAGCGAAAACCAGTCAAATCGCTTTAGCAGGGTGGCAATGGAATTAGAACTCATACTGGAACGCGAGCTGACGACGCAACGCCCTCCAGGCGGGACGATGACTGACGTTCACGTCTGTCAGCACGAGTCTGGCAAGTGGCATATCAATGTCCGCGTGAGCTGGCGCGGCACCGCACTCTATCACGTCGGCCTCTATGATAAGAAACGTATCCGATTGTATAAAAAGGCTTCTTCGGCCATCCGACATATAGTGTTGGGGTATGGCTATGAAGGCGTGATTCACGTCCACCCGTTCACGGGATTACAGGACGCAACTACATTCTGAGCCAAATCGGACCAATCTGCGAACCGTTCTCAAAGAGGGATGAAGCGAGCAACCGGGGCATTTTCGGACTAGCCCTCGCTCCAATAGCGATTTAGCCTTGTTCACCAGTGGAGTGAAAACATGGCTTATCGCTTGTTTACATCGCTCGCGGCTGCCGCCTCATGACGGCTTCGTTCGCCTCCGGTCCGGTTCGCGTCACCAGCACGCCGAACTGCAGGAACCTCCCGCGCGGCAGCCAATCGGGTCGGCTCAACTTCGCTCTTCATGCCGCCTATGGGGGGCGGGGAGCGGCACCCAAATCCCATTTGGAAAGTACGGCGCAGCCGGGCAGTCCCCTTGGGTCAAAGACATTGGAGCGGTAATGACGCTCCCCGCCGCGGTCATCATGGGTCTGGCAGCGCAATGCGCGCCGAGTGTGGCTCCAGCAACGATCGCGGCGATCGTTCAAACGGAAAGCCAAGGCTTCGAATGGGCGATCAACGTCAACGGTCTCGGTCGCAAGATCGTCCCGACAAGCCGTGAGCAGGCGGTGGCGCTCGCTCGTCACTATATCGGCAAGGGTCACTCGGTTGATCTCGGCCTTGGCCAGATCAACTCCCGCAACATGAAGGCCCTGGGTCTGACCTGGGACAATGTGTTCGATCCTTGCACGAACATCGCCGCTGCCGGAGCGGTTCTCTCGGGCAACTATCACAGCGTGCGCGCCGGACTTCACCCGCAGCGCGCGCTCCGCATCGCTTTATCGATGTACAATACGGGATCGCAGTCGCGTGGCTTTTCGAACGGCTATGTCGGGCGGGTAGTCGGCAATGCCGGCGTCTCGGACGGCATCCAGCCCGCCGCCGTTCGCATCGGTGAACCGATGCCCGCCACCGATACTAGCGGAGGGTCGAGCGCGGCTGCGCAGCTCGCCGCGCTGGTCGAGGAAAACACGTCCCCAGCAGGGCCGCCACAGGCAATGCCCGCACCACCGCCGCCATCGTGGGACGTGTTCGCGAGGGCGGAATATGAGCGAGCACGGCTCGCCGAAGAAGGAGAAAACCGATGAATCTCGCATCTTTCGGTGGGCCGGCGCTTGCCCTTCGAACCCACGTCACCAAGCGGGTTGAGGCGATGACCCCGCGCCAGCGAAAAGCGTCGCGGGCGCTCTCAATGGCAAGCCTGGTGGCGCTGACATCGCTCGTCACAGCCGAACCAGCGTTCGCACAGACCAATTTGGAGAGCTTCGGCAATGCGGTCCTCGGTCTGCTGAGCAACGGGCTCCTGCGCATCGTTGCGATCCTTGCGCTGATTGCGGCGGGCTTCGGGTGGCTGACAGGTCGCGTCAACACAGGCGCGCTCGTCACGGTCATCATCGGTATCGCGATCATCTTCTCGGCGCCGTGGATCGTCGATCAGCTTCAGGGCTGATCCGTATGTGGGCGGGGTGCGAATAGCGCCTCGTCCACACCCGTTTCGTGTGGAGTGCGTAGCGTGGAGGAAGAACGGGAAGTAATGGCGCGCAACACGCTGTTCCTGGCGGTGACGCGCCCTGCGTTGTTTGCGGGCATCCCGATCGAGGCGGCCGTGGTGATCCTGCTGACCTCGGTCATTACGCTGATCGGGACGACAAACCCCGTTTACGGCCTTGTCGTCGCAGCGGTGATGTTCGGCATTTCGCGCCTCGTGGTGCGCCACGACGTCAACGCCTTCCGCCTCATCTTTCTCTGGGGCCGCACCAAAGCGGCCAATCGTAACCGCGTCTTCTGGGGCGGGTCGAGTTACACGCCGCTTCCCCTGAAAGGCATCAAGCGAAAGGGGTTTGGCCGCAATGGCTAGGGCCAATCGTCTGTCGGAACAGGTGCCGATGAAGGTCGCGCTCAAGGAAGTGATGCCGACCAAGTTCCTGCCCTATGCGCGGCACGTCACCGATGAGGTGGTGGTGCTCGATTCCGGGGCGATCATGCTAACGTTCGAGCTCCAGGGCCGAGCGTTCGAGACGGCTGACGTGCGCGATCTGAATGACTGGCACGCGAAGCTCAATGGGATGCTGCGCAACCTGCATGACGATCGCTTGTCGATCTGGACGCACCTCGTCCGCGCTCGGGTTGAGCAATATCCCGGCGGCAATTTCCGGTCCCGCTTCGCGCGGGATCTCGATGCCGCTTACTTCGCGCGGATGAACAAGGAGCGGTTGTTCATCAACCGCTTCTTCGTAACGTTGGCGTTGCGCCCATCGGTCCACGGTGCTGACAAGCTGGTGCAGCTCTTCAAGAACAAGGCGAGGGCCGAAGCCGAAGCCGATGCGATCGACGCCGACCTACTGGAGGCGCTGGAGGACAAGGCGCGCGATTTCGAGAAGCTGATGGATCGCTGCTCGCCGCGCCGGCTCTCGATCTACGGACATAATGGCCTCAAGTTTTCTGAGACGATGGAAGTCGCGGAAATGGTGATGACGGGACGGCATCGCCGGGTTCCGATCATCCGGGGGCACCTCGGCAGCGCGCTCTATCGTCAACGCGTCGTCTTCGGCGGCGAGACGGTGGAGGTGCGCGATGCCGATCGAAGCGCTTTTGGCGGCATCTTCGGCATTAGGGAATACCCGGCGTCCACCACCCCCACGCAATTTCAATCTCTGCTGGCGGTCGATTTCGCGTTCGTGCTGACGCAATCCTTCACATTCCTCGGCCGTGCAGCGGCATCAGAGCGTTTTCGGCTGCGGCAAAAGCAGATGGAGAACGCCGATGATCGGGCCGTCAGCCAGATGCTCGATCTTGTCGACGCGGCGGACGATCTCATGTCCAACCGCTTTGTCCTGGGCGATCACCACTTCACGCTCGCGGTCTATTCCGACAGCCTCAAGGGCCTGCGCGACAACATGTCGATCGCCCGTGCAGCGCTGGCCGATACCGGCATGGTCGCGGCACGGGAAGGGGCGGCGCTGGAAGCCGCTTACTGGAGCCAGCTCGTCGGAAATTTCGCATGGCGCGCGAGGCCGGCGCCGATCACGTCGCTGAACTTCGCGGCGTTCTCGCCCTTCCATACCTATCCCGCTGGCCTCGCCACGGGGAACCATTGGGGGGACGCGATCGCGCTGATGAAGACGAGCGCACGCAGCCCCTACTTCTTCAGCTTTCACAAGCGCGACATTGGCCACACGCTGATCGTTGGCCCGACCGGGGGCGGCAAGACGGTCATCGTCAATTTCCTGATGGCGCAGGCCGAGAAAACGGGCGCGCGTCAGATTTTCGTCGACAAGGACCGCGGTGCGCAGATTTTCGTGCTGGCTTCGGGTGGCACCTATCTGACGCTCGAGAACGGCAAGCCCACCGGCTTCGCGCCGCTCAAGGCGCTCGAGAACAAGCCGGAGGATCGCGCCTGGCTGTCGCTGTGGGTGCGCCAGCTCGTTCGCGCCGAAAGTCGCCCGATCACCGTTCAGGAAGAGCGGATGATCGATGAAGGGATCGCCGCAGTGATGCGGCTTCCGCGAGAGGATCGTTCGCTCGATGCGCTGCGCACGATGCTCGGCATGGCGGACGCAGGCGGTATTGGCGCTCGGCTCGAGAAGTGGACCTCGCGCGGGTCGATGGGGTGGGTGTTCGATAACGCGGCGGACGAAATGACGCTCGATGCCCGATTCATCGGGTTCGACATGACGGACTTCCTCGACAACGCCGACGTCCGCACGCCGCTGATGCTCTACCTGTTCCACCGCATCGACAAGCTGCTGACCGGCGAGCGCACGATCATCGCCGTCGACGAGTTCTGGAAGGCACTTGGCGACGATGCGTTCCGGAGCTTCGCGCAGGATGGCTTGAAGACATACCGGAAGCGCAACGCGATGATGGTGTTTGCCACGCAGTCGCCGGCGGACGCGCTCAAGAGCGATATTGCCCACTCGATCCTCGAACAGGTCGCGACCCAGGTGATGCTTCCCAATCCAAAGGGTGCGCGTCGCGACTATGTTGACGGGTTCTCCCTCACCGACGCGGAATATCAGCTCATCCGCGAGGAGTTGTCGCCGGAATCGCGCAAATTCCTCGTGAAGCAGGGTCATGACAGCGTTGTGGTCGAGCTGGATCTGACGGGCCTCGATGACGAGCTGTCGGTGCTGTCGGGACGCGCCGAAACAACACCGATCGCCGTGCAGGCCGCAGCCGAATTTGGCCCCGATCCCGCCAATTGGCTCCCCGTATTCCACCAACGTCGTCGTCCAAGCTGAAGGAGAAGGGACATGCGTAGATTGAAGTTCGTCACCCTCGCACTGTCGGGATCAGCGCTCCTGTCTGCTGGTGCGGCACATGCGCAATTCGGTGGCATTGTTCATGACCCAACGGCCTTCGCCAGGCAGCTTCAGGAGTTGAACGAGGCCCGGAAAGTCGTCCAGCAAAGCGCGCAACAGCTCGATGAAGCACGGGCGCTGTACCGCGACCTCAATAAAATGACGGACATCGGCAACGTCGCGAACCAGCTCAAGAACGACGTGCTGCGCACCAGTAACGTGTCATCCAGCAGCCTTGATGGCTACACCAGTGGCGATCTGAACGTCGTCGGCGGCCTGCGGGGCAAGGCGAACGACGTTTATCAGGATCTTCTCGGGCGCGGATCGCAGACGATGACGCCCGAGCAGCGCGCCGCCTATGAACAAGGCTCGCGGGAAGCTGCGGTGACAACTGGCCTTGCGGGTAATGTCGGCGATGCCGTGACAAGCCGGCGTCAGGGCCTCGAAGAGCTGCGGGGTCGGCTCAACAGCTCAACCTCGGCGGCCGAACGCGCCGACATGTCGGCGCGGCTCCAATTGGAGCAGGCGCAGATGATGAACGATCAGATGGGCCTTCAGGCGATCGAGTTGCAGCGCCGGGCAAAAGCAGAGGCAAATTACCAGCGCAGCCTCGCATCAAACAGAGCGGAGATTGACAAGCTTCGGACTGAGGCTGGGGTCAATCCGTGACCAAGGGCCTCTGCCTGGCCGGGCTGCTGCTGACGCTTGCGGCATGTGGAACGAAGGAATCCAAGTCGGATGAAAGCAACCTTCGGTCCGACATGCCGCTGCGCAGTGCCAAGTACTTCATGCAGAACAAAAGCGAGCTAACCGAAGTAGATACCATATGCACTGCGTGGAAGGCATCACAACGTCCACCGCTGTCATGGCCCGCCGTTGTCGTTAACAACTGCAACAACGTCGATACTGCCAAGACACTACTTCTCAACAAGAACGAGACTGACAAGCTTCGTCGAGAGGCTGGCATCTAATCGACGTAACAATTTCCGGGGTCGTGTAATGGGCTTCAATATCTATACCGAGATGTTCGATCAGCTCAGCGCTGCTCTGGCAGGCGTCATTGCCACCTATGCCGGCGTTATAGGTTGGATCTCCGGCCCGTTACGGGTGGGAGTTACGATCTACATCATCCTTCTTGGCTTCGCTATCCTACGGGGCGCTGTGGAATACCCCTTCCGCGAGTTCGTCTATCGCGGAATGAAACTAGCTGCGCTCGTTTTTGCCGTAACGACGCTTTATGGCGCTTCGGTTGGCTTGCTCGCAATGAACGGGCTACCAAGAGAAGTCGCGAATGCTGTCGGTGCCCAAGACGTAAACGGTCTAGGCGGCTTTTTTGATGGCATTTTGAAGGGCGCAGTCCGCGCTATTGCCAACATCAAAGAGATCGTTGCAGCACATACAGCCGAGGAAGGCGAGAACCTCGTAGGCATCCCAAATAATTGGGATGAGATCATCGTTAGTGAAATTATCAATGTCGTCATTATGTTGGCAGCTTTGCTGGCGTCTGCACTTGGGTTTGCCATCTGCGCCTTTGCGCTCTTCGCGCTATCCTTGCTTGCTGCCGTTGGTCCTCTTTTTGTAGCTGCCCTTCTTTTCGATTCGACCCGACCATTCTTCTTCCAGTGGCTCGGGAGCATTGTGAATTATGTCATTCTCGTAGCGTTCGCGCTGCTCGTAACGGTATTCATAGCGAACGCAGCAGACGCGTTTATCGACGCTATCACGCAGGATGACTCGCTGATCCTCGCGGCGGTTAAAGCCCTTGGGTTCTACGCGCTGGGCTTCTTCTTCTTCCTCCAAATACCAGGAATGGCTGCAGGTTTGGGCGGCGGCGGCGCATCACTCGCCTCACAGTTTGCCAACGCCGCAACCGGGGGAATAGCGCCGATGATCGGCCGCGCCTGGTCCAACGCTCCGCAGCGAGCGGTGAACCGCTGGCAAGCCAATCGTGCCCGTCGCGCTGACGCGCGAGCCGCAGGCGGCACCCTCTACAACAACAGCTAATCGGAGATCCGACATGAAGCTCGGTGCAGCACTAGCCATCCTTGCCCTCGCGGCTCTCACTCCCTCGGCTCCGGCGAGCGCTGCGAAAGACGAGAAGCTGCCTCGGTGCAACGGTCGGCAAAAGCGACCCGCCAACCTCTATGGGACCGTTCTTCCGTCGATTCCGCCGCGAAACGCTACCTCGGCTGCTCCCGCTGATGGTGTGCCACGTGGCACACCCCCATCGCAATCGGCTCCGGCTACCAACCTCTTCCCGGCCGACGGCGCGGCGTCCGCTCCAGAGGGAGCGGACGCTTCGCGAACAGGCAAGGTGCCGGCAATCGGCGCTCTCACACCAAATGGTAGTCCGACCGCCGCGCTCTCAATCTCATATGCGAGCTGCTGACATGGCTATTGGCGTCAAAGACAAAGACGAGGATCTGAAGGCATATTTCGCGGAAGCGGAAAGCTGGGACCGCGACAGGTTCGTGGCAGCGGTTCGCTCGCGCCGTGTCGCGTGGATCGTCGCCATCGTCGCCATCGTGTTCGCCGCGATCTGCGCGGCTGCCGTGCTGGCGCTCTCGCCGCTCAAAACGGTGGTGCCCTATGTTGTCACCGTCGATCGCTCGACGGGTGCAACCGAAGTCACGCAGGAGCTGCGCGGCGACAAGACGATCACTTATGACGAGGCGATCCGGAAGTATTTCCTCGCCGATTATGTTCGCGCTCGCGAAGGGTGGATTCCGCAGGCCAGGGAAGAGTTCTTCCGCAAGGTGCTGGCGCTGTCGACACGGGAGGAACAAACCCGCTGGACCGCCTTCTACAAGAAAGACAATCCGGACTCCCCGCAAAACCAGTTTACCGCCAGTGACGCGGTTTTCGTGGCGATCCGCTCGGTTGCGTTCATCTCGCCCAACGTCGCGCAAGTCCGCTTCATCAAGCGCCTCCAGCGCGACCAGCAGGTGATTGAGACGCCTGCCATCGCAACCATCACTTTTGACGTGCTGTCGAAGCCGGAAACAGAATCCGGTCGATACGCCAATCCGCTCGGGTTTCAGGTCAAGACATACCGGGCCGACGTGGAGGTTCCGACACGATGAAGACCATCCTGCTTCTGGCCGCGGCGATCGGCGCCATGTCGGCAGCGCCGGCGATGGCGCAGACGCCTACGCAGCGCGGTCCTGATGCTCGTATCCGCGAGGTCAATTACACCGATGGAAACGTGATCCAGATCCGGAGCGCGTTCCGCACAGCGACACAGATTGAGTTCGCACCCGGCGAGGTCATCAAGTTCGTGGCGATGGGTGACACCGTGTCGTGGGAGGTCGCCCCGGCTGACAATTCGCTGTTCGTGAAGCCTCGCGAGCGCGCTGGTGCCACCAACCTCATCGTTGTGACGGACTTCCAAGGCACCAAGCGCAACTACACCTTTGAGCTGTCGACCGTCGCTGCGGCGCGCTCTCCAGGCACATTCTTCAAGGTGCGGCTCCGTTACCCTGAATATGAGGCGGCGCAGGCCCGTTTGGCACAACAGCGCGCGCAACTCGCGACGGTCTTGGATGCGCAGAATAAGGCCACGAGGATCGCGCTCGATATGGGTGTTCTCGAAGGGACACGGAACCTCAATTACAAGGTGCAGGGCGCATCAGCGCTGCAACCATCGGAAGTCAGCGACAACGGGCAATTCACCGTGATGCGCTTCCCCAACCAGCGCGAAATTCCTGCCATCTTCACCGTCAATCCCGACGGCAGTGAAGCCACAGCCTCCTTCGACGTGCGCGACGAGTTCGTCGTCATTCATGGCGTCTACAAGGAGCTGCGCCTGCGCCGGGGGAAGGTGGTGCTGTGCATCTACAACGAAAGCCCGAGCTTCTACGGTCGCGATCCCAAGACGGATACGGCGTCGGAAGCTGTCGAGCGCACGACGGAGAACTGACGTGTCCGATAAGAGATTCGACGTCGATGCGACGCCTGACGTGAACGAGATTGACCGCACCCCTGCCGCCGATCGCCCGAACCGCATCCCTTCGCTCAACACCGTCCAGTGGGACAACAAGAAGATGGTCGTCGGCGCGGCCCTAGCCGGCGCGATCGTGTTTGGCGTGCTGTCGCTCGTTTCCGGGTCTGGCAGCGACAACAAGGCGCTTGAAGCGAGGAAGGCCCCTCCCCCGGCAGCGGAGGCGCCCTACGACCCAAATTCTGTCATTGCGCCGACACTCGCCACTGCGCCTCGCGATCCGAATGCGCCCGTCCAGCTCACAGGCGAGCAGGTGCCGGCGATCGGGCCTGATGGTCAGCCAATCACACCCTACGGATCGGCGGGAGGGCAGCAGGGCCGTGGTGTCAGCGAGGCGGAGCGGCGTGCGAACGAAGCGCGTGAGCTGCGCGACAATGCCCGGCGATCGACGCTGATCGCGTACAACGGGGACCAGGGGATCAGACGCGCGATCGGCGACGTCGCCAGCGCTGGTGCCGGGAACGCGCAAGGTGACGCTGGGACCGCTCCTTCGCGGACCAACCTGGACAATCTCAAGCAAACCTCGGCTATCGGCACCGCTACAGCGCGCATGATCGGCGACCGCAACTATCTGGTCACTGCGGGAGCCATCCTCCCTTGCTTGCTGCAAACGGCTATGGACAGCACCGTACCGGGCTATGCGACCTGCATCATCCCTCGCGATGTCTACTCCGATAATGGCCGCGTCGTGCTGCTTGAGAAGGGCACCCGCGTTTTCGGCGAGTATCAGGGCGGCCTTCAGCGCGGCCAAAATCGCCTGTTCGCGATGTGGACGCGCGCCGTCACGCCACGCGGCGTAGCGATCGACATAGGCTCGCCGGCCTCTGACCCGCTGGGCCGTGCCGGCGTCACTGGCAAGATTGATCGGTTCTTCTGGCAGCGGTTTGGTGCCGCGATGCTGTTCAGCGTCCTCGACGCGGGCGGCCAGATCGCAGGCCAGGCCGTCAGCCCACAGGGCTCGACGGTTTTCCGCACTCCCGGTGATTCAACGTCGCAAATCCTTCAGGACACGCAGAACATCCGCCCGATCGTGCGCGTCAACCAAGGGACCGAGCTGGCAATCACCGTCGCCAAGGATTTCGATTTCTCGCAAGTTTATGGACTGGGGCTCAAATGAACGCGCCGTTCCGCAATACGGCGATCCTCGATCATGCTGTTCGGCCGCTGCGGCAATATCTCGATGACGATGGCGTGACCGAAGTCGTCATCAATGAGCCGACTATCGTCGGTGTCGAGCGGCATGGTGGCTGGACCTGGGAGCGGGAGGCGGGATTGACCCTCGACGCCCTCAACGAACTAGCCCGGGCAGCTGCGGCTTTCACTTCACAGGATGTGACGCGCGAAAATCCTATCTGCTCGACGATCTTTCCAACCGGCGAGCGGGTCCAGCTCGTCCTTCCACCCGTCGTGCCCGATGGCACCGTGTCGATCACCGTGCGCAAGCCGTCGACCAAGACAATGACGATGGCCGATTTCGAGGCCAGCGGCCTGTTCTCGGAAACGAAGGTCGCCACAAAGCGGGTCAGCCCCGTCGAGGAAAAATTGCTCGGCCTGCTTCATGCGGGACGGCACATCGAATTTTTCGAGTTGGCGGTGCAAAGCCGGCTCAACATCCTGATCTCCGGTGCCACAGGCTCGGGCAAGACGACGTTCTCCAAGGGGCTCATCAAGCTAATCCCGGAGAATGAAAGACTGCTGACGATCGAGGATACGCGCGAGCTGGTGGTGCCTCACCAGAACGTCGTTCACATGATCTACAGCAAGGACGGCACCGGCACCGCCAAGGTCACGGCGAAGGAGCTGCTGGAAAGCGCCCTGCGCATGAGGCCCGACCGCATTTTGCTTCAAGAGCTGCGCGATGGAACCGCGTTCTTCTACCTGCGCAACGTCAATAGCGGTCATCCCGGTTCGATCACGACAATCCACGCGGATTCAGCCGAACTGGCCTTCGAGCAACTGACGTTGTTGGTGAAGGAAAGCGAAGGCGGCGCAGACCTGGCGCGTGAGGACATACGCTCGCTGCTCAAGATCCTCGTCGACGTCGTGGTGCAGATGAAGAAGGTCGATGGGAAGTTCCGGATGACCGAAATCTACTACGATCCGGCAGGGCGTCATGCAGCCTAGAAGGGGCACCATTCTCGCCCTCGGCATTCCGGTCGGGATCGTCGTGGCTTTCCTTATCGCCTCGGTCGTCGCGTGGATCTACCTGGGCCTCCCCAGCGCCAAGTTCGACATTTTCAAGATGCCGGGGTTCTTCTGGTATTATCGGCACGATCCCGTGGTGCTGAAAGCGCTCGCCGGAGGTGCATTGGTCGGCATCATCATCGCCGGCCTCATGTTGTGGTGGGTCGCAAAGCGAAAGCCCCCTCTCCACGGGGCTGCCCGCTTCGCCAAAGAAAGCGAGATCCGTCGCGCCGGATTCCGCGCAAATGACGGCATCGTCCTGGGAAAGAAGGGCGCCAGGTTCCTGACCTTCGGGGGCAGCGAACATTGCATCGTCGAGGCCCCTACCCGCTCGGGCAAGGGCGTCGGCATCGTCATCCCGAACCTCCTGTCATGGCAGGAGTCGGTCGTCGTCCTCGATGTGAAGCGCGAGAATTGGGACGCGACGGCGGGCTTCCGCAAGAAATACGGCCAGGCCGTTTACCTGTTCAACCCGACCGATCCGGAAGGGCGGACCGCCCGTTACAACCCGCTCGGCTATATCGACCGCACTGACCCCGATCAGGCCCCTGTGCATTATCAGGACACGGATTCACGGTAGGCGTCGGCGGTAGCGAGCTATTTGCGCAGGTTCTCGATGCCAAGTTCGCTCCACATCCAAGTGAAGTCGTAGGTGACCATCGGGTCGTTCCGGTCGAGCTGACTGCTGCTGCTGCGGTTTTCAAGATACTTGAGCCATCCCGCCACTCGGCCACGGCCCGCAGCGGTTCGAACGGCCGCGCGCGGGGTGATGTCGCCAAGCATGCCGACGGGTTCATCGAGCGTCGCGAGGTACTGACGGTCGAGCATGGCATGGATGAGCGGGGTTGCCACCTCTGGCGCAATGGCGGGTGCCGGTTCGGACGTTGTCAGTCCCTCGACCCGCGCCGCCATGGCCTGTTCGACCGTCTCGATCGTGGTCAGCGGCGAGCCGACCAACCCGGCGAGCGCATCGGTCATGAGCGCGGTGCCGCGTTTCGCCCGCTCGGCCGAGGTGACGGCGAGAATCAGGGCGCGGCCTTTCAATTCGACATTGCCGAGCACCGGGGTGCCGTCCGCCATTGTCACACCCCACGCCATGCGCCCAGTGCTTCTCGCTTTTCCGCCCGGTTTCTCGCCCAGCCAGTTCCAAAAGTGCGTGGTTTCCCGCTGAAACGCAGAGACAGTATCGAGCCGCTCGCCGACGAGCGCCTGGGTCACGCCGCGTGCGAAGGGAAAGCGCACGCGGTGGAACACCACCTCCTCGCCATCACTGTTGTGCAGCGTGGGGATGGACGCCGGTCCTATGGTCTTGGGAACGACATCGAACAGCCATGTCGTGCTGATGAGGGCCGGAAGTGCGGCCAGATCGTCGGCGTCTAGGTTTAACGCGGTGCGCGGGCTGCGCTTGCCTTTCGAGCGCCGCAGATCGGCGACGAGCGCCTCGGCCGCCTCCATCGTGAACGACAGCACGCCGCCCGACAGGAGGTGCTTGCCTCCGACCTGCACGACGCGGGCACCGATCCTGTCCCATTGCTTCAGCGTCTGCGAGGCGCTGCGCTCGGATACTCGAAGCGGCTCGCCGCCCTGGATCAGGTCACGCACAAGGAAGCCGCTCCCGGGCTCGACCTCGCTCACCTCGTGGAGGCTCATCACCGACGATCGAAGGGCACGCAGGTAGATTTTGGTCGAGCCGCTCTCGTTCCAGCCCCGGCGCCGAATATAGTCATCAACGATGTTCCGGTCCTCGGGTTCGATGGTGCGCGTGAGCAGATCCTCGAACGCGCATCCCCACAACACGCCGGCCCAATGATCGCCGACGATGTCCGCCAGCTCGTCCGCTTCGAAGTCGAACTCCTCCATCGCCAGCCCGAGATGATCGCCGAGCGCATCGCGAAGATGATCGGCCCAGGCCGGCGAGGTGGCGAACTTCATGACGCCGGACAGATCGTGACCACGCTTCATGCCTGTTCCCTCTGCTGCTGGCTGAATTGCTGGCGGTGCGCGGCGACGATGCGCGAGACGGTGGGCTCGCTGACGCCGTAGAGCCGCGCCATCTCGGCACCGGACTTGCGGCCGGACGTGACGGACTCGGCGATTTCACGGCGCTGCTTGTCGCCGAGCTTGCGCCGGCGCCCGCCGATCCGTCCTTCTGCGCGGGCCTGAGCAAGGCCGGCACTGGTGCGTTCGCGGATCATGGCCCGCTCGAACTCGGCGAAGCTTCCCACCATTTGCATCATCATCCGCCCTGCCGCGGTGGTGGTGTCGATCGCCTCGGTCAGCGAGCGGAAGCCCGCTCCCGCCAACTCAATTCGCTCCATGATGTGCAGCATGTCCTTCAGGCTGCGCGACAGCCGGTCGAGCTTCCAGACGACGACGACATCTCCCTCGCGCAACTGGCCGATCATCTCCAGGAGCTTGGGTCGGTCCCATCGCCCCCCGCTGGCGGTCTCCTCGAACACGCGCTTGCAGCCCGCCGCATCAAGCGCGCGCCGCTGCGCGGCGTTCGACTGCTCGTCGCCTTTCGACACGCGGGCATAGCCGATCAGATAGGGTTCGCGCGTCATCCAGTATCTTTCACAAACGACCGTATCCGGAGGCGGAAACAGCATGCGCGGATTTCTGCGGCCTTCCACCTTTCACAATCCTCTTTCATTAAGCGGGCAAAAGGCAAGAGGTTTTTGGAGGATGAAACATGCCCGCACGTATTCCGATGACCGAGCGGCAGCGCGCCGCGTTGCTTGCTTTGCCCGACAGCGAGGCGGCGGTGGTGCGACACCATGGCCTCGATGCCGAGGACCTTGCTGCGATCGGCACCGCACGCACTCCGGCGACCCGGTTGAGCTACGCCCTGCAACTCTGCTGCCTGCGCTATCCGGGGCGGCATTTGCGCGCAGGCGAGCTGTTGCCTGCGATCATGCTCGAGCATATCGCCGAGCAGGTCGGGGTGGATGCAGGCGCCATCGCCGACTTCGCGCGGCGAGCGCCGACCCGCTACGATCAGCTTGCCGCCATCAAGGCGCGCTTCGGCTTCACCGATCTCAGCCGGCCAGCGCGCGGCATCATGATGACCTGGCTAGAAACCGAAGCCATGGCCATCGTGGACGGGCGTATTCTGCTCGATCGACTGCTCGACGAGCTGCGCACGCGGCGCATCGTCATCCCCGGCATCAGCGTAGTCGAGCGGATGGCGGCCGAGGCGATGCTGCGGGCGGAAACCGATCTGGTCGCCGCAGTCGACGATAAACTCGATGCGGATATGCGTCAGCGTCTCGATACGCTGGTCGACGAGAAGGTGCATCACCGACAGAGCCGCTTGTCGTGGTTGCGCGAACCGGAGCCCCGCGTAGCGTCAGCCTCGCTCGCTGAAATCCTCGAAAAGGTCGCGCTGATTCACAGGACCGGTATTGCCTGTGTTCCGGTCGATCCCCTGCACGAGCCACGCCTGACGCAGTTCGCCCGCGAAGGCGTGCGCTATACCGCCCAGGCTTTCCAACAGATGCGCGCTTCCCGCAGGCGGGTCATCCTGCTTGCTACGCTGCGCGAGCTGGAGGCCACGCTTACCGACGCGGCGATCGCCATGTTCGGCACCTTGATGGGACGCGCTCATCTTCGTGCCCGCAAACGCCTGGAACAGGGGATCGCGATCTCGGGACGCGAAGGCCGCGACCGGCTGATGCGCATCGCCACTGTGCTGGAAACAGTTAGCCGGGCAGCACGTGCCGGTGAAGATATCGGCGCGGCCCTCAGGGATATCGTGCCTCTCGACATGCTCGATGCCGATGCCGCGATCATCCGTCGTACCGCGGCACCTCACAGGGACGATGTGCTAAGCGAGATCGCAGCCGAGTACCGGACCTTCAAGCGAACAGGACCTCTATTCCTGCAAACGCTCGATTTCCACGGTCGAGCCGGCACCGCGGCATTGCGCAACGCGATGACGGTCCTGTCGGATCTTGATGGCAACTGGCGCAAGCCGCTCCCTGCCGACGTTCCGCTCGGTCATGTCGAGCGGCGCTGGCACCGCCATGTCGTGGTCGCCGGCAAGATCGACCGGACGCATTGGGAGATGGCCACCTACGGGGCGCTCGCCAATGCATTGGCATCCGGTGATATCTGGGTGCCAAGGTCACGGCTGCACAGGTCGCTGGACGTGCTGCTCGAGCCATCAAGCGGCGCAGCGTTGCAAACGGCGTTCTCGCTCGGTGATCCACACGCATGGCTCGATCAGCGCGCCACGCAACTCGACAACACCTTACGCGACGTCGCCCAAAATCTAGCCGGACGTAATGCTGCCCTGTTCGCTGGCGGGCGATTGCGCTTTCCCAAGGAACTGAAGGACGATGATGCCGGGCACGACGAAGGACGGCACCTGACGCTTGCCTGCTACGGCATGCTGCCTGCGACGCGTATCACCGACGTACTTTCGCAGGTCGAACGCTGGACCGGCTTCACCCGGCACTTCGGGCACGTCTCGACCGGGTTGCCGCCCGGCGACGAGCGGACCTTCCTCGCCACTCTGATTGCCGAAGCGACCAATCTCGGGTTGTCGCGCATGGCCGAGGTATGCGGCGCAGGATCACGCCGCGCGCTGCTGCGCATGCAGACATGGCACATGCGCGAGGAAACCTTTCGAGCGGCGCTCGCCTGTCTGACCGACGCCATCCACGCCGAGCCGATCGCCGCCTGGTTTGGGCAAGGACACCGGGCTTCTGCAGATGGTCAGGCCTTCTACCTGGGCGGGCCGGGCGAAGCCGGAGGAGCGGTCAATGCCCACTATGGTCGCGACCCGGTGGTCAAGATCTACACCACCATCACCGACCGCTACGCGCCACTGCACCAGACCGTGATCGCCGGCACGGCAGGAGAAGCCATCCATGCGCTCGACGGCATCCTCGGCCATGACAGCAACGCCAATCTGACCGCGCTGCACGTCGATGGAGGCGGTGTTTCCGACATCGTGTTCGCGACCATGCATCTCCTCGGGCTCGATTTCGAGCCGCGCATTCCCCGCCTGTCCGACCGCCGCCTCTACGCGTTCGAACCCTCGAAGCATTACGGCAGGCTTGCGCCACTATTCGGTCACAGGCTCGACCGGGACCTGATCGTTAGCCACTGGCCGGATATTGAACGTGTCATTTGTGCCATGCGCGACGGCACCGTTAAGCCCTCGCTGATCCTCAAGAAGCTGTCTGCCTATCGCCAGCAGAACAGCCTCGCCGCGGCGCTGCGCGAGATCGGGCGGATCGAGCGCACGCTGTTCACGTTGCGCTGGTTCGAGGATCCGGCTCTGCGCCGTACTGTCACTGCCGAGTTGAACAAGGGCGAGGCCCGCAACAGCCTTGCCCGGGCAGTCGCCTTCCATCGGCTCGGCCGTTTTCGCGACCGTGGCCTGGAGAACCAGCAGACCCGAGCAGCCGCTCTCAACCTCGTCACCGCTGCGATCATCCTGTTCAACTGCCGCTATCTCGGGCGCGCCATTGACGAAATGCGCCAGCGAGGAAGCCAGATCGATCCGGCTATGCTGTCCCGGCTCTCACCGTTGGGATGGGATCGCATCAATCTCACCGGCGATTACGTCTGGTCCGATCGCCTCGATCTCGACGCCAATGGCCTCATGCCGCTGCTCATCCAACCACTACCGTGAATCTGTGTCCCTACAATGCACAGGGGCCTGACAGGCGGCGCCTTCCGGCACGAACGCAGCCGGCACAGGCGTCGCACCCGGCGCAGTCGGCTGCTGCAACGGCGCCTTGGCGTCGAAATAGGCCAGCCCCCGGCATCGCATCCACACACTGGCATGGGCGTTGATCAGCGTCTTCCACTTTTCGCGGCCCGTGTCCGCGTCCAGCGCAATGACATTATTGTGCGGCGTGCAGACATAGAGCGTGTCGCCCACCTGAAGCGGCGTATCCTGATCTTCCGCGCCATTGCCGTCGCTGATTGCGACGTCGCCGGTGCGATATGTCCAGGCGACCTTCAGGTTGCGCACATTGTCGCGGCTGATCTGGTCCAGCGCGACGAAGCGGTCGCCCCCGCCGCTGTTGCCATAGGCGGTCCAGTCCTTCTGCGCCTTGCCCGGATCGACCGGCGTCAGCGCGCCTTCGACACCGGCGAAATCGACGGTCGGGTGCGGCACAAACATCGCCGCAAAACCGCCGGCGGATGCAAGGCCCACCAGCGCCGCTGCAACCAGCGCCGGACGCCAGCGCGGCGCCTGCCCCTGCGCCCGGCGCAGCAGCGGATAGGATAAGGCAACCACGGTCGCGCCGACGCCCATCGCCAACAGCCGCGAAATCAGCGGCCAGAAGGCAAAGCCCACTTCCCACAGCGACCATGCAATGGTCAGCACGAAGGTCGCGCCGAACAGCAGCGCGCCCGCAGGCCGCCGCCGCACGATCTGCACGCCCGCCGCGATCAGCGCGACGCCGGCGATCAGAAAATAGACGCTGCCCCCCAGCATCAGCAGCTTTGCGCCGCCGACCGCAAAGGCCAGCCCCGCCACGAAAATGACCACCCCAAGCAGGATGAGCCATCCCCTTGCCATCACGCTTTGCGCGCCACCTGCGTCCGTCACGGCGGACCTCCTTCACATCCAGATTATCCAGGGATTCAACCACCATGCGCCACAAATGGGCGCGCTGGCGCGAACAGGATCTCTCTCCGACGATAGGGCGCTTGTTTGCAGGCTGCGGCCCGGCGGTGTCCGTCCGGGTCGATCCGACGACAGCAACCGCGCAAAAGCCACGGCGCATCAGCGATCTTCGCGCGCCTTGGTGCCGAAAATCGCCGTGCGGGCGCATATGCGCATCCGCCGGCCGGCTATCCAATATGAACTTCATAACGACTCTTACGGGAAACGTAACTAAATGGTACGTTCAATCTATATCACGTTATGGTTTCATGCTGTCATGCTATAGAATGGCGCGGGACGGAGCATCGCAATGAAGTTGAGACAGCTTGCCTATTTCCGCGCCGTGGTCGCTCATGGGTCGCTGGCGGCTGCCGCTGATATCCTCCATGTCGCCCAGCCCAATCTCAGCGTCGCCATCAAACAGCTTGAGGCGGAATGGGGCGTCGCCCTGTTCGACCGGATCGGCCGGGGCCTCACCCTCACCGAAACGGGTCGCCTGCTGTTCGATCGCGCCCAGCAATTGCTGGGCAATGCCGAAGCGATCGAGGATGAGATGCGGGCCATTGGCCGGGGATCGACCGGGCGGATACGGGTGGGATACACCACCCTTTATCGCAATCTGGTCATCCAGATGGTCGATGCGGTGCGCAAGCAGGGGGACGCCACCAGCTTTTCCCTGCGCCAGGCGGAACCCGAAGCGCTGGAATTGATGGTTGAACAGCGCCAGCTCGATTTCGCCCTGACTCAATTGCCAGTGGTCAATCCCGCCTTGCAGATCCTGACCCTGCCAGTCCCGCGCCTGATGCTCATCGCCCGCAGCGACGACCCGCAATGGGCGAAAAGCGCGCCCCTGCCGCTGGCGCATTTGTCCGGCATCCCCCTCATCCTGCTGAAACGCAGTTCGGGCAGCGGCTTTTTCGAACAGGTGAATGATGCGTTCCAGCGCGCCGGCTTTCTGCCGACCATGGTCGCCGACTGCACGGAAATTTCCGTCATGCTCGAACTGGTCCGCGCCGGGGTCGGGGTCGGCCTGACGCCCGTGCTGGGTGACGAGCAACCGCCCGCCGGCCTGTATTTTCGTCCCGTCACCGGCATGGCCGACCTTCAGCCGATGAGCATGATCATGCCGCGCGGCAGGCGCTTCGTGCCCGGCGTTCAGAAGGCGATGGAATTTTGCCAGACCCAGCTGACACAGAACTGATGTCCGGGCGACCCGGACATTCAGTCGCTTACGTCACCTGGAACCCCGCCCAAAAGGGATCGGCACGATCGATCCAGATGGTGTTGAAGCCGGTCGCCACCGCCGATCCCTCGATCGACGGGATGATCGCGGGCTGATCGCCCAGCATCACCTCTTCTTCCACCCGCCCGATGAAGCGGCTGCAAATATAGCTTTGATGCACGAAGCGCTCGCCGACCTTCAGCCGTCCCGTCGCCGCCAGATGCGCCAGCCGTGCCGACGTTCCGGTGCCGCACGGGCTGCGGTCGATCGCCTTGTCGCCATAGAAAACGGCGTTGCGTCCGTCAGCGTCGTCGCCCTTGGGCTTATCCGCCCACAGGATATGGCTCACCCCCCGGATCGTCGGATCGAGTGGATGGACCGGCTCATATTGCGCCCGCACCGCCTCGCGAATGCGACCGCTGAGTTCAATCAACTGCGCCGCGCCCATATCGTCCAGCCCGGTATAGGCGCCCTGCGGCTCCACGATGGCGTAATAATTGCCGCCATAGGACACATCGATCGACAGCGGCCCAATCCCTTCGACATCGACTGCGATCCCTTTCGCCGCGACATAGGCCGGGACATTGGTGATGCGCACCGCCGTCACCTTCTGCCCTTCCGTCTCATAGGCGATGTCGATCACGCCGGCCGGCACCTCGACCTTCAACCGCCCCGGCGTCGCCGGCTGGATCAGTCCATGCTCCAGCCCGAACGTCACCATGCCGATCGTGCCATGCCCGCACATGGGCAGGCATCCGCTCGTCTCGATGAACAGGATGCCAATGTCGTTCTGCGGATCGCAGGGCGGATAGAGGAAGCCGCCCGACATCATGTCATGCCCGCGCGGTTCGAAGCACAGGCCGGTGCGGATCCAGTCGAAACGGTTCAGGAAATCCTGACGCCGTTCCGACATGGACGCGCCCTTGAGCAGCGGCGCCCCGCCCGCGACCAGGCGGACGGGGTTTCCGGCCGTATGGCCATCGATGCAAAAGAAGGTGTGACGCATCGCCACCCTGTATCAGGCCGCAGCCGCGATCGACAGGTCCGGCCGGGTCGCAGCGGCCTTTTCGACCATCGCGATCACTTCGGCGCGGCGCTCGCCCTGCAGCACATAGCGCGGCGGCAGCACCCGCTCGGACCCACGGCCCATGACCTGCTCGGCCAGCTTGATCGACTGGACCAGATCATGTTCGGCATCCAGATGCAGCAGCGGCATGAACCAGCGATAAATTTCCATCGCCTTGGCATGGTCGCCCCGCTCAAATGCGCGGACCAGTTCCACCGATTCCTTGGGGAAGGCGTTGGTCAGGCCCGACACCCAGCCCTGCGCGCCCAGATACAGCCCTTCCAGCGCGACATCGTCCAGCCCCGCGAACAGCGTGTAGCGATCGCCAAAGGCGTTGCGGAAATCGGTGAAGCGACGGGTGTCGGGCGCCGATTCCTTGACCGCGACGATATTCTTGACGTCGATCAGGGCGGTCAGAACCTCCTGGTCGATCACCGTGCGATAGGCCGGCGGGTTGTTGTACAGCATGATCGGCAGGCCGGTCTGGTCGGCCACACCCTTGAAATGATTGACCAGTTCATGCGGCTTGGTGACATAGACCATCGGCGGCAACAGCATCAGCCCGTCCGCGCCAGCCTTTTCGGCGGCCTGCGCATAGCGCACCGCGCGGCGGGTGTCATATTCCGACACGCCGGTAATCACCGGCACGCGGCCGTCCACCACTTCCACGATGGCCGACAGGACCGACACCTTCTCGTCATAGTCCAGCGAGTTATTCTCACCCACCGTACCCAGGGCAATGACGCCGGTCACACCGTCCTTGACCAGATCGTCAACGACGCGCTGCGTATCGGCGAGGTCGATCGACAGATCCTCGCGCAGCTGCGTCGTCACCGCCGGGAACACGCCCTTCCAACCAATTGCCATATTCGTTCTTCCTGCCTTTTCTGCTGATATAAATATCGTATACGATATTAGGTTAGGGGCTGCAACGGATATTTTGCAGTGCGGCAATCATTTGTTACCGCTCTCATCGGGGACCGGATCGTCGATGTCGCCGGCAAAGGGCATCAGATGGTCGATGACGCATAACAGTCCGGGAATCTGGCCGGGCGCCGCCAGCGCGCGCACCTTGTCGCCTTCGCAATAGCCCGCCCCCGTCGTTTCCACCCTCGCGGTCGCAAAGGCGTTCAGGCCGGGGCAGCTTCCGCCTTTAAATATGGCGATATAGGATTGCTTCGCGTCGGTAAGTCCCCGGAAATAGAGTCGGCCATCGTCCCGCACCACCGGCGCGGCGACACGGCTTTGCACGACGCAGCGCCGCTCGACAGCCGGTGTTCGCGCGGCGGCGGCCGACGCGGCCAACAGGCCGACACTCATCATCAGGACGGACAGGGTTCGCCGGCACATCATGACATCCTCCACGCGCAATGGGATAATCACTCATTCATCCGGCACGGTCACGGTGACGTTCAGCGCCCCGGCATTGCCCGCAAAGCTGACGTCATTGAAACCCATCACCAACCCTGCCGCCTGATCTGGGATGGTCACGCGCGCGCCCTTCCCCACCGCAAAGGGCCGCCCCATCAATATACCCTTCGCATCGACAAAGGCCGCGATCAGCGCATGGCGTTGATTGGGGTAGAGGATTTTGGGCGCATAGAGGCTGGGATAATATTTGCCGCCATCGCCCGGCTGGTCATCGACGGCCTGCCCCTCCAGCCCTTCCGGTCCAACATCCTGACCGTCGACTTGCGTCGTCGCGCCGTCCGCAACCAGGATCGCTATCTTCTCGGCCGTGTCGTTGACAAAGCCGCTGACCATGGCGGGCGGCAATTCGTCCCCCTTGCCATAGCGCATTTTCTTGTTGGCCTTGTTCAGCCATGGGCCGGATCGCGCATCAATGCTGACGCTGATATCGCGCGCCATCGCCGGCGCGGCCGACGCCAGCAGAATTGCGGCGCACATAATTCCCCGCATCATTGCCCCTCCTTCTCTTCCACGGTCACACTGGCTTCGGGAATATCGACGTTCACGGACAGGCTGCCCCCATTGTCGGCGTAAATGTCGTCATTGATGCCCAGCGACAGGCCCATCGCGCCGGCCGGCACGCGCACGGTCGCTCCGCGCCCGATCAGAAAGGGCGCGCCCACGACCCGTCCGTCCGCATCGATGAACGCGCCGATCAACGCATTCAGCTTCACCGGCCGCGTCGCCTGATCGACATAATGGGCCGGAAAGACGAGACCCGAATTGCCGATAGCGTCGTCCGCCACGAAATCCGCCTGCCCGTCCGGGCCAATCGCAATGCCTCCGGGGATGGTCGTCGTCTCTCCCGATGCGACAAAACGGACCTTCGCGCCTTCGAACAGATGCTGACCGGCAATCATCACCGGCCGGCCGCCATCACGCCGGCCGAAACTCTTTTTGCCATTGACGCCGGGATTCCATGGCATGGCGGTGGCCGGCACAGTGACCGTCACCTCCTTCGCCTGCGCCTGTCCCACCGCCAGCGCGGCGAGACTCATCATGGTCGCGACCTTATACATGCTCTGCCCCCCAAAAAGGAAAAGCGGCCGTGACGGAATTTCGCCACGACCGCTTTGCCTGCTACCCCCTCACCCCGATCAGAAGCGGAAGCGGACGCTGCCCTGCACAGTGCGCGCCATGGTGCGCACGCCCAGCGGCAGGATATTTTCCTTGCCGAAGTAACGATAGGGGTCGTTTCCGGTCAGGTTGGTGCCTTCGATCGACAGCGTCATGAACTTGACCGGCGTATAGTTGACCGCCGCGTCCAGACGATAGGTGGTGTCGTTATACCAGCTATAGGCGGGATTGTCGGTCCACACGAACAGGCGATAGGGCGAACGATAGTTGAAGGCGACGCGCGTGCTGAACTTGGGCGTGTCATAATAGAGCGCCGCGTTGGCGGTCCATTTCGACGTATCGACCGAATCGAACGCACCGGGGAAATCCTCGGGATAGGGATATTCGACGCGCGCCTGCAAAATGCGGGTCACGTTCAGGCTGGCGCCGAAATTCTTCCAGAAGCCCGGCAGGAAGTCGAAGAAGCTCTGAACCTGCGCTTCGACGCCGTAAAATTCGCCATCGCCCGCATTGCGCAGCTGCGCCACCGAACCGCTGCGGCCGGGCAGACCATATTCCGCCAGATCGCCGACGATCTCGTTGCTATAATAGGTCCAGTTGGTCGCCTTCTTATAATAGCCCGCGACCGATGCCGAACCGGCGCGACCGAAATAATGTTCCAGGCTCGCGTCGATCGACCATTCGCGCTGCGCCTTCAGGTCCGGGTTGCCGGCGTCGACGCGCGGATTGGCCGCATTGGGATCGACGAAGAAGAAAGGCCGCAGGTCATAGAAGCTGGGGCGCGAGACGTTGGTGGTGTAGGACAGGCGCAACTGCGTCTTGGGATCGAAATGCAGCGTTGCGGTAACGCTGGGTAGATAATCCATGAAGTTGCCACGACCCGAGCTTTCCTCGATGATCAGCGGATAGCCGTCCGCCGCCGCACCGATGCGATATTGGAAGCTGGTCGAGCTGCCCCAGGTGTTGACCGCGCGCAGGCCGACCACGCCGTCGACCGGGAAGCCGACGTCGAAACCATAGTTGATCTGCGCATAGGCCGCGAAGGTGTTTTCAACCGATGTGAAGGTCTGGCCCTGATCGCTGGGCGGCAATTCGCTGGAGAAGCGGACGGCATTGCCCGGATCAGTCGCCTGGATATAGGCGCGCACCGCATCGATGCTGTCCAGCAGCGCCTTGCCGGGGATGCGATACCATTGCGGCGATCCCGCCAGATCCGGCCCGATCAGCGACGCCTGATCACCGCCGGGGAAGGCGGTCAGCGGCGCATCCACGCCATTCACGCGGGGGAAGCCGTCACGATAGCCATAGTAACGATCGACATCGCGGCGGTTGTAGCGAATGCCGGTCTGGAACGACCGCAGCAGGCTCTTGTCACTCAACTCCAGCGTCAGGTCCAACTGGCTGGCAAATTCCTTATTCTTGGAAATGCCGGCATTATCCTGAAAACGGTTGACGCCATATTGGGTGACGTCATTCAGGTCGACGCCGTTGAAGCTGATCGACGGGATCGGGCGCGAATAGGCGTCCGACACGAAATCGATCGTCGCCGACTGGAGGTTATAGGGCCGCAGGATTTGCTGCACATAATAATAGCTGTCCTTGGACCAGCTATATTGCGTGCTGAAATGCAGCAGCGCGCGGTCGCTCGGGCGCCAGTTGGTTTCGAAATTGGTGGTGTACAGGTCCCGCTTCAGCGTATTGTACGTCCCCTCGATATAGGCCGGCACGCCGTTCGGGTTGGAAATGGTCAGCTTCTTGATCGTCTGACCGTCGGGCATCAGTTCGATGCCGCTGAACTGGGTGTTCCATTCGCGGTTGAGCGTCCACATCTTGTCGATGGAGCGACGCTCCTTCGACCCGATATAGCTGCCTTCCAGAATGAACTCCAATTTGTCGGAGGGTTTCCACTGGAACACGCCGCTCAGCGACGGGCGCGTCACATAGCCGCTTTCGGTGCCATATTGGGTGCGATAGGGGATCACGACATTGCGATATTGCGCCGGCACATTGTTGAGCGGGCTGTTCGCGTCGCCTTCGCAGCAGACGGTGTCGGGCGACTCGCTCTCGACATAATTTTCCTGATAATAGGTCTTGGTCCAGCTGCCGTTGAGCAGAAAGCCCATTTCGCCGATGCCGGTGTCGAACCGTTCGCCCAGCAACAGGCTGGCATAGGGGCTGGTCTTCTCCGCAAACTCGTCATAGGCGCCACGCACGCTGCCCGCGACGGTCAGGCCCTTTTTCAGGTCCAGCGGACGGCGCAGTTCGACGTTGACGGTGCCGGCGATGCCGCCTTCCACCTGATCGGCGGTGCGCGTCTTGTAGACATCGACCGACTTCAGCAATTCGGCGGGAATGTCGGCCAGGCTGATCGACCGGTCGGTGCCCAGATTGACGTTGTTGCCGTTGACCGTGGTCTGCACCTGGCTAAGGCCGCGAATGTTGATGCTCTGCCCCTGACCGCGTTCGCGGCTGATCTGCACGCCGGTCACGCGGGACAATGCTTCGGGAACATTATTGTCCGGCAATTTGCCGGCGTCTTCAGCCACGACCGAATCCACGATCTGCTTGCTGTTCTTTTTCTTGGTAGCCGCCGCCTGCACGCTGCCGCGCACGCCGGTCACGATGATATCGGGCTTTGCGCCCTCCGCCACGGCCGGGGTTTCGGCCGCTTCCTGCGCATGGGCAATGCCCGGCAGGGAGGCGAGAGCAAGGACGGACCAAGCCGCCGTTATGTTCAGAACCGCACGTGACTTCATCCGACTTCCCCTTGTTCAGCTTAACGCCCCTAATTTATATCGTATACCAACTACATTATTTTGTCGGAGTCAAGCGGATTGCAATTTTCCCGCAACAAACCCGTCACAGGCGATCGAAAATGTCACAAGACGATGAAATATAATAAGAAAGGGGCGCGGCCACCGGCCACGCCCCTCGACTTCGCGCATAGTGTCTACGTCGTTGTCTCAACCGCATCCGGCCGCTGGCTTCGCTTCGGCAGCGCGCAGCATTGGCGCGGCCGCCTTTGGCGCCAGCACTTCCCATTCCTGCACGGCCAGGCCCGCATGCCCCTTTTCATCGCCCGACGCCGTCATCACCGCGCGCAGGCAACGGGTGCGGATCGGCGGGAAGGCCACATCCTGAAACGCGCCCGGCTCCGTGCCATAGGCGCTCGCGCCCGGCACCGGCTTCCAGCCCTGATTCCAATATTCCAGACGCCATCTCGCCGGCGGCGCAACGCCCACAGCTGATCCGGCCGGCTGATCATTCCAGAACCAGATGCGCGATCCGTCGATCGTCACTGGCTTGTTCCAGCGATATTCGATCCACTGGCTCGCCGGATTGTTCGGCGACCAGCTGCCCCACATGTCGGGCGGCAAGGGAGCAGCCTTGATGATCCCGTCGTTCAGCGACTTGATCCAATATTGCACCGGCAGCGGCTCGTTGGATGCCGTAGCAGACGCTGCCCGCGCTATGTTGCGCGTCGGGGCCAGCGGCGGTTGCGGCTGCCGCGTCGGCACGACGGTCCGGATGCGCGCCGGCGTCACGCTGTCATCCCACTCCATCTTGTCGATCGCCACGCTGCGCCGGAAATGCCCGCCGCCCTGCGCGTCCGCCGTATGATAGGCCAGATACCATTGCCCCTTAAACTCGACCGCGCCCGAATGGGACGTGGTCGACGACACCGGCTTCAGCGCCACCCCGGCATAGGTCCATGGTCCCATGGGCGAACGGGCCGTGCCATAGGCGATGCAGGCATGATAGACCGCCGGGGTACAGTCGGATTTCGGCCCGGCCCTGTTCCCCGCATAGAGCATATAATAGACGCCCTTGCGCTTCATGATCCAGGGCGCCTCGAAAAATCCGGTCAGCCCCTCGATGCTGCGCTCCGGTCCCTTGGGCGTCACCATGTCGCGCTCCAGCTCCATGCCGCGCAACTGGCCGAACGTCCCCCAGTAAAGATAGACCCGTCCGTCATCGTCGATCAGGATGGTGGGGTCGATATTCTGGATATCATTCTTCACCGGAACTCGCTGCGAAATGATCGGCCCTGCCGGATGCGCATCGCGCCACGGTCCGGTCGGGCTATCCGCCACCGCCACGCCAATGGCGAAGCGATCCTGCGCATCGCTGTCTTTCTCCAGCACCGGCGCATAGAAATAATAGCGCTTGTCCGGTCCCTGGATGATCTGCCCGGCATAGGCCCGTGCTTCCTCCGCCCAGGCGAAGACATTTTCCGGCTTGGCGATGGCGGGATAGTGCGTCCATTTTCCTGTTTTGGGATCGTCCGTCTTCAACAGCTGCCATTCGCCCATGATGAAATCATTGACGTCGGGCGGCGCCTGATCACGCCCGGCGAGTATCCATAGCGCCCCGTCCGCCACGAAGGGCGCGGGATCGGTCGAATAATAATCGCCATCGGCCAAAATCGGATTGCCCGGCACGCTGATCTGGCGCGCCTCCTGCGCAACAGCCGGCGCGACGGCCAGAACCAAGGCGATGCCGGCAAGCAGTTCATTCTTCATCGGGATAAGGCCCCTTGCCATCTTCGGCGATCAACTGGTCGACGCGCTGGTCGATCAGCGGCAGCGGCACCGCGCCCAGCGCCAGCACCGCATCATGAAAGGCCCGAATATTGAACTTCGGTCCCAGCGCCTTCTCGGCTTTCTTGCGCGCATCCACAAAAGCCAGTTCGCCCATATAATAGGACAGCGCCTGCCCCGGCCAGGCGATGTAGCGGTCCACCTCCGTCTCGATCTCATGGTCCGACAGCGCCGTATTGTCGTGCAGATAATCCTGCGCCTGCTTCCGGCTCCATCCCATCGCATGGATGCCGGTGTCCACCACCAGCCGCGACGCGCGCCACGCCTGATAGCTCAGCATACCGAAACGATCATAGGGCGTTTCATACATGCCCATATCCTCGCCCAGCGCTTCGCAATAAAGCGCCCAGCCCTCGCCATAGGCGGACAGATAGCTGTCCCGGCGGAAGGCCGGCAAATCCTTGTTCTCCGCCGCCAGCGGCATCTGCATCGCATGGCCCGGCGCGCTTTCATGCAGCGTCAGCGCGATTTGCGAATAATAGGGGCGCGACGGCAGATTATAGGTGTTGACCAGATAGATGCCCGGCCCGCCGCGCCCGCCGGTGTAGAAGGGCGCGATGTCATCGGGCATCGGCTTGATCGCAAAGCGCATGCGCGGCATCCGCCCGAAATATTGCGACGCCTTCCCGTCGAACGTCTTGGCGATCCAGGCCGCGCGATTGAGCAGATCCTGCGGCGTCTTGGGGTAGAATTGCGGATCGGTCCGCAGGAAAGTCAGGAAAGCCGGCAGGTCGCCTTTGAAATCCACCTGCTGCATCACCTCCGCCATCTGGCTGCGGATGCGCGCCATCTCGGTCAGGCCGATCTGGTGAATCTGCTCCGGGCTTTTGTCCAGCGTCACGAACTCGCGGATCTTGGACTGATAATAGGCTTTGCCGTCGGGCAATGTATAGGCGGCCAGATCCTTCCGCGCGCCCGGCAGATACTCCTGCCGCAGGAAGATCAGCAGCGTCTTGTGCGCCGGCACCACCGCCTGCGCGATCGCCGCCTGCGCATCGCTGCGCAACTGCGCCTGCACATTGGCGGGGATGATCGCGGGCAGCGTCTTGAACGGCGCATAGAAGGGATTTTCTTCCACGACCTTCGCCTGCACCACCTGCTCGACGCCAATGTCGCGCCCCTGCAGCGTGATCTGCGCGGGCGTGAAACCGCGCTTCAGACCGCTGCGCATGTTCGCAATCTGCTCGCCATAGTAACGCGGAATGTCCCGCAGCATCGCGATATAGCGCCGCGCGCCGGCCTCGTCGCGCAGCGGCTCGCGCGCCCACCCGGCCAGGTCGCCCCAGAAACTGGTGTCGGCGTTCAGCGGCTTCTCATATTCATGATAGCGCTGCTCGGCGACCAGCGCGTCGATCTGGCCCTTGTAGACGGCGAAATTGATCTTCTGCGCGGGCGACAATTGATCGACCTTGATCGTCGCCAGTTGCTTTTCCACCTGCTCCCACCGCGCCAGCCGCGCCGCCTGCGCCTTGGCGCTCACATCGGGCAGCACCAGCGCCTGATCCTTCGGTCCATCCTCGCTCGGCCCGAACTGCTTCTGTCGCCAGTCATATTCGGAGGAATAGATCGTCTCGAACGCTTGATCAGCGGTTTGCGCTGCGGATTGAGCCTGCGCCTGGGGCGCCGCCAGACTGATGAAGGCCGCGCCTGCGAACAGCCAGCCTCGGCCGCCAAAGATCGTCACGCCATTTCCCCTTCCAACAATGCCAATATGTCCCGGTGAAGCTGCGCCGGGATGCGCACGCCTTGCGCATCGGACTGCGCCCGCGCGACATAACGCCGCGCGCCGGGCAGACGCGCGCCCTGCCCCGTAATGGCTTCGAACATCGCTTCGGCCCGGCCCAGATGATCCTCGACACTCGCGCCCAGAAAACCGGCCGGATCGATCGCGATCACCAGTTCGCCGCCGATCGGCGATCCCATGCGGCCTTCGTCCGCCGCCATCGATTCCGCGCTGGTCATGTCGCCAATCAGCGGCCCGGCGATCAGTTCCACCATCGCCGCCAGCGCCGATCCCTTATGCCCGCCAAACGTGCGCATCGCCCCGTCCAGCACCGCCTTGGGATCGATCGAAGGATGGCCTTCGCTATCATAGCCCCATTCGGGCGGGATCGTCTTGCCCGCGCGGCGATGCAGTTCGATCTCGCCTCGCGCCACCGCGCTGGTGGCGAAGTCGAACACAAAGGGATGCCCACCGGGACGCGGCCAGCCAAAGGCGATCGGGTTGGTGCCGAATACCGGCTTGGTCCCACCCTCCGGCGCGACCCAGGCATGGCTGGGCGTAAAGGCCAGCCCCACCAGCCCCGCATTGGTCAGCGCCTCGACTTCCGGCCACAGCGCCGCAAAATGCACGACATTGTTGAGCGCCAGCGCCGCGATGCCGAACTTGCGCGCCTTGTCGACCAACAACGGCAGCCCCCGCTCGAACGGCAATTGCGCAAAGCCGCCCTTGCCATCGACCCGGACCAGCGCGGCGGCGGGTTCGCTCACCACCGGCACCGCATCGGGCGCGACCACGCCGCGCTCGATCGAATTGGCGGCGACCAGCAGACGATACAGGCCATGCGAGGCGCAACCATCCCGCTCCCCCGCCACCATCGTCCGGGCGACAGCGGCGGCATGATCGGGCGCCAGACCCCGCCCTTCCAGCACCTTGCGGGCCAGCGCATCGGCCTCCGCCAGGGTCATCGCCACGCTATCGCTCATGCAGAGGTCGCCGGCTTTGCCGTGAACAGCCGTACGCCGAACACCGGCCCGGCCGAACTGCGATCATGCGGCACGAAACGCACCTTCACGCTGGTCTTGCCCTTGGTCAGCGCCTCGGGGATCGGGTAATCGACGTCCAGGAACTTGCCCGGCTTGTCATTGTCCAGGCTCTGCGTCGCCAGTTTCACATTGTCGACCATGATGTCGAAGCTGCGCTTGCGCTCCCCGCCCCAATAGGTCGCCTGCAACAGCAACGGCCCCGGCTTCACCTTCATGGTGAATTCGAAATAGCCGCCCGACCGCGCATCGCGCCCGTTGCGCCCGCGATAGGAGGCGGGATAGCTCAGCTCCGACGTCAGCGCATGGTCGCGCTCGGGCTGCATTTCGCCCAGATGCATGATGTCGATCGATCGGGCCGCGATATCCTTCTGCCGCGCCTGCTCCGCCAGGAAAGCGGCCTCCTCGGTCTTCCACGCAGATTCCGAAAAGCGCTTGAAATAGACCGCGCTGCGCCGCTCATACTGGCTGTAGAATGGCACGAAGGCGAGGTTCGCCGGACGGATGATATTCTGCGTGCGATAGCGCGGACGATCCGACACGATCGGCGCAAAGGCCGCTAGCGGATCTTCGCCCACCATCGCCGGTTCCACCCCGGTCCAGTCCATTTCCGACGGACCAAGGTCCGCTGCCATCACCATCGGCCCGCGCACCACCGCCACCACATCGGGCGATCCGGGCGCCGCTTCCAGCCGCAGGTCCAGCGGCAGGCTCAGCGCCACCACATCGCCCTTCTTCCAGCGGCGGGTGACGACCGCATAGCCATTGGCGGGCTTGGCCGACACCGGCGCATTATTCACCGTCAATCCAAAACGCCCATTGGCCCAGCCGGGAATGCGCAGCGCCAGCGAAAACGCGCCCTGCTTCACCGCGTCGATCGTCAGCCTGATATCCGGCTTGAACGGATATTCGGTATCCAGCGTCAGGCCGACGCCCTTCGCCTTCCACTGCGCTTCCGACGGGATGAACAGGTTGACGAACAAGGTGTCGTCGCCCTCCCAGTAAATGGAATCGCCATGTTTGGCGTGGCTTTCCATGCCCGATCCGACACAGCACCAGAAAGCGTCTTCGTCGGGCTGCGAATAGCCGCGCGGCGCGCCGCTCATCATCGGCGTCATATAGGTGAAGCCGGCATTGGCCGGGTTCTGCGCCGACATGACATGGTTCAGGTGCGCCCGCTCATAATAGTCGAACAATGCGCCGTCGGGCTGCCAGCCATATAGATGCCGGGTCAGCTTCAGCATATTATAGCTGTTGCAATGTTCACAGGTGGACTCGGTCAGATGCAGCGCCACCGTGTCCGGTTCGAAGAAATATTCGCGGTCGGCATTGCCGCCAATGACATAGCTGTGATGCTGCGTTACCCGGTCGAAGAAGAAGCGCGCGGCCCGACCCGGCTCTTCCTTGCCCGTCAGTTCATGGATGCGGGCCAGGCCGATCAGCTTGGGCACCTGCGTATTGGCGTGGAAATTGGACAGCTTGTCCTCCTGCGCCACTAGCGGATCAAGAACCCGACGGTCATAGATGCGCTCCGCCACCGCCAGCCAGCGCGCGTCGCCGGTGCGCGCGTACAACTCGGCATAGCTGTCGTTCAGGCCGCCATATTCGCAGTTCAGCAGTTCCTGTATCTGCGCATCGTTGAGCGCGGCGAACACCTTCTCGAAATAACCGCCCAGGCCGATCACGACCTCCAGCGCCTTGGCATTGCCCCAGGCGCCATGGACGTCGAGCAGGCCGGCGAAATATTTGTGGACGGTGTAGAGCGGCGACCAGCTGCCGTTCAGGTCGAACCCGCCCGACTTGATCTGCCCCTGCATGACTTCGGGGAATATCTGCTCGCCATCGACGATCTGGCCGTCCTTGGTCTTGCGACCCAGCGCGCCGATATAGCCATCCTTGCGCTGCGCCTGACACAGCGCCAGTTCATCGACGATATAATCGGCCCGGCGGCGGCATTCCGCATTGCCCGTCTGCTGCCATCCCAGCACCAGCGCGGTGATATAATGGCCCAGCGTATGGCCGGCGATCGTGTCGGATTCCCAGCCGCCATAGATGGGCGCCTTGGGTTCCAGCCCGGCATATTTGCGGAAATTATGCAGGAAACGATCGGGGCTGAGCGACAGGAGATAGGCGATATTCACCTCTACCGCGGTCGCATAGTCGGACGGGCGCAACCGCACATCGGTCAGCGGCAGCGGCTTTGCCCGCAATGGAATTTTGGGCGCGATCGCGGCCATGCCCGAAAAGGGAACAGCGCAGACAGCAAGGGCGGCCACCCCTGCCAGCCACTCGCGGCGATTGGCTTTCATTCCTAAACACTCCTACCGAATATCGTATACTATACGATAGAGGGAAGGGTCATGCTGTCAATCCCTATTGTCCGACTTGTTCGATCCGGGATCAGCGCCGCAACGCCACCTCCATGTCCGCCAGCGCCAGCTCGATCAGCACGCGCATGGCTTTCTGCGCCTGACGCGGATTGCGCGCCTCGATTTCCCGATAGAGCGCGCGATGTTCGGGCATGGGATCGCGCGGCGCTTCCTGGACCCGCTGCTTGGCTGCCGTGGTCCATGCGATCGCCGACATGATCGAACTGGACAGGCCATAAAGCAGTTCATTCTGCGCCGCCTCCATCAGCAATCCGTGGAACCTCTGGTCCGCCGCCCGCCCCTTTTCGGTCGCCAGCGTATAGCGCTCCATGGCGTCCAGCGCATTGGCCATGTCCGCCAACTGCTCGTCGCTGCGCCGCTGCGCCGCCATTTCCGCCGCCTGCGGCTCCACCATCATGCGCAGTTCGAACAGGTCGCGCAAAAAGGCGTCGCTCGGTTCGGACTGGATTTGCCAGGCCAGCACATCGGGGTCCAGCATGCTCCATTTGCGCCGCTCGTTGACGCGCGTCCCCGCCTTGGGCCGGCTACTGACCAACCCCTTGGCGGTCAGGATGCGAAAAGCTTCGCGCAACACCGATCGTGATACGCCCAGCGATTCGGCATGGTCCACTTCGGCGGCGAACACATGACCCACCGGCAGCACGCCCCCGGCAATCTGCGTGCCCAACCGCTGCGCCACGGCATGGTGCAGCCGCCCGGTCGCCAGCGGCGCAAAGGCTGCGCCATCCTTGTCCTGCCTGTCTTCATCCATGCCCGTCATCCCGTCCTTTTCCGTTTCCTTATCACGCCGCGTCAGTCCATTCTCTGAAAAAGCCGGATCATATATCGTATAATTTTATTGACGGGTCCATGGTTCATGGTCATGACTGCGCCAACTTTTCCATGACATGACGGGCCACCAGCAATCATGCGTGCATTTTCTTCTTCCGCATCCCGATCCATCAGCCTGTTCGCCCTGGCCTGCGCCGTCGCGGCCAGCCCGCTCGCGGCGCAGGCGAAATCCGCCTCAACAATCGCCAGCGCACAGCCCGATATCGTCGCGCGCTACGCCTTGTCCGATCGGTTCAATGGTCAGGGCCTGTCCGACCTGATCGACAATGCCGACGTCGCCCCCCGCTTCGTTGCAGAAGGCAAGGGCCTGCTCTACCGCACCGGCAATCGTCATGCGCAAAACTATGTCTATGTCGATCTCGCCACGCTGACCAAGACGCCGGTCGCCACCACCGCAGGGCTGCTCGCCGCGCTCGGCGGCGCCACCGGCAAAAGCGTCGATGTCGACGCGGCCCGCATCGCCGATGTCGATTATGACCCCGCGACCAAGGCCCTGCGCTTCGACGCCCTCGACGGCCGCTGGACCCTGACCGCCGACAAGGCGGAGCGCATCGCCGAAGACAAGAAGTCGGAAGACCTTTCCCTCCCCTCGCCCGACGGTCGTTTCCGCATCATCGCCTGCAATTACAATCTGATCGCGGTCGATGTTAAGAATGGTCGGGAAGTCGCCCTCACCACCGATGGCACGCGCGAACAGCCTTATGGCCGCTCCATCCCGCAACTGGCCGACATTTTGCGCGCCGGCGCGGAAGAACCGGACATGCCCGTTTCGGGCGCATGGTCGCCCGATGGCCGCTATCTGCTGAGCTGGCGTCTCGACACGCGCGACGTCAAGAAACTCTCCATCACCCAGCAAAATCCGCCGGGCGAATTTTACCCGCGCAGCTTCTCCTATGTCTATCCGCTCGCCGGCGCGGAGAAGCTGCCACAGGCGACCCGCTTCGTCATCGACATCGAACAGGCGATGAAGGCGGGCAAGGCGAAGATCGTGCCGCTGGCGATTCCGTCGGAATCCATCCTCTACCCCTCGCCGCCCGACATGGGCTGGATCAATGGCAAGCCGCGCATCCTGTGGACCGAACGCGGCTATAAGCAGCAGGCCGTCTATCAGGCCGATCCCGACACCGGCGCCGCGCGCATCGTCGCGCATGAAGCGGTCAAACCGCTCGTCACCGTCACCTCCAGCATGATCATGCCCGCGCCTGACCTGGGCGGTGAACTCGCCATCTCCGAACGGTCGGGCTGGGCGCAACTCTATCTCGTCACGCCCGATGCCCCCGATGGCGGGAAAGCGCTGACCCGCGGGGAATGGGAAGTCCTCTCGGTCGACCATGTCGCCGGCGACAAATCCTCCCTCATCGTCACCGGCGTCGGCCGGGAAAAGGCCCGCAATCCCTATTGGCGCGCCCTCTATCGCGTGTCGATGGCTGGCGGCGACCCGACCGAACTGACGCCTGAACCGCTCGATCATGACGCCACCCTGTCCGACGACGGCCAATGGATCGTGGATCAGATGTCCAGCCCGACCAGCCCCACCCACGCCGTGCTGCGCGACGGGCAGACCGGCAGGATCGTCCTGGACCTCGCCACCGCCGATGACAGCCGCCTGCGCGCCGCCGGCTATACGTCGCCCGAACCGTTTCAGGGCGTCGCAGCGGACGGCCATACGCCGATCTACGGCATGATCTTCCGCCCGGCCAATTTCGATGCGAAGCGTAGCTATCCGATCATCGACAATGTCTATACCGGCCCAACCACGACCGACGTTCCCGCCACCTGGAACGACGCCCACCGCGTCTCGGGCAATGCCGTGACCCAGATCGGCGCGATCGTGGTGATGATCGACGGCACCGGCACCTCCCGCCGGGGACAGGCTTTCCGCCTGCCTGCCTATCAGAATCTGGGCGAAGTCGGGCTGGACGACCATATCGGCCTCATCCGTCAGATGGCCGCCAAATATCCCTATATGGACGCCACCCGCGTCGGCGTGTTCGGCGGATCGGCCGGCGGCTATGACACGGCCCGCTTCCTGCTGCGCCGGCCGGAATTCTTCAAAGTCGGCGTGTCCTCCTCGGGCAATCACGACCTGCGCCTCGACAAGACATGGTGGCCCGAAGTCTCCATGGGCAACCCCGACGAAGCGACATGGGAACGCAACAGCAACATGTCGGTCGCGGGCAATCTGATGGGCAAGCTGCTGCTGATCCATGGCGATATCGACGACAATGTGCCGGTGACGGAAAGCTTCCGCCTGGCCAAAGCGCTGATGGATGCCGGCCGCGATGTCGATCTCGTCGTCCTGCCCAACACCACCCACCGCGTCTATCAGCCCTTCTTCTGGAAGAAGCTGCGCGACTATTTCACGCTCAACCTGCTGGGCGAAACCCCGCCCGCGCTCACCGCGCCGCAAGCTACCCGCAGCCCCGCCGCGAAATGACGAGGAAGATCATGACCAAGAAGCTCCCCCTGATCGCGCTGCTGCTGGCGTCCGTGCCCGCGCTGATGCCGGCCACCGTCGCCTTTGCGCAGGCCCAGCCCGCCAAGAAGGTCTTCCCGCCGATCGCGAAGACCGCGTTCAAAACGCCGACCTTCGACCTGGCCCTGCGCACAGACACGCAGACGCTGGCGCACCTGTCCCCCAGCGGCGACGCGGCGTTCGACTATGTCCCCGCCGCCCGCGAAGCGGAACGGGCGGCCGACGGCTATGTCCATATCGGCGACCTCCACCTGCGCCTGAAGAGCGGCGATGGCGCGTGGCAGGACTTTTCCACCGCCCATGCCCGCAAGCCGATCGTAAAGCTGGTCGCGCGCGGCGATGTGCTGGCCGCCGCCGACATCACCGCGTCGATGGGCGCGGGCATCCCGCTGCGCGTCGAACGGCAATGGGTCAATGACAATGGCGTCCTCGCCCTGCGCTTCACTTTGGTCAACACCAGCAACGCTCCGGTAGAAATCAGTGCGCTCGGCATGCCGATGGTGTTCGATAATATCATCCTCGACCGCGATCTGGATCAGGCGCATGCGCAGGCCAGCTTCGTCGATCCCTATATCGGCCGCGACGCCGGCTATCTTCAGGTGACGCGCCTCAACGGTCAGGGTCCGGCGCTGCTGGTCCTGCCCGAAAAAAACACGCCGCTGGAAGCCTACCGCCCCGTGCTGGAGGCGCGCGCCGCGCCCAAGGACGATATCTTCACCGACCGCAGCCCGCGCAGCCAGGTCTCCGAAGGCTTTTACGACTGGACCGTCGCCAGCAAGGGCTTTGTCGACAAGGAATGGGCCAAGGCCGGTCCGCAATGGAATGATGCGACCAGCATCACCCTCGCGCCGGGCCAGAGCCGCACCATCGGCCTGCGCTTCGTCACATCCCCCTCCATCCGCGCGATCGAAGATACTTTGGTCGCCAACAAGCGCCCCGTTGCGGTCGGCATCCCCGGCTATGTCCTGCCGACCGACCAGTCGGCCAGCCTCTACCTCAAATCCGCCAGCCCGGTCGCGAAGATCGAAAGCTTCCCCGCCGGCGCGCTCACCGCCACCCCGGTCGACAGCAGCGCGGGATCGGCGCGCTATGACGTAAAGGCGTCGGGCTGGGGTCAGGCCCGCCTGACCATCACCTATGCCGATGGGCAGGCCCAGACCGTCAGCTATTATATCACCAAGCCACTGGAGCAGGTGATGGCCGACATCGGCCATTTCACCACCCATGATCAGTGGTTCGAAGGCAAGGATGACCCCTTCCACCGCTCGCCCGCCATCCTCTCCTATGACCGGGAGGCGAACAAGATTCTGACGCAGGATGGCCGCGTCTGGGTCGCCGGCATGAGCGACGAGGGCGGCGCGGGCAGCTGGGTCGCGGCCGCGATCAAGCAACTCGACAATCCGAACGCGGAAGAAGTCGCCAGGCTCGAACGCATGGTCAATGAAACCGTGATCGGCCATCTTCAGGTGGCGGACGGCCCACAGGCCGGCGCGGTCAAGAAAAGCCTCTTCTATTACGACCCGAAAGAATTCCCGGACTATTACGACCCGGCGATCAACTGGAAGAACTGGACAGCCTGGTCGAAGAAGGATTCGGACGATCTGGGCCGGTCCTACAACTATCCCCATGTCGCGATCGGTCATTGGGTGCTTTATCGCCTCGCCCGCGATAATCAGGGGCTGGTGAAGCAGCATGACTGGCGCTTCTATCTCGACTGGGCCTATCGCACCTCGGTCGCCATGATGCGCGACGCGCCCTATTATGCCCAGTTCGGCCAGATGGAAGGCGACATCTTCCTCGATATCCTGAAGGATCTGAAGCGCGAGGGCCTGACCGCCGAGGCCGCCGAAATGGAAAAGCTGATGAAGGGCCGCGCCGATCATTGGCGCACGCTCAAATATCCCTTCGGCAGCGAAATGGCCTGGGATTCCACCGGCCAGCCCGAAGTCTATGCCTGGATGCGCTATTTCGGTTATCAGCCGCAGGCTGATGTAACCAAGGAGGTTATTCTTGGTTATGATCCCACGATTCCAAGCTGGGGCTATAACGGCAATGCCCGCCGCTATTGGGACTTCCTCTATGGCGGCAAGGTGTCGCGGATCGAACGACAAATTCACCATTATGGCTCGGCGCTCAACGCCGTGCCCCTGTTCGACGCCTATCGCCAGAACCCGGACGATCTCCACCTGCTGCGCGTCGCCTATGGCGGCATGATGGGCGGCATCACCAATATCGACCAGCAGGGCTTCGGGTCCGCCGCCTTCCACAGCTGGCCCGACATGATGAAGTGGGATGCGCTGACCGGCGATTATGGCATGGGCTTTTACGGCCATGCGATCGCGTCCGCCACCTATGCGGTCAAGGACAAGGATCTGGGCTGGCTCGGTTTCGGCGGCAAGGTCACGGACGGGGCCGGCAAAATCCATATCGTGCCGCAGGATGGCGCACGCCGTCGCCTGTTCATTGCGCCTGCGGGCCTGTGGATCACGCTGGAGGCCGGCCGCATCGCCAGCGCCGATTATGACGCCGCATCGGGTCAGGTCGTGCTGACGCTCGACCCCGCCGACACGGCGACAGCCAAGGCGCGCCTGCTGTTCGAAACCACGACCAAGGATGGCAAGCCCTATGCGTTTGGCGGCGGTACGGCCGATCGGGGCGGCTATGCCATCCCGCTCACCAGCGCCGCCACCCGCATCACGCTGACGCCGCGCTGATGACGATGCGCCGCATCCTCCTCGCTTCGGCCCTTGGTCTGACGATGGGGGGCGCGGCGTTTGCCGCCCTGCCCCGACCAGCCGTAGATCGCTGTCCTATTACCGTTCCTACCGCTATCATCGCGCATGGTGATTGTGCGGCGACGCTTTCCGATAGGATCAGCCCGGCGCAACAAAATGTCCAAACTGGCGGGAAATATGCGAAGTTAAGCTCAGGCCAGCCTGTCTGCGCCGCAGCCCCCTGGACCGTGGCGGCAACCGATCCGGGCGACAAGGTTAATGGCGCGCTGCCGCTCCAGATGGAAAGCGCCCATGTCGCCTTCCACTGGAAGCCCGGCACCGTCGATCCCGCCGACGCAAAAGCAGCAGCCGCGCATCTCGAATATGTCTGGTCTTACTTCATCGACACTTTGGGCTTCCCCATGCCCCATTGCGCCGACGCCGCCAAATATAAGGTCAACGCCTATATCGGCGTCGATTATGGCCTGACCGGCGGCACCGATTCCCTTGGCCATATGGGCATGTGGATTGGCCCCGGCGCATTGAAGGATCGGTTCGGCCTCGCCCATGAACTGACCCACGCCTTGCAGGCCGCGACCGGCCGGCTGATGGACTCGCCCTATACCGGCTGGATGTTCGAAAGCCACGCCAACTGGATGACCACCCAGTTGCCCGAGTTTCGCGACAACACCCATTGTTCGGTGCTGCTCAAACAATATCCGCATCTTTATTATGGCTCTACCCGGTCGCGCTACTGCAACTGGCAATGGTTCGAATATCTGAAAGACCGCTACGGCTATGATGCCGTCAACGCCCTGTGGCGCACCGCGCCGGGCAAGGCCGATCCAGCCCGCCTGACCGCCGATCCTTTCTCCGTCCTGCGGTCCAACATGGGCTGGACGCAAGACCAGCTCAACGATGCCTTCGGCGACTGGGCGCTCCACAACGCCAATTGGGATTATGCCAATGGCGCGGCGTATCGCAAAAACTATGGCGGCTACGCACAATCAACCGGCCCGGACATATTGGCCGCGACCGTGCTCGACCCGATCGACACGGACAAACGCCGCTATGCCGTCCCAGACCTCTGGGCACCCCAGCGCTGGGGCTATAATATCGTCAAGCTGACCCCCGACGCCGGCCAGACCCGCGTCACCGTCACCTTCCGCGGCATCGTGCAACAGGCGTCCGCCGTCACGAAACTGCCCGGCCTTGCCGACGAACCCGAAACTATCCCGCCGCCCGCCTCCGACTGGCGCTGGGGCGTGGTCGCGGTCGGCGCAGACGGCCAGAGCCGCTACAGCCCGCTCCAACGCGGCGCGCGCGCGCAAACGGCGATCGCCATCCGCCCCGACGACAAGGGCCTCTACCTCGTCGTCATGGCCACCCCGTCCCAGATGCAGCAAATCCGCTGGGACCAGCCCTATTATTCCATCTATCGCTATCCCTGGATGGTGGAGCTGGACGGCGCGCACCCTGATGCGCCCGCCCCCATCCCCGGCGGCCACCGCCATGCCAATGGCGGCGGCTGGGTCGGCCCGCAGGCGCAGGTCGCGGCAACCGCCTGGGTCGGCCCCTATGCCCGCGTCCTTTCCGGCACGGTCGCCGACCGGGCGCGGGTGGAGGACCATGCCGTCGTTTCGGACCGGGCGCAGTTGCGTGACGACGCCGTCATCGCCGGCCTCACCGTCCTGCGCGGCGACACCATCCTGCGCGGCCACGCCCGCGCCGCAACGTCCATGCTGGGCATTGGCGAGTATGAAAAAGGCATCATCCTGTCCGGCACGGCGCAAACGATCGGCGATGTCGAACATCGCGGCGGCCAGTTTGACAAGGGCGTCTCCTACGGCTTCGTCGATCAGGGCGCGGCGACCGACCCGAAGCGCGGCGCAGAGCTGACCGCCCCGGCGCCCGAAGTCACCGCCAAGCCCGACTATCGCTGGATTCCCTGACGATATGACGACGATCCAGCCGGAAGCCGAAACCCTCTGGGGCCATCCCAAGGGCCTCTACGTCCTCTTCTTCACCGAATTGTGGGAGCGTTTCTCTTTCTACGGCATGCGCGCGCTGCTGATCTTCTATCTCACGCGCCATTTCCTCTATTCGGGCGAACAATCAGGCCTGCTCTACGGCTCTTATCTGGCCCTTGTCTTCCTCTCGCCGATGATCGGCGGTTATCTCGCCGACCGCTGGCTGGGCCAGCGCAAGGCGGTGCTGTTCGGCGGGCTGGTCATCGCCAGCGGCCATATCACGCTGGGGCTGGAGGATGCGCTGGGTTCATCGGCGCAGGCGGTCTTCTGGATCGGCCTGTCGCTGATCGTGGTCGGCACCGGCTTCCTCAAGGCCAATATCTCGGCGCTCGTCGGCAAACTCTATGCCGCGCATGATCCGCGCCGGGACAGCGGCTACACGCTTTTCTACATGGGCATCAATCTGGGCGGGGCGATCGGCCCGGTCGTCTGCGGCCTGCTGGGCGAAACCTTGGGCTGGGGCTATGGCTTTGGCGCAGCCGCGGTCGGCATGATCGCGGGCGTCATCCTCTTCGCGCGCGGCAAGCGCCATCTGCTGGGCGGCGGCGAAGCGCCCGATCCCGCCGCACTGGCGCAGCCCGTCTTCGGCCTGAAACGCGAATGGCTGATCTACGCCAGCACCATCCCGCTGACCCTGCTCAGCTGGTTCCTGCTCATCTCACCCAAACTGACCGGCGCCCTGCTCGCGGTCGGCGGCGTGGCGATCGGCCTGCTGCTCGTCTGGATCGCCCTTGCCCGGCTGGAGGGTGAAGAACGCCGCAAACTGCTCTACGCACTGGCGCTGATCGTCATTCAGCCCGTCTTCTGGGGCCTCTACGAACAAAGCGGCTCCTCGCTCAGCCTGTTCATCGACCATCATGTCAACCGCATGATCGCGGGCCATGAAGTTCCCGCCTCGGTCTTTCAGGCGCTGCCACCCTTCTTCGTCTGCCTGATCGCCCTGCCCTTCGCCGCGCTCTGGCTGCGCTTCTCCAGGGCGAACCGCATGCCAACGCCGATCAGCAGCTTCGCCTGCGGCATCATCATGGTCGGCGGCGGCTTCGTGCTGATGGCCCTGGCGCAGTGGGTGCCGGCGGATCAGAAGGTGCCGCTCGCCTTCATCTTCCTGCTCTTCCTCTGCCATGCAATCGGGGAGATGTGCCTCTCGCCCGTCGGCCTCTCCGCCATGTCGCGCTTCGCGCCGCGCCATATGCTCAGCTTCCTGATGGGCACCTGGTTTCTCGCCACCGCCGCCGGCAATTTCAGCGCAGGCGTCATCGCATCGGTGATCGAAGCGATGGGCGGCGGCGCGGACGGCGGCGACCGCGCCATCATCCTCGACGCCTATCTGCGGATTGGCCTGGTCGCCGCCGCGATCGGCGCACTGGTGCTGGTGCTGAATGTCGGGGCGCAACGCCTGCTGCGCCCCGCAATATGATAGCTATTCGGCAAAAGGCCGATCGATCGTCCCCTGCGGCTGGGTGAACCACTGCGCGCCGCTCGGGGTCACGTAAAAATGATCCTCCAGCCGGATGCCGAAACGCTGCGGCACGACGATCATCGGCTCGTTGGAAAAGCACATGCCCGGTTGCAGCGGCGTCCTGTCCCCCCGCACCAGATAGGCCGGCTCATGGATCGAAAGGCCGATGCCATGGCCAGTGCGATGCGGCAGGCCGGGCAAGCGATAGTCGGGACCAAGCCCCGCTTTCTCCAGCACCGCCCGCGCCGCCGCGTCCACGCTCTCGCATGGCGCACCGGGCATGACCGCGTCGAACGCCGCCTGCTGCGCCTCCTTCTCCAGCGCCCAGATATCGCGCGCCTGATCATCCACCGCGCCAAAGGCATAGGTGCGGGTGATATCCGAATGGTATCCCCCGATCGTGCAGCCCGTGTCGATCAGCACCAATTGCCCCTCCTCCAGCGCGCGGTCGCCCGGCAGGCCATGGGGATAGGCGGTCGCCTCGCCAAACTGGACGATGCAGAAGCTGGAGCCTTTCGCGCCCAGCCGGCGATGCGCTTCATCGATGAAGCGCGTCACTTCGCTCGCCCTTATGCCGGGGCGCAATATGCGCGCGGCGGCCGCATGCACCTGCAACGTCATGGATTTGGCCTGCTGCATCAGCGCCAGTTCGGCGGCGGACTTCACCATCCGGCATCCGCTGATGACCGGCGTCGCATCGACCAGCTTGGCGCTCGTCCCCTGCCGCAGCCGTTCGGCAAAGTGGAACGGCAGCTCCGGGTCCACCGCCACCGTCCGCACGCCCGCTTGCCCCAGCGCATCGATCACCAGCGCCACAGGATCTTCATCCTCCTGCCAGGACCGGATTTCCGCATCGATCGCCAGATCCGCCTCTAGCGTGCCGATCTCGAAATGCGGGCAGATGATGATCGGGTCACGCCCCGGCAGCAGCAGCATCGCCACCAGCCGCTCGCTCTGTCCCCATGGCACCGCCGAAAAATAGCGCAGCGACGCCCCGGCATTGACCAGCAGCGCCTGCGCGCCAATCCCGTCGGCCAGTAACTGCGCCCGCGCGATCCGGGCCAGCCGCTCCGCCGCCGCAATCGGCGCGGCGCGATCCGCCCATGGGTGCAGCCGCTCCAGTTCGGCCTGCGCGCTCGATCCACCAATCATATCGTCATCCTTATGCGAAACGCCCAATGTCGAAGGGGGCGACCGGCAGCGCCGGCTCCGTCCCCGTCACGATTGCCGCCATCAGTCGCGCCGTGATCGGCGCCAATGTAAGCCCCAGATGCTGGTGGCCAAAAGCGTAAAACAGATTGTCCGCCCGGTCCGATCGGCCGATCGCCGGCAGATAGTCTGGCAGGGTCGGCCGGCACCCCATCCAGCGGGTGAACGGTCCCCGGACCGGCAGGCCCAGTTCCGCCACATGCCGTTCCAGCCGGTCCCATTTGCGCGGATCGGCGGGCGCATCGACCCGCCCCAGCTCCACGAAGCTCGCCGCCTGCACGCAATCGGCATAGCGGGTGACGATCATCGATCGATCCTCATAGACGACCGGCGGCAGGTCGGCTGGCCAGCCCGTCGCATCGGCCCGGATATGATAGCCCCGCTCGGCGATCATCGGCGCCCTGTGGCCCAGCGCTTCCATCAGCGGACGGGACCGGACACCGGCGCAGATGATGACCCGGTCGGCATCGATGCCCGGTGCCACAACGCGCGCACCGTCACGGATGGCCGTGGCGCAGCGCCCGACAATCTCACCGCCCCGCGCGACAAAGGCCGCCCGCAACGCATGACGCAGCGCGCCAAGATCGCTTATCTGGCCACTGCCGGCAAAGCGGATCGCGCCCGCCGCCGGCGCACTGGTCAGGCCCGACAGCCGGGACAGGTCCGCTGCGCTTACGTCCCCCACCTGCGCCGTGCCGATATCGGCCGCTTCCCATGCGGCGCGCCCGGCCGCCGCTACATCAGCATCGCTCCATTGCACATAATGGCCATCCTGCCGCAGCAAATCAGGTGCGCCGATCCGGTCGACCAGCGCCTCCCACGCCGGCATCGCCCGCGCCAATAGTCCGCGCAACGCATCGCTGCCCTGCCGGAAGCGCGCCGGGCGCGCCGCCGCCATCAGCCGCAGGCCAAAGGGTAGCCACGTACCGATCGCAGACAATGGAAAATCCAGCGCGCCGCCCCGCACGAACAGCCGGCGCGGCACGCTGCGCAACAGCGAAAGAGACGCCAGCGGCGCAACCTGCTCCACTGCAATATGACCGGCATTGCCCCAGGATGCGGCTTGGCCCGCATCATCGTCATCGACCAGCACGACCGCCTGTCCCGCGTCCAGCAAGGCTATGCCCGTGGACAGGCCCACCACGCCGCCTCCGATGATCGCTATACGCCCCACAAAAACTCCATTGCATCGCCCGTTCAATATCGTATACGTTATATCAACAGAGCAATCAGCAGACAAGGCTTTGCCCGACGATGGTTCAATCTCGCCCTTTCCCGCCAAAGCGACCGGCATGCCGGTCGCAGCGCGTGGGCGTTATTACAAAGTTGGACACACATACAACAAACGCTGTTTTGCAGTGCAATAGGCAATTATCTACCATATACGTTCGTCATGCAGCGCATCTTTCCCGCGCCGCAGCGCCCTATATGGAGACAATCAGGTGACAATCGTCGTCCGCACCCTCGCCGAACGCATTTTCGAAGTGATCCGGGAACGGATCGTCGAGGGCAAGCTGCCGGAGCGTGAGCCGGTGCGGCAAGATGCGCTGGCCGCCGAACTGGGCGTCAGCAAGATTCCGCTGCGCGAGGCGCTGGCCCGACTGGAGCATGAAGGGCTGCTCACCAGCCAGGCCAATCGCGGCTGGTTCGTGCGCCCGATGTCGGCCGATCAGGCCGAGGAAATCTATCTGCTGCGCCTCGCGATCGAACCGGCGGCCGTCGCCTTCGCCTGCCAGCATATCACGGACGCGGACAAGGTCGCCGCGCTCGACGCTTTCAAACTGCTCGACGCCGCCGCTAATGATGATCTGAACGCCGTCGCCGTGCGCAACCGCGAATTCCACGTTGCGCTGGTGCGGCCGGGCGGTCGGCTGCTCACCACCCAGTTAGTCGAGCGCCTCGAAGTGTTGGCCGAACGCTATGTGCTGGCCCATCTGGCGCCGGCGGGACGCGGCGATCGCGCCCATCTGGAGCATCAGGCCCTGCTCGACGCCTGGCTCGCCGGCAAGGCGGACGATGTCCAGGCGCTGCTGACCCAGCATATCGCCAGCACACTAGACGATCTGCGCGCGCATTTCGCCGCCAGCCATACTCAGTGATCCGCTAAAAAAGGGGACTTCATGCTCGGACCACGCAAATCCATCGAAAAACTCGCCCAGCGCGAGTCCGGGCATAGCCTCGCCAAAACCCTCAGCTGGCCGCACCTGATCGCGCTGGGCGTCGGCGCGATCGTGGGCACCGGCATTTATACGCTGACCGGCGTGGGCGCCGAACGGGCCGGTCCCGCCGTGATCCTGGCCTTCGCCATTGCCGGCGCGGTCTGCGCCTGCGCCGCGCTCGCCTATGCCGAAATGGCGACTTTGATCCCCGCGGCGGGCAGCGCCTATACGTTCAGCTATGCCGCAATGGGCGAAACCATCGCCTGGATCGTGGGATGGAGCCTGATCCTGGAATATTCGCTCGCCTGTTCGACCGTGGCGGTCGGCTGGTCGGGCTATCTGGTGGGCTGGCTGCAATCGGCGGGCATCCATCTGCCCGCGATGCTGCTGGTCGGGCCGCATGGCGGCGGCATCATCAACCTGCCCGCCGTGCTGGTGGCGCTGGGCGTGATGGGCATGCTGATCGCCGGCACGCGCGAAAGCGCGACGCTCAACATCATCCTCGTCATCATCAAGCTCGTCGCGCTATCGATCTTCGTCGCCATGGCGCTGCCCGCTTTCCAGTCGGGCCATCTGGAACCCTTCATGCCCTATGGCTTTGCCAGCACGGAAATTGAGGGGCAAAAGCGCGGCGTAATGGCGGCCGCCGCCATCGTCTTCTTCGCCTTCTACGGTTTCGACGCCGTCGCCACATCGGCGGAGGAAGCCAAGAATCCGGGCCGTGACCTCACCATCGGCATCATCGGGTCGATGCTGGTCTGCACGCTCATCTACATGGCGGTCGCCATCGCCGCGATCGGCGCCCTGCCCTTCCAGCAGCTCGCCAATTCGCCCGAGCCGCTCGCCCTCGTCCTGCGTCAGCTGGGCCAGCCGACCGCCGCGCACCTGATCGCCCTGGCCGCCGTCATCGCTTTGCCCTCGGTCATCCTGGTCATGATGTACGGCCAGAGCCGCGTCTTCTTCGTCATGGCGCGCGACGGGCTGCTGCCACGCAGCCTGGCCAAGATCAGCCCGCGCACCGGCGCGCCGACACGCATCACGCTGATGACCGGCCTGTCGATCGCGCTGGTCGCCGGCATCTTCCGTCTCGATGAAATTGCCGAACTGGCCAATGCCGGTACGCTGATCGCCTTCATGGCGGTGGGCGCCTGCCTCATGATCCTGCGCCGTCGATCGCCCGAACTGCCCCGCCTGTTCCGCTGTCCCCAGCCTTATGTCGTGGGCACGCTGACGATCCTGGGCTGCGCCTATCTGCTCTTCAGCCTGCCGGACACGACTCTGGTTCGCTTCGGCGCCTGGAACGTCATCGGCCTGCTCTTCTACTGTCTCTACAGCCGCAGCCGCAGCGACGCCCGACAGGATGCCGCCACCGCCTGACGGCGGCGCATCCTACCCCTTTCCCGTTTCCTTTTGATCCCATGGAGGAGATCGCGATGACGCGCGCCCTTTTGACGAGCCTGACCCTCGCCACCGCCCTATGTGCCGCCGCCCCCGCCAGCGCCAGGACCGCCTTTGACGGCGTCTGGCTGTTCGATGATGCTCCGCCAACCCCCGGCGTCACCATGATGCAGGTGAAGAGCAAGGGCGCGACAATCGAAGGCAGCGTGACGACGCTCTGGTACGGCCCGGTCGAGATGCTGAACCCGCGCATCACCGACGGCAAATTGCTGTTCGAAGCGCGCAATATCAACGACCGCGATCATCCCACCCGCAGCTGGAGCGTCACCCTCGCCGACGGCAAGCCGCATCTGGAGGGGCAGATATGGGAGAGTAAGGTCGCGATCACCGGCTATCGCGGCGGCGCGAAGGACGCCAAGGCCCGCGCCTTCAAATTCGCCGCCCTGCCGCCGCTGGGCCAGCCCATTCCCAGCAAGCTCGCCGCCACCCCGCCCATGGGCTGGAGCAGCTGGAACAAGTTCGCCGAACATATTGATGATAAAACGGTCCGCGCCATGGCCGATGCGATGGTGTCGTCCGGCCTACGCGACGCGGGCTACACCTATATCAACATCGACGACGGCTGGCAGGGCCAGCGCGACGCCAATGGCGTGCTGCACCCCAATGCCAAATTCCCGGACATGAAGGCGCTGACCGACTATGTCCACGCCAAGGGGCTGAAGATCGGCATCTATTCCTCGCAAGGCCCCCGCACCTGCGCCGGCTATGAGGGCAGCTATGGCCATGTCGCGCAGGATGCGAAAAGCTTTGCCGACTGGGGCTTCGACTATCTGAAATATGACCTCTGTTCGGGCGAGTGGTTTTATGCCGATGCGGACACGGTCAAGCGCAGCTATCATGAAATGGGCGCAGCGTTGCAGGCGACCGGACGGCAGATCATCTTCTCCCTGTGCGAATATGGCCGCTTCGACGTCGGCAGTTGGGGCCGCGACGTCGGCGGTCAGCTCTGGCGCACCACCGGCGACATCACCGACGATTATCCGACCATGGCGAAGATCGGCTTCGACAAGAATGGCAATCCCGATCATGCCGGCCCGCATGGCTGGAATGATCCCGACATGCTGGAAATCGGCAATGGCGGCATGAGCGCGGACGAATATCGCACCCATATGACCCTGTGGGCGATGGCCGCCGCGCCGCTGATGATGGGCCATGACCTGCGCGAAACCAGCCCGGAAACGCTGGCGATGCTGACCAACCGCCGTGTCATCGCGATCGATCAGGACGCGCGCGGGGTTCAGGGCAGGGCGATCCGCAAACAGGGCGATCTGGAAATCTGGGCCAAGCCTTTGGCCGACGGCCGCGTTGCGCTGGCCCTGTTCAATCGCGGGACGCAAGCCGCCTCGCTGGCGCTGACCGCCGCCGACGCCGGCTTTGCAGGCATAGCGGGGGTTGAGGATATCTGGTCGGGATCGACCGCCGCCGTCTTGCCCGCCAGCTACAGCGTGCCGGCCCATGGCGCGGTCATGATCGCCGTCACCGGGCGATAATCGACAGAAGGATCGGCTTTCCGTCGCAAGCGCTTTGCAATCGGCGCCCCGTCGGCCTAGGAGGCGGGGCGTTGGTCGCAACCCAAGCACGGAATATCGCCTCGCCATGCCCGCCCGGCTTCCCGCCCGCCGCCCGACCGGCGCAGACGCCCAATGAAGCGCTGGACCGCCCGCCGCGTCCGCGCCCTCATCCGGCACAGCGGTCCCACATCGCTGCTGTTCCGGCGCAGGCTGGCGCTGATGGGCGGGGCGGTGCTGGTGGGTCTTGCCGCCGTCGCCTTCGCCTGGGCGGCGGACGAAGCAAGCGACGCTTTTCAACATGTCGCCCGCGCCAATCGCTGGCTGCCGCTGCTGCTGACCCCGCTGGGCTTTGCCGCCCTCGCCTGGATCACCCGCAGCGCAGCGCCCTTCGCCGGCGGATCGGGCATTCCTCAGGTCATCGCCGCCACCCAATTGCCCGAAAAGGTCGGCCGCTGCCTCATCGACCTGCGCACCGCCCTGCTGAAGGTCGCGCTGACCATCGCCGGGCTGCTGGTGGGCGCGTCGGTCGGGCGCGAAGGCCCCACCGTGCAGATCAGCGCCGCCATCCTCGCCCGCGTCCACGCTCTTCTGAACGTGCCGCTACGCGCGTCGGTCATGGTTGCGGGCGGCGCAGCGGGCGTCGCCGCCGCCTTCAACACCCCGCTGGCCGGCATCTGTTTCGCGATCGAGGAACTCGCCTCCGCCTATGAACAGCGCATGACCCTGCTCGTCATCACCGCCGTCATCATTTCCGGCATGGTCAGCCTGGGGCTGGCCGGCGACTATGTCTATTTCGGCGCGGTCGCCGCACATCTGCCGCTCGCCTCCGCCATTCCCATCGCCCTGCTCGCCGGGGTCATGGGCGGCGCATCGGGCGGCCTGTTCGCGCGGCTGGCGCTGGGGGCGGCCCGGTCGCGCAACGCCTTTACGGACTGGATGCGCGCCAATCCCGTCCTCTTTGCCGGCGGCTGCGGTCTGGTCGTCGCTGCCATCGGCGTCGCCACCGGCCTCACCTGGGGCACCAGCTACGAACCCGCGCGTCAACTCATTATCGGCGGCCATCATCCGCTCTGGTTTGCGCCCGCCAAATTCGTCAGCACGCTCGCCACCAGCATATCGGGCATTCCCGGCGGCATCTTCGCCCCCTCGCTCGCCACCGGCGCGGGCTTCGGCAATCTGCTGCGCTGGATCTTCCCCGACGATCAGGCCAGCGCTGTCGTGCTGCTGGGCATGGTCGCCTATTTCACCGGGGTCGTGCGCGCGCCGCTGACCGCCGTCATCATCATTTCTGAAACCACCGGCAGCCGCGGCTTCATGCTGCCGCTGCTCGGCGCGGCGCTGGTGGCGGATTGGGCTGCACAGCGCGTCTGCCAGGATCGGCTCTATCATGGCCTGTCGCGCAACTTCCTTGACCGGGCCAGCGCCGCCCACGCCGCAACAGGGAAATAATGCCAGCCATCTTCATCTATATCGCCGCCGCGCTGGCCGAAATCGCCGGCTGCTTCGCCTTCTGGGCCTGGCTGCGCATGGATCGCTCGCCGCTCTGGCTGCTGCCGGGCTGCGCGTCGCTCGCCCTGTTCGCCTGGCTGCTGACCTTGGTCGACAGCGATCAGGCCGGTCGCGCCTATGCGGCCTATGGCGGCATCTACATAGTGTCGGCGTTGCTGTGGCTGTGGGGCGCGGAAGGAGTGCGGCCCGACCGCTGGGACATGGCGGGCGTCGCGCTCTGCCTGATCGGCGCGGCGGTCATCTTCTACGCCCCGCATCGCGCCTGAAGAACCGGGCCTGAACATAGAAAAGGCCGCGCCGAAGCCCCCACTTCGCGCGGCCCTTGCAAAGGCGTTCAGTTCGCCTTGGACATGTCCACCTTCTCCACCCATTCGGGATAGAAGGTCGGTTCGCGGTTGGACCAGCCGACCGCCGTCGCCGCCGCCTCGCTGATCGACTGGAGCAGAATGCGGCGCTTGTCGGGGTGCAGATGCGGCAGGCTCGCCGCCGCGCAGAAAGCGCCGGGCAACCATGGCCGCGCCCCCGCCCCCAGCAGCCGCTCATACAGGAAGCGATAGGCCGAAAAACTGCCCAACCGGTCCTGCCCCAGGTCGAAGGCGGAAATGGTGACGAGCGGCGCCATGAACGGCTCCACCTGCTCCAGGCCGCTGTCGTCGGGCACGCGCGTCTTGATCTCGTCCAGCCGGCCATAGATGCGCGCCTGGGCGCGGATCGAGGCTTCCTCCACCATGTCGCGCGACCACAGCTTCATCGCGTCGCGGCGATGCAGCCCTATGTCGAGCGAACGTCTGATGTAGCGTTGCGTGGCAGACGGGAAGCTGGCGAATTCACGCAGTTCCGCCAGGGTGACAGCCCCATCCGCCGGTTTTGCACTCGTGCCCATGTTCAAGCCCTCCGACTTTAAGTCGCAGGGTGGATCATGCGCCCTCCATGGTTACTGAAGGCTTAAGCGCCTGTTCCACCGCTGTTCAGGCAAGGGAACAGATTTCGTTGTGCGGCGCAACATGAAAATTTCATGACTGCGGCAAACGGAGGATGGCGCCGGCGCGCCTATCCCCCAAATGCCGTGCGAAGCGTCACGCCGATCGTGCGCGGTTCGCTGGGCGTCCCGACGATCAGCCCGCTATTGCCCGCCTGCACGGTCAGATTCTGCATATAATCCTTGTCGAACAGGTTGCGGGCGAACACCGCCACTTCCCAGTTGGGCGTGCGATATCCGATGCTGCCATTGACCAGCGTATAGCCTTTGATGATCGTATAGGCCAATCCGGTCGCATCGCCGAATATCTTCGTGCGCGTCACTGCGTCGGCGCGCAGCACGAACTCGCCGTCGCGGCCGGCCACCGCGACGGGCAGATGATATTCGCCCCCGGCGGACCCCACCCATTTGGGCAGGCCCGGCATGCCCTGGCCGGACAGGTCGCACCGCGCCGTGCCGCTGCCCGTCTGCTCGATCGAACAGGGACCATTGGGATAGCGGGCATAGACGCCATCGCTGTACGCACCCGACGCGCGCAGCGTGAAATTCGCGCCGATCCGGGCGGCGGCGTCGAACTCGATGCCCTTCACCGTCACCTTGGGAATGTTGGCCAGATAGCTGCGCAACGCCACCGTCGCGCTATTGTCCACGATGTTCGCCTGAAAATCGGTGACGTTGGTGTGATAGGCGTCGATGTTGAAGGTCAGCGCATCATTGAACAGCCGCGTCTTCAACCCCGCTTCCCAGGTCGTATTGGTTTCCGGCCGGATCACAGCCGTCGCCAGCACGGCCTGTCCCGCGCTGTTGGTCGGCAGGCCCGACATGTTGATGCCGCCCGATTTCTGCCCCTTGGCGAAGCTGGCATAGGCCATCACGCCGTCCACCGGTTCCCAGGATGCGTTGACCCGGCCCGACGCGCTGCCATCGCCGACATGCGCGCTATAGCTTTGCGCGCGCAGGATGGATTGCTGATCCGCCTGCAACGCCGCCGTCGGCGCGACCCCGCCAAAGGTGCGCACGTCATAGACGCCGTCCTTCTCTTCATAGGTGTAGCGAATGCCGCCGGTCAGCGCCACGCGCGGCAGCGGGCGCCAGGTGACTTCCCCGAATATGCCATAACTTTCACTACGAAAATCGGTGCGCCCGTCGGTCTGATATCCGTCCAGCAGCGCCGATGTGCGCGTCGCGCTCGCCGGCAGCAACCAATAAGTCGCCAGCGGGCCATAGATGCTGATCGGATGGCCGACGATCTTCTGGTGGAAATAATAGAGGCCGGCGACATATTCGATCGGCCCGGGCGTGTTGGAACCGATGCGGAATTCCTGGCTGATCTGGTCCTGCCGCGACGGGATATGCTGGGTCGTCTGGATATGCAGCCCGGTATAGTCGCGGTCATTGGCCGCGTCCCAGTTCCAGAAGCGCCAGGCGCTGATCGACGTCAGCGTCACCCCGCCCAGCTTCCATTCCGCCGTGCCCGACACCCCGCCTTCATTGGTGTCGACGCCCAGCGGCGCGTCATTGTCCGTCACCCGGTCATAGGGATTGGTGCTGGGCGGGGCATAAGCGCCGCCCGGCGCATTGGCCGCCAGCGCCGCATATTGCTGCGCCGCCGGTTTCAGCGTCGGGGCCACGCGCACGAAAACCTGTCCGCAGCAATTATTTTTGAAATTGGACCAGTCGCCAATCACGCGGAAACTGAAATCGGACGATGGCTGGAACAGCAATTGCCCCCGGATTGCGTCATTATGGATATTATTTTGATGCTCGTCGCGCGCGACGTTCCACAGATAGCCGTCCTGCCGCGTCACCGATCCCGACAGGCGGAACGCCAGCACATCGCCCGCGATAGGCCCGGTGATCGCCGCCTTCGCCTGCAGGAAATCGCGGCTGCCATAGGATAGCTCGGCCTCGCCGCCCCAATTGAAGCTGGGCTTTTTCGATGTGATGTTGATCGCGCCGGCGGTCGTATTCTTGCCGAACACCGTACCCTGCGGCCCGCGCAGCACTTCCACCCGGTCGATGTCGGTGAAATCGAACGCCGCCGTCGCCGCGCGCGCATGATAGACGCCGTCGACATAGAAGCCGACGCCCGGCTCCAGCCCGTCATTGGCCTGACTGACTGCGACCACGCTCGATCCCAGGCCGCGGATGGTGAAGGATGTGTTGCGCGGATTGGCCGAGCTGTAGTTGAGCGCCGGGGCAAGCTGGCTCAACTGGTTGAGGTTGACGGTATAGGTGCGGGTCAGGTCGTCGCCGTCGATGATGCTCATCGCCGCCGGCACCTTTTGCGGATCTTCCTCGCGCAGGCGCGCCGTCACCACGATCGCGCCGCCAGGCGCGTCGCCGGCTTCCGCTTCCTCCGCCAGAACGGCGGGCGCCCATGCGGCCGACGCCATCAGCAACGCCGCGACCCAGTTTTTCCCCGTCATGATCTTTCCCCTTTGTGATTTTGCGGGATCGATAACCGGGATTTACAGGATTAGCTATATATATTCGAATATAGGCACGGCAAGGCGGCATGTCGCACCCGAAACGCAGGAATCGTCTTCGAAAAGCCTAAGCGCCTGTTTGGAAATGCGCCTCCGGCGCATCCGCACCGGCCCGCCACGAAAATGCGCCCTTTCGCGCATTTTCCAAACAGACTCTAAGCGCCGTCGCCCTTCAGCAACCAATCCAGCGCTGGCGGCGCGGAATCGAAGATGCGCAGATAGGATTGGGTCATTTCGCGTTTCACCTGCAACCGGGCGATGGCGCTGGGCGTGACGATGGCGATGCGCAACGCGCGCGGAAAATTCCCCTCGCCCAGATGCTCGCGGAACGCGGCCACCGCCTCCTGCGGCTGCACCGCGCTGCGGCTCATGTCCATGCGCAGCAGATAGCCGGGCGAAAACCCCTCCGCCACGAACCGCGCCTTCACCTCCCGCGCATAGGCCGCCACTTCCTCCCCGCTGAACAGCCCATGCCAGGCAATGTCCAACAGATTGATGTCATGGCGAAACTGGATGTCATACATGCGAGCCTCCAATTACCCCCATGCCCGCCGGGTGTTACCGAAAGATTAGGGATGCGATGAACGGAGCGCCGCGAGAGCCAATGGCGATGATGGGCCAGAAGCGGACACTCTTAGCCCCTCCCCTTCAGGGGAGGGGTTGGGGTGGGGGCGTGCCTAAAAGCGCTGTGTCAGGCGGATAGCCCCCACCCCTCGTCCCCTCCCCTGAAGGGGAGGGGCTTATGTCGTATTTCCCCCCATCACCGCGTCGCCCGCTTATTCCTGCGCGGCCAGCGGCTCCGCGCGCACATGTTGCTCCAGCGCCTGTCCGGCCTTCGCGCCAGCGCTCCCCACCAATTTCTGCACCGCCCGGTAATCGCGCAACACTTCCACGCCGCGCCCGGTCAGCGTCGCGCCTTCGGTGGAGGTCGCAACCAGCGGCGCGTCCCAGCATCGGTTCATCACGTCGACCAGCAACCAGCAGCGGCGATAGCTCATCCCCAGCTTGCGCCCGGCCGCCGAAATCGACCCCTCGCTTGCGATCGCGTCGAGCAGGTCGGCCTTGCCCGGTCCCATGGCGATCTGGTCGCCGCAATATATCTGGATCTTGATCTTCAGCATCGTCCCGCCCCTCATGCCACAGGCGAAGCGGCGGGCCAATGCCTGCCTTTTACGCGCCCGGCCGTCGCTCCAGCACCGCGCCGATCATCGCGCGCCACACCGCCACATCGCCCGCCTGCGCCATATGCGCATCGGGTTCGCGCAATGTGCTCAATATCGCATAGGCGTCATCGACATGGTCGGGCCAGGCGGCATCCACCGCGCCCGCCGCATGCGCGTCACTGCCTTCGCCGTTCAGGCTCAGGTGACGCCCGGCCAGGACGCGGGCGATCCGTTCGATGGCGGGGGTGGCGGATGTCGGCATAGGGGCTATACTCCTCTCGATCGGCGGCGGTTTCGCTCTGCCGCAGCCAGCATAACATAGGTTCCCGGGCGCGGCTATCGATCCGCCTTCCTGTATCCCGAAGACGGCACCGGATCGCCATGGTCGCCCGGCCGGGTCGCGGCCGGCGGGTCGGACGCATCCATCGAATCCTTCAGCCCCTCGTCCAGCTGTTCCTCGCGGTCCAGCGCATGATCCTGCGCGTCGCTCTCCCGTTTGTCGCCCGCCTCCTCGCGGCTGCTGGGGCGCATGTCCGTCTTGTCGGTCATGATCGTTCTCCTGTGCCCAATCAACGGATGGCCCGGCGGCGCGGTTCCCACGCGCCCCTTCGACCAACGTCGCCGCGCGTTCGACCAGCAACCATGGCCGCTACAGACTTTCCCGCGCGGCTGGCGTAGACAGGGGGCATGATCGACACGGCCGAAGAAGGCGATCGCGGCGTAGCGCCGGCGATCGCGCTCTATTCCATATTGGGTTTCTGGTTTTTCTACACCATCATCGTCAGCCTGCGCGCGGTCGTGATCGGCTTTGAATCGCAGGGCGAAATGGCGGCCCGCCGCATGGTGGTGGCCACCATCGGCATCATCATCACCTGGATCTTCTATCTGGTGCTGCGTCGGTTCGACCATAAGCCTCTGGTCGTGCGCGTCGTCGCCGCCTTTTCGCTGGCCGCCCCCTTCGCGCTCGCGATGGCGGCCGCCAATTACTATATCTTCAACGTCTATGATCCGGGCAATTTCATCTCGGACGGTGAGAAGATGAAGATGGCCAGGGAAGAAGGCTATGTCCTCATCTCCATCGTGGAGGATGCGCTCAGCCGCTATTTCTTCCTCTCGGCCTGGGCCGGTCTCTATCTCGCTCTGTCCTACGCCAGCGAAGCGCACCGCACCGAACGGCGCGCCGCCCGGCTAGAGCGCGCCGCCCAGCAGGCCGAATTGCGATCGCTGCGCTATCAGGTGAACCCGCATTTCCTGTTCAACACGCTCAATTCCCTGTCCACCCTGGTCATGCGCAACCGCCCGGATGAAGCGGAAAAGATGATCATGTCGCTCTCCAACTTCTACCGCACCAGCCTGACCGGCGATCCGCTGGACGATGTGCCGCTGGAGGAGGAAGTGCATCTCCAGAAACTCTATCTGGATATCGAAGCGGTGCGCTTCCCCGATCGGCTGGCCACGGTGATCGACATTCCCGCCGGCCTGCTCAGCGCCTGCGTGCCTGGCCTGATCCTTCAGCCGCTGGTGGAAAATGCGATCAAATATGGAGTGTCGCGCACCTCCAGCCCCGTCACCATCCGCATCACCGCGCGCGAGGATGGCGATCAGATGCACATCGCCATCACCGACGACGGCGACAATCCGCCCAATGCTGCTGACGCGGGCAGCGGCATCGGCCTCGCCAATGTCCGCGACCGGCTGACCGCGCGCTTTGGCGATGCCGGCCGGATCGTCTATGGTCCGCGTGAGGGCAAGGGCTTTTCCGTCCTTCTCACTTTACCCATCATTCGCCGGGGTTGCTGAACCGCATGTCCATCCGCACCATGATCGTCGATGATGAACCGCTCGCGGTCGAGCGACTCCAGATGCTGTGCGCGCGCGAACCGCGCATCGCGCTGGTCGGCACCGCCACCGACGGCGAAGCGGCGCTGCGCCTGATCGAGGGGCTTCGCCCCGATCTCGTCCTGCTCGACATCGCCATGCCTCTGCTCGACGGCATTGGCGTCGCCCGCGCGGTCGGCCGCATGGGCATCCGCCCCGCCGTGATCTTCGTCACTGCTTTCGAAGGGTTCGCGGTCGAAGCGTTCGATCTCGCCGCCGTCGACTATATGTTGAAGCCCGTCGCCCATGACCGGCTGACCCGCGCGGTGGACCGGGTGGAAGTGGCGCTGCGCAACCAGAGCAGTGGCGACGCCCCCGCCATTTCGGCTGAACCCACGCCCGAATGGGCCGAAGAATTCTGGGTGCCGCACCGCTCCGAACTGATCCGCATCGCCGCCGACCAGATCGACCGGATAGAGGCGGAGCGCGACTATATGCGCCTGCATGTCGGCGGCCACAGCTATCTCCTGCATCAGACGATCAGTTCGCTGGAGGAGCGGCTCGACCCGCAACAGTTCGTGCGCCTGCACCGCAGCCACATCGTGCGCCGCGACCATATCGCCCGCCTGCGCCATGACGGCAGCGGCGTCTGGTTCGCCGCGCTCGCCGACGGCGGCGAAATCCGCATCGGCCGCACCTTCCTCGCCAATGCGCGGGCGATGACGGGGCGCTAACCCGCCAGCAACCCGGCCCGCTCCCAGTCTTTGGGACGCCCGAACCCTTGGATGATTTCGCGCAGTTCGGCCCGCTCCGGCACGAACACCATGGCCTTTCCCACCATCATGGCCATGCGGGTCCGCGGCGCGACAGGCATCCACTCGCCATAACGGCGATAGGAAAAACCGGCCATGAATTCGACCGGCAAAGCGGCGTCCCGCCAGGTTGCGAACAGGGTGGACCGAAAATCGGGATGATCCGCCCCAGCCCCCGGCACGATCCCGATGCGCGGAAGAAGCAGGCGCGCATCCTGCGGGCTGAGCAGAATGTCGACATCCGCAACGGTCAGCGGCTCCGCGCCATGCAGGGCCACGGCCGCGCTGCCGATGACCCACCAGCGATGCCGCGCATCCAGCATGATTGCAGCAACCGCCTCCAGCGTCGTCTGCAAGGGTCGATCCAGCCTCATCGCGCCAGCCTACCGCAGACAGGCCGTCCACGCAAAAAAGGCCCGGCAATCCGCCGGGCCTTTATCGCATCTGCACCATGATGACGGGGATCAGTTACCCACGACCGGGCGCGGTTCCTTCTTGATGCTGGCGTCGGCATAGCGCTCCTTCGTCTCGGCGCGCGCAATGGCGGCATTGACCGGCGTTTCGACATGGGCGATCGCCCGGGCGCGACAGCTCATCTGCGCTTCCAGATTGCCGTTCGCGCACACCCGGCTGGCGGCGCGGGCGATACGGCTGCGCAACTGCTTCTGCTGATCCGCCTTGGTCAGGTCCAGATCGCCATGATAGACTTCCGATGTGCGGCCATTGGACTGGAATTCCTGGGCGGACGCAGCGCCGGCGCTGGCGGCCAGGGCGATGGAAATGACGGCGGCGGTGAATTTGGACGACGTGAACATGGGCCTATCTCCTCAAAACCTGTTGTGACCGGCATGCGCAAAGGGGGCTGCGCGAAACGCCGGGGTGCGAACGGGCGGGAAACGGAGGTCATCAGGGGGTCGGTCCCTGTCCCGTTCGCTTATTCTGTTTAGGGGACGGGCCGGCCGCGCGCCTGCCTGCTTCGACCGGCAACGACCCGGATCGGCCAAACGACGAAGCGCCGATCAGCGGGCACGAACGGCGCGACCAACGACATGTCTCCCGCCGCAAACGACATTTTCCGTAACGGAAACTACAGCGCGCGCCGGATCGGGCTGAAATGAAGAACGCCCCCGGCGCAAGGGAAGGCCGGAGGCGTATCCAGGCGCTGTCGGGCACTCCGGATCGGGTTAAACTGTCAGGGATGACACGACGCCATTGGCGGTGAACCGTGCCTTAACGCGGGGCCGGGGCCTTCGCTCCTGTGGCTTCACCATAGCGCAGCGACCAAACGGCGCGCCGCAGCTTCGATGATCCGCCAATCCCATCCGCCAGGCGGCATCACCGGCGGACAAACGGTCTTCAACCGCCCACGAACGACATTAAAGCGGGATGACTTCATATTGAATCGTCATTGCGAGCGCAGCGAACCAATCCAGTGGCGCCCTCATGGATTGGTTGGGCTTCGCCCGCCTTCGGCCCGCTGCGCTCGCAATGACGGCTTGGGTCAAAGCAAAGTCATCACAGTCTAGAGCAGCGTGCGTAAAATCGAAATCGCTTCTGTATCCGTTCGCCCTGAGCTTGTCGAAGGGCCGCTCTTGAAGAACAAGACGGGGCTTCGACAGGCTCAGCCCGAACGGTTCTTATTAAAGGCTCGATGCTTTAAGAGCCTGTTTGGAAATGCGCCTCCGGCGCATCCGCACCGGCCCGCACCCCCACCCGACCGCCCAGACATGGTATCCTGATGGGTGGTCGGGTGGGGGTGCGGGCCGGTGCCGCCACGAAAATGCGCCCTTTCGCGCATTTTCCAAACAGACTCTAAGAGCCCGATCCAAAAGTTGTTGAGCAATACCAGCATGTTATGATTCACGCCGTCCTTGCGAGAGATGGAGTGATCAATGGCATGGACTGGCATTGCTCGAGATGAGCATAGCCGC